>JABBOG010000035.1 GCA_019351975.1 Acidobacteriota bacterium
AGAATGAAATGAAGTCATATGCGAGCATCCTGGCACCTCTGGCGGTTGCCTTCCTCATAACGCCTACCCTCTCGCTTCGCGCCCAGACGAACGCAAAGGCATCCGGCACCCCAGTGGTCACACCCAAGGTTGAACTCTTCCTCGGCTATACCCGCTTCGGCACTGTCACCGATCAAACGGTGAACGGCAATCGCATGGTCGGCGTGAATGGCGGGAGCACATCGATCGCCTACAACTTCAACCGCTACATCGGCCTCGTCGCCGATTTCGGCGGCTATGACGACAGCCAGCTGGAACTCACAGGTAATGCGGCGAATGAACCGCTGACCGTTGGCTCCAGCGGCACTGCTTACACCTATCTCTTCGGACCGCGTCTCTCGTATCGCAATTCGACTCGATTCACGCCGTTCGGTCAGATCCTCGTTGGCGGTGTTCACGCCAGTAGCGTGACGATCTCAAACTGTTCCGGTGTCGTATGCACGCCTCTGCCAGCGCAAACCGCTCTTGCGGCCACTGCGGGTGGTGGACTGGACATCCGGTTGTCGCGGCACTTCTCCATACGTGCCGTACAAGCTGAGTATATGATGACCCGCTTCGCCGACGTAACCTATGGATCGAACGGCAACGCAACTACGCAAAACGACCTGCGACTCTCCTCTGGCATCGTCTACGGCTTCGGCGGCAAACCGCCGCTGCCCGTGCAACTCGCATGCAATGTTCAGCCGACCACGGCATTCCCTGGCGACCCGCTGACACTGACTGCAACGGCAACGGATCTCAACCCTAAACGCCACGCCAGCTATAGCTGGAAGACGAGTGGCGGGACACTGGGCAGCGCCGACGCCGCGAGCACGACCATCGACACGAAGGGCGCTGCACCCGGTACGTACACCGTCTCCGGCCGAGTGACTCAAGGCAACCATCCTTATGAGCAGTCAGCCTGCAATGCGAGTTTCACGATTCAACCGTTTGCACCCCCCACAACCACGTGCTCGGCCAATCCTTCGCAGGTCAATGCAGGAGATCCCGTTACGATCACCTCGCAGGGAACGAGCCCGCAAAATCGCGCGCTCACATACTCCTACTCGGCAACCGGAGGAGCTATTTCAGGCAATACTTCTACTGCAACGCTCAACACTGCCGGCGCTGCTCCCGGTGACATTACCGTGACCTGTAGCGTGGTTGACGATCTCGGCAAGACAGCTTCC
Organism: Acidobacteriota bacterium; assembly: GCA_019351975.1. Lineage (GTDB taxonomy): Bacteria > Acidobacteriota > Terriglobia > Terriglobales > Acidobacteriaceae > Granulicella. Next base: position 1,209 of record JABBOG010000035.1, read on the forward strand.
GCCAATACTACCGTGTCGGTGAACGCGCCACCTCCGCCACCCGCACCGCAGACCCGTGCGCTTTGTGCAGTTTCGTTCGAACGTGATCAAAAGCGTCCTGAGCGCGTGGATAATGAGGCGAAAGGATGCCTCGACAACATCGCGTTGGACATGCAGCGCGAGACCTCGGGTCGCCTGGTCATCGTTGGAAACTACTCTAAAGACGAAAAACCGGCTGCTGCTGCAAAACGAACGATGAACGTTCGCCAATACCTCGTCGACGAAAAGGGCGTAGAAGCCTCGCGTATCGATCTTCGCACCGGAACAGATAGCGGACGCACCGTCACAAACGTATTCGTCCCCGAGGGCGCAACCTATAACGATGCCGGAACGGCGCCGCTGGAATCAACCATGAACTACCATCGTGAGGCTTCCAAGCCTCATCATCAGCACAAATAACGCCAAGGTGTCTTGGAGCATTCTCGAAGTGCTTTGTCTTCATCTGAATCATTAATGATCTGCTATGCACCTTCACTGCGCTTCACCGCAGCGAAGGTGCATAGTGTTAGCTTTCGCTAATTTATAGATAGTCAATCTTCGTGATGAACATAGGGTTGAAGCAGCCGGATACAAGCCCAATTTTGCCAGCCGTTTTGCCTCTGAAGCTGCTTGGATGCTCCTGAGCAACATCGTCATATAGCCCTAGTAGGCCATTGCATGCGATGATGCCCGTGACGCACTGTGAACAATCTACCGGATATTCAATATCCATCAGGTTCGTCGTGGCAAATAATGATGACGACCTGAGGATGACAGCGCTCCTGCTATGCAGCCGCCCATCAGCCATAGGACCCGTTAAGATTACGAAAGTGGGGTGCGATCTTGAATATAAAAGCCCTCTCATGCCTTGACACTAGATAAGGAGGGACAGCGTGAATATGCGCAGCGGCCCTGCTAACGTTTGATTTCTAGTGAAAGGGTCACCCGATCCGTTGTACAGGCCGGAAAACTCATCTCAGACTTACATGTCCAGACCAGACTAAGTTGGCACACTGTTGACGCGAATGTGCGCGTTGTATATAGATTCAAACGAAAAATATTGAATCTATGGAGCCGACGAACGGACTTGAACCGTTGACCTGCTGATTACGAATCAGCTGCTCTACCAACTGAGCTACGTCGGCCTACTTCTCTATTCATTCTAGTGGTAATTGCGTCAGACTCAAAATTTTGGTGAACCCATCTGTTTCAGCACCTTATGGTCGAGTGCCAACCGATTTTTCCACAAGACAAAAGGGTCGCCCGGCAACAGGGCGACCCTTTCCTATGGGAGGCAGCTCCAACGGAGGCAAAGCCATCGGAACTCTCTGGTGCAAGAGTATGTTCGACCTCAAGCTCTGTCAAGAACCTTTTCTTTCTTTTATCAAGATGATTCGTTATCAATAACATAGAGACATCTAAACAGCGACTTCGCGGTTTTTCACGGCGCTGGTACGTGTTCTCCGTGAGTGCACGTTACTACCGACTCTCCTCTCGCTTGTCTTCATGTGATAGCTGGAACTGCGCTGGCTTGCTTTGTGGCGATAGGTGCAGGCTGAGGAACTCAGGTTCAACAGCGGCTGGCTTGCCTCGCATAACGCGGAAGGTGGCGCGTCCCACCCCAAGAAACAGGCCTAACAGAACCGCGCCGGCCATTAGCACCCCTGAAAGGATGGCAATATTCGTCAGTAAACTGAATGTCTGCTTTGCAACTACTGGAAAAGCTGGTTGTACATCTTGATTAAAGGTCATTTGTTTCAAGTGAATCTTTGACATCATCTGGGAGGCTGCAGATGGAGAAAACGCGCCGGATGCCACCATAACAAGGAGCCCCTCGCGATGCAGCACCGCTGTGACACCACCTGACTCCATACTCTTGAGATCTGGCTTGAGGGATTTCGCGTAATTTTCCGCGATGGTCGGGGTAGGGTACATCAACAACGTGAGGGTTTCCCTCCCGCGAGCGTCGTTATATTGAGCGGTAGCGGCCTCCAGTTCATGATCCCAGCCCAGATGGCTTGAGGAAAACACTCCGCCCTCTGCGGCGTAGCTCGCGGGCCCCAACGCATACTTCACACTGCCTTCAACCATCCCTTCGTGCGGCATCAGGGTTGGCAAAAGAGGTGCGATTCCGCGATTACCTGCAATTTTCGGCAATCCGGTGGAGAGCGGCTTCAGAGACGCTAGATCGGACTCCGTGACCGCTGTACCAAAGTCGGCGACGACCAAGGACGTGCCCTGCATGAACAAGACCTCTCCCATGCTTTCAGGGGATTCGCCAATCGCATCGCTCGCTCCTAGAGTTGTACCTAGCTTCATGCCGTGCTGTTCGGCGAGCGTAAACGCGCTCGTCGCACCGGTGCGGTCGCCGAATTCTATCGCTTCAACCTGAATTCGGTGCCCGTCATGGGAATATTCTCCGGCTTCGGTACGCTTAGGACCGCACTCAGCTAATGCTTCTTTGCTGACATTTGCCAACAAATTTACCGATGATGGCTGGGCTGTATCGATTCTCCTCCACTCACCAAATCGCTGCGGAAGAAGCGGAGCGGGCGGTTCTGAGAGGGTGATCGCTTTTTGTGCTCGGGACGAACTGAATACGAGTGCCAATGCAAAGATCGTTAGTCCGGGTATGCGTCGTCGTATATCTGGAATAATTGCCATACAGCGCACAGACTACACCAATCTTGAAAGGTAAGCAGGCGGCTAACGTTGTGCCTGTTCGATTGGTAAAGTTCTGGGGAGCCTTCCGTTGATTCCTTCAGCATATCGGGCGATCCCTGCGTAAAGACTCTCGGCCACTCGTTGTCTATACTCCGGCGAGCTCAGTTTCGCTGCGTCCTGGGAGTTGGTCACAAAGCTGATCTCGGCGAGCACGGACGGCATATTGGCACCGATGAGCACGACGAATGGAGCCTTCTTTACACCACGATCCTTTAATCCCGGACTTCCTCTTCTGAGGCCTGCATATAAGGATGTGTCGATATCGCTCGCCAACTCTCGAGACTCGTCGATCTTGTCCTTCAGTGCGATTTTCTTCACGAGGTCGCTCAATTCGTGGACACTTTCTGTGGAAACAGCATTTTCTCTGCTGGCAACGCGCATGGCCTCAGGGTCGCTGGTGAAGTTGAGGTAGTAAACTTCGACGCCTCTTGCGCTCTCGTCCCGCGAACTATTGGCATGTACGCTGATGAATAGGTCGGCTTGCGCCTTATTTGCGATTGCCGTTCGCGTCTCAAGCGGGATGAAGGTGTCGGAAGCACGCGTATAGACGACCTCGGCTCCTAGACGGTCATGCAGGAGCTTTCCGAGTCGCAGGGCGACGTCCAGCACAATGTCCTTTTCCTCAATGCCGCCTACGCCCAGCGTGCCTGAGTCGTGGCCGCCGTGGCCTGCGTCAATGACGATTCGGCCTATCTTGAGACCTAAAGTTCTTGTCAGCGAAGGCTCCCCGTCGGCGGTAAGAGGCGCAGGCATCGGCGTAGGGGCGTCCGGTTCGGGAGCTGTGAACTCGTAGGAGGATACGCCGACGTGCCTTGGACCCCGCGTCTGGCGATTGCGATGCGGTATTCCAACTGCTTTTTCTTCAATATTTGAAGCAACTTCTTCATGCAGTACCTGATGTTCTCCAGCGCTAGAACTGATTGGTCTTGACGTTGGTGCTGGCGTTGCCTGCACCTTGCCGTCTTGCTTACTGACAGCTGCGACTTCAAAACTTGTGTCCGCTGAAGCGTCTGTGATCGTGTTTGGAACAGGGACAGCCGCTGTCGACTTGGAGGGAATGACAACTCGCAATCTTGCGACGGTTGTTTCCGATCGGGGTTTTCCGGCTTTTCGGACGGGGAGTCCGAATCCGGCGCTTCCGTCGGTGACCGGCATGGGTGGAAGGTTCGACATTTCAATGTGTTGCGCGGTGGTTTGAGGTTCTAGCGGGGTGTGAGGATGATCTTCTGAAGGAATGGAGGTCGGCGTTGGGGAGATTAAGGTCGCGGTTTCGGGACTTGCGGCTCCAGGTTTGCGGTGAATGTCGATGATGAGGCGATACGGGTTTGGGAGCAAAAAGGCGGAATAATCAGCGATTCCGTGGACATCGAGGACGACGCGGGTGGTGTCGTCGGAGAATTGTGCGGCGCGGATCTTTGTGAGGAAGCCATCATCGGTGACGTTAAAGCTTTTGCCGGCGAGTTGGGGGGCGAGGCGGGTGTGGTGCAGATCAAAGAAGATGCGGTCGGGGTTTTCCACGCGTGCGGCCTGGTACTTAACATCTTCATTTCCAGGGACTTCCAGGTCGATTGCGACACGTGTATAGCTGGCGGTAGACCAGTGGCGAATGCCGTTGAGGATTGAGAGCGAGCCGGTTAAGGGCCTCTCCGCTGGGGCGGAAGTGGTTCTTTCTATGGGGCTTGTACTCGCTGGCCTGATGGAGGCGTCGCTGGCTGAGGGGGATGCTGTCTCGGAATCCTGGGGTCTGGGCTCTGGATCGGATGCGGGCCTGTAGGCGGGGTAGTCTTCTTCGAGCTGCGCTTTAAGTCTTTCCTTTTCAGCTACATCGTCTGGTGGGAGGAGCAAAAGCGCGTGGTGGAGGGCGTCGGGAGCGAGTTTTCCGCCGGGGTAGGCTTTGGCCAGGAACTCGTACTGGCCGACGGCATCGCGGAGACTTTTTGGCTGGTTAAACTCTTTGCCTTCTTCAGATAGGAGCTCTGCTACCTGTTCAACGGAGCGTGCGGCATGGGCAGCGCCGGGGTTGGCGTGGTAGATGGCGCGGAAATTGTCCATGACCGCGGTGTATTCGCGCGCGGTGTGCGTTCCTGCGGGCTCGGCTTCGAAGGCGGAGCGCGCTTCCACGGCAGCATCCCAAGCGGGGGATTTCGTTTGCGCGTTGATTCCAGGGGCGTTACAGCATAAACCTGCGAGGGCGAGGGCGCTAAACCAGCCGCAGCCTGCACACCGCTCAACGTGACGGAACCAGTTCATGCCTACGTTCAAGTGTAGTTTCTGCGAGTGTGGAGGCGGGGACGGAATCGGCAGGCGTACCCTGCCGAATACCTCCGGCAAGATTTGCGTGGACAACCTGTTTGCGCATTTTCGTCGCTGTTCGTGGCTTCTACGGCGGAGTTAGGGAGCATTTGGGCGGACTTAGTGGTTTCTTGCTTTGTTGCGCGCTGAAGGAGCAGGGGCAAACGCCGAATTCGGCGCGAAGATGGGGAGGTGGTCGGGAAGGCAGAAGCAGGGGGGCTTCTGTCGGAGAGCGGGGGTGAGCCGGCGGTGGTTAGGCGGTGGCTACGGGCGGGAGGTCGTCTTCGAGGGTGAAGGCGATACCGATGGTGTCGAGGAGGGTGCCGACGGCGGTGAGGGTTTCCTGGGAGACGCCTTGGCTGCGGATGAGTTGCAGCGGACCGGTGGGGAGTGGGCCGCGGAGGGCGACGCAGCGATCAGCGCGGTAGGTGCAGGAGGCGAGGTCGGTGATGCTGAGGGTGGCTGTGGGCGTGCAGAAGATGGCGCGGGGGGGTGCCATGCGGTCGGCCATGCTGAAGATTTCCAGCTTGGACTCGAGCTCGTCGGGGACGAAGTCGATGATGATGTCGGCGTTGCGGACGGCCTCGTCTACGGTAGAGGCGTAGCTGAGGGAGCCGGCACCGGTGGTTGGGGATAGATCGGTGTACTCATCCTGGGCGCGGCGCAGGTTGGAGGGCATCACGTCTTCGAGGATGACGTGAAGGCCGGCCGTGGCGCAACGCATGGCGAAGGCGCGGCCGGCAGGACCGGCACCGATGATCGCGATGGTATGGAGCGGCACGTTATTTTGCAGCGACAGCAGCGACGACCGACTCGTAGCTGGGGTCGGCTTTGCGGATGTGCTCCGCGACGCGCTCACGTTCCTCGGGCGTGAGGACGGGAAGGACCGAGAGGATGCGGCGCAGTGTGACAGAGATGTCGTCAACGTAGTTCATGGTGCGGATGGCTTCGCCGGAAAGTGGCACGGGTGTCTCCTTGTTTGATCTAGTGTACTCGGTTGAAGGGCGGGAGGAAGCGAGGGTCAGCGGGTGGCACCTTCGCGGACGCGGAGATAGGCGTCGTCGGTGGGTCCGCCGGCTTTTTTGCCCTCGATGGGGGCCTCGTAGCCGTCGCGGTCAGTCATCTCCATGAGCGCGGCGAGGGTTGAGGCGAGCTCGGGGCGCAGGGAGTCGAGGTTGAAGCGCCAGGTCCAGTTCCCTGCTGCGGCGGCTGGGGTGTTCATGCGGGCTTCGCTGCCGAGGAGGAGGATGTCCTGCAGCGGAAAGATGCAGGTGCTGGCGACGGAGCCCGCGGCTGCTTTGATCATCGCCCAGACGATGTCGGGGTCATGGTGGATGGGATGCAGATAGGTCTGAACGTTTTCGCGCTCGGCTTCGGAGGCATCCTCCCGCCACCAGCCGAGGGTGGTGTTGTTGTCGTGGGTGCCGGTGTAGACGACGGTGTTGGATACGTAACGATGCGGGAGGTAGAGATGGCCGCCACGGTCGGCAAAGCCGAACTGGAGGATGCGCATGCCGGGCATGCCGAAGAACTCGCGCAGTTCGTCGACCTCTTTGGTGATGAGGCCGAGGTCTTCGGCGATGAAGGGGAGTTTACCGAAGACCTCTTTGAGGCGGTTGAAGAGGGCCTCGCCGGGGGCTTTGACCCATTGGCCGTTGCTGGCGGTACGTTCGGCGGCGGGGATGGACCAGTAGGCTTCGAAGCCGCGGAAGTGGTCGAGGCGGATCTCATCGTAGAGGGCGAGGGCACGGCGGACGCGTGCGACCCACCAATCGAAGCCGCGCTCCTGCAAGAGGGACCATTTGTAGAGCGGATTGCCCCAGCGCTGGCCGGTTTCGGAGAAGTAATCGGGAGGGACGCCGGAGACACGGATGGGATGGAGGTCCTCGTCGAGCTCGAAGATCTCGGGGTGGGTCCAGACATCGGCGCTGTCGTAGCTGACGAAGATGGCGACGTCGCCGAGGATGCTGATGTTGCGTTCGACGCAGTGCTTGCGGAGAGCCGACCACTGCTGGTCGAAGAAGAACTGGACGGCCTGTTCGATGGCGATGTCGCGGGCGCACTCGTTCATGAGCCGGGCGAGGGTTTCGTTGGAGCGGCGGGCAAATTCGGTGGGCCACTCGCTCCAGCTGCGGTAGCTGAAGCGGCGACGGAGGACGCTGTAGAGGGCGTAGTCGGTGAGCCAGGAGATGTTGCCCTGGCAGAAGTCGCGGAAGCGGGCGCGGTCGTCGCTGGAGGCGTGGTCGAGGAAGTTGGCCGCGGCTTCTTCGATGAGGGGGATCTTTTTGTTGAAGGCGGCTTCGAAGTCGCAGGGACCTTCGTGTCCGGGAAGGCCGCCGGGGACGCTTTGGATGCGGTCCCAGGTGATCCAGCCGTCGCGTGCGAGGAACTCGAGGCTGATGAGTAATGGGTTTCCGGCGAAGGCGGAGAGCGCGGAGTACGGCGAACTGCCGTAGCCGGTGGGGCTGAGCGGAAGCACCTGCCAGAGGCGCTGCTTGGCGGCGGCAAGGAAATCGATGAAGCCGTAGGCTGCGGGACCGAAGTCTCCGACGCCGCCGAAGGATGGAAATGAAGTGACGTGAAGAAGAACTCCAGAGACGCGTTCCGGGTTCATGAGACTCCTTGCGGATACACCGCTTCCTGTTGGATGCGATGTATCCGCGAATCGTGCTGGGTTGTGCCTGGAACGAACGTGCGCAGGTGCATGGACAGATGAAGTGGCGGGGTTACATGCCGATGGGGGATGCGGGGGCCTTTTTGCTGTAGGCGATGGCTCCGGCCTTCTGGTAGCGGTTCATGAGGGAGTCAACGAAGACGCTGAAGGCCTCCTGGCGCTGCTGATCGAGGAGCTTCTCCTTGGTGGCGTCGAAGTTCTTGGTGATGTCGGCGGCGGAGGGTTCCTGCTTGTCGGTGAGCTGGAGGACGGCACCGTTGACGCCTTCGTTGATGGGGCCGGAGATGGCACCCTTCTGCATGTCGAAGACGACGGCGGCGGGGCCGGAGAGCGAACCGATGTCGGCGATCTGGGCGTCGCGACCGACGAGATCGCTGGTCTGGAGCTTCAGCTTCATCTCTGCGGCGGCTTTGCTGAGGCTACCGAGGGCTTTGGCGCGGTCGGAGAGCTTGATGAGCTGCGCGTTGAGGAGCTCGGGGATTTTTTCGGCGCGGTAGTCGTCGAGGATGTGGGACTTGTAGGTGGCGAAGTCGGGCGCGTGGGCTGGCTTGATGTCGTCGACCTGGAAGACGGCGTAGCCTTCGCCGGTGGAGGCCGTCTCGGGTGCGGCGTCCCTGGGTGCGGCAAACGCTGCGGAGAGGAGGCCGGTGGAGTCGGCGAGGCTGGGAATCAGGCCGTTTCTGGCTACGTAGTCGGTGGTGATGAGGTGGAGGTTGTGGGCGGCTGCGGTCTTTTCGAGGCCGTCTTTTTTGGCTTCGGCGGCGAGCTGCGTGGCGTAGGTCTGGGCGGCGGCGGCGGCCTTCTGGGCCTGGAGCTGCTCGATGATGGCGGGCTTGACCTCAGCGAGGGTCTTTACGTGGGCGGTGTCTTTGGCTTCGGTCTGGATGATGTGGTAGCCGAAGGAGGAGCGAACGAGGCCGGAGGTCTCACCGGGGTTGAGTGCCATGGCTGCCTGCGCATAAGCGGGGTCCAGGGAGCTGGTGGGGATCATGGGAAGCTCGCCGCCCTGGTCCTTGCTGCCGGGGTCATCGGAGTACTTCTTGGCGAGTTCGGCGAAGTTTCCGCCGGCTTTGACCTGCTTGAGGATGTCCTCGGCTTTGGCTTTGGCTGCGGCGTCGGTCTTGGCGTCAGCGCCTTTGGCGACGGCGATGAGGATGTGGCGCGTCTTGACCTGCTGGGGGGTCTTGTACTGGTCGAGGTGCGTGTCGTAGAAGGACTGAACCTCAGCGTCGGTGACCTTTGGAACGCCGCCGGGGAGGTTGGAGGTCTCGAAGTCGAAGAAGGAGATCTTGCGGGTCTCGGGGATGGCCTTGGCGTAGCGGGCGGCGTTGGCTTTGAAGAAAGCCTGCAGCTCGGCGTCGCTGGGGTTGATGGTGGAACGGATGTCTGCGGAAGAGACGACAGCGTAGTCGAATTTGACCTTGGTTCCGGTCTGGAGGTAGTTGGCGCGGACGGCGCTGTCGGAGACGCTGACGCCGCCGGTGATGAGGGCCTGCAGGCGCTGGAGCTCGAGATCGGCTTTGACTTCGCTTTCAAACTGCGCGATGGGCAGATGGAAGGCGGACTCTACGAAGTTGATGTACTGCTCCTGGCCGATGAAGGTGCCGCCGGGAAAGAGGTACTGGGAGTAGGGGCCGTTCTGGAGGTAGCGGCGAAGGTCGTCGTCGGAGACACGGAGGCCGAGGTGGTCGGCTTCGTGCTCGAGGACGGCGCGCTCGACTTCGAGCTGGCCGGCGCGGCTCATGACAAATTGGAGGTAGAAGTCCGGAAGCTGCTGCTGCTGCATCTGGCGCTCGGCGGTGCGCTGGACATCGACGGTCTTGATGGAGGTGGTGTCGCCGGAGAAGCGGCCGAGCCAGCCGGGGCTGCGCACGGTGGCGTAGACGCTGGAGTCGCTGGTGGTGGTGTCGCCGTTATCGAAGATGCCGGGGACGAGCGTGATGACCATGGTGATAATCGCGGCGCCGATGACGACCGCGAAGATAGCTTTAGTTGCGCGATTATCTTGCTGCAGAATACGGATCATGCTTGGCTAACAACCTTCATTTGAGGCGGGCTCGGAGAGAACCGCACTGCCCGGAATTTGCGCACGGCTCGTGCGCACGCTCGGGACCGAGATGCATCACGCCTGCTTGCAGGGCTCGCTTGAGTATAAATCACACGAGGAATGTAAGGGTTTGGACGAGTGCCGGAGTGAGGTAGAGGGTGCAGGAGCGACCTGCACCCGGGAGAGATCAATAGACCGCAGGACCATAGTAGTAGCCGTAGTAGGGGCTATAGTAGCGAATTCTGGGGGGAGCGGGCGGGCGCTGGGGACCGGCCGCGTAGGCAAGCCGCTGCATCTCCTGCTCGGATACGGTGCGGACGACAACGGGCGCGGCCAGGCGGAAGGACAGGACGGACTCGGGCGGGACGATGACCTGACCGCGCGGGGAGCCTGCGGAGTTGGCGAGACCGGCGCTGGCACCGATGCCAGCACCGACGGCTGCGCCAGCGCCGCCGCCGACGAAGGCACCGAAGAGAGCGCCGACTGCACCGAGGCCAACGGCGTTGTTGACTGTGCCAGCGGTCTTATCGCGGCCGTTGGTGGCCCACATCTGGGTGGGGAGACGGTAGACGCGGCCGCCGAGGGTGAGGGTGTCAAGCTGCAGGGACAGCTCGCCGTGACCTTTGAAGACGCCGGGCTTTTTGGCATCGACGACGGTGCCGGTGACGGTGGCGCCGCGCGGGATGGCGACGGCACCGCCGGAGACGACATCGGTCAATACAGTGGCATCGAAGCTGGTGCCGGGTTGGATGTGGTTGGCATCGAGACCGCGATTGATGCGGATGCGCAGCAGGACACCGGCGGGGACGGTGACGGGAATGCCCGCCTGCTGACCGCCGGGGATGGGCTGGCCGGGGCCGGGGTTCATGCTGCCATTCATGGGCTGCCGCTGGTCGCCGGTTGCTGGCGGCTGCGCGCCATCGCTCTGCATGGCGGGAGCTACGTCACCCTGATTTTCTGGGGTTGCACCGCTGCCGTTGGGGGCGGGAGCGTAGGTTCCATCCGACTGGAGGACGGGCTGGTTGCTGCCGGGGGTGTTCTGCTGGTCGCCTTCGGAGGCGGCGGGCTCGGACTGGTCGCCCGGGGCGGCGGCTGTCTGGGCGGGCTGATCGCCGAGGGTCATCTGGTCGATGACTTTCTTGACGCCTTCCGTGTGCGCGACGAGGTTTTCGGCCTGTTTGCGCATGGATTCGTCGTGCACATTGCCGCTCAGGGTCACGGTGCCATAGACGGTGGCGGACTGGATGTTCTGGTTGGAGAGGTCTGGGGCTGTGGCGAGAGCTTTGAGAACATTGGACTCGACCTGAGCGTCGGGTATGGTGGTGGGATTTGCCTGAGCGAGAGCTATGCTTGAGGAAACTGCAAGTCCACCGGCCAACAACGCCCCCCTTACGTTGCTACGTTTACGAACAATCATCGCTACTCCTTCGAAGACGCAGATCTTTCATGCCGCTGGCCAATTGATCCGCAGGGTTGCGGAGACTGGCTGCGAGGGTATCCCTTCCAGGGAGACCCTGGCAGTATCAAAGACGCAAATTCCGGGAAAAAGTTCCGGTCTGAATTGCGCCATTCCAAGGAAAGATACCAAGCTTTCACGGTCGATACATCTTTGACGTTTCTGCGGGAGAAAGAGTTTAGAGTGGATAGGATCAGAGGCTATGGATGGAGCAGACGGCGAAGTGATCGCCGGGTGTGCCGTTGCGGCTGCTTCGTCGTGGATGGAGGTGCATTGAGAGCTGATGCAGGCCGTCTGCGAGAGCTGCAGAAGGATGGTTCGGGGAGTGAAGAGGAGATGGCGTTGTATCTGGCGATAGATGTGGGTGGGACGAAGACGGATTATGTGCTCGCGGATGAGACGCAGGAGCTGGCGAGGGTGCGGACGGGAACGATCAAACGCATGCGCACGGATGCGGCGACGGCAGCGGCGAATCTGGAACGAGCGCTGGCGGAGCTGAGCGAGCGGAGCGGGGCGTCGATGCAGATGGTGCGGCGGACGTGCGTGGGGACGGCGGGCGAGAGTGTGGCGCTGGTGAGCGAGTGGCTGCGCGAGGCTATCGGCGCGCGGGTAGGTGGCGAGCTGATTCTGGTTGGGGATGTAGAGATTGCGCTGGATGCGGCGTTTCAGGGTGGGCCGGGCGTGCTGGCGATGGCGGGGACGGGGTCGAATGTTGCGGGACGGGGGGTGGATGGGCGGATTGTGACGGCGGGAGGTTGGGGGCCGACGCTGGGGGACCAGGGGTCGGGGCACCGGATTGGACTGGAAGGGCTGCGCGCGGGGTTTCTGGCGAAGGACGAGGGGCGGAGGTCAGGGTTGCTGGAGGTGGTGCAGGGGTTCTGGGGGCTGGCGTCGATGGAGCTGTTGGTGGAGTACGCCAATGCGATTCCGGCACCGGATTTTTCGCGGCTGACGGAGGTGGTGCTGCGGTGTGCGATGGAGGGCGACGAGGTGGCGCAGGCTGTGCTGCGGCGCGAGGGTGCGGAGCTGGGGTGGCTGGTGCGGCAGGTGGTGCGGCGGGTGGTTGCGGATACGACGGAGGCAATGCCAGCGATGGCGTTTACGGGATCGATCCTGGAGAAGGTGCAGCCGGTGCGGGATGCGCTGGTGGCGGAGGTGCAGCAGGAGTTTCCGTCGATACGGGTGATCGATGGGGTTGTGGATCCGATCGCGGGAGCGGTGTGGCGTGCTCGAACAGGTGCGTCTGCGTAGAGCAGCGCTGGCCGCGTTCGAGCACTGGGTGGGAAGGTTTATTGCTTGACGCCGAAGGTGAAGACGGTCTCGGAGTGCATGGTCTGGCCGGGGTTCAGGCGGGTGGAGGGAAAGCTGGGCTGGTTGGGCGAATCGGGAAAGTGCTGGGTTTCGAGAGCGAAGCCGGCGTACTGGGGATACTTTACGCCATCGGGGAGAGGAGCCGGGCCGCCGAGGAAGTTGCCGGAGTAGAACTGCACGCCGGGCTCGGTGGTGGTGACGGTGAGCGTGCGGCCAGAGGCGGGGTCGTAGACTTTTGCGGCGAGATGAAGGCCGGTTCCCTGCCCGTTGAGGACGAAGTTGTGATCGTAGCCGCCACCGATCCTGAGTTGCTCGTTCTTATCGTGGATGCGTGCGCCGATAGGTGTGGGCTTGAGGAAGTCGAAGGGGGTTCCCTGCACCGGGGCGAGCTGGCCGGTGGGAATCTGCGTGGCGTTGACGGGGGTATAGCGGTCGGCGGGAATGGTCAGAACCTCGTTGAGGATGGTGCCGTTGCCGTTGCCGGAGAGGTTGAAGTAGCTGTGGTTGGTGAGGTTGAGAACGGTTGGCTTGGTGGTGGTTGCGGTGTAGTTGATGCGGAGCGACTTGCCTTCGACGGTATAGCGAACGTGTGCGGTGAGGGTGCCGGGAAAGCCCATGTCGCCGTCGGGGCTGACCAGCGTGAGTTCGATGCCGTTGGGGATCTGCGTTGCTGTCCAGACTTTGGAGCTGAAGCCCCTGGGGCCGCCGTGCAGCGCGTTGCCGTTATTGTTGACGGGGATGTGGTAGGTTTTGCCGTCGAGGGAGAAGGTACCTTTGGCGATGCGGTTGCCGTAGCGTCCGACGATGGCGCCGAAGTAGGTTGTGCTGTCCTGCTCGTACCCCTGGAGATTGGGGTAGCCGAGGACGATGTCGGCCATCTTTCCGTTGCGGTCGGGAGCGTCGATGGTGACGACGTGCGCGCCGTAGGTGGTGATGCTGACGGAGATGTCCTTGTCGCTGAGCTTGTAGAGCTCGACGGATTTGCCATCGGTGGCGGTGCCCCAGGGCTGCTTGCTGACGGCGGTTTGCGCGAGGCCGACTTGCGCGAACGATCCGATGAGCAGCGCGGCTGCTCCCACCCATACCTGCTTGAACATCTGAGACTCTCCTTTACAGCATCAACGATTTTGATGGAAGATCAACGCCCGATTCTTTCCTAGACGGACCGGGTTTGTCCATAGGTGGCGTTCGCGCCGTGCTTGCGTTGGTAGTGGCGGTCGAGCAGCGACTGCGAGACTTCTGTGGCGCTGGCCTTGAGGGTGAGGGTGCGATAGGCCATCTTTGCGACGGCCTCCAGGACGACGGCGTTGTGGGCGGCGTCTGACGGGGTGCGGCCCCAGACGAAGGGTGCGTGGCCGGCGACGAGACAGGCGGGAACGGCGAGGGGGTCGAGCGCTGGCTTTCCGTCATGTGCGTGGAAGCGCTGGGCAATGGCGAGGCCGGTCTCATGAACGTAGCGGCCCTGGATGGCAGCGTCGGAGAGCGGAGCGGTGACGGGGACGGGCCCGTGGAAGTAGTCGGCGTGTGTGGTGCCGAAGGCGGGGATGGCGAGGCCGGCCTGCGCGAAGCTGGTGGCGAACTCGGAGTGGGTGTGCACGACGGCACCGATGGTGGTGAACTCGCGGTAGAGCAGGGTGTGCGTGTCGAGGTCGGAGGATGGATTGAGCGTGCCTTCGACGATCTTTCCTTCGAGGTCGGTGACGACCATGTCGGCGGCTTTGAGGACGTCGTAGTCGACGCCGGAGGGTTTGATGACGACGAGGCCCTGGGCGCGGTCGACGCCAGAGGCGTTGCCGAAGGTGTAGAGCACAAGCCCTTTGCGGACCAGTTCGAGATTGGCTTCGAGTACTTCTTCGCGTAATTCTTTCAGCAGCATGGGTGTACCTGGGGTTGTTGGTGAGTGAGGGTCAGTTGGTTGGTTGGGCTGCTCTTGCCTGCGCTGCGGTTCGACGAAGGGTGGCGAGGATATCGCCCATAGGAGCGGGTTCGCTGTTGCGTGAGCCAAAGGCGAAGTAGACGCGGCGGTAGAGGGCGAAGAGCTGCTCGTAGAGCGCGGTTGCGGAGGGTTCGGGTTGATAGATTTTGAAGGGCAGACACATCTTTTCCTGTGCGGCTTCGATGGTGTCGAAGGCCCTGGCGGCGACGAGCGCGAAGATGCCGGAGCCGAGGCTGGTGGGAACGCCGTCGGGAACAAGAACGGGCTTACCGAGGACGTTTGCGTAGACCTGGTTGAGGACGGTGTTGTTCTGGGGGATGCCGCCTGCGTTGATGACGCGATGCACGGGAACACCGTGTTCGGCCATGCGTTCGAGGATGATGCGGGTGTGGAAGGCTGTTCCCTCGATGGCTGCGAAGAGCTCGTCTTTGGCAGTGTGCAGCAGGTTCCAGCCGATGGTGATGCCGCCGAGTTCGGGGTTCACGAGGACGGTGCGGTCGCCGTTGTCCCAGCTGAGGCGCAGCAGGCCGGTCTGGCCGGGGTTGTAGGCTGAGAGACCTTCGGAGAGGGTGCGGACGTCGGTGGAGGCGCGGCGCGCGATGGCTTCGAAGATGTCTCCGGTGGCGGAGAGGCCGGCTTCGATCCCGGTGAACGCGGGGTGAACGCTGCCCGGAACGACGCCGCAGACGCCAGGAACGAGGCGGGTTTCGCGGCTCATGGCGATGATGCAGGTGGACGTGCCGACGACGTTGACGACGTCGCCTTCGCGGCAACCAGCGCCGATGGCGTCCCAGTGCGCGTCGAACGCCCCGACGGGGATAGGGATACCGGCGGGAAGGCCGAGTTGGTTGGCCCAGCGCTCGCTGAGGTGGCCGGCGACGGCGTCGGAGGTGCGGTAGAGGCCGGTGAGTTTGTCGCGAATTCCGTCGAAGAGCGGATCGAGCTGCGAGAGAAACTGCTGCGGTGGAAGGCCGCCCCAGCGCGGGTTCCACATCCATTTATGGCCCATGGCGCAGATGCTGCGGGGGACCTGCTGGGGGTCGGTGATGCCGATGAGGGTGGCAGCGACCATGTCGCAGTGTTCGAGTGCGGTGGCGAAGCGGGCGCGCTTTTCGGGGTTATGACGGAGCCAGTAGAGGAGCTTGGCGAAGCCCCACTCGTGGGAGTAGACGCCACCGCACCATTCGATGGCTTCGAGTCCTGTGGCGTGCGCGAGCTCGGTGATCTGGCGGGCTTCCTCGTGGGCGCGGTGGTCGCACCAGAGCATGTATTCGTCGAGGGGCTGGAGGGCTGCGTCGACGGGGATGACGCTGGAGCCGGTGGTGTCGAGCGAGAGGGCGACGACGTCTTCGGGCCGGGTTGCGGTCTGCTGGAGGACGGAGCGGACGGCCTTTGCGAGGGCCTGCATCTGGTCGTCGTGGGACTGGGTGGCGAAGTCGGGGTCTTCGCGGCGGCGGTGCAGCGGATACTCGGCAGAAGCTGTGCCGAGACGACCACGTTCGCTATCGAGCAACGTGACGCGAACACTGAGAGTACCGAAATCCGCACCTGCAACGACTGCCATACGTATCCTTCCGGCCCTGCGATCGATGTGAGATTGATTGCGGCGCAGGGACGGTAAACCGTAAACGTTTACCAAGAAGCATAGTATCGGAAGGGAGTGCCAAATACCAGCAGATGTGATGGGTTCGATGTAGGATGGCAGGGTTATATTGAGACTGAGTCTTCGATGAAGCGAACTACGAGCCAATGGTGAAAAAGAGCGGACCGCTGCGTACTGCAAAGATTGATATTCGTGATGTAGCCTCTCGCGCCGGTGTCTCGATCGCGACGGTTTCGCGGGTGATGAACCATGTGCCGACGGTGGATGCGGTTTTGTCGGCGCGCGTGTGGGAGGCGGTGGAGGAGTTGGATTACCTGCCGAATACGCAGGCGCGGGCGCTGGTTTCGGGCAAGAGCAGGCTGTTGGGGCTGATCGTCTCGGAGATTACAAATCCGTTTTTTCCGGAGCTGATTCAGGAGTTTGAGCGAGCTGCGGTGAAGTGGGGCTATGAGATTCTGCTTGGCTCGACGAACTACGAGGCAAAGACGATGGAGTTGTGCGCGCGGCGGATGCTGGAGCGGAAGGTGGATGGCGTGGCTATCATGACCTTCGGCATCGATGACTTTCTGCTGGACCGGTTTGAAGCAGACAACGTACCGGTGGTGTTTATCGACCCTGCGCCAGCACGGCCGCTGAGCAGCTTTCTGGCGGTGGATTATTACGCGGGGATCCATGAGGGCGTAGAGCATCTGGTGGGGCTTGGGCACAAGAGCATTGGATTTATAAGCGGACCGCGACGGTTGCGATCCGCGGCGACGCGTAAAGCGACGTTTCTCGAATCGTTGCGCGTGGCTGGATTGAAGGCTGAACCGGCGTTCATCGTCGAGGGCAACCACACGCTGGATGGCGGAAGAGATGCGATGCAGAAGCTGCTGGCGCTGCGGAAGCAGCCTACGGCGATCATGTGCTCGAACGACATGACGGCCATTGGGGTGCAACATGCGCTGTTTGAGGCGAATCTCAAAGTGCCGGATGATTTCTCGCTGATCGGGTTCGATGATATTCATCTGGCGGAGTATACGATTCCGCCGCTGACGACGGTGCGCATGTCGTGCGAGGATATCGCGCAGAAGGCGGTGGAGAATCTGCTGTCTCGTTTGAGGGGGGATGCGGGTGGTGTAGCGGCAGCATCTTTGGTCATGACGCGCTTGATTGTTCGGCAGACGACGGGAAAGCCGAAGCGCGCTGTGCGCGGAGCAGCGGCAAGCTCCACAAAAAGCAAGAAGAGGTGATTCGTCCGGTGCCTGCGGCGGGCGCGCAGCGGTGGGTGCGCAGCGGAACGGTATCGGTGCGAAGTGACGCCACTGCTGGTCAGTAGACGAGCTTGAGCGAGAACTGAATCTGGCGTGATGTTCCTGCAGTTTTACTGATGATGCCGAAGCCTGACCCACGGATCGTGTTGGAGGGAAGGCCCATGTTGACGATGTTGAAGATGTTGAAGAACTCTGCGCGAAATTGAAGATCTGCGATCTCGGAGCCGCTGGCGTTGTGGCCGAGAGCGGTGCTTTTGATCAGGGCGTAGTCGAAGTCGTAGTAGGCGGGGCCGAAGAAGGTGTTGCGGCCAAGCGTGCCGAAGCGACCGCTGTTTGGGCCAGTGCCGCCGGGAATGCCGATGGGGATGAAGAAGAAGGAGGCGTTGTTCGCGCCTCTGCCGAAGTAGTCGTCGCGCGGGCGTGTTTTGCTGTGTGCCGTGGTGAGATGAGGCGTTGCAATCTGGTCGGGTCGGTCGGTGCCATCGGTGCCTGCGCCCGTTTGCTGGATGCCGGAGTAGACGGTGAAGGGCGAGCCGCTGGTGATGGTGGAGATGCTGAGCAGCTCCCATCCTGCGGTGATCTCCCGGCTGAGTGGATGCAGGAGTTCTATGCGCTGGAAGTTGAGGGCCTGCGTGGCGCTGACGCTGAAGGCGTGTGCGACGTCGAAGTTGGACGGGCCCTTTTCGGTGTGCGTATCGAAGGGGTTTTGCGGCATGGGCAGGGCGATGGCTCCGGTTGAGCCGGTGCCTCCGGCGACGCCGCTGGTGTCATCGAGAGATTTTGACCAGGTGTATCCGGCCTGGAGACCAGGGCCGCCGTGCCGGACGGTGCCGGAGAGCGAGGTCTGGAGTGCGTTGTAGGAGGAGTGCGAGGTGTTGGTGATGACGGACTCGAAGCCGAAGCCGCCGGTGACCGCGCCGGTGGTGCTGAAGTTTGTGTAGCGCGCAAAGCCAGGGTCCGCGCCGGGGAAGGCGTTGGGAAAGGCGAGACGCGGAAGATGCGAGGAGGCGGTGCCGACGTAGGCTGCGTCCGCGGTGAGACCGAAGAACTGTCGCTCGAGGCCGAGCGTCCAGGTCTGCAGGTAACCGTCGCCGAAGTGGCGATCGACTGCGCTGAGGCTCAGCAGCGAGAGTTGATTGCCGGGAGCGAACGAGGCCAGATCGTTCTGGTATCGATTGACATCCATGACGGTGTTGGGAGCTACGGACTTGGGATTTCCGCTGGCGAAGATGTTCTGCCCTGTGGGCGTGTAGGTCGGCGGAAGCTCCGATGGCGTGATCTGGAAGCCGTATGGGACTTCGGCGTCTTTCTCGGCGTTGACGCGAGGATAGACGACGAAGGGCGTGGAACCTGTGAGGAAGTTATCCTGCCAGATGTTTGGCGGAATGACGGTGATGGCTCCGCCGACGTGCACGCGGATTTGTTTGGGTGCCTGCCAGACGAGTTGCACGCGCGGCCCCCAGCCGTTCCAGCCGGACTCGTATCCGGGTTGCGGATTGATGACGTACTGCTGATTGACGCCGGGAGGGGTGTAGACCTGCAGGAATCCTGAGGTGCGGTGGGCGCGCTCGGTGATGGGCGAGTAGACCTCGTAACGCAGGCCGTAGTCGAGGGTGAAGCGCTGGGAGATCTTCCAGGTGTCCTGTATGTAGGCGTTGGTGTCGTTGCGATTGATGGCGGCGGGACCGATGTGCTGGCCGTTGGAGAAGTAGGGGGGAGCGACGGCAACGGTGTAGCTGTAGGGATAGCCGATGAGGAGGCTGCTCAGGGTGTCGGGTAACGGATCGCCGGGCTGGATATCGTGGCGGCCAGTGCTGGAGGGGATGAAGACAGGCGAGTAGACTGTGCCGCCGCCGAAGTCATATTCGCCGTTGGGGCTGATACCGAAGTACGTGGTGTCGCGATTGAGCCGTGCTTCGGCACCGAACTTGATGGAGTGGCGCGCTGTGGTCAACGTGACGTTCAACTGGCCTTGAAACAGATTGCCGTAGGCGGACATGACGGAACCTGCGGCGGTGTTGAAGCCTTCGTAGGAACCATCGACGAACTTGAGCGCCGGGTCAGTGAAGTCCGACGTGGGAAAGGACGGTGTTGTGCGCGTGATGCTGAAGGAGGACGACCAGAGGAGGCGAGGCGAGACCGTCCGCGTGTAGGAGAAGAGGACGTTGCGCTGACGATCGCGATATTGGACGCCGAAGCTCGGATCGATTGCGGTCTGGTCGGGATTGGTGGTCGGACCGGTGAGGTTGTCGTAGCTGAGGCGAGCAAGGAACTGTGCCTTTTTGCCGAAGTTCTGGTCGAGGCGAATGGAGAATTGATCGGCGTTGGTTGTGACGTTTGAGGGCGCGGCGTAGGTGAGCGCGCCGTACGCGCCAGTCGGGTCGTTGGGCACGGGATAACGCGCGAGCACGGCGGCGATCTGCGGGTTGACTGGGACGTGAAGGGTATCGGTGCTGCCGTCGGCATAGGTGACGGTGTCGTAGCCCGCGCGCTGCGCCGGTGTGGGCATGGGCAGGACCTGCGTTGTTCCGAGAATCTGCCGGAAGCCCTGATACTGACCGAAGTAGAAGGTCTTTTTGCGGCCATCGTAAAGATGCGGCAGAAGGACGGGGCCGCCGTTGGTAAAGCCGAACTCGTTGCGATGGAAGGGTGGGATGCGGCCCGGCTCGACGACGGATGGATAGTCGAAGAAGTTGCGTGCGTCGAAGGCGGAGTTACGAACGAACTCGAAGAAAGAGCCGTGAAAGCCACTTCTGCCGGAGCGCGTGATGATGTCGGTGAATCCGGCGGCGCCGCGACCGATCTCGGCGGGCATCCAACCGGAGCTGGAGCGGACCTCCTCGATGGCATCGACGTCGAAGTTGCTGAAGGTGGCTCCGCCCATCTCGGGATCGGTGATGTCGGCGCCGTCCATGGCGAAGACAGCCTCTACACCGCGCTGGCCGTTGATGGCGAACTGCTGGGTGAAGTTGGTGGCACCGTTGACGTCGGTCATGGTGCCTGCGGCGAGAAGGAGCAGCGTGCTGAAGTCACGTCCGTTGAGCGGAAGTTCGCTTACGGACTGGCTGGAGAGCTGTTCGCCTCCACTGGTCGCGTTGCCCACAAGCGTTTGCGCGAGGGGTAGAGCGCTGAGCGTGATCGTATTTCGGGGCGAGATGGTGAGCGCGATGGGAGCGCTTGGAATGTTGATCGAGATTTTCGACGTTGAGGTCTTCGAGGGGAGACGAACGATGAGAGCATAGCGCCCGGGAGAAGCGCCAAGGAAGCTGAAGCTTCCATGATCGCCGGTGACGGCTGTGCGGCTGCCGGCTTTACCGGAGATCTCGACGGTCGCTCCGCCGATGGGCTTGCCGGCAGCACTGAGCACGATACCGCCCCAGCCGGGAATCGATGGTGTCGCCGTCTCCTGGCACCACTGCGGCAGCACGAGAAGCATGGACTGAAAGAAGCAAAAGATGAGCAGTTTGGATGCAAAGGCAATCTTCCGTCGCTTTGTTGCGTGATGATGGGCCATAAAAGTAATGACCCATCATAGTGCTAACGGGTCAACGTTGTGGAGGGCAGTGCAATTTTGGACGAAGTCAGGCTTGGACGATATCAGGCACCACATATCAATTTCAACGAGAGACGGCTGAACTCCTGCCGCAGCATGCAATCATGCTGGCTTCGACGAAGGGGCGGCGTTACCAGGCGTTCCAGTACCCGTCTCTTTGCGTGAGGGTGATTGCGCGTTCAAAGAGCCCGCTTAATTTTTCGGCGGTGAGGAGGTCTTTTTTTTGACCGTCGGATACGATTCGGCCATCGCGCATCATTACGATTCGTGTGATCTCTGGAAGTATGTCTGCGATGTGGTGAGTGATTAACACGATGGCTATACCTCGCTGAGCCAGGCCGCGAAGCATCTCTCGGAGGTCTTGCTGGGCCGCGAGATCGAGTGCGTTCGAAGGTTCATCAAGAATGAGCATCCGTGAGGCGACTGCGTGATCGACGGTTATACCCGCTAATGCGCGACCGATCATGATGCGCCGCTGCTGTCCGGCTGACATTTCGCCCACTAGCTTATCGCGCAGCGTTTCTGCGCCAACCAGACGTACGATCTCGTCGGCGCGTTCGCGCATCTCAGCCGTGACGGTGAGGTGAGGCCACAGCGTGGAGCTGGAAAAGAAGCCGGTGAGGATTGCATCACACCCGTTTGTGCTGAGGGTCTGATGGCCGGGCAACTCCGTCGCAACGACTCCCATGCGACGCTTCAACTGCGTCAGATCCCAGCGTTGTTTGCCCATGATTTCGACGCTGGTGTCGGCCCGGACCAAGGGGTAGACCTCGCAGGTGATCGTCTTCAGGAGCGTAGATTTTCCGCAGCCATTCGGACCGAGGATTGCAATGTGCTCGCCTGCGTTGATGCGCAGGTTGAGGTCGTGCAGTACAACGTTTTCACCGCGCGCCACGTACACGTGCTTTAGATCGACAATTGCGTCCATCCGCTCAGGAATCACTTTCGAATCCGCGGTTCCATTTCGAGATCACGCGTGTCTCGCGCTCATGTCCGAGAACGCTGACACTGCCTGTGCCGAGACCGAAGAGCCTGCCCTCGACGGCGGGCAGTCCGATCCAGCGTGCCGCGAGGATTCGCAGGATATGAGCATGCGCGAAGAGCGCGACAGCGCCGCCGCTGGGAGCGGAGAGGATCGATCTGGCGATCATCGCGTCGGCACGTTCTCCGACGTGTTCGACTGTCTCTCCGCCGATGATCGGGTCCGTCCATACACTCCATCGTGGCCCATGGATAGCGCGCATCTGAAAGGTTGTCTTGCCTTCGCTCTCTCCGTAGTTCCACTCCTGCAGGTTGTCGTCTATCACGGAAACATCGCCATAGCCTGCGATGTCACAGGTTTGACGAGCGCGCTGGCGGGGGCTGACAAACACCTGTGCAAATTTCTTTGCATTCAGGAAATCGCGCAGCTCTTCGGCGCGCTTGCGCCCATGCTCGGTCAGCGGAATATCTGTCCAGCTTGTGTGCCGTCCATCCAGGCTCCATTCTGTTTCACCATGGCGTATCAGCCACAGCTCCGTCGCAACTTCAGGCATCTTGACTCTCCCATAACTTATCCTACAAGCATGGACTTCCAGCTCGTCTCTGAATATCGGCCGCAAGGCGACCAGCCACGTGCGATCGCGGAACTCGTCTCCGGCATCCACGCAGGGGATAAAGACCAGGTGCTGCTTGGCGTCACCGGATCAGGCAAGACCTTCACAATGGCCAAAGTCATTGCTGAACTGAATCGTCCTGCGCTGATTCTTGCGCACAACAAGACGCTTGCCGCGCAGCTGTATCACGAGTTCAAACAGTTCTTTCCGAACAACGCCGTTGAATACTTCGTCTCCTACTATGACTACTATCAGCCGGAGGCTTACATTCCGGCAGGCGATCTCTACATCGAGAAAGAATCGACGATCAACGACGAGTTAGATAAGCTACGACTCTCGGCGACGCGGAGTTTGTTCGAGCGGCGCGACGCGATTATCGTCAGTTCCGTCTCCTGCATCTACGGGCTCGGTTCTCCAGAGGCTTATTACGGCATGCTGCTGCTGCTCGAAAAGGGACAGAAGCTCAAGCGTGAAGACATCACGCGTCGCCTGGTTGAGATTCTTTACGAGCGCAATGATGTTGATTTTCGCCGTGGAACGTTTCGGGTTCGCGGCGATGTCATTGAGGTCTACCCGACTTATGACGAGAACGCGTTTCGCATTGAGCTGTTTGGCGATGAGATCGATTCCCTCTCGCAGATCGACCCGCTGTTCGGCACTGTGAAGCAGAAGTATTCACGCCTTCCGATCTATCCGAAGAGCCACTATGTTGTTCTTCCGGAGCGGAAGAATGCGGCCGTGAACAACATTCTGGCGGAGCTTGCAGACTGGGAGGCGCAGCTTGAGAAGGAGGGGCGGCTGGTGGAATCGCAACGCATTCACCAACGTACCCGCTTCGATCTGGAGATGATTAAATCGGTGGGTTTTTGCCACGGTATTGAGAACTACTCGCGGCATTTTTCGGGCCGCCTTCCAGGTGAACCGCCGCCAACGCTGCTGGATTACTTTCCGCGGGACTTTCTTGTCTTTATCGATGAGTCACACGTTACCGTGCCGCAGCTTCACGGGATGTGGCACGGCGATCGTTCGCGGAAGCAAAATCTTGTGGACTATGGTTTCCGGCTTCCTTCGGCGATGGACAATCGCCCGCTGCGCTTTGAGGAGTTTGAGACTCGAGTTGGGCAAACGATCTATGTTTCGGCAACGCCAGGGCCTTTCGAGCTTACAAAATCAGCGGGCGTGGTCGTTGAGCAGATCATTCGACCTACAGGACTTGTGGATCCGCAGGTAGAGATCCGGCCAGTCAAAGGGCAGATCGATGATCTACTCGCAGAGATTCGCGAACGTGCGGCCACGAATCAGCGCGTACTGGTGACGACGCTCACGAAGCGTATGGCGGAAGACCTTGCGAATTACTACACGGAGGTCGGCGTGCGGTGTCGTTATATGCATTCGGAGATCGAGACGCTAGAGCGGATTCGACTGCTGCGCGATCTTCGCAAGGGCGAGTATGACGTGCTCATCGGCATCAATCTTTTGCGCGAAGGGCTGGACTTGCCGGAGGTTTCGCTGGTCGCAATCCTTGATGCGGACAAGGAAGGTTTTCTTCGTTCGCAGGGCTCGTTGATCCAAACTATCGGGCGAGCCGCGCGCCATCTCGAAGGCCGCGCGATTCTGTACGCAGACAAGATGACGGATTCGATGCGTCGCGCGATCGACGAGACGGACCGTCGGCGGGAGAAGCAGGTCGCCTATAACGCCGAGCACGGAATCACGCCGCAGACTGTCATTCGAGGTATCGACGACTCACTCGCAACCATACTCAAGGCGGACTATGCTGATCTCACCGAAGACAGTGCAACGCTTCCCGAGTTCAGCACTCAGGCAGAGCTCGACAGCTACATCGCGAACCTGGAAAGCGACATGCGGGAGGCCGCGAAGAAGTTCGAATTTGAGAAGGCAGCGAAGCTACGCGATACGGTCAAAGACCTGCGCACGAAGGAATTTCTCTTCAGCTAGCGTTCGAGGGATGCATCAACAGAGCAACCTCCGTCTCGAGCAGTGCAACAGGACATCTGTTGCACTGTAGCATTGCATGTTCCTTTGGCATTGCTTGTCAGAGACGGTAGTGAGTTCATTGCCACAGCACAGTGAAAGAGCGCTACGGCTGCGTCGTTTCGCTCCTTTCGCGAGATCATGCTTCGAGCATTCCATCCCAGAGTCTCAGTTCATTCTCCTGAGGTCGCTCTTCCACCCGACTTACTGTGTCCAGCACCATCGTCTCCCTGGCTGCCAGCGTGTAGCGCGGCCACTGTGCCAACCCCCTGGCGCCAGGTGTTTCGCCCTTCATAAACGCGACCCACGCATCGTGCATCTGCCTGGCCAGAGCCACCTCCTGCGCTACATTTTCGATATCCATCTGCGGTTTGTTCCACACCAACCCTACATCTTCGGAGTGGTATGCTTCGCCCTTCATTCTGCCGTCGGTGTGCGCAAAATCCAGGCGGTACATCCAGACCTCACCGCCGCCCTTGACCTGCGCGTCCGCCACGCGCACGCTGGGCACCCAATACTCCTCGGCCGTCACCGCGCGTATCCGCAACTGCTGCGCGGTCATCTGCGGATAGAGTGCCTTGTACTTCGCATACACTTCATCGAACTTCGCCAGCGTCATATTGCCGAGGTCTGCCGCCGTCGGATCATGCTGCGGATGCGGCCCGATAAACAACGAGCTCTCGTCACGGTTGGTACCAATTAAAAGTCGCTTTCCTTTTGCCGACCCCGCCGCGATCAGCTTCAAAGGCCAATCCGGCATGACGTCTCCATCGATCTCCGGACGCAACGGAAAATGCTGCGGCCATCCAGCGATAAACTTTACCTGCGCAGCGATCAATTCATCGGCAGGGGCCGTCTTCAGTTGCTGCAACCGGCTCGCACCCCAGATGTCCCCAAATCCCTTCCCGACGGCCTGGGCATTTCTCTTCGGCCATATGCGCTCCGCTCCACCGCTCTCCGAGATCATCTGTGAAAACAAACCCTGTGCTTGCGGGATGCCCATCAGGTCGTCCGTCAGCTTCGCGCCTGCAGACTCACCGCCTACCGTTACCCTTGCAGGATCGCCGCCGAATGCTGCGATATTGTCCTTCACCCATTCCAGACCACATAACAGATCCCGCAGCGCATTGTTCGCGCTTCCGGCATACGCTTCACCCAGCAGCGGCTCCATGTCCACAAACCCGAATACCCCGAGCCGGTACGCCAGCGTGACGACGATCACGCCCTCGCGCGCAAACTCGCCGCCATCGAACTCCTTCGAGAACGCATCTCCACCGGTGTATCCGCCTCCGTGGATCCATACAAACACTGGCAGTCCGGCCTTCACGTCTGCGACCTGAGGCGTCCACACGTTCAGGTACAGACAGTCCTCGCTCTGGGGGACATTCTTTTCTCCATCCTGCATCGCAGCCGAAGCAAACTTCGTCGCGTTGCGCTCGCCTTTCCAAGCCACAAGCTTCAGTGGTGGCTTGAATCGAAGGCGCCCCAAAGGCGGCTCCGCGAACGGTACACCCCTGAACACGCGCACGCCGTCCACTACGTCTCCGCGCAACCTGCCGCACGGCGCTTTGACGACAGCAGTAGCCGTTGCGACAGGCTGCACCGTATCCTGCGCCCATAACCCGCTTACCGAAAGCGCCGCAGCCGACGCTCCCACCACAAACTCTCTTCGCGACACGCCTGTCTTCAGCATCCCGCCATTCTAGTCCCGCAAACGCAGTTTTATCCTGAAGTTCTACACTGGTATGGATGCCGCGCCCTATCGATCTACAAACACAGCTCGACAACATTACCTCGCAGACGCGGTCTCTCGTGCAGCCCGAGCGCCTTGCCATCACCGACGCCGCCGTACACGAACTCTATTCCACCGGCATCGAAGAGCGTATCCTTCCTGTCGGTGCCATCGCACCAAGCTTCGACCTGCCTGACGCCATTAACGGAAAGCTGGTGCGGTCTTCCGATCTGCTCGCCCTCGGACCGCTCATCGTCAGCTTCTTCCGCGGCCGGTGGTGCCCTTACTGCATTACCGAGCTTCAGGCCTGGCAGGCTGCCTTCCCCGCCGTGCGCGAGCGTGGCGCGCTCCTCGTAGCCATCTCTCCGCAACTTGCTCGCCAGAATGATTTCACCGTCCAGCATCACTCACTCACGTTTCCTCTGCTTACCGACGCAGGATCGACGCTCGCAGAAGCCTTCGGTATTGCGTACACCGTCCCTGAGCCTCTACAGCGACACTATCGCTCCATCCTCATCAACATCCCGTTCGTCAACGGCACGCAGACCGCGCCCGACGGCACTGATACAACCTGGCGGCTGCCACTGCCAGCCACCTTTGTCATCCGGCCGACCCAAGCACCGGACGGAAGCATCAGCGGGCGCATCGTCTTTGCCGAGGCTCACGCTGACCACCGCGTCCGCCCCGACCCCGAGGACGTCCTCGCAGTCCTGTAGGTTGTAGTGGCTGCCCTACAGACGAAAGTACACGCCGATGGCCGGTTCATCCGTATGCGTATACGCGCCGCTCGACGGATAGAGTGAGGTCAAATCAGGTGCCTTATAGAAGACGCTGCGGTACTGCAGGCGCAGGCCAAGGTGCGGCAGAAGACCCCAGTCCACACCCAGGCCATACTCAAACAAAGGCTCTGTGGCAGTCTTGGTGTCGGCTTGACCTGCACTCGGAACATCCACCAGCAGCCCTGCACCAGCCAATGCAAACGGCCTCAGATTGAGCAGATGCAACGAAACGACCCAGTCGGCCGTCACCTCATGCGCGTTGGCAGATACGGCGGCAGGCGACTCCGGAGTGCAGCCAAAGGCCGGACAAAACACCGGATTCGGATCATATACCTCGTTCCCACGGTTATAGGAGTAGGTTCCTTCAAATCCGACCAGCGGATTGACAATGTGCCGAACCTCGAAGAGGCCACCCGCCGAGTTCGATGGGCTTTCAACCAGCTGATTTCCACTGGAGTTGTTCTCGTAGGCTCCAAGGAAGCTGGCCGCGAGATCGGTCTGCGCCTGCACCGGCGCCGCACCAACCGTAGCTATCGCAACAAGAAAAGCAATTGGAAACATCGCTCTCATACCCATAAGGCCTCCTGCTCTGCGTTTGGCTGTTTGGGTTGCATGAGGCTTGCGCTCGCGCGACCCCTTGCACCGTTGGATGCTGACAAAAGAATTTGCGTCATTCAAAGCGAGTCCTGCAAACATGCATTTCCCAGGTTCGCTGACAAAGGCAAAAAGCGATGTTATCGTTATCGAGACTTGTAGACGCAATCAAAATCCCAACGGAGAACGCGAATTGCCGCTATCCAGGCGCAAGTTTCTAAAGAGTTCCATCATCGCCGCGAGTGAAATTGCCGCGCCCATGCTTCCCAGCGTCATCTCCTCCGTGTCTGCGGCGGAAGTCGGCCCCGCGCCATCGACGAGCAGCCACGAAGTGCCCTCTGCCGGATACACGCGAGGCATTGGCGTCTATCCGGGCAGCGCCGAAGACATCTTCTCTCCCACACTGCGCGCCGGAGACTCCACCTATCGCAATCTGGCACTGCGCCGCCCCGCGACCCACTCCAGCAGCTACGACTACAACCTCACCTCGCAACTGATCACCGACGGCATCACAGCCACAGAGCTCCCACGATGGGTGGCTGTCTCCACGAACATCGACGGTCCGCTCCCAAAGACCGACCGCGAGATCATCCTCGACCACTTCCCTCCCATGGGCATCCCCTTGGAAGGTTCGCCCGTCTCCGTTGTGGTTCAACTCGCTGGCGGCATCGCACCACCCGAAGTCGACACCATCGCTGTCTGCGTCATCCTGCCAGACATCATCCCGTCCGGCGGCCTCAACTTCAGGATATCGGCCTCCGACGACGGCAGAAACTGGCAGCAGGTAGGCTCCGCCGAACTCCCGCAGGGCACCTCGCCAGAGAACTATCCACCCAGCCTGCTCGATACCTCGAAGGTCTTCTTCCCCTCGATTCCTTTGCAGCAAAGCAGCAAAAGCCGCTACTACCAGATCACCTGCGCGTTCATCAACAGTAGCTTTGATTCCAGCTTTCTCCGCTGGCAGATCGGCCAGGTTGAGTTCTACCGGGACCGCCAGCGCGTGGAAGTTGGTGGCCCCTACAGCTTCACCAGCGCATGGATGAGCGCGGGCTCCTCGGAAGAGTGGGTCTCCGTCGACCTCGGTGTTGCCTGCGTCTTCGACCGCGTCGTTCTTCACTGGATCGCGCGCGCAGCCGAGGGGAGCATTCAAGTCTCCAACGATGCTCACACATGGAGCGACGTCCACGCCCTCACTGAGCAGACCTCGCAGGTCGACGACCTCCGTCTCGCAAAGCCCGCGCGCGCACGATACGTCCGCGTTCTCATGACCCGCCCCACATCTTCCGACGGATATATCCTCAGTGAGCTGGAAGTCTACGGCCATGGCGGTCTGGTTGCGCATCCCGCGCCCGCGCCTGCCGCGCATGCCGACGGCGGCATCGATCTCGCCGGCGGCGGATGGCGCGTGGAGCGCAGCAACATTGCCGCCTCCACAGGAGAGGTCCTCTCTCAGGCGGGCTATAAAGACACCACATGGCTTATCGCCACCGTTCCTGGCACCGTGCTCACCTCGTTCTACAACGCAGGCGCCATCCCCGACCCGAACTTCGGCCAGAACCAGCTCTACATCTCCGACGCTTACTTCTGCTCCGACTTCTGGTATCGCACCGAGTTCGCCACACCTCCGTCCGCACCGAATACCCTTCAGTGGCTCAACTTCGACGGTATTAACTGGAAGGCCAGCATCTATCTCAACGGAGAAAAGCTTGGCCGCATCGAAGGCGGCTTTACGGCTGCGCAGTTCAATGTCACAGGAAAGCTTCTTCCCGGCAAAGCCAATGCCCTTGCCGTACTGATCGAAGCAAACGCTACACCCGGCAGCACCAAGCAGAAGACCTTCGAGTCTCCCGGACGCAACGGCGGCGCGCTCGGTGCCGACAACCCCACGTATCACGCCTCCATCGGCTGGGACTGGATTCCAACCATTCGCGGCCGCAACATCGGAATATGGGGGAACGTCTCGCTTACCTCCACCGGCGCTGTGACCCTCAGGTCGCCGTTTGTCTCCAGCACATTGCCTCTACCCGACACGTCGACAGCTGACATCACCATTGAGGCTGATCTCGTCAACCACCGCGCACAGGAGATTCCCGGCACGCTCAACGTCCGCTTCGGATCCATCGAGATCGCTCACCCCACAACCGTTCCTGCATCGTCCACTATCAGCCTCAAGCTTGATCCATCGCAGTATTCCGAGTTGCATCTGCAGAACCCTCAGCTCTGGTGGCCGACCGGCTACGGCGATCCGCACCTGTACGATGTGCAAATCGCTTTCGAAGCTGCCGACCACACTGTTTTCGACACAACCACCTTCAAGGCAGGCATCCGCCAGATGACCTACAGCGAAGACGGAGGCAAGCTCACGATGTTCATCAACGGCCGCCGCTTCATCTGCCGAGGCGGCAACTGGGGATTCGCCGAATCCATGCTGCGTTATCGCGCGCGCGAGTACGACGCCGCCGTTCGCTATCACCGCGAGATGAACTTCACCATGATCCGCAACTGGGTTGGCCAGGTCGGCGACGAAGCTTTCTACGACGCCTGCGACCGGAACGGAATTATGGTCTGGCAGGACTTCTGGCTCGCAAACCCCTGGGATGGCCCCGTCCCCAGCGATGATCCGTTGTTCCTCGCAAATGTCCGTAACCTGCTCCAACGCATCCGCAACCACGCCTCCATCGGCCTTTACTGCGGGCGCAACGAAGGCTATCCACCCAAGGTTCTTGAAGAAGGCATTCGTAATGCGATCGCGGAGCTTCACCCCGACATCCACTACATCCCAAGCTCAGCCGACGACGTTGTCAGCGGCCACGGCCCCTACCACGCACTCCCCCCCGTCGATTACTTCCGCATCGCCGACTCCAAGCTCCACAGCGAAATCGGTATGCCCAACATCCCTCCCTTGGACAGCGTTCGCCTCATGATGCCCGAAAACGTCATCTGGCCCCAGGGTCTGGAGTGGGGCCTGCACGACTTCTGCCTCAACGGCGCGCAGGGCGGCAAGTCCTTTCGCTCCCTCATCGACGACAGCTACGGCGGCGCACGCAACGCCGAAGAGTGGATCGCGCTCGCGCAGTTCCTCAACTACGAGGGCTACCGCGCCATGTTCGAGTCGCAGAGCAAGTACCGCGCCGGCCTTCTTCTCTGGATGAGCCACCCCTGCTGGCCATCCTTCGTATGGCAGACGTATGACTTCTACCTCGATCCCACAGCCGCCTACTTCGGCTGTAAAAAAGCCTCCGAGCCGCTCCATATCCAGTGGAACCGCGAGCTGGAAACCATCGAAGTCGTCAACTACAGCGCCGGAGACATTGCCGGCCTGAGCGTCACGGCAGAGATCTTCAATATGAACGGCACCCGCATGGCGCACCAGACCGCAACCGTCGCCAGCAAAGAAGACAGCGTGGTCACCGCCTTCAGCATGGCGTACCCCGCCGGCCTTTCATCTGTTCACTTCCTTCGCCTGTCGCTGGCTCAGGGAAGCCAGCTCCGTTCTACCAATGACTACATGCGGAGCCTCGACGAAGGCGACTATCGCGCCATCCGACAGCTCGCGAAGGCGCACGTTCATGCGAGCACCACCACCAAGCGCGCATCCGACCTGTGGCAACTGACAACCGAGGTTCAGAACACTTCAGCATGGCCAGCACTCATGACTCACCTCAAGGTCGTGCGCACCACCTCGGGCGACCGCATTCTTCCGGCTATCTACAGCGACAACTACATCACGCTCCTGCCCGGAGACAAGCGGTCCATCCAGACCGAGGTTCGGCACGCAGATACTCGCGGCGAAGCTCCAACGATCGTCGTCGAAGGCTTCAATATCCTTTAGAGTGAGTACCATCCGACCTCATCCTACGCAGCCTGCGATCCGGCCGAAGACGTTGCTGCGGTAGATGTGGGACAATTCCGCCGAGCATAAAGCCGCTTCCTACATGGTAGACTGACGTCTAATGCGTACCTTTAACTATGCTACGGATTCGGCCGACAGCAGCGACACTCCAGTCCGATTAAGGCAGTCGTTTCCATCGAAAATCGTCGGGCACCTCGCGATGCTTCTTCTAGCAGGCTGCTTTACTGTCACAGGTTACGCGCAGCAGCAAACGCCGTCCGGCTATCCTGACAGCAGCCAGAGTTCGGGCGGCTCCGACTGCACGGATCCAGCGCTTGCCAACTCTTCACAATGCGCGGCCCAGGGTTCTCAAGACCAGATGATGAATCAGCAGTCCGGGGCGTCGATTCCGAGCACCTACGGAGCTCCGACACAGACACAAAACAATGCGAACAACTACACCGATACCGAACGCCTGAACAGGCAGACCAATGGAAGAAATCTGTTCCAGCAATATGTGTTGCCGCCGGAACCGCTGACAGAGTTCCAGAAGTTCGTCGCCTCCACTACCAATCAAGTGCTGCCGATCTTCGGCGCGTCGTTGTTTACGAACGTGCCTTCCACATTTTCCCCGCTCGACCTGAGTCCTGTTCCCTCCAACTTCGTCATCGGCCCCGGTGACGAACTACGCATCCGCGTCTGGGGACAGGTGAACTTTCAGGCGAACCTCCGTGTCGACCGGTCTGGTGAGGTGTATCTCCCGCAGGTCGGTCCCGTACATGTTGCCGGTGTTCCCTTCTCCGGCCTCGACGCCCATCTTCGTGCAGCCATTGGGCGGGTCTATCGTAACTTTGACCTT
Organism: Acidobacteriota bacterium; assembly: GCA_019351975.1. Classification (GTDB taxonomy): domain Bacteria; phylum Acidobacteriota; class Terriglobia; order Terriglobales; family Acidobacteriaceae; genus Granulicella. The sequence continues at coordinate 33,462 of JABBOG010000035.1, forward strand.
ACGGCCGACATGGGGCAGACCCGCTCCATTCAGGTCTACCTCTCCGGCCAGGCGCGCCGCCCCGGCGTATACACCGTCAGTGGTCTCAGCACGCTGGTCGATGCGCTCTTTGCCAGCGGCGGTCCGTCTCTTTACGGTTCGCTGCGCCACATTGAGCTTCGCCGCAATGGTTCTGTCGTGACGGACTTCGACCTGTATGACCTGCTGGTGCACGGCGACAAATCGAAAGACGTTCCGCTGCAATCCGGCGACGTCATCTTTATCCCTGCAGTGGGTCCTGAAGTCGCCGTTACCGGCAGCGTCCGCAACGCCGCTATCTACGAGATGCGCGCCAACGAAACGGTTGCAGCTCTGATCGCCGACGCGGGCGGTGCCTCCACAGTCGCAGCCGAGTCTCGTATCTCCATCGAGCGCATCGACGACCATCAATCAAGGTTCGCCATGGAGGTGGCCTACGATCAAAAGGGGCTTGCAACAACCCTCAGCGGCGGCGATCTCGTCCGCGTCTTCTCCATTGTTCCTCTGTACAAAAAGACTGTGATTCTGCGCGGCAACATTGCCAATCCTGGACGCTTCGCGTGGCATGCTGGCATGCACGTCAGCGATCTCATCCCCGATAAGGACTCCCTGATTACGCGGAATTATTGGTGGAAACGCGCCCAGCTCGGTCTGCCTTCTCCTGAATTCATTCCTTCCCAAAATCTCTCGAACATGCACCAACCGATCGACAATCATGCAGTGACCCTTCGCTCACCGTCGAGCAGCATGAATATGAATGGGTACCAACAATATGGCCGGCAACAAGGCCAATCCGCTTACGGGAACGGCAACAATCAGAACAACGCTTATCCAGGCCAGCAGGATCAATACAGCAGTCAATATTCAGGCCAATATGGATCACAGACAGCAGACGCTGCCGCCGCGCTTCAGGATAACTCTCAGTACACATCGCAGTCCGGACAATACGGGTCCCAGGACGGGCAGTACGGTCAATACGGACAGCAGCAAAACGGATTCCCGGGACGCAATCAGGAAGCGCAACAGCACATCGGAAGCTCGTCGCTAGCGGCGCAACAATCTCAACTCACCAATCGGTACGGCTTCAACACACCCAAGACTGAAGTCAAGCAGCTCGCCCCCGAGCTCGACTGGGACTATGCAGTGATCGAACGCATGGATACGACGACCCTGAAGACCAAGCTGATCCCCTTCGATCTCGGGAAGCTGGTCATGGGGCACGACGCCTCGCAGGACATAGCGTTAGAGGCAGGAGACGTCATCACGATCTTCTCCGACGCTGACATCCATGTTCCAGTCGCACAGCAAACCAAGCTGGTCACATTGGGCGGTGAATTTGTGCACTCTGGCGTCTACAGTGTTCAGCCGGGTGAAACTCTCAAGCATCTCGTGGAGCGAGCCGGTGGGCTTTCCCCTAATGCTTACCTTTACGGCTCAGAGTACACGCGTGAATCCACGCGGATCTCGCAGCAGGCACGCATAGATGAGTACGTAAACTCGCTGGGTCTGGAGATCCAGCGCAACACGCTCGCTCTTGCGTCCTCCGGCGTGAGCGCTCAGGACGTTGCGAGCGGTGCAGCTACCCAAAGCGGAGCCCAGGAGCTGATCTCCAATCTTCACAAGATTCGCGCCACAGGCCGCATCGTTCTGAAGTTTTCGCCAGACAGCACCGGCATCAGCACCCTGCCTGATATCACCATGGAAGATGGCGATCAGTTCTACGTTCCAACCATCCCAGCCACGGTCAATGTCGTCGGCTCCGTCTATGACCAGAACTCCTTCCTGTATGAGACCCAGCAGCGTGCGGGCGCCTATCTTGCCCTGGCCGGTGGACCCACTCGTGACGCCGACTGGAAACGCGAGTTCATCATCCGCGCAGACGGCGAGGTCGTCAGCCATGACATGGGCGGCGGCATATGGAGCAATAAGTTCAACGACCTCCACATGTTTGCTGGCGACACGATCATCGTTCCCGAAAAGGGCTTCAAGCCTTCCAACCTTCGGGCGCTGATTGCTTGGTCCAGCCTCGTCTCAAACTTCGCACTGGGGGCCGCTGCCCTCACTGTGATTCAATAGCAATCCAAGAAACAGGAATGCCGTGTAGCGCTTCATGAAGTCTCCACTCTGTGCGCAACATCCAGGATCAATCGATGACCGAAACGCCTACTCCTCCGATGCCCATGATAGAGACGCCGGCACACGCCCTGCTCGAGGAGTACGATCCGGTAGACAACACCGGCGAGGTATCTTTCCTTGACCTGCTGATCGTCGCAGCGCGACGAAAACGGATGATCGTAGGCGTTACGTTTGGCGCAGCCATAGTGTCACTGATCGTCTCTCTTTTACTGCCGAAAGAATATACCGCAACGGTCACGCTACTGCCGCCGCAGCAAAATACATCCATGGGCGCAGCATTGGCCTCTCAACTCAGCGGAATGGGTGGCATGGCCGCCCTTGCGGGCGGGGGCGGGCTTGGTTTGAAGAACCCGAACGACAAGTATGTCGCCCTGATGAAGAGCCGCACGGTCGAAGACGCGATGGTCCTGCATTATGGCTTGATGAACGAATATCGTGAGAAATACCTTTCGCTCGCCAGAAAAGCCTTCGAGGCCCACGCAACCGTCGACGGCAGTACTAAAGACGATCTGATTCACATCTCTATCGAGGACCGAAGTCCGCAGCGCGCTGCCGAACTTGCAAACGGTTATGTCGATCAGTTCCGTGACCTCTCACAGCACCTCGCGATCACAGAGGCATCCCAACGAAGACTGTTCTTTGAACAAGAGCTCGAAAAGGCGAAGAACAATCTCGCGACTGCAGAAGAGTCGCTCAAGCAGACGGAACTTACCACCGGCGTGATACAGCCCGATAGTCAGGAGCGAGCGCTTATCGAATCCGCTGCATCGCTCCGCGCTCAGATTACCGCACGAGAGGTACAGATTCAGGGCATGCAGACCTATGCTACAGGTGAAAACTCTCAGCTCGTTCAGGCGCAGCAAGAGTTGGCCGGGCTGCGTGCCCAACTCGCAATGCTCGGCGGCTCCGCGGACAGCAAAGGCAGTGAACTTATCGTGCCGAAAGGACGCGTTCCCGAAGCGGGCATGGAGTACATCCGCAAGCTCCGCGATGTGAAGTACTACGAAACCATCTTCGACATCCTCGCGCGGCAGTTTGAAGTAGCAAAGCTCGATGAAGCCAAACAAGGATCCATCATTCAGGTAGTCGATCCAGCCATCCCTCCCGACCGTAAATCCTCCCCAAAGCGCGCTCTCATCGTCATCGGTGCTACCGTTCTCGCGTTTCTTCTTAGCGTGATCACAGCGTTCTTTCAGGCTGCCTTTCAACACCTTGAGAAAGATCCGGAGACCTCGCAAAAACTGACGCTACTGCGAAACACGATGCGCGCGAAACATACTCCCTCGACATGATGAAGTCTCCATCCGTCAGTGTGATCCTACCTACGTACAACCGCGCCCATCTATTAGCCAGGGCGGTGAGATCTGTTTTAGACCAGTCCTACACAGATTTGGAGCTGGTCGTCGTCGATGATTGCTCAACAGACACCACCATGCACGAGCTATCAATGATCACCGACTCACGGCTGAAGGTGATTCGCCAGCAAATAAATTCCGGTCCAAGCGCAGCCAGAAACGCAGGCATACGCACGGCGACCGGCCGCTATATTGCATTCCAAGATAGCGATGCCGAATGGAAAGCTGGCAAACTGATGAAGCAAATTGCATTGATGGAGCTGGCCGACGGCTTCGGCGTACCTCCAGCCGCATGCTACTCAAGGTTCATCCTCTCGCGACGCGAGGAGACCATAACTATGCCTTCTGATAAATGCACTGAGTTATCCGGCGACATTTATGCCCGACTGCTGAACAGCAATACCATGGATACGCCTGCTATGGTTATCCGAAAGGACGTTCTGGATCAGGTTGGATACTTTGACGAGTCGATGGTCAATCTTGAAGATTGGGATCTTGCTTTACGCCTCTCGTCGAACCACCCGATCGCCTTTCTGGACGAGGCCACACTGATCTCCTACGACTCGCCCAACAGCGTAAACAAGAGGATCGCGCCTGAATCGCTCCTCACAATCTTGAGAAAGCACTCTGCGGCTTACCAAGCACATCCAAGAGCTTTTGCCGACATAACCTGGCGCATCGGTTGCGAATACGCTTTGCGAAGAGAAAGAAGCGCGGCGCTGCACTATATGCATCTCTCAATTTCGCAGCGGTCGACATCGGCACGCAGAGTACAATTCGCCTCACTCCGCGCCGGGATGAGCTTCTACGTCGCACTGCTGTACGCACGAAAACTCGTGAACCGCTGACGACGCACATTCACCTTTCCGCCTTGCGTCCTATCCTTGGAAATACTATAGCGCCACACGAAGCTACCCAATGAATGCACTCTCCAATACGATCAGTCGGTTCAGACGTTTCGATCACGGCGGATCCATCTCTGGCACGGTCGCGGTCAACTTCACCTCAGCGGCTCTCAGCGCATTAACAAGCGTTGTCTTCGCCAGAATCCTTGGCATCTCCCACTACGGCCTTTATGTATACGTCATCTCCGCCACTGGGTTCATGGGGAGTATTGCCAAGTTGGGTCTGCCCACGTTGATCACTCGTCAGGTCGCTGCATGGTCCACCTCGGGCGATTGGCCCCACTTCAACGGAATCATTCGTTTTGGCATTCTTGCAACGCTGGCGAGTTCAACCCTCTTCGGACTCATCCTTCTCGCCTGCAACAGCTTCCTCGGGCGCATCAGCGCCAGCCCAGGTTTCTTCGTCGCTCTGGCTCTGGGCATCGGCATTATGGTGCTCCAATGCATAGACTCCACCGTCGCAGGCGCACTCCAGGGAATGCATTACATTGCACGCAGCCTGATTCCACAGGCTATCGCCCTTCCCTCATGCCTGCTGGTCTTCATCATCGCGGCGCACATCCTGCATACGCAGCCAACTGCAATCATGCTGTTGGCCACCCAGTTAGGACTGGGAATAATGATGGAAGCCTACCAGCTCTTTAGTTTGCGCCGTCGGCTTCCCGCCCCAAGCATCGGCGCAGGATACACAACAACTGCCAGAGCGTGGCTGCGCAGCTCGCTTCCGTTCTGGGGAAACGGCATCCTCTTCATCATCAACATTCAAGCCGATACTCTCATGATCGGCTATTTCAAAGGCGGCAGCAGCGCTGCGGTGTACGCTGTTGGAACCAAAGGCGCACAACTTGTGGTTCTAACCCTGGGAGCCGTCGTCACCGCAATTCAACCGCGCCTGGCAGGTCTCCACAACGCTGGAAACCATGAGGAA
>JABBOG010000036.1 GCA_019351975.1 Acidobacteriota bacterium
GCCCGACGACCGGCCCCTCGTGCTGGATGTGCCACGGGCGTGGCCCAGCATTGGTTTCCGGACGCTCTACCGAGGCGATCCTGATCGAATCGGCGGAACCTTTCAATTCTATATGCAAAACCGGGCTGGGGTAGAGGGAAGCAGCGGGGTGCGGGAATTGGGCGGTGGATGGGCGGTGGTGAGGCTTGAATGGCGGTCCTGCGGGGACCACTCACCCGAAAATGGAATTAGAGGGCGAGTTTGGTGCTGGCCAGTCGATTCAGACTGACGCCTTGTTCTGCAGCCTCGACCGCCAGGGACCTGTGCAGCAGGGGAGGGATGCGCACACGAAACTCGCCGCTGTAATGCTTTTCAGCGAGCGGCTGGGGGACGGGTTCGTGGTTGGCCTGTAGATCGGCAACGACTTCCGACACCGCTTTGCGAATCCCTGAGAGTGTTTTTTCAGGTGTTGGGGCGAGCCATGAGAGGGAGGGGAATTCGAGGCAAAGGCCCAGGTATTCACCGTCTTCCTGAGACCATGTAACGCGGTAGGTGTAGTGGTCGCGGATCATCGCTTGTGCTCCTTTGAGTTCGTCAGCTTATCGATGGCGGCTAGAACCTGGCGCACCTGATATGCCTTGGCTTTGCCGTGGTCGTTTTGTATGTTCACCCGTGGATCGCCGGGCCATGGCATCTTGAAGATTACGTGGCTACCGGATGTGTGACGCGGCTCTCCAAAGTACGCTTCGCAAAGTTTGAGCAGATCGGCGAAGCGGGCATTCGTTGGATCGTTCTGCAATTGAACCAGAATTTTGTCCACAGAAGCCATTTGGAAAATGGTACCAATACCGGCACCATCTGTCGAGTGGCGCCTGTGTTTGAAAAGGCTGCATTGCTAGGCGGTTTTGCGGCGGAGGATTTGGTTGGGGAGTCTGGAGCGGGTGACGAGCAGGATGACGAAGGCGGCGAGGCCCCAGGCGATGGAGCCTGCGGTGATGGTGAGGAGGTCGCCTTTGAGGCCGCGGAGGATGGGCATGGCGTGGAGCAGGCCGGCGGCGGCGATGTAGGCCATCAGGGCGGCGAGGAGGGAGCGGCCAAGTTCGGCGAATTCAAGATGTGCGAGGCTAACGAGGCGCATGCGGTGCAGGAGGATAGCGAGGGTGGATGTCTGGATGAAGATGCCGATGTCGGATGCGATGGCGAGGCCGGTGAGGCCGTGCAGCTTGAAGAGCAACCAGTACATGGGGATGGAGGCGATGGTGATGACGGTGCCGGTGATGGCGGGTGTGTGGGTGTTGGACGCGGCGTAGAAGGCGCGGGCGTAGATGCCCTGCACGGCCCAGATGGCGAGCGTGATGGAGAGGATCTGGAAGAGGTGGGTGGTGGTGGAGACGTCGGCGCGGTTGAACTTGCCGCCTTTGAAGAGGTCGATGAGCCAGGGAGCGAGTGCGATCATCCATGCGGAGACGAGCATGCCGACGGCGAAGAGACGCGAGACGGAGCGGCCGACGGAGGCGGAGAAGTCGAAGTGACGCTTTTGCTGGAAGAGGGACGCGAAGAAGGGCAGCGAAGCGAGGCCGGCGGCGGGACCGATGACATTGAAGGGAGCGTTGAAGAGGTCTTTGGCGTTGCCGATGAGGGTGATGCCGCCGGTGGCGTTGGAGGCGAAGAAGTTGATGAAGAAGCCGTCGAACATGACGAGCGAGACGCCGATCATGAGGGGGAGGGTGAGCTTGAACCACTCGCGGAAGGCTGGGGCGCGGAAGTTGACGAGCGGTGTGAAGCGGAAGCCAGTGCGGAAGGCGCCGACGGTGTTGAGGAGAAACGAGCCAAAGATGACGCCGGCGAGGACGCCGATGGCGAGCGAGTAAACGCCGAAGCGGTGGTGGAGGAGGATGGCTCCGAGGATGATGCCGCCATTGTAGATGAGTGGGACGCCAGCCTGGTAGATGAAGATCTTGCGCACCTGCAGGCGGGAGCTGAGGCAGCTGCCGATGAAGAAAAAGAGCTGCGCGGGAAGGATGATGCGGGTCAGCGAGGTGCAGAGCGCGGAGCGGACGGGGTCGTTGCGGAAGCCTTCGTTGGCAAGCCAGACGTACCTGGGGGCGGCGATTTCGGCGAGAATGACGCCGGCGGCGAGGACGACGAACATGGTGGAGAGGACGACGGAGAGAGCGCGGTCGGCACCTTCTTCGTCGTTGCGTTCGCGGTAGCGGTTGAGGATGGTAACGAGAGAGATGGCGACGGCGCCGCCGGTGATGAAGTAGGCAAGGAGGTCGGGGAGCTTGAAGGCGGCGCGGTAGGCGTCCTGTGCGGCGCCAGCGCCGAAGAGGTAGTTGACGTACTTGATGCGAACGAGGGCGAGCAGGCCGGAGAGCAGGGAGCTGGCCATGAGGAGGATGGTGGCGGACGCAGCGGTGTGCGTGCGGCGGTGGCCTGGAAGGGACGGCGGAGGGGTTGCAACTTGTGGCCCAGTGGCGAGGTCTGGAGCGCTCATTCGAAGGAGAAGAGATCGCCTTGATCGATGAGGCGCGGCGCGGGTTTGGTATCTGGCCGGAGCTCGGATTTGATGTCTGCGACGAGGCGCGGGCGCATGAGCTTGAGCCGGGAGGGAGCGGGCTCTGGGGCTTCGGGGAGGATGGCGGGGTGATGTGCGGGCCGCGCTGCGAGAAGGTCGGCGATGGAACGAAGTTCGGCGCGGATGGCGGCGAGCTGGTCGCGATAGGGAGCGTCCTGGCGGATGGCAGCGCCGACGTCGACCGCTGGCGGAGGGAGCGGCTGTAGATGCGGCTCGGGAGCAACGTGCAGCATGGATGGAGCTTCGGCGGCGTCTTTGGGTTGGGCTTCAGTCTTGAAGACCTGCCGCGCGCCGGGGATAGTGTAGCCCTGGTCGTAGAGCAGGCTTTTGATGCGGAGGGCAGTTTCGACGTCGCGCTTGCGGTAGAGTCGCTGGCCGGTGCCTCCTTTGTTGGGCTTGAGCTGGGGGAACTCGGTCTCCCAGAAGCGGAGGACGTAGGCGGGCACATCGCAGAGCGCGGCGACGTCGCCGATGCGGAAGTAGAGCTTGTCCGGGATGACGGGAGGTTCCGGGGCGACGCTCTTGCGAATTGGATGGTGAGATGCCACTTTAGCCTAAAGTATAGGACTGCAAGTGAGTTGCGACTAGTAGTATTGGCGGTTCCGATCTTGGTTCGCGCTTGCGGTGGCACGAACCAAGGTAGTTAACAGGGGGTTCGAGGGTTACTTTAAGGGTTGGGAGTGGAGGGTGAACCAGGGTAGTTAATAGGGTGCTCGAGGGTTACTTTAAGTGTTTCGTTGAACACTTCAACTCTTTGATGGTGCAGCGTTTGGCGGGAGGGGCTGGCGGCGCTCGACTTTGCCGCGGGCGGCGCGTTCGTATTGGACGGGCCAGCTTTCAGGTTGATGGAGCGTGGCGGCGGCGCGAAGGGGCCAATAGGGGTCGCGGAGGAGTTCGCGGGCGAGGAGGACGAGGTCGGCTTGACCGGAGCGGATGATCTGGTCGGCCTGGGCGGGTTCGGTGATGAGGCCGACGGCGCCGGTGGGGAGGCCGGTCTCGCGGCGGATGCGGTCGGCGAAGGCGACTTGATAGCCGGGGCCGACTGGAATCTGCTGGCCGTGGTCGTTGCCGCCGGAGGAGACGTCGAGGAGGTCGATGCCTTCGGCCTGGAAGAGGCGGGTGAGGGCGATGGTGTCGTCGATGCTCAGGCCGCCTTCGACCCAATCGACGGCAGAGACGCGGACCCAGACGGGGAGGTGAGTGGGGAATGCGGCGCGGACGGCGCGGATGACTTCGAGGGGGAAGCGGGCGCGGTTGGCGAGGGTGCCGCCGTAGACGTCGGAGCGGGTGTTGGAGAGCGGCGAGAGGAATTCGTTGAGGAGATAGCCGTGGGCGGCGTGGAGCTCGACGATGAGGAAGCCGGCGTGTGCGGCGCGGTGCGTGGCGGCGGTGAAGTCGGCGACGATCTTGTCCATGCCGGCGCGGTCAAGGGCGTTGGGGAGGGGGTAGGTGTCGTGGAAGCGCTCGGCGGAGGGTGCGACGACGTTGGTCCAGCCGCCTTCGGAGGGGGCGGCGGTGCGGGTTTTCTCCCAGGGCGGAAGCATGCTGGCTTTGCGCCCGGCGTGGGCGAGCTGGATGGCGGGGACGCTGCCGTTGGCTTTGAGGAATGCTGTGATGCGGGCGAGCATGGGGATATGGTCGTCGGACCAGAGGCCGAGGTCACCGGGAGTGATGCGGGCTTCGGGGCTGACGGCGGCGGCTTCGGTCATGACGGTGCCTGCGCCGCCGATGGCGCGGCTGCCGAGGTGGACGAGGTGCCAGTCGGAGGCGTGGCCGTCGACGGAGGTGTACTGGCACATGGGGGAGACGACGATGCGGTTGGGAAGGGTGATGCTGCGCTGCTGGAACGGAGAGAAGAGATGGTCGGGCGCGGTGGACATGGGGGTTAGATGTTTGGGGGAGGATGGAGGACGCGTGAGGATGCGGGGCGGGGAGAATGGGTGAGGCGGGAACGTTGCTTTTGGATAGCGCTGTGCTGAGGATTGATGATTTGATGGGCGGGGGCGTTGCATGAGTGCAGCGGTCTGATATCAACAGTTAGAATTTGCGATACGTTCGTCCGCTCGACACTCGCCAACCTTATAATCTGGAGACCATCTCTCGATGTGAGGCGGTCGGGTATGCGTATGGCGGCGGCGATCGAATTGACCTGTGCAGCACGGCTTGCATTGGAAAAGCTGTCGCGGCTGCGTACTCGTCCCCATCGGATGAGTAGAGCAGTGGTGGATTGGCCATGGTGTAAATAGGATGGCGAAGGGCGTGAAGATCGGGCTGACGGTCGTCGCTTGCGCGATCCTTGGGCTGTGCGCGGCAGCTTGGTATACAGTACATAATCCGGACCGGTATGTTCCTGAAGCCATCACCTATCTGCAAAAGAAAACTGGATTGCAGATCGAGATCCAGCATGTGTCGGTTCGGCTACTGCCGCTGTCGGTGCGCCTCTACGGCGTTGCCGTAAAGAACCCGAAGCCCTTTCCGCAAGGATACTTTCTGCAGGCACCGGAGGTGGATGCAGCGATCCCCTGGATGCCACTGCTCCACGGTCACCTCATCATTCGCTCGGTGGTCGTCGAAAAGCCCGTTATCCATCTGATCTCCGATCCCGATGGCCTCTGGAATTTTCAGAATCCCTCCAGTACGAATAAAGAGCCGCCGCAGATATCGATGGGATCCATCTCCAGTCTCCAGATCAAGAATGGAACCTTATACGGCTCCGGGCTGATCGATCCCTCGGACGCACCCGGCCCGCTTGTCTTCACTGCTGAAGATTTTTCTGGAGGATTGCAGCAACTCGATGGAGCTGCCTCGAAACATCCATCTCCCAGGACCAGCGTTGTCGGTAGCCTGACTGTGGGGACGGTCATCTTTGGACGCATCCATCTTCGGGAGGTTCATTCGCAAGTCCAAGTCGAACCGGCGCAGTTCACGTTTAAGAACTTTGAGGCCAAAACGTACCGCGGGCACGCCGCTGGAGATTTCAGCTTCGACTTCTCTGGGAGCAGGACGCGCTTCGACACCGATCTGCGGGTGAGCGGGGTCGGCATCAACTACCTGCTGGCGGAATTTGAAACAGGCCAGCCAAAAATCACCGGCATGATGGAAGCGGATATGAAGCTGAACGGAATCATCGAGCACTCCGCCAATCCACTGTCGGGAATCCATGGGACGGGCCACTTTATCATCCGAAAAGGCGAGCTCACCGGCCTGAACGGGAACAAGAGCATGGCGCAGATGGCACGCTTCCGCGATCCGGGCACAAGCTCTCTGCCAGTGTCGGCGTTTTCTTCCTTCAGTGGAGACCTGGACCTGGATCGTCAGCGAATCGATAGCCGGCAGATCAACGTCGATTTTTATGGAATTGACGTGGATGGCTCGGGAAGCGTAGACGAACTGAACAGCCGGCTCGACTACAAAGGCAAAGCCACGATCGAGACAAAGCAGGGCTTCTTTATCAGCGCGTTTGCGAGGCTGTTCAAAGGGGCTGAATCGCAGCACGGCAGGCTGGTCTTCCCGATGCGGGTCACGGGTACCTTGAACGATCCGAAGTGTTCGGTGGTGGATTGATCCGCCCCCAGCGGGCCTCGGGGCTGGCGGCGGCTTCGGTCATCACCGTGCCCGCACCGCCGATGGCGCGGCTGCCCAGGTGCACCAGGTGCCAGTCGGAGGCGCGGCCGTCCACCGAGCTGTACTGGCACATGGGCGAAACGACGATGCGGTTCGGCAGGGTAACGCTGCGCTGCTGGAGCGGCGAAAAGAGATGGCTGGGCGCGGTGGACATGCTGGGATAGATGTTGGTAGAGGCGAAATGACGCAGGCTGTGTTCAATCTGCACTTTGTGTTCTCTCTCGCGGCCAACTTTGCGCGCAAAAAATTAGCTACGTGGGCTCTTTGATTCGGGGATATAAGGGCCGAGGAACTTGTCGCCATTGAAGTGGATAAGATGATCCGGTGATTCGGCAATCCATACTTCAGTTTCCCAAGCTATGTCGCGTGCAAACTTTCTAAAGGTATCGCGGTTTAGAAATGCAGAAACATACACGATCTCGGCTTTGCAAGGTTGGCAAAGTTGCTCAAGAGTTCTCTTGCGCAACTCCGTTATTGGGTTTGCAGAATGGACCGCTTCGATGAGGAATAACCAGTTTTTCGCTTGCGAATAGGCCAGTACATCAGGCAGTTTCCCGCTTGAAATCTCAAAGAAGCCCAGATCGTCAAGACGTTTCTCTTCAACAAAGAGAAACCTATCCTGAGCATCTCCTACGTACAGCACTTCCGAACCTTGGCCGAACCGAGGCAGAAACTCTTCAATGACGAGCTTTTGCAGATTGTTGTGGTCACCGGGGCCGAAGGTCAGCTCATGGGTGCCGAACCGCACAGGTATGAGTGATTGTAGCCGCGCTCGATTGATTTGATCAGCCAGCGTAGAACGGCCGGAGAGGAAGCTCGCGAGTTCGTCTTTCCAATTACTTTCGCCATAAGCATGAAGCAGGTTAGCCATCGCGGGGCTTAAAGCATATGAGCGCGTTCCATCGTTGGTGTCGGCGCCATCCTTGCCGGCGCTACTGAGAACAATTCCGGCAGCAACTGGTAGCGCCAAATCTTTTCTGCGTATGTCGTCATAGGAACTGTCCGCGATATCTTCGTCAAGATATCGATTCATCCATTTAATAACATCGCGCGACCTGAGTCTGTTTTCCGCTGTTGCTTCCTGCCATAGCATCCCCGGTTTCATCCCCGCTACGGCAAGGAATGCCTTGGCCATCCTCACGCGGCGTCTCTCTGTCATTCCGGCAAGAGGTATGCCGACTGCGGAGAGAACAAGTAATGCTCCGTTAACTAATTTTGATAGCCTGCTGATTCGCGCCAAGTGCCCTCTCAAGCCAACTGTAAAGAACCCTGGATAGGCGACCAGCACTCTTGAATCGATACTTCGTCGAATGCTTGATCCTTATCTAGATATGACGCAACGCTCTGTGCCAGAGCGAGTGAAAACATTGGTGCAACCGCATTACCTACTTGGTCGAACTGACTACCTTCGGCACCTATAAACTCATACCAATCCGGGAAGCTTTGCAGCCGTGCACCCTCCCTGACTGTGAGCCGTCTGCGGCGGCCACTTGGAAGCTTGATCCGGTGCATATCCCCGGTCGCTCCACCGAGATTCCTGCAAGTTACAGTGCGGGCAGGTTTGTCCGGGTCAAGATCGCGAGGATTTATACACTTCGACGCCTTCTCGTATTTCGCTACATATCGATCCATGCTCTCAGTCAAGTACTTTCCATCGTCTGGTTCCGAGAGCATAAGCTCGCCCAGCGCCTGGTTGGTCGTTATTGTTTCCAACCTATGCTCGGGGAATCTGTAACCGCCTTTATGGCCGACAACGATGATCCGCTCTCTGTTCTGAGGCACAAGGTAGTGACGGGCGTTCAGTAGCTTTACGTCAACCACGTATCCTAACCGTTCCAGTCGCTGAATCACCTCATCGAGGTACCACCGATTTCTGTACATCAAACCCCGCACATTTTCAAACATCCAAAGTCGAGGATGGAGCTTCTCGACTGCGGAGATGAATGCGGGAAACCCATCCCTTGAATCTGCCAACCCCCGTTGATTTCCGCCAACGCTGAAAGGCTGACAAGGAGGTCCTCCAACAACAATCTCAGCCGGGGGGAATTCGGTCTCCCGGGTGAGAAACCTCTCTTCACACCTGCCATGTAAATTTGCGTTATATGTCGCGCAGCAATCGGCATTTGCCTCAAATCCGAGTGTCTCAAATCCTGCCGCCTCAAAACCGAGGGCAAGCCCACCGCAACCCGCAAACAAATCCAGCACACGCTCGGAGCGAGTACGTCTTGGCCTTAGGACGCGATTCGCCATTTGTTGATAGGTCTCGACCTCTATGGGCGCTCTGAGCATTTTGGGGTACCTAACAGCAATCCTAAACGGTTTTAGATATCGGATGATGATATAGATTGTGGGTTTATCGCGGGCTTGTGGGGTGAGCCGGTTGGGGTGGGCGCGGCGTCTAATAGAATAGAGGTGTTGTGTCTACTACGAATGTAAGTGTATTGCCGCCTGAACCCGCGCCGCCTGAGGTGATCCATAGCTGTCCGTCGTGCAGCCATTGGCTGACGGAGGGTACGCTGGCGTGTCCGGATTGCCAGACGCTGACCTATGGCGTGCACCTGGGGCAGATTGCGCACGGGGCGCAGCAGTTGGAGCAGGAGCAGAAGTGGGCGGAGGCGCGGGACCGGTGGAACTCGGCGCTGGTGTGGCTGCCGGAGGGCGCGCCGCAGACCGAGGGCGTGCGCCAGCATATCGCGCAGATTGATGCGCGGTTGAAGGCCGAGCAGGACAAGAAGGCGAAGTGGACCAAGCGGTTGGGGCCGTTTGCGCCAATAGCGCTCTTCCTGATGAAGATCAAGTCGGCGCTGTTTTTGCTCTTCAAGCTGAAGTTTTTGCTGAGCCTGTTTGCGTTTTTCGGGATCTATTGGGCGCTGTTTGGGTGGCAGTTTGCGCTGGGATTTACGGTGTGCCTGTTTGTGCATGAGATGGGCCATTTTATCGCAGTGAAGCGAAGGGGTCTGAAGGCCGATCTGCCGATCTTTCTGCCGATGATGGGAGCGTACGTGCGGTGGTACTCGCAGGGGGTCTCGCTGGAGGACCTGGCGGCGATCTCGCTGGCGGGGCCGATGTTTGGACTGCTGGCGGCGGGGGCGTGTTACGGGCTGTTTCTGGTCACCCATCAGCCGATCTTTATGGTGCTGGTGTATGTGGGCGCGTGGGTGAACTTTTTGAACCTGGTGCCGGTGCTGGGGATGGACGGGGCGCAGGCGACGTTTGCGCTGTCGAAGCTGCAACGCGGGCTGGTGGCGACGACGTGCCTGGTGCTGTTTGGACTGACGATTACGGGCGGCGATCTGTTTGGCGAGACGACGCAGTGGATCTTTCTGATCGTCGGGCTAGGCATGGTCTGGCGGTGCTTTACGCGCGATGAGCCGGAGAAGCCAAGCACAAGAACGTTCCTGTACTTCCAGACGCTGATTGTGGTGCTGGGGGCGATTGTGTACAAGACGCAGTTTGCGGGGATGGGGCGGTAGGGGCGCTCTACGCGTAGGTGATGCGGGGGGCGGATTTTCGCACGACGCGGCCAAGGACGATGGAGCGCTCGTTCATGCGGGTGAGGGTCAGGCGGGCTTTTTTGAGCAGGTCGGCGGGGACGACGGCGACGAGGCCGACGCCCATATTGAAGGTACGGAACATCTCATCGGGTTCAAGGGCGCCGAGGGCCGCGAGGTGGGAGAAGAGCTGCGGTGGATCCCACGAGGAGAGGTCGATCTGCGCGGCGAGGCCACGCGGAAGGATGCGGGGGATGTTTTCGGTGAGTCCGCCGCCGGTGATGTGGGCAAAGCCGCTGGCAACTTCGGCCTGGATGAGCTTGCGGATGGGAGCGAGGTAGCTGCGGTGGGGGCGCATGAGGGCTGCGCCGACCTTGTCGCCGAGCTCGTTGATGTACTGCTCGGGGCGGTACTGGGCGGTGTGGAGGAGGAGCTTGAGGGCGAGGGAGTAGCCGGTGGTGTGGAGCCCGTTAGAGGGCAGGCCGAGGAGGTAGTCACCTTCACGGATGGCATCGCCGGTGAGCAGGCGCGGGCGGCTGACGACGCCAGTGAGGAAGCCGGCGAGCTCGTAGTCAGACTTGCCGTAGAGCCAGGGGGTTTCGGCGGTTTCGCCGCCGAGGAGGGCGCAGCCGTTGGCTTTGCAGGCGTCGACAAGGCCGCTGATGACCTGCTGGACGACGTCTGGATCGAGGAAGCCGGCGGCGAAGTAGTCGAGGAAGAAGAGGGGTGTGGCGCCTTGCACGGCGACGTCGTTGACGCAGTGGTTGACGAGGTCGGTGCCGATGCTGGAGTGGAGGCCGAGCTGGATGGCGAGCTCGAGCTTGCTGCCGACGCCGTCGGTGGAGGCGACGAGGACGGGGTCGGGGAAGCGCTCGGCGTCGAGGGCGAAGAGGCCGGCGAAGCCGCCGATTTCGCTGAGCACACTTTTGTTGAAGGTGCGGCGGGCGAGACCTTTGATGCGGTCCTGCGCGAGGACGTGGCGGTCGGTGGGGACGATGGCGTGATCGTCGTTGCGGACCGCACGCGACTCTTTATGTGCGGAGGTTACAGGGCTTTCACTCGGAGTCTGTGCTCCGTCGTTCGTGATCGATTTCGCCAAAACAAGAGCCGCCTTCACTGCCGGATAAGTGCAATGAGGACAAGTTTAGCAGCCGGAGATGAGGCAAATTCTATACTCAAATGCATGGCACTTTCTTTTGCACGATCGGCGGAGCTACAGGAGCGCGCCGAGCGATTTTTACCGGGCGGCGTGGACTCGCCGGTGCGGGCGTTTGGGGCGGTCGGCGGGCATCCACCGTTTGTGGAGCGGGCCGAGGGCGCGTACCTTGTGGACGCGGACGGTAATCGGTTTGTGGATATGTTCGGGTCGTGGGGACCGATGCTGCTGGGGCATGCGTTTCCACCGGCGGTAGAGGCGATTCGGCAGGCGGCGGGGCGGAGTGCGTCGTTTGGTGCGAGCACGGCGGATGAGGCAAACCTCGCTGAGCTGGTGATGGAGTGCTATCCGTCGATTGAGAAGCTGCGGTTTGTGAGCTCGGGTACGGAGGCGTGCATGTCGGCGATACGGCTGGCGCGCGGGTTCACGGAGCGGCCGTTTGTGATTAAGTTTGAGGGTTGCTATCACGGGCACGCGGACGCGCTGCTGGTGAAGGCGGGCAGCGGTGTGGCGACGTTTGGGATACCGGGATCGGCCGGTGTACCGGCGGAGACGGTGATGCATACGCTGGCGCTGCCGTATAACGATCTGGCGGTGGTGGAGGCGGCGTTCGCGTCGCATCCGGGGCAAATCGCGTGCGTGATTCTGGAGCCGGTGGTGGGTAATGCGGGGACGATTGCGCCGCAACCGGGGTATCTTGCGGGGCTGCGCGCGGTGACGCAGCGATATGGCGCGCTGTTGATCTTCGACGAGGTAATGACGGGGTTCCGGCTGGCAGCGGGTGGTGCTCAGGAGCTGTTCGCACGCGAACTGGGTGGGCTGCCGGACCTGACGACGCTGGGCAAGATCGTGGGCGGAGGTCTACCCGTGGGGGTGTTTGGCGGGCGGGCGGAGATTATGGACTATCTGGCACCGCTGGGGCCGGTGTATCAGGCGGGAACGCTGAGCGGAAATCCGCTGGCGATGGCGGCGGGGATTGCCACGCTACGGGCTGTGCTGGAGCGGCGGGATTCGCTGTATGCGGGGCTCGACAAGACGACGGCGGCGATTGCGGAGGGTGTGTCGAAGCTGGCGGCGGAGCAGGGGATTGCGATGACCACCAACCGTGTAGGAAGCATGTTTACGTGGTTTTTCACACCGGAAAGAGTGACGGATTTCGGGACGGCGGCGACGTCGGATACGGCGGCGTTTGCGAGGTTTCATAGGGCGATGCTGGAGCGCGGTGTGTGGCTGCCTCCGAGTCAGTATGAGGCGGCGTTTGTGGGCGCGGCGCATGGCCCGGCAGAGGTGGAGATGGTGCTGGAGGCGGCGCGTGGAGCGTTGAAAGAGGCGGTGCGGTAGGTGCGGGTGGATCGGCTGTTTCGGGATGGGGAGGGACCAAGGGTATGGGCGAGAGGTAGGGTGCGCCTGAGCGTCTAGATGCGTTCGCTGTTGGCGGCGGCGAGGAGGAAGACGAGGGGAGCGTTCCAGTTGATGGCGATCTCGTTCATGGAGTAGGCGCGGTCGTTGTCGATCCACATGCGCATGGGTGGGGCTTTGGGGAGGGCGTCGGCGATGGCGTCTCCGCCGAAGGCGTTGGGTCCGCCGGAGAGCAGTCCGGGCCAGGGTGCAACGATGCCGTCGGCGATGCTGGGACGATGGTGCGGGTGCATGAAGGGGCGCTGGCCGAGCTGCGTAACCCAGGAGACGCCGAAGCAGTTGCGACCGAGGATGTAGTGGAGGTTGGAGAGCGCGGCATCGAAGAGCTGCTGGTCGGGCCGGAAGCGGTCGGCGAGGATGAGAAGCAGTGACTGGTTGCCGGCATTGGAGTTGGAACCCCAGTGGTAGTCGGCCAGGCTCAGGGTGTTGCCGTAGCCGTTGCGCTGAGAGCTTTGGACGAGCGATGCAGCGGCGGTACGGGTGGTAGTGTGGATGGCAGTGACGGTGGAGGTTCGGGAGGGGTTGGGGTGGGCGTCGGCGGGGTGTTCGGCGACGGCGAGGGCGTAGGTCCAGAGCGCCATGGAGGAGAGGTTGTTCCAGGAGGGTGTGCTGATGCTGAGGCCAGGAAGGAGCGGCTGGATGGCGGCGAGTGCGGCTGCTTCGTACTGGGGCTCGTGGGTGGTGCGGAAGAGTTCGGCGGAGGCCCAGAGGAGCTCGTCGGAGCAGTCCTTGTCGCCGTACTCCCCGGTGGTAACGGTGGTGGGATTTGTGTAGAGTACGCTGGGATTTTTGCGACTCCAATCCCAGGCGTGGATGGAAGCGGCGAGGCAGCGGTCGGAGAAGGCTGCGTCGTAGGGAGCAAAGCAGCGGGCGGCGATGGCCATGACAGCGGCGAGGTCGGCGGTGGCGCAGGTGTTCTTGTAGGGTGCGGAGCCGGTGCCGATGATTTCGCTGGTCATGGTGTCATCCTGCGGCATGACGAAGCCGCAGAAGGCGAGGCTGGATTGCTTGTGCCAGACGCCGCCGTCGGAGGGGTCCTGCATGGAGAGCATCCAATTGAGGTTCCACTGGATTTCGGCGAGGAAGTCGGGGAGGCCGCGGCCAGACTCGGGGATGTCGAGGGCGAGGGTGTGGAGGGCGTCCGGGAAGAGCTCCCAGGCCCAGAGGAGGGTGGCGGTGGAGATGCCGGAGTTGACGGAGTAGCGGCCATAGTCACCGGCATCGTGCCAGCCGCCGGTGTTGGTGGTGGCTCCGGTGCGGCCGGAGGTGGGATCGAAGGCGTCTTTGAGGTGGCAGGGGGGATGCTGGTAGCCGCCGCCGAGATTGACCGTGCATCCGCAGCGCTGGCCATAGAAGCCGCGCATGGTGAGGCGGAGCGCGTCGGCGTAGACGTCCTGGTGGATGGTGAAGGGGTCGGAGAGAGTCCCGGCGACTTCGAGGCGGTAGGTGCCGGGGATGTTTAGGGTGGAGAAGTCGGCGTGGGAGACGTTGTCGCCGGACGCGGCGTCGAGGGCAGGTGGTGTAAGTTGGCCTTCGAGTGCGACGGTGGAAGTGCCATGGGCGTGGACGCGAAAGGAGGGTGTGGCGTTGGCTGATGCAGACGTGGCGGCGGCTTGTGCAAGGACGGTGGCGAGCTTGGCGCTGTTGGGCAGGTAGCCAAGCTGGTTGAGGAAGATGCGCTGGGTGGTGGGCGGGGGCGCTTGCGAGCGGCCGGTGAGGGCGTGGATTGGGGATGGAAGCGACGATGCAGCGGCTGCGGCTCCGAGAGATTTGAGGAACGAGCGTCGCTGCATGGGCTTCATGGAAGATGCACTCCGTTGAGACGAGATGGGCTTGCAGGCTGGTGTGCTTTTGCGTTGAGCTGCAGTGAGCCTATCGGGTCGGGCTGGAGGCTGTGAAGGCCGAGCAGCAGGGCTTCATGACGGGCTGGAATTCCATGAGCTCGACGCGGGTGCCATCGGGGTCATAGAGGTTGGCTTGCCACTTGCCGTCTTTGCCCATCTGAGGTCCGTCGTGCTTGGGGGGGAGGCGGTCCTGCTGATAGAGGGTCTGGACGGCCTGCTCCATGTTCTGGACCCCGAGGGAGAAGTGGTTGAGGACGCCGAGGTGGGCCTGGCTGAGGCTGTCGAGCGGGGATGTGGATCCATCGCCGACCATCATGTACTCGATCCAGTCGTAGCCGTTGGGGACCTGCTGGGAGATCCAATCGACTTTGTCGGGCTGCATGGCACCGTACCAGTAGGGGCGGAAGCCGAGGATGGCGCGGTAGAAGCGGTCCTCGTCGGCGCGGGAGTGGACGAGATAGCCGACGTGGATGATGCGCGCGGAGATGGGTTTGGAGGTGATGGCGACGGCGTGAGCTTTATCTGGCTGCAGGAACTGGATGACGTTGCCTTCGGGGTCCCTGGTGTCGAACCAGCGTGCACCGTCGGTGGCGGTGTGCAGTTCGGAGGTGTCGGCGACACCTTTGGCCTGTAGATACTTGCGCAGCTCGCCTGCGTTGGTGGTGTTGTAGGCGACGCAGGCCATGCGGCTGAGGGTATGGTCGGCTGGGAGGGGGACCACCTCTACGAACTGGGTGGGGCTGAAGTAGTAGCGCGCGCCGGCGGGGTTCTGCGGGTCGGAGCCTTTGGTTGCGCCGAGGTCATGGGCGTAGAAGTTGTCGGATGCGGACATGTCGTGCGCGTAGACGCACATGTGGGAGATGCCGGTGATGGGCGGGCGCTGCTGTGCCGACGCGCAGATTGCGGCGGAGACGACGAGCAGAGCGGAGGAGAAGAGGCTGCGGAAGGATGGCTGGTTCATCTTGTTTGGCGTCCCAACTTTCAGTGCGAGCAGGGACAGTATACGGAAGCCGAGCAAGATCTGGCATGTGGAGACAGTACGACCAGGATTTATTCAGGCGAAGCGATGTCGGGCAGCTGCGGGGTGAGTTCGAGGTGATCGAAGCGACGCCACTTGAAGATGAGGATGGAGAGGATCCAGCTGACGGCGAAGAGGCCGACGATGATGTAGCCGAGGAGCCCGAAGTTGTTGTTGAGGCGCGAGATGGAGCCCCAAAAGATGCCGGAGAGGTGCATTTGATCGGCGATGAGGCCGAGGGCTTCGATGCCCCCGACGGCGAAGGCGACGACGACGGAGACAGAGGTGATGGTGAGGTTGTAGTAGAGCTTGCGGATGGGTTTGACGAAGGCCCAGCCGTAGGCGCCGAGCATGAGGATGTTGTCGGTGGTGTCGATGAGCGACATGCCGGCGGCGAAGAGGGTGGGGAAGACGAGGATGGAGGTCAGCGAGAGACCTTTGGTGGCTTCGGCGGCGGAGATGCCGAGGAGGCCGATCTCAGTGGCGGTGTCGAAGCCGAGGCCAAAGAGGAGGCCGAGCGGGTACATGTGCCAGCTGCTGCGGACCATCTTGAAGACGGGCCGGAGGATGCGGGCGAGAAAGCCGCGGTTGCCGAGGAGGAGGTCGAAATCTTCGTCGACGTAGGGCTCGCCGCGGCGGACGGACTTGAAGGTGCGATAGACGGAGCGGAGGATGACGAGGTTGGCGACGGCAATGGCGAAGAGGAAAACGGTGGAGAGAAGTGTGCTGATGATGCCGCCGATTTCGCGGGCATGGTCGATGCGGTGCTGTAACGCAAGGGCTGTGGCGGCGATGGCGATGGAACCGACGACGACGACGGTGGAGTGGCCGAGGGAGAACATGAAGCCGACGGCAACGGGGCGTTTGCCGTCCTGCATGAGCTTGCGTGTGACGTTGTCGATGGCGGCGATGTGGTCGGCGTCAACGGCGTGGCGGAGGCCGAAGCTGTAGGCGAGGAACGCAGTGCCGAGAAGGACGGGGAAGTGATGGAAGGCGATGACGGCCCAGATCCAGGCGCCAACGTTGAAGACGAGGAGGATCGCGTAGATGGCGACGATCTTCGCTTTTGTGTCGCCGGGACTGTCGTCGAGAAGCGTCCGCAAAACAGATGCCATGGTTTCCTTTGGGATGCGGTGAGGTGCGCGGGCGCGTGCGATCCGGTGTGTATGCAGTGTATCGTTTGGGGCGGTGGAGCGCTCGGCGGGGTGAGAGTATGCCAGCGGTGAGGTGGCTATGATACAAAGACCTCGCGTGGCGATTGATCGAATGTTGTCCCGGATCTGCTCGATCGTCGAGCGGACTACGATGGACACCGAACTGATTCAGGATCGAGCTGCTTGGCTGCGGTCCTACTTTGAAGGAGAAGCAGAAGATGGCGAGTGGAAGCTGTGATATCGGTTTGATTGGATTGGCCGTGATGGGGCAGAACCTGGTGCTCAACATGAACGATCATGGATATAAAGTGGCGGTATTTAATCGGACTGTCTCGAAGGTTGACGAGTTTGTGAACGACGAGGCGAAGGGTACGCAGGTTGAGGGTGCGCACTCGATCGAAGAGATGTGCGGGATGTTGAAGCTGCCGCGCAGGGTGATGATTATGGTGAAGGCCGGCGAGGTTGTGGACCAGACGATCGAGCAGGTGCTGCCGTATCTGGAGAAGGGCGACATCATTATCGATGGGGGTAATTCGCTGTTTACGGACTCGAACCGGCGGACGAAGGACCTGGCGGCGAAGGGGATTTTGTTTGTGGGAACGGGTGTATCGGGCGGCGAAGAGGGCGCGCGGTTCGGGCCGTCGATTATGCCGGGGGGAAACCCTGCTGCGTGGCCGCATGTGAAGGAGATCTTTCAGGCGATCGCGGCGAAGGTGGAGGACGGTACGCCATGCTGCGATTGGGTCGGTGAGGACGGTGCGGGGCACTATGTGAAGATGGTGCACAACGGCATTGAATACGGGGATATCCAGCTGATTGGCGAGGCGTATCAACTGCTGAAGGATGCGCTGGGCATGAGTGCGGATGAGCTGGCGGAGGTGTTCAGGGAGTGGAACAAGGGCGAGCTGGACAGCTATCTGATTGAGATTTCGGCGACGATCTTTGGAAAGAAGGACGAAGACGGGACGCCGCTGCTGGACAAGATTCTGGATACGGCGGGGCAGAAGGGAACGGGCAAGTGGACGGCGATCTCTGCGCTGGACCTGGGCATGCCGCTGACGCTGATTGGGGAGAGCGTGTTTGCGCGCTGCCTTTCGGCGTTGAAGGATGAGCGCGTACAGGCGTCGAAGGTACTGCATGGACCGGAGTCGAAGAATGAGGCAGGCTCGCGGGCGGAGTTTATCGAAGAGGTGCGGCGTGCGCTCTATTGCTCGAAGATGGTGAGCTATGCGCAGGGGTACATGCTGCTGCGGGCGGCGGAGAAGGACCAGGGATGGCACTTGAATATGGGCGGGATCGCGCTGATGTGGCGTGGTGGATGCATTATCCGCAGCGTGTTTCTGGGCAACATCAAGGCGGCGTATGAGAAGGATCCGCAGCTTGCGAATCTGCTGCTGGATGGGTTCTTTGCAGACGCGCTGAACAAGTATCAGGCGAGCTGGCGCAAGGCGATTGTGCATGCGATTGAGATGGGTGTGCCGACGCCGGCGTTCAGCACGGCGCTGGCGTTCTATGACGGCTACCGAACGGCGCGGCTGCCGGCGAACCTGTTGCAGGCGCAGCGGGACTTCTTCGGTGCGCACACGTATGAGCGCACGGATAAGCCGCGCGGCGAGTACTTCCACACGAACTGGACGGGCAGAGGTGGAAGGGTCTCGTCGTCTACTTACAACGCTTGATTGGGCGTGATGGGCTTGGCCTGCGGGGAGATCTGCGGGCCGCCCATTGTTACGGCGCTGTGCGGCGAGGTGAGAACGCTTTGTGTCGAGAGGGTGAGGCCGAAGGTGGTTTCGGAGGTTTCTTCGACGCCATCGGAGGTCTTGCCGGAGCAGGGAAGGAATACGGAGAAGGTGGTTCCGCGGCGGTCGCCGTCGATCTTGGAGCGTACGCGCAGGGTGCCGCCGTTCTTTTCGACTAACTGACGGGAGACCCACAGGCCGAGGCCTGTGCCGGTGTCTTTTTTGGTGGTGAAGAATGGCTCGAAGATCTCTTTGAGGAAGCGAGGGGGGATACCTGAACCGCAGTCTGCGATGGAGATGCGGACACCGGGAAGGAGCGGGTTGTGCGGGTCGAAAGACTTGCGTGCGTGAATGCGAATGCGCGTACCGCGCGAAGAGGCATCGAGGCTGTTGGCGATGAGGTTGGAGAAGACCTGGCGAACTTCGCCGGCGACGCCGATGACCTCGACGTCGGTGTCAGCGTGGACGACGAGTGAGACACCCATGGAAAGGGCGCGGGTGCGGTAGAAATCGGCGACTTCCTGGATGACGATAGCGGGTTTGTAGGTTGCTTTTGCGGTGATTTCGCGGTAGAAGCCGAGGGACTGGCGCGTGATGTGGGCGATGCGTCCGAGTTCCTGTTCGGCCTGGATGAGGAGGGAGCGAACTTCGGCGAGGTCGTCGGTGGTGCGGGCGATGTAGACGAGGTTGGTGAGGCCTTCGAGGGGATTGTTGACTTCGTGGGCGACGGAGGCGGCGAGGCGGCCTGCTGCGGCGAGTTTTTCAGCGCGCATGAGGGCGTCATCGGAGCGCTTGCGGTCGGTGATATCGCGAAAGACCATGACGACGCCGATGAGTTCACCGCTGGTGCTGCGGATGGGGGCTCCGGAGTCGTCGATGGAGAGCTGTTTGCCGTCTTTGCGAAGGAGATAGGTGTGGTTGGAGGTGCCTGCGATGGTTTGCATGCGGCGAACTTTGTCGACGGGATTTTCGATGGGTTCCTGCGTGAGCTCGTTGAAGATCGGGAAGATCTCCGGGAGTTCTTTGCCGCGGGCGGAGGCTTCGTTCCAGCCGGTGAGGTGTTCGGCGACAGGATTCATGAAGACGACGCGACCTGTGACATCGCAGGCGATGACGGCGTCGCCGATGCTGCGGAGGGTGGTGTTCAGCCACTGTTCGCGTTCGAAGGAGATGCGGCTGGAGTTATGGATTTCGTCGACCTGGCGGCGGTGCACGCTCGCGAGGCTGACGAAGGCGCGTTGGGTGACCCAGGCGATCAGGATGGCGATGAGGCCGATGAGGATCGCCATGTAGGACTCGCTCTGGTGGCCTTCCTTGGTGAAGAAGGCGGCCCTTTCGTCGCGGACCTGTTGCTCGCGCTCGAGGAACTGGGTCATCTGGGTCCGCATGACGTTCATAGGGCCGTTGCGATCGAGCAGGAGGCGTTCCATGTCCTCGCTGCTGGGAGGGTCGGTGATCTCGCGCTCGGACTCGATCTCCCACTGCTCGTGGGTGCGCTGGAGCTGGCGGAGGCGATCTACCTGACCGGGTCGGGCGCGAACCATCTGGACGAGTTCTTCGAGGTCGGGGTCGAAGTCTTTGTCGGCGCGGCGCAGGGGCTCGAGAAAGGAGGAATCGTGGGTGAGGAGGTAGCCGCGGATGCCTGTCTCTTCGTCGATGAGCAGGCGGAAGAGGACGTCTGCGCGAGCGATGACCATGTCGGACTGGTCCATGCTGCGGGCGCTTGTCTCCACCTGTTGCAGGCCCGAGGCGAGGACGAAGGCGAGTGCTGCGAGGGCGATGATCGGCAGCCCTAAGAGGCGCAGCAGCATGCGGTTGTAGAAGCGCTGTTCCACTTTTCTCCAAAAAAGTGCGCAAAGGGATAAAAGTACAGATCTTCAGTGCAGCAGCCTTAATTCTAACGAAAGTGCGCTATGGTGTGCTGTGGATGCGATGTGCATACGCTTCGGTGCATCCTGTTTGAAGTATACGGAGTTGGGTTGAAGCGTGCTTACCGGCGAAGTCTGCTGAGCGCGTAGAGGAAGAGCGAGAGAAGCAGGCTCACGAGAAGCGAAGTGCCGAGTGGGGCGTAGAGGGTTGCGTTCTTGCCGCGCAAGATGAGGTCTCCAGGGAGATGGCCGACGCCGAGGCCGAGACGCTGCAGGCCGAGAACCAGAAGGCCGGCGATGATCAACATGAGACCTGCGGCGATGAGGAGACGAGCCATGTCCTTCTCAGGATGCCATGGGACGCGATGCTGCGTGAGGGTACCGAACGCGTGGAGTTCACCGAAAGGTACAATTGCATCCAACGGATGGACGGGGGTGCAGATGAAATCACCGATGAGTGCGGGGAACCGGCGTAGTTTTCTGAAGAAGAGTGGGGCTGTCGCGGCGGGGCTGCTGACGCAGGCGGCGATACCTTCGCATGCTGCGACGAGCGCTGGGTACGGTGCGCTGCCGGACAATCCGCGAACGCAGGCGGCGATGCCGACGCGCAACCTGGGCAAGACCGGCTACAAGGTGGGGATCTTCAGTCTCGGAGGACAGGCTTCGCTGGAGCGGCCGAATAACTTCGATGTGGCTGTGCCGATCATCGAGCGAGCGCTGGATCTTGGTGTGAATTATCTGGACACGTCATCGATCTATGGCGGGCCGGACCGGTGGAGCGAACAGTACTACGGACGGGTGATGAAGACGCGGCGCAAGGAGGCGTTCCTGGCGACGAAGACGAAGGAGCGGACGCGTGATGCGTCGCTGCGGATGATTGAGACGTCGTTGAAGCTGCTGAATACGGATCATGTGGATCTGTGGCAGTTGCATGATGTGGGGCTGCCGGAGGATGTGAACGCGATCTTCGCCAAGGGTGGGGCGATGGAGGCGTTGACCGAGATGAAGGAACAGAAGGTGGTGCGGTTTCTGGGCGTGACGGGGCACTACAGGCCGGATTCGCTGATGGATGCGATCAACCGGTATCCGTTCGACACGATTCTGATGGCGTTGAATGCGGCGGATTCGCATATTTACAGCTTCACGGACAAGCTGCTTCCGCTGGCGGTGGAGAAGCAGATGGGGATTATCGGGATGAAGGTTCCGGCGCGGGGGCGGTTGTTGTCGAACTGGACGCCGCCGTCGCTGGAGCAGCAGGAGCATTCATGGGAGGGGTCGGCGATTGCGACGCGGCCGGGTGTGATCAATATGCGCGAGGCGATGTACTTTACGCTGACGCATCCGGTGAGCACGGTGATTATTGGATGCGATACGGTGCCGCAGCTGGAGGAGAATGTACGAATTGCGAGCGAGTTTACGCCGCTTTCGGGACAGCAGATGGCGTCGATCAATGAGTTGGCGGCTCCGGTTGCGAAGCAGTCGCTGTTCTTTCGGTTTACGGATCGCAGCAAAGGTTGAGCATGGTGGAAGAGCGGTTGTCAGAGATGGATGTGACGTCCAAGGCGAAGCTGTTGGAGGCGAAGCTGGCGGATGCGGGGTCGCTGCTGGTGGCGTATTCGGGTGGAACGGACTCGGCGTTTCTGGCGTATGCGGCGCATGCGGTGCTGGGCGAGCAGATGCTGGCGGTGATTGCGGATTCGCCGTCGTTGCCGCGGAAGGAGTTGGCTGCGGCGCTGGTGTTTGCTGCGCGCCATGGGATCCCGGTGCAGGTGCTGCAGACGCACGAGATGGAGAATCCGGAGTATGCGCGCAACGATGCACAGCGCTGTTTCCACTGCAAGGATGAGCTGTTTACGCAGATGGAAGAGGCGCGGGTGCGGCTGGGATTCAAGCACCTGGCGTACGGGATGAACGTGGATGACCGTGGTGAGTTCAGGCCAGGACAACAGGCTGCGGCGATGCATGGGGCGCTGGCTCCGATGGCGCAGGCCGGGCTGACGAAGGCGGAGATTCGTACGCTGGCGCGGGAGGCAGGGTTGGAGCTTGCGGATAAGCCGGCGAGCGCGTGCCTGTCGTCGCGGATTGAGTACGGCCGGCCGGTGACGGCTGAGAATCTGCGTCAGGTCGAGCGCGCGGAGGAGGCGCTGCACGAGCTTGGATTTGGGCAGGTGCGGGTGCGGCATCACGGGGATCTGGCGCGGGTTGAGATTGCCCGTGAGGACCTGGGCCGGGCACTGTCGGTGGAGATGTTTGACTGGATCACGGCGGCGTTGAAGCCGCTGGGATTTCTGTATATCGCGGTGGACACGCAGGGATACCGTTCGGGATCGATGAACGATGTACTGCCGGTGACAGCGATTGCGGCGGCGAAGTAGCGTTGCGCTGCGGATGATTTGATTTGAGATCGATGTTGGGGAGCGGTTCGATGCGGGTAGGGTATCTTGATTGTTTTGCGGGCATCTCCGGCGATATGCTGCTAGGTGCGTTGATCGATAGCGGCGTACCTGCTGCTGTGTTGATGAACGCGACGGCGGCGCTGGGACTGGGTGCGACGTTAGAGGTGGAGGCGGTGGACCGCAGCGGTATCTCGTGCACGAAGGTGCATGTGATGGAGGGTGAGCGACTGGCGGATGCGGGCGGAGGGGAGGATGATCGCGAGCAGCAGGTGAGGGCTCCGCACACGCATCAGCCGAAGACGCAGCATCTGCATAAGACGGGGCATGCGCATGCGCACACGCACACGCATCCGCACGAGCATGAGCATGCGAGTGAGTCGGGCCATGCGCATGTGCATGGGCGATCGCTGACGGAGATTCGCAGGCTGATCCAGGGGGCGGAGCTGGCGGGACCGGTGAAGGCGATGGCGATACGTGCGTTTGAGCTGCTGGGGAAGTCGGAGGCGAAGATTCACAACGTGGATGTGGAGGAGATTCACTTTCACGAGGTGGGAGCGGTGGATGCGATTGTAGACATTGTGGCAGCGAGCGCGGGGCTGCATCATTTGCAGATTGGTGTGTGGTACTGCTCGGCGTTGAATGTCGGCGGGGGTATGGTGGAGTGCGCACATGGGACGTTTCCGGTGCCGGCACCGGCGACGGCGGATCTGCTGCGAGGGATTCCGACGTACTCGGCGCATGTGGCGAAGGAGCTGGTGACGCCGACGGGAGCGGCGCTGCTGCGGGCGCTGGAGCCGGTGTTTGGGGCGCAGCCGGCGATGCGCGTGGAGAGGATTGGATATGGTGCGGGGACGCGGAACCCGGCTGGGTTTCCGAATGTGCTGCGGCTGAGTGTAGGGAGCGCGGAGGCGCTTGAAGCGGACGGCGATACAGCTACCGTGACGGTGCTGGAGACGGCGCTGGATGATCTTTCGCCGCAGGTGCTTGCGTGGGTTGCGGAGACGGCCCTGGCGAAGGGAGCGTTGGATGTGATGCTGACGCCGGTGGTGATGAAGAAAGGGCGGCCGGGAACGTTGCTGACGGTGCTGTGCCGCGCGGAGGATCGCGTTGCGCTGGAGCAGTTGATCCTGCGCGAGACGAGTACGTTGGGACTAAGGGTACGTGAGGACAAACGCGTGTGCCTGGAGCGAAAGCATGTGGTGGTGCAGACGAGCTATGGGGAGATTCGGGTGAAGGTGGGGATATTGCGTGGTGTGGTGCTGAATGTGGCACCGGAGTTTGAGGATTGCAAGACTGCGGCGGTGCAGCACGATGTTGCGCTGAAGCGGGTACAGCAGGCGGCGATGGACGCGTATGGAACGCAGGAGCAAGCACGATGAGGCCGATGGATTTGTTGAAGGTATTGTCGGAGGTTGAGCGCGGTTCGTTGTCGCCGGAGGCGGCGGTGGAGCGGCTGGCGACACTGCCGTTTGAAGACCTGGGACATACGCGGGTGGATCATCATCGCAGCCTGCGGACAGGGCTTCCGGAGGTGATCTATGCGGCGGGGAAGACGACAGAGCAGACGGTGGCGATCTTTGCGAGCCTGATGGCGGACGGCGTGGATGTGCTGGCGACGCGGGTGGATGCGGCGACGGCGGAGGCGCTGCAGCGGGCGCATCCGACGGCTGTGCACAGTGCCATGGGGCGTACGGTGAGCTTGCGGCAGACGGAGCGCGTGCAGGAGGGGGGGCATATTGCGGTGGTGTGCGCGGGAACGAGCGACCTGCCTGCGGCGGAGGAGGCTGCGACCACGGCGGAGACGTTTGGCGCAAAGGTGACGCGGCTCTATGATGTGGGAGTGGCGGGGCTGCATCGGCTGCTTGCGGTGCGAGGTGAGTTGCTGACCGCGCAGGTGGTGATTGTGTGCGCGGGGATGGAGGGAGCGCTGCCATCCGTTGTCGGCGGGCTGGTGGGTGTGCCGGTGATCGCGGTGCCGACTTCGGTGGGGTATGGGGCGTCGTTTGGCGGTGCGACGGCGCTGCTGGGGATGCTGAACTCGTGCAGCCCGAATGTGACGGTGGTGAATATCGACAATGGATTTGGGGCGGCGTATACGGCGGTTCTGATTGCGCGGGCAGCGGTGCAGGGGAGCGCGTAGGGAACGTGCTTGCGGCTGGGTTACGCGAGGGAGGGATGGTCTTTGGGCTCCATCCAGAGCTTGCCGGCCAGCATGAGTGCGGCGAGGAGCATGGTGCAGAGTGCGAAGACGCGCCGGACGCTGGTGTATTCGGCGAGGATACCGGAGAGCACGAGGCCGGCGATCTGCGCAGTGAAGATGACCGACATGGTGGTTGAGCCGACGCGGCCCATGAGATCCCCAGGCGTCTCTTCCTGGATAAGCGTCTGCGAAGGAACGATGATGCCTGCGGCGCTGAAGCCGATCAGGAAGCAGCCAAGGATGGCGGTGACGACGAGCGGAATGAAGGCCAGCATGGCTGTGCCGACGGCGATGCCAGCAAGGCCGAGGTAGACCTGGGTGGTGTTCTTGATGCGCTGGGCGAAAGCGTTGAGGGTGTTGACGCCGATGAGGAGACCAAGGCCGATCATTGCGCTGGTGACGCCGAAGGTGCGCGTTGAGGCGTGCAGGGTATCGCGCACGTAGACGGCGATGAGCGGGCCGAAGCAGCCCATGACAAACATGCCAGCGGCCAGCGCGACAATGACAAAGAGGAGTGCGGCGTGGTGCAGGATGAAGCTTGCGCCCTCCTTCATATCTGCAAGGATGCGTGCGATAGGGGACCGCGGTGCGGCGAGCTGAGACTGCGGTGCGGCAGCCTTCCTGGGCGTGATGAGGGTGAGCGATGCGATGAGGGAACCGGAGGCGATGAAGCTGGCGGTGTCGATGAGGTAACAGCTTCGGGCGCCGAAGGATGCGACGAGGAAGGCGGCAGCGGAAGGACCGATGATCCGCATGATGAACATGACTTGCTGCATGAGGGCGTTCGCCGAGCGAAGGCCGTGCATGGGAACGGCGGAGCGGATGGCGACGCCCTGTGCGGGCGAGAAGAAACTGGAGACGATGCTGATGGCGGCAAGGACAGCGTAGAAGCCGTAGACGTTGTGGACGAGCAGCAGCAGAAGGACGAGGGCGGCGCGGATGAAGTCGCTGGAGACGAGCGTGGTCTTGACGGGCCAGCGATCGACGAAGACGCCGCTGACGATGCCCAGAAGAGCGATGGGCAGAAGGTAGGAGATCTGCACGCCGATGACCTGTTGCGCGGTGGCATGCAGCTTGAAGGTCATGACGGTGATGACGGCGAAGAGCGCGAGGAAGTCGCCGAGGACGGAGACGATCTGCGCGTACCAGAGGCGGCGCATGGTGACGACGCGCAGGACAGCGCCCATGGACATGGGTTCGGGCGCAGTCGGTGATGGCACCGGAATGGACTCGGTGGTGTTGGCGTCCATCTCAGCGTCGAGCTGTCTTAGGGCGTCTTCACTCATAAGGCTGTAGGGCGGTGCGTATTATTCGTCGGTGAGTTCGACGAGGAGGACCTGTTCATCGTTGTCGATCTCGCGGAGCTTGACTTCGATGATCTCGCGGCGTGAGGTGGGGATGGTGCGGCCGATGAAGCGGGCCTCGATGGGGAGCTCGCGGTGGCCGCGGTCGATGAGAACGAGCAGTTGGACGCTCTTGGGGCGGCCGTGATCGAAGAGTGCATCGAGGGCGGCGCGGATGGTGCGGCCGGTGTAGAGGACGTCGTCCATGAGGATGATGTCGCGGCCGTTGACGTCGAAGCCGATGTCAGCCTTTTCGACGATGGGACGTGGGCCAGCGGTGGAAAGGTCGTCGCGGTAGAAGCTGATGTCGAGGACACCGGTGTCGACGGGATTTTTCTCGATGGTTTCGATGAGTTTGGCGAGGCGCTGCGCGAGAGGAACACCGCGGCGCTTGATGCCAATGAGGCCAAGGTTGGAGCTGCCGTTGTTGCGCTCGACGATCTCGTGGGCGAGACGAACGAGGGTGCGCTCGATCTCGGAGGAGGACATGAGGCGGCCCTTCTCCCGGAGACGGGAGTTGGGAGTGGGCTTGGTGGCGGCGGAGTTTGAGGTCGAATCGCTCATGGTGTGAAATTGATGATATCAGCGGGGGGCGGGTGGAGGGGAGAGCTTTGGGAAGGACGGAGAGCTATTGCGGGGTGCGGGCGCGGAGATATCCGGCGAAAGCACCGGCGATGGCGGAAAAACCGAGATAGAGGATGAGGCAGATGACGATGCTCGTAAGGAGGATGCCGGCGCGAAACTCGGGGATTGCGAGCATATGGAGGGCTTCGGCTGAGGCGGGGCCGGAGCTTGCGGCGATGGTGGTGTGCATCTGGGTGAAGAGGTTGGTGATCTGCAGGTCGATGTCGCTGGTGGAGTGGAAGACGAAGCGTTGGACGAAGAGACCGGTGGTGTTAAGGGTGGTGGTGGCGATGAGGATGGCGAGGCCGGTGAGGACGCCGAGGCGCGCGCCAAAGTCCATCGTGATGCGGCTGCGGCGGAAGCGCGAGCTGTAGACGCCGAGAACGACGATAGGTGCCGAGATCAGCCAGAAGAACGAGAGCAGCGCTACGGGCGGGAGGGCGAAGGAGAGCAGCGTGAAGACGCCGGCGAGCGCGCCGGCGAGAGCGGCGCATTGCATCGCACCGGGCCAGATGATGGCGTTGCTGGGCGCGGAAGGCGGCGGCGGGGCGGGTGCGGCTGGGTTGGCTGCTTCGTGCTGTGCGGCCAGCTGTACCGTCATCTGTTCGCGAAGGTCTTCGGAGAGCTGTACCTGCGGAGCACCGCAGTTCCAGCAGAATACGAGGGAGCCTTCATCTTCGCGATGAAGGACGGCGTGGCAGCGGGAGCAGATTCTTTGAGTCACCAGTTTGAAGGGTAGCGGAGCACTGGCGCTGGTGCAAGGAGCGGAGTTGTGGAGGTTGTGTGCGGACGCGCCGGTTGATGGAGGCTATTCACTGTCTTTATCGTCGTGGCCGGAGAGATGCGTGGGAAGGTCAAGGGCTACGAGGCCGATCTTGGTGCCGCCTCCGTGGTCTTCTACGGTGACGATGTGCTGGTGGCGATCGGAGCCGGTGAGAAGTTCGAGATGTGTGTCGCCATTGTCCGAACCGAGTTGGACGTAATGTTTGTCTCGCGTGCTATTACAGGTCAGACCTTCAGAGGTGTGGGTTGGTGTGCCGATGGCCTTGTCGCCGCGGCATTCGATGACGTCTCCGAAGTGCTGGGTGAGGTCTTTG
Source organism: Acidobacteriota bacterium (assembly GCA_019351975.1). GTDB lineage: Bacteria > Acidobacteriota > Terriglobia > Terriglobales > Acidobacteriaceae > Granulicella. The sequence goes on from JABBOG010000036.1 coordinate 27,531, forward strand.
CGGTAAAAGGCGATGACTTTCGCCTGCGGGTCAGGAGTTTGGAAAGACGCCGCCTTGACGCCCAGGTGGAAGCTGCCGAAGCTCATGTTGACGTTGGCTGCGTTGGCGTCATTGTCGCCGCTGTCGGCGACGGGGGTGGCTCCAGGGTAGGCTTCGAGGCCGATGGAGGAGGGATCGGTGGTGTTGTCGGTGTTGACTTTGAGCGAGCCGAAAGGGGTTCCGATGTCGACGTTCTTTTTACCGCCCTCGCCGTTCTGCGTAACGTGGCAGCCGGAGAGAAGGAGGCAGGCGATGGCAGCTGAAGCGAGGGTAGTGAGCGTGCGGTGCATGCGGCCTCCAACGGGGGCTTCGTCGCCTGTGCGTGCGTGTACGAAGCGAATACGATAGAGGATACGCCGCAATGGCGCGTGTGGTTCCAATTATTTATGCGGGACTGTCTGAGCCGGCGTGAGGGTGACGAGGACGGTGCCGTTCTGGTGCATGGGGAAGGTCTGGTCGAAGCTGTGGCCTTTGACGGTGATAGTGCGGGTTTCGGTGGGAGCGCCGCTGGCGGCGTGGTTGAGCTGGGCGACCTGGGCGGGGGATAGGTCGTCGGGCGAGCCCATGTGGAGGTAGGCGGTGTAGGCGTCGTTCTGCTTGTAGCCGGTGCGGTAGACGGCGAGGTTGTAGCGGCCGTCGGGGATGTGGGTGAGGTTGAGTGCGGTGGCTGGCGCGGGCTGGGCGGGCTGCTCGCGCTTGTAGAAGATCTGGTCGTCGGAATCAGAGGGTGGAGCGATGGCGGTGTAGTTCCAGAAGAGGACCTGGATGGAGCCATTGGGCTTGATGGTGGCCCAGGAGTTGGCGGGTTCGGTGGTGGCGATGTCGGTGGGACCGAGCTGGGCGAGGAACTTGTAGGCGAAGTAGGCGGGTTTGCGGATGCCCTGGAGGTTCATGAGGCCGAAGCCGCCGTAGAAGGGGCGCTTGGGTGGGCTGTTTTCTTCGAAGATGTCGGTGAAGGTCCAGTAGGACATGGACTGGGCGAGGGGAGAGGTGGCGCGGAGTTTTTCGAGGATAAAGGGGGCGGAGATGTACTGGTCGTGGATGAAGTCGGTGGCGGTGTAGCTGGAGGACCACTCGGTGTAGTGGAGCTGGAGGTTGGGCGTGGCGCTGTGGTCGATGCGCTCGCGGGAGCCGCGGACACGGCCGACGATGCTGTCGGGGGAGGTGTCGAGGACGGTGCCGTCGGTGCCGTCGCCGTCGAAGGAGCCGCGGACGACGCCGTAAGTGTGGGTGGAGAGGAAGTCGGCGGGAACGTGGTTTTTAGTGATGTAGGCGAGCCAGTCGGCCTCCCATCCGGAGGCGGTGGCCGGACCGCCGACGAGGCAGTGGGGGCAGACGGAGCGGATGGAATCGACGGTGTTTTTGTAGAGGTTGAAGTAGTCGGCCTGAGAGCCGGTGAAGAAGCCGTCGTGGAGGTCGGGTTCATTCCAGACTTCGAAGTACCAGTGGTTGACCTCGTTGGCACCGTAGCGGGACTTGAGGTGGGTGACGAAGGCGGCAATGAGGGCGTTCCACTTGGCCATGTCTTTGGGCGGCGTAATGTTGCCCTTCCACCAGAAGACGGTCTGCGGGCCGCTGGCGAGGGCGCCGGGCATGAAGGAGAGCTCGACGAAGGGACGGATGTGGCGGGACAGGAGGAAGTCGTAGAGAGCGTCGACGTACTGGAAGTTGTAGATGGGTTTGCCGTTTTTGTCTTCGGAGTAGACGCCCATGTCGTCGTGGAAGATGCCGTGGAAGCGGAGGTTGTGGAAGCCGATCTCGGTCTGGACGGTGGAGAGCTGGGATTGCCAGTCGGCGCGCAGGCCTTCGTTGGCGCGGCCCGCGCCGACGGTATTGAGCGGCGTTGCGGAGTGCGGACCGACGATGTGTGCGGCGTCTACGGTGAGGGTCTGCGGCTGCGCCTGGGCTGGCGTTTGAGATTGCATGGCCTGCCCGAGGCAGGGTGCGACGAGGCAGACGGCGGAGACGCAGAGGGCGGTGAGATTGAGAACGCAGCGCATGAGGACAGGGTAGCAGGACGGTTCGCCGGTGGCATCCCTCTCCCCTCCCCTCCCATACTTTTTGGCCGAAAGTCTTGCAATCAAACGCGTTAAGGCAGGACTTATGGCACTACCTACCCTTTCGTACTCTTGTGGGGACGTTGGGGCTGGATTTTGGGTGTGTGGGGCAGGATGGCGTTGGAGGCCCTAGTTAAATTGTAGTTGGCTGGAGGGGGTAACTATGCCAGCTTTTCAATGTAGATATTGCCAATGTTTACGAGGGTTTTGGCGATTTTCGATGATTTTGGGGGGTTGACAGGTCTTGGGTGGACGCGGGCGGGATGGGTGTGAGGAGGAAGGCAATTCAGTCGTTACGCCCTGCGGGCTTCACTCCGGCCTGCGGCAGAGTGGAACCCACCCATCGCGCTAAAGGCCGCGCGATGAATGGGGCACCCGGCAGTTGGCGTCTCCAAGATTTCGCTTGGCATGGGGTGAATGCGTAAGTATTCTCTGGATGCAAAGTCAGTACGGAGAACGATATGACTACGACCTGCCCAGCGTGCAACTCAACCAACAGCGCAGCTTCAAGGTTTTGTGGTGAATGCGGCAGTCCGTTGAGTATGTTAGTGGCGCCATCGACAATAGTGAATGAGCAGCAGGTAAAGGTGGGGACAGGTAAACAGTCACGCCGAGGACTTATGGTTATCGTATCCCTAATGACCGTGGGCTTTGTGGCTATCATGGCGTTCGTTATTGTGGGATCGACCCGTCAAGACCCATCTTCCAACGACTCAGGAGCCAATGTTGTTTCACAGCAATGGAATGATACGGCTGTTGTTTCACCAATGGACAACACCCGTTCGATCAACATTACGAATACAGCAATTGATGGAGCAACCCAGATTACAGCAAATCCGATCCTCACGGTGACCTGCTTCCCATCGGGTAATTACGACGTAAATATAAATGTCGGGGTCGGAGGCGGTCGGGGTATGGCATTGATACCCAACCTACATGGCGTACACCTCAAATTTGATGACAACCCTTCAGAAGGCCAATTGTGGAGTGTGCGTGACAACACCGGCGGGGCTGTAATGTATACGACCGAACCATCTGAGTTGATCACCGAACTTAAGGCTTCTAAAACTCTTCTATTTGAATTCACGCCGCTTGATGAACCTACCACTATCGCGACTTTCAATACTGCTGGTCTTCAGGATGCTCTAGCAAAATATCCCGAGTGTATGGCATCTGCACCATCTGAAGGGAAACAGAACACCTCGCAAGAGGACTCCAGCGCTTCCGCTGAGACGACACAACCAACTCCAGCCACAGAGCCAAGCAATCCACCGCAAGAGCAGCAGTCTGTTCAACCTACTGCCCCTCAAGAACAACAGCCCCAAGCTCCCATCGAGCGCCGTCCAACTTCATCTACACCACAGTAGCTAAGCGGTTGAGTCGGGGTCCTGGGCTTGGATGAAGGTCTAATGAAGACCGCTCGATAGTTGGGATTGATAGAGCCACCCCCGGTTGCTATACCCACTGTGGCTAATAGAACGGTACCTGAAATGCTGTTTTCCATAGTTTCCTCTCTTGAGGGAAAGCTCTCCTGCGTGCCTCTGTCGATAGTTTGCTGTCGTACCGCGGAAATCGCAGCTAAGCGATCTGGAATCAATAGAAGTGGTGTTTATGGGGCTGTGAAGATACCAAACGTCGGCGAAAACGCAGTAGTCAATGATTGCGCAGACGCGTGGATCACGAAAGGGACAAAGAATGAACGAGAATATGGAAAACAATAGATTTGACGGACGACCAAAAAACCCCAAGGCAGCTCTGCAATACCTTCTAGAGGAGCTACAGTGGCAGGAGAAAAATGGTTTTGTGAACATGTATCGGGATGACGATAGCCAGGTCACGGAACATTTAGTTGCAATCATCGAACACCCTGCCGGTGTTGATCCGAAGACCGAACAGAAGATACTTGCAGCTTGCAAAATGCTCAAGAAAGCGGTTGAAACAAAGTTAGGCTCCTGGGACGGCCAGCCATAACCAATTACCGGTTCGCGCGAGTAGGTAGAGAATCACTTTCTGCGCGAACCGGTAATAACACATATATGGGATTTACATTGGGATGGAACTCTTCGAGAGATAACATACGGCGGCGGGGATGAACCTGAAGACTAAAACTAGGACAATGTATTGAGGGCGCGACAAACGAGACTGCGCGGCTTCTAACTTTTCTTAGCCGGGCTAGACGCGGTTATCGTTTCTTTGGTTCTTGTTTGCCATCGACTTGGAGGCTGCGTTGCTAAAGGCCAGCATCGATCAGGGTTTGGTGATGGTTTCACTGAGGGCGGCTAGGGTTTTCTCCAGGCTGGCGGGGTCTTCGACGTTGGTGGTGGCGAGACCCCTGTCGATCTGGCGGTTGAGGCCGGAGAGGACTTTGCCGGGGCCTACTTCGATGTAGTGGGTGACGCCCTGCTGCTGGAGGAGGGTGATGCACTCGACCCAGCGGACGGCGCCGGTGACCTGGCGGATGAGGGCGTCGCGGACTTCGGGGCCGCGGGTGAGGAGCCGGGCGTCGGCGTTGGCTGCAACGGGAAAGGAGGGGTCGGCGAAGGGAACGGACTCGAGTGTGCTGGTGAGCTGCTCCTGCGCCGGCTGCATGAGGGCGCAGTGGAAGGGGGCGCTGACGGGAAGCATCACGGTGCGCTTGGCACCGGCCTCTTTGCAGCGTTCTGCGGCGCGCTCGACGGCGGCTTTAGAGCCGGAGATGACGGTCTGGTCGGGGGAGTTCATGTTGGCCGGGGAGACGACGGCGTTGACGCGGGAGGCTGCCTGATCGGGGTTGATGGCGGGATTGGAGGGGTCGGCGACGGCGTCGATGGTGGCGAAGGCCTGGCTGGTGGGATCGTCGGGGGGAAGCTGGGTGAGCTCGTCGGAGACGCGGGCGCAGATGTCGTTGATCTGTGCGACCGGGAGGCCGAGGATGGCGGCCATGGCGCCCTCACCGGGGGGGACGGCGGATTGCATGAACTGGCCGCGGGCGCGGACGGTGCGGACGGCGTCGGCGAAGGAGAAGGTGCCTGCGGCGACGTGGGCGGTGTACTCGCCGAGGGAGTGGCCGGCGGCGAAGGCGATGGAGAGGTTGCGGGACTGGAGCTCGGGCTGGAGGACGCGGAGGGCGGCCATGGAGGTGGTGAGGATGGCGGGCTGGGTGTACTCGGTGAGCTTGAGCTGGTCTTCGGGGCCGTCGAAGATGAGTTTGGAGAGGGCGAAGCCGAGGGCGTCGTCGGCTTCTTCGAAGACGGCGCGGGCGGCGGGGTTGGCGTCGTAGAAGGCGCGGCCCATGCCGACGGACTGGGAGCCCTGGCCGGGGAAGAGGAGAGCGAGGGTGGTGGTGGCTTCGGTGGTGGCTGGATTGCTGGTCGGGTTGCTCATCAGCAATAGTGTACGAGGGTGGACGGCGTCGTGGGTTTCTGGGAGGATTTCGTGGCTGGAACGGTATAGTTGCGAGATACGGGATTTGTTTCGGTAATCACTGCTGGCGTGCTGCAGCGACGTTGAGGGAGAGATAGTAAGGGGATGGATATTGCTGAAAATGCCGGCGCAGTGGGTGGGATGACGGCAGCGTCCGTGTTGGATCATCCTGTTCCAGAGCTGCGCGCGGGGGTGGCGCTGTGCGTGGATCTTGATGGGACGCTGGTGAAGTCGGATACGCTGCTGGATACGGTGATGGTGGTGGCGCGGCAGCGGCCGATGGAACTGCTGCGGGTGCCGGGGTGGATTGCGCAGGGAAAGGCTGCGTTCAAGCGGCATCTGAGTGCGACGGTGACGCTGGATGTGGAGCATCTGCCGTATAACCGTCCGCTGCTGGAGTATCTGCGAAAGCAATTTGGCGAGGGGCGGGCGATCTATCTGGCGACGGCGGCGGACAAGGAGCTGGCGGTGCGGGTGGCGGATCATCTGGGGATCTTTGCGGGGGTTCTGGCGTCGGATGGAGCGGTGAACCTGGCGGGTGGAAACAAGCTGGCGGCGTTTCGGGCGGCGTTTGGAAACGAGTTTTGTTATGTAGGAAATGCGAAGCCGGATGTGGAGCTACTGGCGGCGTGCGTGTCTCCGATGATGGCGAACCCGGACAGGGCGCTGCTGGCGGGGATGAGGCGCAAGGGGACGGTGGCGGCGGCGCGGTTTGAGGATCGGGGGTCGGTGGTGCGGAGCTGGTTGAAGGCGGTGCGGCTGCATCAGTGGGCGAAGAATACGTTGATTTTTGTGCCGCTGCTGCTGGCGCATGCGTGGAATGCGGGGACGATCGGCGGTGCGGTTACGGCGTTTTTCAGCTTCGGGCTGTGCGCTTCGGCGACCTACATCATCAATGACCTGCTGGATCTGGAGGCGGACCGCAAGCACCCGCGTAAGCGGCGGAGGCCGTTTGCGGCGGGGGATTTGTCGGCGATTGAGGGTGTACTAGCGGTCTGTGCGCTGATGTTTGTGGCTTTGGCGCTGGCGTTAGCGGTTCCTGTGGTGGTGCGCGCGATGCCGGGCGGAGACGAGCTGGTGCGACCGTACAGCTTTCTGGGGTGGCTCGGGTTTTATACGGTGGCGACGCTGACGTACTCGCTGTACCTGAAGCGGAAGCTGCTGCTGGATGTGTTTGTGCTGAGCGGACTGTATACGGTGCGGATATTGGCCGGGAGCGCGGCGACGGGTGTGCCGGTGTCGGCGTGGCTGGCGGGGTTCAGCGTGTTCTTCTTCCTGTCGCTGGCGTTTGTGAAGCGGTTTAGCGAGCTGGAGGGGCTGCGCGAGCGGGGCGGAGCGGTGAGCAACGGGCGCGGGTATCTGGTGAGCGACCTGGAGCAGCTGCGCGCGCTGGGTACGGGGGCGGCGTATGCGGCGGTGGTGGTGATGACGCTGTACATCAATAACGCGGAGACGAATGTGCTCTATCAACACCCGGTGCGGCTGTGGCTGGTGGTGCCGGTGCTGCTGCTGTGGCTGAGCCAGGTGTGGATGCTGGCGAGCCGGGGTGAGATGCACGACGATCCGGTGGTGTACGCGATCACGGACAAGCGGAGTCTGCTGCTGGGAGTGGTGATGGCGGTGGTGGTCTGGTGGGCGCTGTAGGGGATGTAAGGAGCTATGACGATGAAGTGTCCAATTTGCGCGGAGGCGGAGCTGGTGCGTGATACGCGCGATATTGCTTACACCTACAAGGGTGAGAGCACGACCATCCCGGGGGTGACGGGGAACTTCTGTCCTGCGTGCGGAGAGTCGGTTCTGAACGCAGCGGAGTCGGCTCGCGCGAGTTCCATGATGCTGGAGTTCAACAAGCAGGTGAATGCTTCGATCGTCGATCCGGAGTTTATTGTGAGCGTGCGAAAGAAGCTGGCGCTCGACCAGCGGCAGGCGGCGGAGATCTTTGGAGGTGGCGTGAATGCGTTCTCGCGCTACGAAAATGGGAAGACGAAACCTCCGCTCGCGTTGGTAAAGCTGCTCAAGGTGCTGGAGCGGCACCCTGATCTGCTGGCTGAGGTGAAAGCGGGTTAGCGGCACAGAGAGCGGGGTTTGCTGGTGGCGTGGTGCTGGCGGTCGTGGTCTGGTGGGAGCTATAAGGGGATTGAGTTGAAGTTGGCAATAGTTGCCAAGTTGCTTATCCTGAGGAAGTGGAGACTCTGGCTATGCCGACGCGCAACGTGAACCTGACCGATCACTACGACAGCTTTATTGAGACGAGCATCGCTACGGGCCGCTTCAGGAATGCGAGCGAGGCTGTGAGGGCCGGGCTGCATCTGTTGGAGCGTCAGGAAGCGGAGGACAAGGCGAGGATCGAATGGCTGCGCGGCGCGACCGAGGAGGCTTTTGCGGCGTTGGATCGCGGCGAAGGCGTCTCGCTATCGTCCGTAGATGATATCGATGGCTTGGTCGAGAGCGCGGTCGAAGAGGGCAGAGCCGCGCGGCGCACGACCCATGCGTAAAGCGTTCGTTGCATCGTATCTGCCTGAGTTTCGCCGCGACATTCGGGAAGTTGTGGCTTGGAGTGAAGAGCGGTTTGCTAGACGCGCAGCGGACCGTTACGGTGTGCTGATTCGGCAGGCGTTACGGGATGTGCTGGAGGAGCCAACGCGCCCGGGTGCGACGGCGCGGCCCGGTCTCGCGCCTCATGCTTGGGTCTGTTATCTGGTGTTCAGCCGCGAGCGGGTGGCTGGCGAACGGGTGGCTGGCGAACGGGTGAAGGCTCCGCGTCTACCTGAGCGAACTGATGAGCCTGTCCAAATCGGCGAAGCCTTCACATAGCTGCCTCACTGTTGCGAGCTCAGTTCGAGGATCGATAGGTCTTTGAGTGCCTACAGCGTTATGTGCAACTTCACCTCGAGCTGCTCCAAATGAGTCGACTGTGCTCACCCACGTGCCGTCGAGGTCCGTCAACTCGAGACCTACAGGTTGCAACAGATTCAATAGGTTCGACTCACGGATACCGTGGTTTAGCTGGATCAAGCGATTGTACTTACTGCCGGCCTTTCCAATTCTCTCTTCTAGAGTTTGCGTGGTCGATTCGGAAGGTCCGCAGCGGGTCAGCAAAGACATCAAAACATGTTTAGGCTTTTTATCCTCTTTCCACTGCCGTATGGAATTGTTCACCAATTCCGTACACTGATCTTCCAGATAAGCCTCGAATTCTGCATGAACAAGGACGCGGTAGCCCCTTGCTCTGTCTAGGACGCGTGGTGGATATGATCCGGTCGCCGAGAGGTCTCCCGGTAAGAGATGTCTACGAAGGGTTGTTAGCCGTGTTTTCAACTCTAGCAAGCGCATCGATTGAGGCATTCGTAAAACTATCCGACCTTCGGAGGGTCTATGTGTTTACTAGTTATCCGGCTCAAAACGTCACCCCAGATTGCTAGCCGGGTTTGCGTGGCAGATACGCTCTTAGTTGTTGACTCAATTGCCTTGAGGAAATCGCCCCTTTGCCCGCAGATGCGCTTGAACTCTTCTGCAAGGGCTGCGCCGTGCTGAACTGCGTCGTCACGGATTTCCTTAATTGCAAAAAAGTAGACCATCACGTCGAAAACCGCTCGATTAAGTCTCCTTTCGTATCCGTTTCCGTCAGATTTTCGACATGCGTTGTTTCCGAAGATCTCAAAAGTTGTCTCCACGGCTGCTTCGAACTCTTCGGCTTGGTGTTCAAGAGCTCCTTTACGAGTTTCCCATTCACGATTTAGCTGACTACAGGTGTGGTCAAGAAAAGCTTTTAAATTCCCCTTGTAGGTGTCTAGAAAATTTCGAAAAGCATAAAAACGAACAAGCAACTCAACGTCTCGCATCCGAAAGTCCGGGTGTGTTGAGTTCAGCAACCTTTTCAGGCCAACGCTCTTACCGGAATACTCAACCGCAAAGTCGACGAAGGGCCCTGGACTGAGTGCCTGTCGAAGCTCTTGCGGGGATAGTTGAACGGTCCCGGTATTCAATCGAAGGAATACAAGGTGAAGAAAACTGTCATTTGGCCAATTCCTTAGGACGACCGTCCTAATCGTCTGATTCTCAAAGGCGTCACGGTCGGACTTAGCTTCAGGATCACTTTTGAGATCGTGCAGGCTCTTTCCATTCAAGCCGCGCCTTATTTCGAGGTCTCTAAGTTTCAGTTGCGGATATGAACTGTCATCGTGACTTGCTGCGAATTGCCGAATCGTGAGCAGACGCTGCTTGCCGTCGATCACTATATACGATCCTCGCTTCCCTTTAGCTTCGGCCAAAACCAACGGTGGGACCGGTAAGCCGAGTATCAGCGACTCAATAAATCTGCTCTTTGTCGCTGCGCGCCAAGCGTCTCGTCTCTGGTACTTGGGATTCATATAGATGTTCCCTCGCTCCATCTGGCGAAGAATAGTTTCAGCGGTCCAGTCTGTAGCGAAGACGACGGCTTCTGAGAGGGACTTTGCATCGAGTCCCTGAAGGTCGTCCTCACTCTCACCCCCGACTGGTTCAAGTTCTTCTGGTGATATTTCAATCAGAGAGAGCTGGTCATCATCCTCGGGCATAATTTCTCCAAATTCTTGATCACAGGTTATCAGAGCGGCAAACCCTAGAGCCTTCTGGGGTAAATCGTGGTGGGCGCTGTGGGGTGGTGGGATAGAATGATGAGCGATGCCACCGAAGTATAGAGAGATTCAGAGAAGGCTTGAAGAAGATGGATGGTGTCTTAAGAGTCAGCGAGGTAGCCATATGCAGTATGTGCATCCGGAGAAGAAGGGGAAGGTGACGCTGCTGGCGAAGGCGTCCTCGACGCCGCCGGAGAATACGTACCGCAGTATTCTTAGACAGGCGGGTTTAGAGCGATGAGAGAGTACGTGGTGATCTATGAGAAGGGGCCGGTGAGCTGGGGTGCGTATGTTCCGGACCTGCCCGGACTTGTGGCGACGGGCGAGACGCTGGAAGAGGTGCAGGCGCTGATGCGGGAGGGGATTGAGTTCCATCTCGAGAGCATGCTTGAGGATGGCGATCCGATTCCGGACGCTGTGTCGCAGGCGGGAACACTGAAGACTGAGATCGTTGAGACGTGGTCTCGGCGGCTGGCGAAGTCGGCGTAAGGATAGACCTTGAATATTCCGGAGCTTAAAGATTTTTCAGAGGCGTCGCTCAGGGTCGCGTTTCTTGAGTTGCAGCATGAGTTTGACGCTGACATGAGCGTTGACAATCCTGACGACGAGCAGCTTCGTTTGAAGTGGCTGGGGCGGAAGGGCAAGCTGAAAGTGGTATCTGAAGCCTGGCTGAAGAGCGCGCCTGTGGAGGCGAAGAAGCTTCTTGGTATTTCGTTCAATGAGTTTAAAGGTCGTATTGAGTCGCAGATCGCTGGGAGAGCGGCGGTCGTCGAGGTAGAGCAGCAGGGCGGGTTGGATGTGACGTTGCCGGGGGTGGGGCGGCGGTTGGGGGTGGAGCATCCGCTGGTGAAGACGATGGCGGAGATCGTGGGGGTGTTTCAGCGGATGGGGTATTCGGTGGGGTTGGGGCCGGAGGTGGAGACGGAT
>JABBOG010000037.1 GCA_019351975.1 Acidobacteriota bacterium
CCGGAACGAAGTAGGAAGCGACGGTATCGGCAAGCCGCTGGATGGGGGCGCGGGTCCTCTGGGCTTCGCTGACCATCTTCACGATTTGAGCGAGGAGCGTATCCGCGCCGACGCGCTCCGTCTTCATCACGAAGCCGCCGGTTCCGTTGATCGTTCCGCCGATGACCTTCGCATCTTTGGTCTTCTCGACCGGGATTGGCTCACCGCTCACCATCGATTCGTCCACGGAGCTACTGCCCTCGGTTAAGACGCCGTCCGTAGGGACTTTTTCGCCTGGTCGAACTCGCAGGCTATCGCCTACCTGAATCTCATTGAGGTCTACATCCTGTTCTTGTCCATCGGCGGCAATGCGCCGTGCCGTTTTAGGGGCGAGTCCAAGCAGAGCTTTGATAGCGCTGCTGGTTTGGCTTCGCGCCTTCAACTCCAGCACCTGGCCGAGCAAAACGAGAACGGTGATGACTGCTGCGGCCTCGAAGTAGAGGCCCAGCTGACCGGACATATCGCGGAACGATGCCGGAAAGAGCTGTGGCATGAATATAGCCACGACGCTGTAGAGGTAGGCGGACCCAGCTCCAACCGAGATGAGGGTGAACATATTGAGATTGCGACTGATGATCGATGCCCAGCCTCGCTGGAAGAATGGCCAGCCTCCCCAGAGGACCACCGGAGAAGCGATGGCGAGCTCAAACCAGCCAAGCCAGGGCCCTTTCAAGAGTTCTTGAATCGGATGGCCTGGCAGGAAGTCAGAGATCATGATGGCGAGCAGCGGGAGCGTTAGGGCTGCACCGATCCAGAACCGCCGCGTCATGCTATCGAGTTCGGGATTCGCCTCGTTAGCCGTGATGGTCATCGGTTCCAGCGCCATGCCGCAGATCGGGCAGTCGCCCGGCTCGTCACGAATGATTTGAGGGTGCATGGGACAGGTGTACTGCGTGCGAGTGGACGGGACGACTTGTACTTCCGGTTCGAGCGCCATGCCGCACTTCGGGCAGCTTCCCGGACCCATCTGATGCACTTCGGGGTGCATCGGACAGATGTAAGCTGCCTCTTTGCTACCCGCAGTCGCAGCTTTGGCTACCGGATGCAAATAGCTTTGGGGATCGGCGGCAAATTTCGTCGCGCAGGATCGATTGCAAAAGTAGTAGGTCTGGCCGTCATACTCCTGATGGCTCACCGCATCCTGTGGCTCGATCATCATCCCGCATACGGGGTCCCGCACTTCTTTGACTGTCTGCTCGTCAACCATTGATGCTCCTGCACCGAACGGGGCTGCGCTCGACCGCAGCCCGTCTCAGCGTTTACTTCACATACTGTTGGGGGTTCGCATCAAACTTCCGCTTACATCCGAGACCGCAGAAGTAATAGGTCTTTCCCTGATAGTCACTCTGGCCCGCGGCGTCCTTCGGGTCGATGTCCATTCCGCAAACAACATCCTTCACCATCTGAGCGTTCTCCTTGGTTTTGGTTGCACAACAACACATGGGTATATCTCCTTCACCCATAAAGACGCACGCCGGCACATTCCCTTACACTCTCCGTTTACAGGAACAATCGAGGCATTTGTGGTCCGCGCAGCTACCGCATACCTGAATGAGTCTCTTGGCAGCCGCTCGACGCGCGCGGTGCAGCCGTACCGAGACATTGTTAGGGGTCGTATGCTCAGCTTTGGCAAAATCTGCTATCGATTCGCCGCTCAAATCAATCTGCTCCAGTGCGAGGCGATATTCGGGTTTCAACGTTTGCACCACGCCCTCAATGCAGGTACATAGATTTGACTGCAGTTCCATCTCGTAGCTTTCAGGAGTTTCCGCCGACAGTCCTTCGTGGGCGCGCCCACGGGCGGCATCTCTCCGATAATGGTCCGTCAAGGCGTTCCGAAGGATGCGATAGAACCACGCCACGACGCTTTCCGTCTTCTGGATCTGGCCGCCCTTTTCCAAAGTCCGCGTATAGGCGGCCTGGAGGATGTCTTCGGCGGTAGCCGGGTCGGAGACTCGCGCCGTGAGAAAAGCCAAGAACTTAGCGCGGTGCTCCAAGAGTTCGTTGAGATGCGGATCTATCTTGTCTGCGGACGTACCTGCTGAACCCTGACTGAGAATCATCGCATCGCCTCTTTCCATTCGATGCAGATTCCTGCTTTACATCCCGCCGAACATGGTGGCGACCGATAGTCCAAGCCCGAATATCATCCACGACAAGATTGTCATCCAGGTGAGGACGCTGGTTGATACCGGCATCGCAGCACGGTCCGTCAGAGGGTTGCTTTGTGTGTGGTGGCCGTCGGCGCGCTCGGTCGCCGCGTGATGTACGTGCTCGCTTTTATCTGTGGTTTCATCTTGGGACTTGTGCTCGGGCCGTACCGTTATCATGCCGTGCTTCATGTGATGGGATACCAACCACCAGTTCATAGGGTACGCGGTGATGAAGCCAACCAACAGGGCCATGGACATAACGAACCAGAACTCCGGCCTGAATGGATTATGAGCTGCCGGTACTCTCATCATGCCAAATGTCATCATGGGCACCATGCCGGCCATGAGAAAGTTCATAGACAGCAATTCCGGGAAAAACGTGATGGAGAGCGAACGCTTATAAGAGCCCCCTGCCATGCCGCGCATCGCCAAGGACTGAAAAATGCTCCATCCGAAGCCAAAACCCAGGGCATACTCCAGCGCAATATCGGCAGCTCTGGGCAAGCGAAGCAGACTGGCGATGAGCGCGCCCGCCAAGATCCCAAGGCCATCGCCAGCTACACAATGCATCGTCGAACCTAGAACTTGTCTCCATCGCGTCGCAACGTAACGTTCGTGCAGTCCAGGCAGTGGCTCACGACAACCCAAGACGTACAGGAATGCTCCCAGCGGTCCGGTATATGCGGTGAGTAGTATGAATCCCCACTTGAGCACCGGAGCTTCAGGTGTGGCACGAATATCCACCACGACATACAGCAGCGATAGTGCGGTAAGAACAAACCACAGAAGCATGACGCCATCGAGCATTTGATCCCCCTGTGCTTGCGCACCTCACACTGGCACCGGCAGACGTTCGGCACCTGCCGAGCCACGCGGGTAATTCTTCATTGGCGCATTGCTTCTCGAATGTTGCTGCTTGCGTTCGAGTGGATGTCCCTACTTCGTAGGAGCATACCGTAGGAGCTTGGAACGCAGCTCTTCGTTTGTGATCTCTCTCTCTGAGCCTACCGACGGCAACGCCTTCCGTCTGAGCAATTTAGCACTCGGCGCGTTGATCGTGGTCAAAAGAGCACAGTCATCTCGATTCAATGGGTCTAAGGTGGTCGAAGAGTAGTGTCCATTGTGAGCGATGCCTCTTGTGATTTGAGGCCGACTCGTTGGAGCATTTCAGAGGGGCAAGGAGAATGAACCATGAGTTGCTGTGGAGACAAAATGGAGGCTCTGAATCCGGAGTCGTGCTGCACACCCCGTGAGACTGTTCAAAAGGCGTCCCTCGCAATGCGTAAAACCGGTTGCGGTTGCGCCCCTGTAGTAAAGGACAAGGAAAGCCGAACGGTCGTCGGCGTCGTCACCGAGCGTGACGTGTGCCACAAAGTAGTTGCTGACGACCACAGGGCATCGGAAACGGCTGTCGAAGGGATCATGAGTCCCGCATCTGCATGTTGTGGCAAAGATGATTCCCTTGACGAAGTGCGTCGGAAACTGCACGAGCATAAGGCAACGAGTCTCCCCGTTGTTGACAAGGCTGGCAGCTGCTGTGGCACGATCAGTGTCCATCATTGCTAGGCAACGCAGGCAGGAAGTTTCGAAGAAAGACAAATTACCCGGGGTTTAGGAGCCGTAGCCCCTATGCGGAAGCGAACGAAGCATATCGGTTGCCGGCCATGAGATTGTGACCAAAAGGACCGATGCCTCACGCGCTTCTACATCGTGCTGGATTCGCGGTGCGAGAGTAAGCATCCGGCCTGCTTGAAGACTGAGCGGTTTGTCTTGTATGCGGATGCAGACCACACCTTTTATGACATGGATTGTGGTCGTGCCGTCGGTGTGATGTTCTTTCATTTGCGCTTGGGCGTCCATGGCGATGAGGAGAACGCGAAGGTCATCAGCTTTGACTAGCAGTTTTGAAAATAGGCCCGACTGCCACGGTCTCCTGTTCTCAAAATGGAAGAGTTCCTCGGCCAAGTCGTGGGTGACCCCGCAAAGAAGACTGTTGTCGACGAAGTTGTCAGATGCCATCGGGATACCCCATACCTATGCAAAGTAAATCAGTTCGTGGAATTTATATCTAACCGCCGCGTAAGATTTTAGCTCTTACGGCGGCACTTCACGGAACCTTGCACTTGCAGTCTGCCAGCAAGTGAAACAGGTTTGGACGTCAAGTGATGTATCGGAACGCTCATCTTATGCTGCCTCGTTTCGCTCGCCTTGGGGACTGTTGGCGTATGCTGGTTTATGTGAAGCCACTGCGCCAATTCGGAGCTGTTCTGTTGCTCCTCGTGTCCTTTGTGGCACCGGCGATGGCGTGCATGGCTCCTGATGCGGGTATGACTGTCGAAGAGCAAGCCTGCTGCCGCATGATGAAAAGTGACTGCGGGCATACGGACATGCCCAGCTCTCACGACTGCTGCAAGAAGACCCCAGGCGCGATTCACGACAGTGCTTTGAGATCAGATTTTGTCTCGTTCCATCCTGTCTTTGCGATTGCAATCTGGACGTTGCCCCTCGACCTTTTCACGCCCGACGATGAAACTAATGGCTGGATTCAGCGTCCAGAACACTCACCGCCAAAGCCTCCCCACTCGATCATTTCTGTTCTCAGAGTCTAGCTCCTCCCTATCTCGCTGAAGATTCGAGCCGCACACTTGTGCGCGTTCATGTCTGAACTGCAACCGAGACAGGAGTTTAACCATGAGGGTGGCCGCCTATTGGACCACCGCGTTGGTGTTATTCGCTGGCATCTCTGCGAACTCGCAGGAGATGAACGGTAAACCAACGCCACTTGCCACATTGCTTGCCGAAGCACAATCAAGCAATTCCCAGATTGCCGCTGCGAACGATACCTGGAAGGCGTCGAGCCATGTGGCGCGACAGGTGTCCACGCTGCCCGATCCGCAGTTTACCTTTCAATCGTTCAGCGTCGGCAGCCCGAAGCCGGGCGCCGGCTTCAGCAACAGCAACTTCGCGTATCTCGGCTTCGGAGCTTCGCAAGCCCTCCCCTTTCCTGGCAAGCTCCGACTCAAGGGCGAGGTTGCGTCACGCAAGGCCGACACGGCCGAAGCCCAGGTAGGTGTGGTCAGCGCCGATGTAGGGGAGCATATCAAGCTGCTTTATCTGCGGCTTGCCTATCTACAGCAGACACTCACCATCCTCGACCATACGGATGGGGTGCTGGGGCCACTCGTCAAGAATGCGCTCTCACACTATAGCCTCGGCGAGGGCAGTCAGGCGGGCATCATCAAGGCGCAGCTGCAGCGTACTGAGATTCTGCGGCGCGAAACAGTCAATCGCGAACAGATGGGCGAAGCTGAGGCCGATCTCAAAGAGCTGTTACATCGCACACAAGATTCGCCTGACATCATCGCGGAACCGCTCGTCGAAACAACGCTGCGGCTTAGCGCCAGTGAATTGCAAGCTCTGGTTCGTCAACAGAACCCGGTCTTGCAGGTTGAGCAACGGTCAGTCCAGCAGGAAGACGCCCAGATAAAGTCCGAGCAGCGAGGCAGCAAGCCTGACTTCAATGTTGGCTATATGTATCAGTTGACCGGCCCTTCTTATCGCGACTACTACATGCTGACGCTGAACCTGAGCCTGCCGCATCGCGGCCGTGTTCGAGAGGAAGTCGCCGAGGCGACCGAACAGGCGAACCATGCGCGGCACGAACTCGACTCCGAGGCGCAGCAACAACTCGCAGCCGTGCAAAAGCAGTTCGTTGCAGCCACAAGCACGGCGGAACTGCTGGCCGATTATAACCACGGACTGATTCCGCAATCGGAAGCCATCTTCCGTTCGGAGGAATCCTCCTACGAAGCCAATAAGCAGGAGTTCACCCCGGTGCTCTCGTCTCTGCTCGACCTTCTCTCTCTGAAGAGCGACTATCAAGAAGCTCTTCTGGAACATGAAACCGCAATCGTGCGTCTTGAGACGCTGACAGGAGCGTCTCTCCGATGAGCCAGTCCACGCAGAAATACATTCTCGTTACGTCGCTCGTATGGGCTTGCATCCTGGCCGCGGTGCTCTTCTTCGTGTATAAGCCCCGACACAGCGCGCCGGCCAACACCGGCGGTCCGGCACCACTT
The DNA here is from genome assembly GCA_019351975.1 of Acidobacteriota bacterium. Classification (GTDB taxonomy): domain Bacteria; phylum Acidobacteriota; class Terriglobia; order Terriglobales; family Acidobacteriaceae; genus Granulicella. The sequence goes on from JABBOG010000037.1 coordinate 6,272, forward strand.
GCGGAAGGGCCAGTCGTCTCTTCCAGCGCAATGCGTCAAGTACCGCAATCGCCACAGCAGGTCGAAGCGCCGCTCGCGCCCGTGCAGTTATCGCAGGCGCAAATGCAGAGCATCGATATGAGCACCGGCGTTGCGCAATACAAACGGCTCGACAATGACCTGAGCGCGACCGGAACGGTGGCAATCGACGACCGCCTTGTGTCTTATGTGCAGACGCGATTCTCAGGCTACATCCGCAGGGTCTTCGTCAACGCGACGTATCAATATGTTCGCAAGGGACAGCCTCTCTTCACCATCTACAGTCCCGACCTGGTGGCGACCGAGCAGGAATACCTACTCGCGCGCGAAAATGAGAAGACACTCGGCGGCAGCTCCATCGGCGATGTCGCGGCGGGTGCGAACTCGCTGACTGCGGCGGCGGAACAGCGGCTCGCGCAGTGGGAGATTCCCGCCAGCCAGATCGCCGAACTCAAGCGCACTGGACGAGCCTTGCCTGATCTCACCATCAACGCCCCTGCGTCTGGATACGTCACTGAATTAAATGCACTGCCTAATCTGTTTGCGACTCCGGCGACCCGGCTATACACCATCGCGGACCTCTCGCAGGTGTGGGTCAATGCGCAGGTGTTTCAAACCGATGTAGGGCAACTCAAGCCCGGCGACTCTGCCACCATTTCCGTCGATGCCTACCCTCTCAAGACGTTCCGAGGCCGCGTCGAACAGATTCTTCCTCAAGTGGACATGACGACGCGCACAGTCGCAGTGAGACTGTCCATCGCAAATCCCGGCCTGCTGCTTAAGCCGGGGATGTTCGTCAATGTCGCTGTCAAATCCTCGATGGGACGACGGCTTGTCGTTCCGGCCTCAGCCGTGTTTCAGACAGGCATGAGGCAGGTTGTGTTCCTCGATCACGGGAATGGCAGCATTGAACCGCACGATGTCGTGCTGGGGCCTCGCATCGGCGACGATTTCGTGGTGCTGAAGGGTTTGGCCGCTGGTGAGTCCATCGTCACCTCAGCCAACTTCCTGATCGACTCGGAAAGCCAACTGCAGGCCGCCGCAGGTTCGTATGCGCCTCCGCCTCCGGGAGCGGGCGCGAACCAGGCGGCATCTCCGCAGCAGGCGCAGATTGATCTCACAACCGAACCCACGCCGCCGCGCAAAGGGGCGAATGTCTTTCGGGTCAAGCTGACTGGGAGCAACGGCACGGTAATCCCAGGCGCGGATGTTACCGTGACCTTTTTCATGCCGGCGATGCCGGCAATGGGGATGGCTGCCATGAACTCGTCTGCGCATCTTGCGGAGAAAAATGCAGGGGTCTACGAAGGCTCTGGCGATCTTGGCTCCGGCGGAACGTGGCAGGTGACGGTTGTCGCGAAGAGAGGCGGCGAAATCCTCGCCACAAAACAAGTTCACCTTAACGCAACGGGGGGGATGTAACCATGCTCTCCCGAATCATCGATCTATGCGCTCGTAACCGTTTCCTTGTATTCACCTTCACGCTGCTGTTGACGCTCGCAGGTATCTGGTCGCTGCGGCATATTCCCGTCGATGCCTTGCCCGACATCTCGGATGTGCAGGTCATCATCCACACACGCTGGGATGGGCGACCACCCGATCTCATCGAAGATCAGGTCACCTATCCCATTGTCACGAGCCTTCTGGCTGCGCCGCATGTGAAGGCCGTTCGTGCTCAGACGATGTTTGGGGACTCCTACGTCTTCGTTGTATTCAAGGATGGCACCGACCTCTACTGGGCACGCTCCCGTGTGCTCGAATATCTCCAGCAGATCAGCGGACAGTTGCCCACGGGTGTGCATCCTGAGATCGGTCCCGATGCCACTGGCGCAGGCTGGGTCTTCGAGTACGCCATCGTCGATACGCGCGGAAACCAGAGCCTGGCCGACCTTCGCAGCCTGCAGGACTGGCATCTCCGCTACGCGCTCGAAACCGTTCCTGGCGTCGCCGAGGTTGCGAGCATTGGCGGATTTGTGAAGCAGTATCAGGTCAACGTCGATCCCAATAAGCTGCTGGCCTACGGCATTCCTCTGTCCAAAGTTATCGCGGCGGTCAAGGCAAGCACGAATGAAGTTGGTGGCCGGGTGCTCGATCTGAGCGGAGCGCAGTATATGATTCGCGGCCTCGGCTATTTGAAATCGACAGATGATCTGGAAAACGTCGCAGTCGGCAGCAGCAACGGCGCACCCATCCTCATCCGCAACCTTGGCACCGTCTCTCTTGGCCCCGACATTCGTCAGGGTGCGGCGGACTGGAATGGCGAGGGCGAAACTGTTGGCGGCATCGTCGTTATGCGACAGGGTGAGAACGCGCTGAACGTCATCAACGGCGTCAAGGCAAAGCTGAAACAGATAGCGCCTTCGTTGCCGCCCGGCGTGAAGATCATGGCAGGCTACGACCGTTCGGGTTTGATCAACGATTCCATCGCAACCCTCGAACGCGACCTCACCGAAGAGGCGATCATCGTCAGCCTCGTCATTCTGATCTTTCTATTCCACTTCCGCTCGGCGTTGATTGCGATCCTCGCGCTTCCCATCGCCGTGCTCATCGCCTTCATTCCGATCTACTACCTTGGCATCAGCTCCAACATCATGTCACTCGGCGGTCTAGCCTTAGCCGTTGGTGTGCTCGTCGATGCGGCCATCGTCATGGTGGAGAACGGATATCGCCATCTGTCGGAACGGCAGGAGCGCGACACCAAGCCTGTCACCGAGACCGAACGCCGCGAGATTCTGATCGGCGCTGCCAAGCAGGTCGGCCCTGCACTCTTCTTCTCGCTGCTGATTATCGTCGTATCGTTCTTGCCGGTCTTTCTGCTGGAAGCCCAGGAAGGGCGCATGTTCCGTCCGCTTGCCTGGACAAAGACGCTGGCGGTTGGCTCTTCTTCCATCATTGCTATCACGCTCGTTCCTGTGTTGATGGTCTTGCTTATCCGGGGAAGGCTCAAGCCAGAACGCGCCAACCCCATCGCGCGGTTCACGCAAGCCATCTACCTGCCCGTGCTGCGATTCTGCCTGCATCATCGCAAGCTGACGATTGCGGTCAATTTACTGTTTCTGCTGGTCACGCTGCCGGTTGCCTTCAAACTCGGCAGCCAGTTCATGCCGCCGCTCTTTGAAGGCTCTGCTCTCTACATGCCCACCGCTCTTCCCGGCATTTCGGTGGAGCAGGCGAAGACGATCCTGCAAAAGCAGGATGCCATCCTGCACACCTTCCCCGAAATAGAGAGCGTCTTCGGCACGGTGGGACGCTCCGACAGCGCGACCGACAACGCGCCACTGGACATGTACGACACCACCATTATGCTCAAGCCCCGCGAACAGTGGCCCGTCGGCATGACCTATGACAAGCTCGTTCAGGACATGGACGCGAAGGTGCAGTTTCCGGGCCTGTCCAATACCTGGACGAGCCCTGTCGAGAACCGTCTGGATATGGAGCTGACGGGCATCAAGACACCCCTTGGAATGAAGGTGCAAGGTCCGAACGTGGACGGGATCGAACGCGTCGCTGGCCAGATTCAAAGCATTCTTGGATCGATGCCACAACTGCGCTCCATTTTCGCCGAGCGCATCTCGCAGGGCTTCTATGTCAACGTGGAGGTGAATCGCCTGGAGGCCGCGCGCTACGGCCTCAGCGTGGCCGATGTCCAGACCGCCGTCGCATCCGGCATTGGCGGCGAGAACATAGCCGAGAATATCGAAGGCCGCGAACGATATCCGATCGACGTGCGCTACGCACGAGCGTTTCGCGACAACATCGAAGCGATGCGTACCGTGCTGGTCGTTACTCCATCCGGGGCGCAGATTCCGCTCGGCCAGGTGGCCCAAGTCTCGTTCACCCACGGTCCCGCCATGATCCGAGACGAAGACGGCCAACTCACCGGCTACGTCTATCTCGACCTCAAAGACACCAACTATGGCGGCTTCGTCAACGCAGCCAACCATCTGCTCAAAAGCAAGCTCGTCCTGCCGACCAACTACACCTATCAGTGGTCGGGCGAGTATCAGTTTGAATTGCGCGCAAAGCAGCGCCTCAAGCTCATTCTGCCCATCGTCTTCTTTCTCATCTTCGTCCTGCTCTACATGGTCTTCCACTCGGCTGCGGAGGCGGTCGTACTCATTGTGCCCACGATCTACGCACTGACCGGTGGCCTGCTGTTGCAATGGCTGCTTGGCTATAACTTCAGCGTGGCCGTCTGGGTCGGGTACATTGCGCTCTTCGGCATCGCCGTGGAAACCGGTGTGGTGATGGTCGTCTACCTGCATGAAGCTCTGGATCGTCATCTCCTCGCAGGCGAAATTCATAACCCTCACGATATCGAACTGGCCGCGATCGAAGGCGCGGTACAGCGCCTGCGCCCAAAGCTCATGACTGTCGCCGCTGTTCTCGCCAGTCTCATCCCCATCCTCTTTGAGACCGGCATCGGGTCCGACGTGATGAAGCCGATAGCTGCACCTATCGTCGGCGGCATGATTACCTCGACGATCCACGTTCTGATTCTCGTGCCCGTCTTCTTTGTCATGATGAAAGAGCGGGCCCTTCGCCGGGGAAAGTTACACGATAAAGGTGTGCCGCAGTGATCTAAGTAGCCGTTCGAAACGAAATAGTCTCCAACAACCTCGACTTACACCACAGCATCATACCCAACGGAGTAAACTTACCTTATGCGCCTAAGAGCAGCACTCGCGACGTTGACAGCAGTTCTTTTGCTGACAATCTCGTGTGCGGCCTCTGCCTGTTCTGCGTCCTGCGCAGCGATGGCTCTCGGAAGCGGGTGCTCTCATGGCTCTGCTTCTCATGAAAGCGCCAGCAGTGAGCATTCTGGTCACCAAATGTCCGGGATGTCGCATCGGGAGATGACAGGCCCGAATGACATGGCGGTTCTGCCGATGGTCACGCTGTCGAGCAGCAGTTGTATCCAGCATGTTTGTGAGTTGGCTCCTACACTGTTGCGCAGCGATTATGGCGGTGCCCAACTCCTTGCAGCAACCCAACCGATGTTTCTTTCAACCCAGGCATTCTTTACGCCTGAGATGGAACCGCAAATTGAGGCTGTTGGAACCCCGCCTTTACGATCACGCCTCGTTGTAGCCCTTCAAACCACTCTCCGGATTTAGACAGCGCCAGCCATCGACCGTTTCCGTGTCGCCGATGGAGTGAGCCGCTCTTTCTCTCAAGATTGCAGAGTGCTTCGTTCTCCGCTCCGGCGGCGCATGTTCATGTGCCTTTACCGTGTCTCCGGAGCCCTTTCTCATGGCAAATCGCCGATCTTTTCTTCAAAGTACCCTTGGCCTCGGCGCGGGGCTGTTTGCCAGCCGCGCCGTCGCTGAAACGACCCACACTAATAACAATCCCACCAGCCAGGTCGCCGCTCGTGGCGGCTATCTTGGCGAAAGCAGCGGTTCTCTTTCCAAGGTTGAAACGCTTCGCGGCCCAGCCTTGAACGCACCGGTGGTCACCACCGATGTGGGCGATTTGCCTTTTGAGATGGACGGTGCCACCAAAGTATTCCGGCTCACGGCTCACGTCTTCAAGCGGCAGATCGCGCCTGACAAAACCATCGACGTGTGGGGCTTCAATGGCTCTGCACCGGGCCCCACCATTCAGGTGACACAGGGCGATAAAGTCCGCGTCATTTTCAAGAATGAGTTGCCCGAACCGAGTTCGATTCACTGGCACGGATTCGAGGATCGCATTGGCAATGATGGGATGCCCGGAATCAGTCAGGAGCCGGTGAAGCCCGGCGAAACCTTCGTCTACAACTTCACCATCCACCAGGAAGGCACCTACTTCTATCACTCGCACATGGCGATGCAGGAGATGGCGGGAATGCTGGGCGGCTTCATCATGCATCCGAAAGTTCCATACCGGCCGAACTGCGAGAAAGACTTCCTGATTCATTTGCAGGAGTATGCGGTGCTACCTAACTCGACGACGCCGAACACAATGATGATGGAGTTCAACTGGCTGCTGCTCAACGGAAAGGCCGGGCCTGCCACCACACCTCTGATTGTGCGACAAGGCGACCGTGTTCGCATTCGCTTTGTAAACCTAGGCATGGACCATCACCCAATGCACGTCCACGGTCACACGTTCTACGTCACGGGAACCGAAGGTGGACGTATACCCGAAACTGCCTGGTGGCCGGGAAATACAGTGCTGGTCGGCGTAGCACAAGCGCGCAATGTTGAGTTCGTCGCCGACAATCCGGGTGACTGGATGCTGCACTGTCACCTTCCCCACCACATGATGAACCAGATGGCTTCGCAAGCGGGACCGATGACCCGCATGGCGGGGTTCCCCGGTGGCAAAGGTCTGCGCGGCGATGACAGCCACGGACGTATGACCCCACGGGGTCAGAACGGCGACGACATGAGCCAGATGTCGATGAACGGTATGAAAGGCATGGAAATGAGCGGGTCTCCTGCTGTCACCGATCCAGCAATCCCATCGGCTTCGCTGGGTGCGGGAAAGCAGGCGACGATGCCAGACGGCCCCCTCGCCAATACACAACTCGACGCCGGCATGATGGGCATGACGAAGGAGCAGAGCGGAACTGGACCCAAGCTGAGCGAGTTGCAGAAGCGCAATCTGGATGCGTTCGACATGGGCCAGAGCAGCATGAAAATGCAGAGCAGCGAGACCTCGCCTAACGCGAACAACGTGCCGAACTTCCCGCAGGACGCTTACATGGAAGGCCCCATGATGAATATGGACAAGCTGGTGGACAAGCCGGAGAACCTTGGCCTGCGCCCCAACTGGAGCCGGTTCATGCAGGGAATGATGACCTTTGTCCGCGTCCTGCCACCCGAGCAATACGACCAGGTTCTGTCCGCCATGCGCAATGCAAACCGGTCCGGCGACCCCTACGCCTCGCTCTACACCGACGAGGCGAAAAGTTAACGCGGCCAATTGCGGCTTGACTACAGCACAATCGGCACTCCGAAAGGATGTGCCTGGCCGAAACAAAGAGATTGGGAGAAGACATGAAGATTCGATACCTGGGATTGAGCCTCACATTAGCGGTTGCCGCCTGCACCCTGCAGGCCCAGCAGTCCATGCCGGAAATGCCCGGCATGAAGATGGACACACCGCCAACGAAGTCACAGCAGACTACACCAGCTCCTAAGCCGAACCGCACACGACGGCAGCCAGACCCCATGCCCGGCGACATGCAGAACATGCGTCAGGACACTCGGGATACGAAAGCAAAGGCAGCAGCAGCGAGCATTGAACACTCCTTTCAACAGCAGGCTGGTCAAGCTGATGGAAAGCCGGCACAGGATAGCGACGCCAGTTCCATCAAGTTGCCTATCCAGGAGCTTCAGGAACCGGAAGCGGTGGGCTTTCAAACCGGTTCCGACCTTCCTGCTCCTGAACTTTTGATAGAAGTTGTCCCTCGGCAACCGATGACCCTTGCAGAGTTTATCGACATGGCTGACAAGTCAAATCCGACGCTTGTTCAGGCCCAACGCAATGTTGATCGCTCGAAAGAACAAGCCCGGCAGGTTAGCCTTCCGCCAAATCCGATCATTGGCTACTCCGGCGATCACATTCGCGGAGGCAGCTACCACGGCGGAGAGGAGGGAGCTTTCTTCTCGCAGGAGTTTGTATTGGGACGCAAGCTGGCTCTAAGGCGCGATGTGTACCGGGCCGCGGGCCGATCCAACGAATTCGCGGTCGAGATTCAACGCGCCCGTATTCACAATGACGTAGGCCGCGCTTTCTTCGATGCCCTGGCCGCTCAGCAATCCGTCGTCATTCACGACCGGCTGCTCAAATTCGCATTGGACACGGAGACGAACGCCCACGAGCTTGAACGGAATGGGCAGGCAGATGCCTCTGATGTTCTGACTGCCGAAATCGCAGCCGAACAGGCAAAAGTCGATTTCGTTCATGCGCAGCGCATGTTCCTGGCCGCGTTTACACAGCTTGCGACCTACGCGGGCCAGAGCTCTCTTGTCCCACATCCCTTAGCCGGGGAGCTTGTCGAGCCACCTCTGCTCGACCCTGATGGAGCGGTCGTCACCGATATGCGGGAGAGTCCAGCGGTGAAGCAGGCCCAGGCCAACGTCACTCTGGCGGAAGCCCGATTGAAAGACGCCAAACGAGAGAAGTTGCCCAACCTCAATCTCAAGGCGGGCGAGTGGTATTCCGGCGAAGAGCTCGGAGAAACGGGAATCAAGACCGGCTGGATGAGCTTCGTCGAGGCCGGAGTTCAAATCCCCCTCTGGAATCGCAATCAGGGCAATATTGGAGCGGCGCGCGCAGAACTGGAGCGGGCCCATCAGGATGTAACGCGAACCCAGCTACTCACCCGCAACCGCGCCGAACCCTACGCACAGCAGTATCAAACCGCACGTTACACCGCCGAGAAATATCGCTCTGAGATGCTGCCGCGAGCGCGCCGCGCCTATCAGTTGGAGGTCATGAAATACCAGCAGATGGCGCAGTCTTACCCACACGTCTTGACGGCCCAGCATCTGCTCTTCACCTTGCAACTCACCTATATCCAGGCGCTCAACGAAGAGTGGCGGGCGGCAATCGCCCTCCAGAACTACGCATTGATGAACGGACTGGACGAACCAATGAGCATCGGCTCAGATTCGACAACGATGAATCTTCCCACAGCACCGGGAGATGGAAATTAGCTACAGATCGGCGCCATTCATTTTTGATCCGCTGGAGGCGACCGTCGCGAAGGGCGCCGCCGCAGTCTCTCGTCAGTTGTTCATTACCGCACCCAGTAAAGGAGATCCACAATGCGAAAGTTCTGGTTAGGCTGCATCGTTGCAACCGTCATCCTACTCGTGACGGGATTTTGCTATGTCCGGTTCGGCTTCGTTAATCCTCGCGCGGACACTCCTGTAAACGCTATTGACCGGAGTGTTGCGATGCCGGCTCTCGATGCATCAGTAGACCGTCGCGCGCCTGAGATACAGAACCCCCTTCAGCCAACCGACGCGAATCTGGTTGCTGGAATGAAGATGTATCAACAGCAGTGTTCCAGTTGCCACGGTGGCTACTCTCACCATCAGGGAATGCTGGCCGACGCACTCTATCCGCGCCCACCACAATTCATGGAGGACTCACCCGACATGCCAGAGAACCAGAACTTCTACATCCTGCAACACGGCATCAGATATAGCGGTATGCCTGCGTGGAAGCAGACGTACAACGACCAGCAGCTCTGGCAGATTACGACGTTTCTAAGTCACATGGACAAGTTGCCGCCGTCCGTGTCCTCTCTCTGGAAAGCGGCGGAGAGCAATTCGGGACCACTTGGCCCAGCAGATACTCATAACTAATCAACAGCCGCGCGCAAGCTGTCCGGTGAAAGGGAGCTAAACCATGTTTGAAACGATTTCTTGGATTTCGCTTGGAATCGCGTTCTTTTGCGCCATCGTGATCGCGGTCGATGTCGCACGACACCCGCAAAAGATGGGGATCATGAACATCGTATGGCCGGTGACGGCCCTTTATGGCAGTCTCTTTGGTGTATGGGCCTACTTCCACTATGGCCGCAAGAAAACGAAAGAAGCGCAAGCCCACATCTCCGAAGAACAGCATAAGCAGATGATGAAAGAAGCCGAAGAGCATCCCAAGCCATCCCAGATCTCAATCGCTGCAAGCCACTGTGGCGCGGGCTGCACTTTGGGTGACATTGTGGCCGACTTCGCCGTGTTTGGCTTTGCGCTCACGCTGTGGCATTCGGACCTCTGGGCAAGCTTTGTCATCGACTACATTCTGGCCTGGAGCATCGGCATCGTCTTTCAATACTTCACCATCGCTCCGATGCGCGGCCTTTCCCTATTCCCCGGAATCTGGGCTGCCATCAAGGCCGACACGCTGTCCATCACTTCCTGGCAACTTGGCATGTATGGCTGGATGCTGCTGACCTACTTTGTCCTCTTTCCCCACCCTCATCTTCAACCCAATCAGGCGGGATATTGGTTCATGATGCAGTTCGCAATGATCGCCGGTTTCTTCACGGCATACCCAATGAACTACATCCTGGTGAAGACGGGGTTGAAGGAGGCAATGGCATGATGTACTAGGCCCTGCGAAGCTCATATGTCAGAGCAAGACGAATACCTTTAGAGCAGCAGACCTGTCAATTTAGCTTGAGCAAGCAACCGTTTATGTGCGTAATATGACATAAGCATGAGGCGCAACCTCGGTCGTCACGGCCATCTTCGTCGGTTTCTACGCAGCCCTGGGAGCGCGATCCTCAATCGGCCTCAATTATTCAACAACCGGGGCTTTGGTAAAGGGGTTTCCATTGAATGGTCATCCGCAGGGAGACTTCGATCCCGTTGGTTTTCTAGCGAACGCCGGACTGGGAAGAAGAATTGTGCTTCTGAAAGCCAAACAGGTTTTCTTTTCTCAGGGCAGTCCCGCAGATTGCGTGTTCTACCTACAATCTGGTCGAGCGAAACTCACGGTCCTATCCGAACGCGGCAAAGAAGCAACGATCACTCTATTGGCCACGGGAGACTTCGTAGGTGAGGAGTCAATCGTGGGTGTGGCGGGATTGCGGGTTGCGACGGCGACGGCGATCACAGCCTGTTCAGCGCTGAAAATTCAACGAGCAGAAATTATTCGAGTTATGCACGAGGAACATGCATTCTCAGATCTCTTTCTGAAGTTTCTGCTTGTACGCGGGATGCGAACTCAGGCCGATCTAGTAGATCAGCTCTTCAATTCGAGCGAAAAGCGGCTCGCACGGATTCTCTTGTTGATGGCTGAATTCGGTCAACCAGGTGAGCCTGAGAGTAGGATTCCGCAGATCACTCAAGAAACTCTTGCCGACATGATCGGAACGACGCGATCGCGAGTGAGCTTTTTCATGAACAAGTTTCGCAAGCTGGGCTTCATCGAATACAACGGACGCATACATGTTCATAAGTCTCTGCTAAACGTGATATTGCACGATGAGATTCCGGCGAAGAATGCCACGAAGCCTTTTCCCTCCATACCTCCGACGCCTGTGAAGAAAACCATCGGGCGACAACGGGCTCTCTCGACCTAATGCTTCTTGTGGAGACCGCGCGGAGTATCTGGTATTGACCTTGGCAGCCACAACCCTGCCTGGAGGTAGGTTCCCGACAGCTAACGAAATTGAACTCAGGGAGGGGTAAGGCAATGCCTTCTGACCATGGCAACCAGAGTGCCTTCCCCTTGCAGCGGCTCATGCCTCACTCTGAGTGCAGTCATATTCTGTGTCCACCTTGCACTTCTTGGCTGTGGCACGGAAAACTTACCTTCGTCGGCTTGCTTCGCTACACAAATTGGTGAAGGCTTCACAAGCCCGTCGGGTGGGCAGAACATGACGCCCTCGCAGTTGCGAGAGCGACCTTAAGGGTGGGAAAGACGGGCAAAAAAAAGATGAGCCTGTCCGAAGACAGGCTCAATCAAGCGATACAGTTTTCAGGCAATCTTCTTCAATGCTTTTGCAACTGGCTTCGACTCGATCTTGGGAACGGATTTCGCCTTCGCTTTAGCAGCGACCTCATGCTTTACCCTGAGGGCAATCGTATCGGGGTCCACCTTGTACGCTTGGGCTGCGGCACGGAGAACCTTACCGCCTTCGACTTGCTTACTCGCTGAAAGCAGGATCACGGTCTCAACAATCAGCTTGCCGATAACGCCTTCTTCGGCTTTGCGGAGAAAGGCGATGAGCAGCTTGGCTGCAGTTTCACCTTCCTTAGCGCGGATGCCCCGGTTCCGGGCGACGATCTCAACGCGGTTGTCGTCAAGCAGCGGGAGCATCTGTTCGGCAATGAAGAGCAAGTCGCGCTTCATCAAGCGGGCGGGAACGGCGGCGACGATGGTTTGCAGTACGCGGGTTCCGATGGCGTTCGCCAGTGCTTGTTCCCTGCGACTCTTCTCCTGCTCCGCTTTGAAGGTGGCATCGGCTTTCGACGGCTGCTTCTTTGGGTGATGAACGGGGCAAGTGGGTTCGGTGCAAACCTTCCGCACTTCACCCTTGTCGATGCCATCCGCGACGATAGCCTCGGCGGTGAACTTGCACGTTTTGAACTCCGGCCATTTCGCCTTCTCCGGGGTGTCGGGCTTGTCCGGCCTGATCTCGACGTACTTGTTCCGCGTGACGACCTTGCTTCCTTCCGGCTGCTGGCTGTAAGCCGTGCTGATTTGCACGAGTTCCGGCTTCGCGGCAATCTGCTTCTGAACGTGCGCTTCCAGTTTGGCGGAGTAGCAGGCAGGGTCGGTGCAAGCGTCCTCCCTGACATCCGCGAAAAGCAGCTTGTTGTGTCCTGTCCGCTTGGTGCAATCGACACAGCTTCCGGCTGCGGGCACAAGTTGCGCATCGCGCTTGTTAAAGGGGGCCTGTTTCAAGAGAAGCAGGACGTTATGCTCTATCCAGTGCTGGAGATGCCGCACGGGAAGCAGGATGCGCTTGGCCTTGGCTCCGGCTCCCGCCCACTCCTCGCGGAAACAGTTGGCGAGTGCCGGTTCCTGCTGCGCTGGCTGGAGCTTTGCCAACAGCAGAGCATGTCCGACGCCGATCTCCTCGGCATAGAACGCCTCCACCGCTGGCGCGGCAAGCTGCGTCAAACGGGCGCGGGTCGCGACGTAGGTCGGGAGTTTGCCCACCTTCGCCGCTATCTGTTCGACGCTGTACTTCGGCTCTTCCAAGTTGAGAAGCGCATGAAATCCCTGTGCCTCCTCCAACGGGTGAACGTCCCGACGTTGCAGATTTTCAATCAGCGCCGCTTCCATCGCTTCGGCATCGGTGAGGTTGACGATGCGGACGGGGACGGTTGCGGCCTCGGCCATCTGCGCGGCGCGGTAACGCCTCGCTCCGGCGACGATCTCGAAGCTCTGCTCGGTGACGGGACGGACAAGCAAGGGAGAAAGAACGCCCTGAACGCGGATGCTCTCGGCAAGCTCCTTCAAGGCTCCATCCTCGAAGATGCGGCGGGGGTTGGTGGTGGACTCGGTAAGAACGTTGAGGGGAAGGTTGCGGTACTCGGTAGCCGTTTGGGTGTTCATGGTTGCTCTCCTTGAGGGGTTGCACTGCACGGGTTGTGGAGCGGACGCACCTTCCTATCCGCTCCCGGAAGGAAGGGGTTAGGCGCGTGGGTTTTGCCGCTGATGATCGAAGGCTCCGGCGAAACCTTGTAAGCGCAGGTTGTTGTCCCAGCTTTTGGCGAATCGTTCATGCTGTTCGTGGAGGCTGGTGAGGTAAACGTAGTGATCGCGGACAATGGTGCGGCTCCATTGCTCAATTCCGAGATAGTCCTGGCGGTAATAGAAGGGGTTTAGGTGCGCCCCTCCTGCCAATCCAAGCTCGAAACACATCTCCGGGTCGCGCATGAGGTCGCCATTCTGTTCGCCATAGTGACAGACAGAGATGGCGGGGAGTCCACACGGGCCGGACTCGTCGGTTGCCTCGATCACCAACGCCATATAGGGCGGGTTCTCGATCTTGAGGTACAGGCCGTGATGCCAACCTCCGGCCTGTTTGAGAATGGCGAGGATGGTTTTCATTAAGCCACCTTCGCCAGCTCTGCATCGGGCATCGCCGCCTGTTCTGAGGTCGGCGGCTGCAATGCGGCAAGGATGACAGCGGAGGCCTGTTGGATGACTTCCAAGCTCTCGGCCAAGAGTGAGGCGTTGCCGTGGTATAGGTGGATGTAGTCGGCGGATGCCGTGCCTGTCTCCAAGCCAACTGCTTTTCCAATGACAAAGGCGATGGCCTCGGCCTCCGTCTCCCGCACGACCTTGGTGGTCGTTGTGCGGCGTTCGGCCTTGTGCAACATTTCGTGCGCGAGTTCATGGACAAGGGTTGAAAATTCCTCGGCGTCGGACTGTCCGGGAAGAATGGCAATTCTCCCGCCGTAGCTCATGCCCAGCGCCGGGGCAATCTTCTCGGTAAAGACAAGCTCGATTCCCTGCGCACCGACGAACGAAACAAGACGGTCGCGGTTCTCACCAACGCTGCCGCTCATCTCCCGCATGGTCGGAAGCTCCGCGCCATCGGTCTGCGATACATCGAAAACATAAGCATTGCGAAAGCCAACAAGGACGCGGGTGTTCTGCTTGGTGATGTCCTTCTCGGCCTCGATGTCCGGCTTGCGCTTGATGCCGATGATGGGGGCAAGAATGCGGATGCCTTTCTGTCCCTTCATCACCTTTCGGCCAAGCTGGTTCCATGCGTATAGACCTGCGACACGGGTCGCGTTCGGCTTCTGCCGTGCGATCTCCAAGATGTTCCCGAAGCTGTAATTGTGAAAGCGACTCATCGCGTCGAGGTAGGCGGTAAGCGCATCGCTGTGTCCTGCCTCTAGTTGTTCAATGAGGCTTTTCACATTGGCGGCGATGATCTCTTTGGCTGTTTGCCGTTGCTGCGGCTGTTTGGGATTTTCACTGATGGCGGTTACGGTGCTGGTGGTGTTCATGGGTGCTTCCTCCTTGGCCTTTGGCCGTTGTTTTTCATGCCATGCGTGGCATGTACCTACATGCCGAACGCCTCCTGGCGAAGGCGGGGCGGCAAGGCGCAACGAGGAGGGGGATCGCCCACCCGAAGGGCAAGCGCAGCGCGGTGATTTTTACGAAGGAAAAATTATGGGGAGACCTCTTGCGCCGCGCCAGGGCAGCGCCCTCAGCGAGGTTTGGTTTCCTTATTCGCGTGGCACCACGCGCAGATTGGCAGGGTCAGCGTTGCGAGCAGGAACAGGCTCGCTGAGGTGGGTGGCGGAGGACGCTAGAGCGGCCGCAGACAGGGTAGGAGGAACTCCTCCCTACAGTTAAAGCATCTGCGGGAAAATGGGAAATACGCCCGTCATCAGAGTCATGCTCTGGCGCATGAACGACGAGCAAAAACTTATTTACGATTGGATTGGAATTTTCCGGTTCTAGTGCCGCAATGGGAAAAGCGAGTTCCTCTGCTGTATTAGGAATTGAACGGCAAGTGGTTTCACGGTGCTCTTCCAAGACTAACGAACAACTTTGTATGTGAATTCTGCGACATGCCACAGGACACTGCGGGGGATAGCTTGACGGGAAAACCGCAAAAGCCTGCTTCATTAAATGATCCACGTTAGCGGCGTGACAGGACACCTGGAGCCTTTCAACCTCGAAGTCTCCAGATTGATGCTCACCGGCCCGCACAACAAATTACCGTAAAGCCAAAATGCGAACCCGCTCGATATTAAGACATAAGAGCTTCGCCGCAAGGCGTCACAATGCGGGCGGAAGCAGACCTGGCGTAGCTCGAAATTCCGACTCTCGCTGTGGCAAATCACAGGGATCGATAACCGGCCGGCAATGTGATCTGGGCGAACACAGCACGAACCTTACTTTTCGGTAGCCGCTCGTGAGAGTGGCGGCGACGCGAGCCCTCAATGTTGTATCTTGAACGAAGATGTCTCGAAAGCACATCGTCGCTCTTGCCGCTGCCGTCATCTTGGCGGTGTCGATCGGCGTGCTGGTGTCTAAAGCTTTCGACCGACACGATACCAGGCCTTTTCCCGTTGACCCGGAAGTACCCACCTTCCTGATTGGTTCTTTGTTGGGCACCTGCATCGGAACCGTCGCCCTGACGGTGCAGTTGCTAGGCTTTTTTCAGATTCGGTTGGAACGGCTTTGGATTCGTGTTTTGCGGCCGTCGCCTAGTTTGAAGACGTGCTGGCAGGCATTCGAACACGAACGATTATTGTTTTCGCCACCTCCCTGCGTGAGCTCCCTCCGAATCTAGTAAAACCTGCGGCCCGTCTTCGTACGCGGCAGCCAGCCTGCTCGCGTTCGTCTCGAAACGGATCTCAGGAGTGTTCCATGAAACCCCTCGTATTGGTTACGTTGCTTTTTCCAGCGCTCCTCACAGGTTGTGCTCCCCACAAGTATCACGCTGCGCCGATCGCCCCCGCATCTCTAGCTGCGGGTCTCTATGCACGCAGCTTGGATGATCCGGAGTTCCGGGCCTGGGTGAAGCAGAACGAAGGTTTTCAGACCTCGGCTTGGCCTTTGGAAGTGTGGGACCTGCAATCCATCACGCTGGCCGCTTTTTACTTCAATCCAGATCTCGACGTTGCTCGCGCAAATGCTGCCTTGGCAGATGCTGCGATCAAGACGGCTGCCATGAAGCCGAACCCTTCCGTCAGCTTCGGACCTGGCTTTCAGGGACCGGCGGACACACAGTTCATCATGGGGTTGAACTTCTCCCTGCCGATTGAAACCGCCGGGAAACGTGGCTACCGAGTCGCGGCTGCCGAGCATTTGAGCGAAGCAAGCCGATTGCAACTCGGTCAGGTCGCCTGGACTGTACGCAGCCGTGTGCGCGTCGCTCTTGTCGATCATATTTTCGCGTTGAAGTCCGTCGAGTTATTGCAAAAAGAAGTTGCGCTTCGCGGCGAGTATGTTCAACGCACAGAGACTCGCTTCCGAGCGGGTGAGATACCGTTGCCTGATGTGACTGCTGCGCGAATCGATCTATTTACCCTGCGTCAGACGCTCAGCATCGCCGAAGGACAGGCAGAGACGACAGAGGCCGCTTTAGCCGCCGCCGTGGGAGTTCCCGTCTCCGCGTTGAACGGTAAGACGTTTGTGTTGCCCGGAGCGGATCAGCCTCCTCAACCGGACGCTTTGCCTCCACAGTCTATCCGGGCGGCGGCCGTTCAGAATCGACTGGATGTGCGTCGCGCGCTGGAACAGTATGAGGCATCACAATCCACGCTTCAGCTTCAAGTCGCCCAGCAGTACCCTGACATCAATCTCGGACCGGGTTATAGCTACGAAGAGGCGACAAATTTCATCTCGCTCAGTCTGTCTTCGGTCTTGCCGATACGAAACCAGAATCAAGGCCCGATTGCCGAAGCCGAGGCTCAACGCAAACTAGCTGGAGCCCAGCTCCTCTCCGTCCAAAGCGGCGTCATTGCTGACACTGACAAAGCCCTTGCACAGTACACAGCGTCCTATACAACTCTTGACGGTGCGACCAAGGCAATTCGTCTGCTAGAGCAACAGGAACAATCTGCGAAGCGATTGCTGCAAGCGGGAGAGACGGAGCAATTTACCGTCGTCGCGGCTCAGCTACAAACCTCAGTTGCCGAGCGCGCCCGGTTCGATGCGCTGCATCAAGCCCAGCTTTCTCTCGGCTTGATCGAAGATGCACTCCAAAAGCCGGTTGATCTCGGCGGAACAGTCAACCTTCCCAAACAGGCCCCGCGTTAGTGCAAGGAGATTTATGAAAACCGTCGTGCGCATTGTCCTATTCGCTTTGTTGGCCCTCGGGATTGCAGGTGGGCTCGTATGGGGCTTCATGGCTGGCCGTGGAGAGCAGGCTGCAGAAGCACAGCGCGAATCGCCCGTAAAGGCGCCGCCTCGCGTCTCCACCGAAGCAGGAGAGACGGTGCTCACGTTCGATGCATCCGCGCAGCGCGCAAACGGTATCGTCACCAAGGCCCTGCTCCCTACAACCCAGCGCGCCCAAGGTCAGGCGACGGGTGTTGTGGTCCAGCTCCAACCGTTGCTCAACCTCAAAGCCAGCTACAACACCCCTGCGACAGAGCTCATCAGGGCACAGGCAAACGCTCGTGCTTCGTCGGCAGAGTTTAAGCGTCTTCAACTGCTGAATCAGGATGATAAGACTGCATCAGATAAAGCGGTGGAGGCGGCGCGGGCGGCGGCTGAAAGCGATGCCGCTCTGGTACAGAGCGCCCAGCAGACTATCGCCCTTCTCAAAGGAACGACCGTGCTCCACTGGGGCCCTGTCGTTGCTGGATGGATAGAGAGCAACTCACCTCAGCTTGACGCTTTGCTGATGCAGCGAATGTTTCTCCTTCAAGTAACCAGTACAACTGCCGGCCCATTTGTTGCTCCGAGAGAAGCGACCGTAAAGTTTGCGGACGGCGCTCACGCGACCGCCCGGTTTGTGTCAGTGCTTCCGCAGCTAGATCCGCGTCTCCAGCAGCCCAGTCTTCTATACCTCATCGCGCCGCACTCCGGTCTGGTCCCCGGAATCAACGTAAGCGTCTTTCTACCCGCCGGACAGGAGCAAAAGGGCGTAGTGGTTCCCTCCAGCGCGGTCGTTTGGTCCCAAGGAACGCCGTGGTGCTACGTCGAAAAATCTCCGAACAAGTTCGTGCGCACTCCTGTGGCGACCACCGAGCCGAACGCTCAAGGGTGGTTTGTGACGACTGGTATATCTCCGGGCACGCGCGTTGTGATTGTAGGCGCTCAAACACTTCTCTCTGAAGAATTCCGTTCTCAAATTCAAGCGGACCAGGACTGATCGGGGACAAAGAAAAGACCATGCTGACTGCTATCGTTCGCTTTTCACTTCGCTTCCGTGGTGCGCTTCTGTCGCTCGCCTTAGCGATGCTGGGGTACGGGATATTTACCCTCTCGCAGGCGAAATACGACGTGTTCCCAGAGTTCGCCCCTCCCGTCGTCACGATACAGACGGAGGCCCCCGGCCTTTCGCCTGAGCAGGTCGAGCTCTTGGTGACGCAGCCCATAGAAAACGTCATCAATGGCGTCACCGGGATCGACTCGCTACGTTCGAACTCCATTCAAGGGCTCTCCGTCACCACGGTGATCTTCCACAACGGCAGTGACGTCTATCGGAATCGGCAGCTTGTAAACGAGCGCCTGGCGACACTGGCCGGACAGCTTCCTCACGGCGTCCTCGCGCCCATCATGGAACCCCTGAAACTCTCCACGGCGACAGTGCTGGTCGTAGGACTTACATCGGAGAGCAAATCGCTGATGGATCTTCGGACGGCGGCGGACTGGACCTTGCGTCCTCGCCTGTTGGCCGTGCCAGGAGTCGCTAGCGTCTCGGTCTTTGGCGGCGAGGTAAAGCAGCTTCAGGTTCAACCTCTTGTCGATAAGCTCGTCCAGTACAACTTGTCCCTTAGCGATGTGGTCGCCGCGGCTCAAAAAGCGACTGGGGTCTTGGGCGCAGGATTTATCGAAAACTCTAATCAACGCCTCATTGTTCAGACAGAGGGTCAGTCCATTACTCCGGCTCAGATCGCGGCGACTGTTCTGGTGCGCCAGAACGGTGCGAACGTGACGTTGGGAGAAGTGGCAAATGTTGTCGAAGGGCCTGCTCCGCCGTTTGGAGCGGCTTCGGTGGAAGGCGAGACCGGAGTCATTCTGAACATCTCCGGCCAGTACGGTTCCAACACCGCCGATGTCACTACTGGAGTAGAGAAAGCCTTGGCCGAATTGAATCCCGCGCTGCAACAGCAAGGCATCCTCATGCGATCCGATCTGTTCAAGCCGGCGAAGTTTATCGACATCGCCGTCCACAATGTGCGAAATTCACTGCTGCTTGGAGCCGCGCTCGTTATCGTCGTCCTGTTCCTGTTCCTGTTCGATCTGCGCGTGGCAGCCATCTCCTGTTCTGCCATTCCATTATCTCTGCTTATAGCAGTGACTATCATGGATCATATGGGCTTCACGTTGAACACCTTGACGCTGGGCGGCCTGGCGATAGCCATCGGCGAGGTTGTAGACGATGCAGTCATCGACGTTGAAAACATCCTCCGTCGCCTGCGAGAAAATGCTGCTCTCGGCCACCCTCGTTCCGCGTTCGCGGTTGTTCTCGATGCTTCGATTGAAGTGCGGAGTGCGGTGGTCTACGCAACCTTTGCCGTCATCCTGGTCTTTCTTCCAATCCTGACGCTTTCGGGCGTCGCGGGCAGGCTGTTCGCTCCCTTGGGCATCGCTTACATCCTGTCCGTGCTGGCATCGCTTGCCGTAGCGCTGACAGTCACGCCGGCTCTGTCGCTGCTCCTGTTGGGCCATCGGAAAATCCGACCGATGGAGCCGCCCGTCGTGCTCTGGCTGCAAAAGCATTACCGCAGATTGCTCGCTCGCATTGAACGTGCTCCCCGGCTTGTGATGGGCTCCGTTGCGGTTCTGACAATCTTGGGCGTGGCGGCCCTGCCTTTTTTTACCCCAAGCTTTCTGCCCGAACTCCGAGAGGGTCACTACATCGTTCACATGACCTCGGTTCCCGGCTCTTCGCTCGAAGACTCGCTACGCATAGGCAGAGAGGTCAGTGCTGCTCTCCTTAAACTGCCCTTCGTGCGATCCGTTGGGCAGAGGGTCGGGCGTGCAGAACTATCGGAAGATACGACTGGGCCAAACTACAGTGAATTTGAAGTGGATCTCAAACCACTCAGCGGGGAAGAGGAGGAAGCGGCTGTGGGCACTATGCGCAGTACATTTTCTCAATTTTCGGGGGTAAGCTTCTCTATTTTGACGTTCCTTACCGAGCGAATCGAAGAGGTGATCTCGGGCTACACAGCCTCCACCGTCGTCAACATCTATGGAAACGATCTCGACCAACTGGACCGGGAAGCAACGGAGGTCACGCGCGTCCTCAATGGAGTGCCGGGAGCGACCGACGTTCAAATGCAGTCGCCGCCGGGGACACCGCAAATGTCGGTCGCGCTGCGCACCCCCGAGCTACTGCACTGGGGCTTCGATCCGGTGACCGTGCTTCAGGATGTGCAAACCGCTTATCAGGGTCAGCAGGTCGGAGACATCTACGAGGGCAGCCGGGACTTTGCCGTGACAGTGATACTGCCTCCGGACAGTCGTAAGGATGCGGCATCTATCGCGAAATTGCCGATCAGAGATCCGGACGGAATTTACATACCCCTGGGCACGCTGGCGAATGTGTCTCAAAAGGCTGGGCGATACAACATACTCCACGACGGGGCTCGCCGGGTGCAGACGATTACGCTCAATGTCGCTGGAAATAATACGGCTGCCTTCGTGCAAGCCGCACAATCTCAGATTGCGGCCAAGGTACATCTCGCCCCCGGAGACTACGTACAATTCACGGGTACAGCGGCGGCTCAGGCGCAATCGCGCCGTGACCTAATTACGCACTCCCTCTTAGCCGCTTTGGGCATCGTCCTGTTGCTCTCCATTGTCCTGATGAATGGTCGCAATCTTATCCTTGTATTGGCGAACATCCCGTTCGCCTTGGTTGGAGGCGTTCTCGCTGTCTTCGCCGGGGGAGGCGGCCTGTCACTTGGGGCGATGGTTGGGTTTGTAACCCTTTTTGGAATCACACTCCGAAACTCCATCATGCTTATCTCCCATTACGAGCATTTGGTCGAAGAGGAAGGCATGGCATGGGGGTACGACACGGCCGTTCATGGTGCCTCTGAACGACTAGCCCCCATCCTCATGACGGCGCTCGTAACGGCTCTCGGACTACTGCCTCTTGCAATCGGTAGCGGGGCCGCTGGACAGGAAATCGAGGGACCACTCGCCATTGTCATTCTCGGTGGGCTGATTACATCCACCGCACTCAATCTTCTTGTTCTGCCCACGCTAGCACTCCGCTTCGGAAGATTTGAACGACGGTCGATTGATGCGTGATCTTAGTCGGTGGCCGTTTCGTGTTCTATCCTGGCTGCGCTCCACACCTCGTGAGCGGCATCAGCGTTCAAAGCCGCAATCCCAAGTCCCACGATCAGATCGGGCCACCCCGACCGGGTGTAGACCGTCACGATCGCAGTCGCAATCATCGCGACATTTGCCACGGCATCATTTCGAGCTGACAGAAATGCTGCTCGCGTAAGGCTACCGCTATGCCTTCGGAACCGTACCAGCAACAAAGCGCAGAACAGATTGATGAGCAAAGCGCCCGTCGCAGTTAAGGAAAGGAAGAGAGGCGCAGGCGGCAACGGGGCATGGATCTTGTCCCACGCGGTCCATAGCGTCGCGACGCCTGGAACGAGGAGGATGCAGGCAAGGCCGATGCCGAGCCGTGCTCGATTCCTGCCACCCCACCCAAGCGCGACAGCGATGAGAGTATTCAGCGAGGCGTCTTCCAAGAAGTCAACGCTATCCGCAAAGAGCGAGACGGAGCCGATCCTCCGCGCTACCGTAAACTCGACGGCGAAGTAAGCTAGATTCAACAGAGCGACAAGCAGAACAGTGTTGCGAAGGCTTCGACGCATATTGCGAGCTAGCATAACACTCTACTTGAACGTTACAGAATCGTAACGCCATCTTATGTTGGCGCGGATTTCTCGCTCATAGCGCGCCTCTGACTTTAGGATTTGGTCTCGGCTCCGTCCCTGTCCGCTTCTTAAGACTTACTGTTTTCGCCGACCTCGATATAGGCTCAACGGCCTCCGATTCTCCGGGGCGTAATAGAGAGGGCCGCGGGCCGCTCTCTGCGACAGGCTTCGGATCGCTCCGGCCTCAGCTGGGTACGGTCTCTCCGTAGAAATGTACTCTAAAGATTAAGCCTCAGTTCGCAACTTAAAGGGTGGAAGCGGTCGCCGCTGGCGGCTGGAGCCGGGAGGAGACTTCCGCCCGTAAATGAACTGCTGCATCTTGTTCGCCCGTGAACAAGATGAGAACAGATCTAACGGACGGTGCTCCCGCTCGACGTATGGCAGGGCCATTGCCATTCGCTACAGTATGTCCGATGATGAGTGTGGGACGGGTACGCACCGTCCTGGGGTGTGGAAACCCCTAACAGAGTAATGCGCGCCTACCAAGGTGTGTAGAGATTCCCTTGCCTTTGCGGTCGGGGAGCCTGTGACGTATGTCCAGGCCCCTGAAGCTAAAGGTCACAGGAACCGTACTCTGTTCGGTTTTCCAACTCCCCGATCACGGGTTTATAAGGGCTGTTTGCGGGGGCGTACCGCAGACGTTTTCCCTTCGGCCAAGTTGAGGAGTTGCTATTGATCCCTCCTGCGACAACGGCATGTACTGTCGACTGCGGCACCAGACGGTCCGCCTATACAGCTTCGATCCTGTACGCCAGCGCCCAATACTCTCCATCCATTACAAGCAACTGCCTGCCGCCAGTGCGAGATGTTAGTTGTTGCGAAGGGGCATTCGTATGAGTGAAGCAGGCCATCTGATCTTTCACCTGGACGAAGAAGGTAGCCTCTTGCTCCCAAGGCAGTGCAGCCTTTCCGTTGCCTGTTATGAGTCGGAGGAAGTGCGTGAAGCCGTGACGATGTCTATGGAGCAGATTCTGTATGCCCTCGCACTCGTCGGTATGGACCTTCGCGCTCTGGACGGAATCACAATGTCCCACGACTGCCGGGCGGACGCAACGGCATTACAGCGTATGCCGGAGGGACAAATTCCTTTGGAGATGACCGACCGCGCCGACACGATGGAGATGGCTCGGACGGTGGCGGTATGGCGGGGGGAAGAGCTGCGCTTCCATATAGTGTTTCGGTTTGGCATAGGCGTGATGATGTTCTCGCCCGAGAAAGAGCTGAAAACAGTGGCGCAAGCCTGCATCGCTCACGAAGCCGCGCATGTCGAACACGAAGGCCATCTCTACCGAACGTTTCCCGGCATCTATGGCCGTCCGTTGGAGTGCGGAAACCGCTCGCGACAGACCTTCCTGAAAGCAATGGATACGTGGAGCGAGTATGCTGCGTGCCGGTCCTCGGCAATGTTCCGGCCAGAAGCCGTTTCGGAATTTGAAGGAATCTTATGCCGTGCGCTAGAAGACAGCCTCGCTGCCTCCAAAGAACAGATCGCCGCCTACCGGGAAGATCGGAACGCCAAAGAAGTCTTTGTCGGAATCCAGCAACTCTTCGGCGACGTGTTCATCCATGCAGGATACTTCCTGGGGCATCTCGATGGTCTCGAACTGAAGCTCGAAGACGATGCCCCCGGCGTGTCAAAACTGTTCCAGACGCATCCGCAGATTCACTCCTTGATCGTCCGCTTGCGTCGTGTATTGCATGGAATGTGGCTCAGTGAATATGGGTGGCAGTCCATCGAAGTTTTCGCCCCGATCTACGATCTGATCTGCGAGATGATGGCACTGCACGGATTCGTCTTTGCGAGACATCCGACGGAATGGCGAGTCGTCATGTGTGAAGAGGAACACAGGCCTAACGACATCCAAAACGCCTTGGCGGACTGGATGGCACGGCCCGATCCTTCCGAGAAGTGATGTCAACGATGTTCAACCTATTGCTAAAGGCCTATCCCAAAGCCCTCCAACTCGATTTGAGGCATAGACGGTGTGGAGACGGTTCCGATAGTGGGCGAAAGCGGATTCTGCGAGAACGCATTCTGCGTGCCTGAAATGGCTTTTCCCGTTGCGATTTCCCGGCTGTCGGATGTGTAGAGGGTGAGATCGCGAATATGCGGAGAAAGGCGTGTAAGCGACTCCGGTTGTTGGGCAAGTTGGGAGGCATCGCCGGTAATGAGAACACGATCGACAGTGGCACGCTGTGCGCTCGCCACCGCATAGCCATACTCGATATGTCGGGTTTGATCCGGGCTCACCTCGACGGACTTCCCATTATCGAGGCGGACGGACAGCGCGTTGTCCTCTCCGATCCGCTCAACGGTGGCGAAAGCGCCGGAACGGATATGAGCCTTCTGATCTGAGGTTGTGAAGATGATTCGTTCCCCAATCGCAACGTCGCGCCGGTCTTCGCGGTAGACGATACTCTGCCCGGTCTGCCTTTTCAAAAGTGCCGGATTGTAGGAGACCTCGTTGCCGTCGCGGGTCGCGACGGTAAGGGTGTTGGAGCGGGCATCGACGGACAGCACGGTACTCGTGCTGTTGTCGGCGATGCCATGCTCAACGGGGCTGCCAGTCTTATAACGGATCTCATCACCGGGTGCATAGTTCGCCGCGAGACGCGGATTGTCGAAGTTCTGCACAACTAGGACTGGGACGGATCGGCTTTCCGCTGCGAGCCGCCCTTGCTGCCGCAACTCATCACGAACAAGCTGGGTCAACTCCCGCCGTTCGTCAGCATCGGGCGCAACGATGATGACGCGATCTTGCTGCGCGGTATAAGCAAGCGAGACTGCGGCAATCCGATGTTCGGAATTGGCATATTCATGGAGCCGCCCTCGCTCCTGTAGCTTAGTCGTGGCCGAAGCATGATCGTTCGCAAGGAACGCAGCGACCGTCTGCTGTATCTCATTCGTGGAACTCGGTGGGCGAAAGTCCACGGCGGCGGTCTTCGAGATGTCGGTCGCCAACCGCTCTCCGAGTGTTTCGGCATTGTTGGTATACACCCGCGCATCGTCCGAGGCCCGCGAGATGGCAACGTAAGCGAGTCGCGTATTGATGAGATTGTGTGCGCTGTCGGTGTCGAAATGAGCGAGTACGCGGGCCGCGGTAAGCCCCTGCGAGCTATGAGAGGTTACGGCGTAGCCGTGATCGAACTGCCGAAACTCAGCGGCATCGAATGTGATGTTTCGCTCGGCTTTCCCGTCCATCCGCACGCTCACTTGGTGGTCTTTGATCTCCGTGATGGTTCCAAGGTCGCGGTTGGCGACACCAAGCTCTTTATTGGACGAGGTCATTTGAATCCGATCGCCGGTAGCGAATTCGCGTTCCGTCTCACGGAAGACATGGACGCCGCGCAACCGTCGCGGGTCATACGTCACATTCGTTCCGTTTTCAAGCGCGACAGTGAGCGTATTGGTGCGGGCACCCACGGTGCGAACGGTGGCGAAACTGTCCCGCTCGATGCCTTCGGTCTTGCTGCCGGTGGTGTATTGGAGTACCTCGCCTGCGTTGTAACGCGCCGCCCAGGTGCGGTCGGCTCCGGTCATATCGGAACGATGAGTAAGTGTCCGAAAGGTCTGCGCGTCTGCTGTCAGAACACCTTTCTGCAGCAGTTCGGCACGGACGGCTTCATTGATGTGCTGACGGCTGCGATTGTCGGGAGAGACGACGATGGTATTCTCCGGCTGCGCGGCATAATCCCTGGCGATGGCCGCGATGCGTTCCAGCCTATCTCTTATCTCTGTAATCCGTCCCTGGCTGGCAAGCATGTCGATGCCTTGCTGGGTGTTGTTCTTCGCAAGCTGTTCGACCGCTTTGAGCAATTCAGGGTCCTTCTGCCGCATAATACGGTCAAGCTGCGAGGTGCGCATTCCAGTGTCCCGCATTTGCTCGAAGGGCTTTCCGGCGTCTACTCCCTGATGCTGGCTGGTGTCGCCAATGACCAATAGGCGGTCGTTCGGTTTCAGCTTGTCGAGGAAGGCCCGCATCTGCCGGGTGCTGGCGAGACTCGACTCGTCCAGCATGTATAGATGGCGCAATTCATAGTTGGCGCTGGGGCGGTTCTCGCCACGCGCAAGGAAACTCTGCAAGGTTGTCGCATCGATCCCGGCCTCGCGGAGCTGCGCCGACGCGCGAGAGGTCGGGGCAAAACCCTCAACCGTGTAACCGCTCTTTTCCGCGCCTTCGCGGATGGACGCCAGCACGGTTGTCTTCCCACTGCCTGCCCGGCCCTGCAAGCCATGAATGCGGTCCGTGGAATTGAGAACTTCCTCGATCACGCGACGCTGGGAGTCGTTCAGGAAGTCTCTCGAACCTGCCTGCTCCTGGGCCAGCTTCGCACTCATGATCGGTTGAACAGCATTCTTTCCGGCAACGACATGGGCAATGTTGGTGCGTTCTGCCGCGATGGTTTCCGGCGTGGTAAAGCTGCGGCCGGAGGCGTACTTCGCAGCCTCGACGGAGCGGAAGTCTCCACGCTCGCGCCTCGCCTCGAAGTCGGTGCGAACCTCGGCATAGGTCGTCTCTCCCATGCCGCGCCGCAACGCGTCCCGGAAGATGAGCCGCTCATCGGCGACGGCCTCGCGCTCGAAAAGACTGTCCCGCGCATAGGTGATGGCCTCCTTCGCGCGAGTCGCTCGATCTGGAATACGCTCCTGCATCTGGGCGCGTTCCCGTGCCCCTAGCACTACTTGTCGCGGCTGGTTGCCGTACTCGGCGGCGACGTTTCGATGGGCCTCCAGGACCTGATCGCGGGTAAAGGTCTGCTTTTTCTCGCGTGTGGAGTGAGCTGCGATCTGCGCCGCTCTCGGGCCACTGACGCCACTTCTCTCCATCTCATCTTTGATCTGTTGCGAGCGTAGACTCGATGCATCCAGATACGCCTGCGTATAGCCTTTGATCTCCGGCGCGCCGCTTTTTCCCGGTTCGATTTCATAGCCAAGGTCGCGTAACCGGTACATCAATTCGGACTGGTAGACCGCCGTGGCAAATTGCTTGCTCTCAAAGAATGGCCGTTCCTGAAGAGCCCTCGTCGAAGCATCGGCCCGCTCGGTGACGTTGAAGATGACGGCGTGGGTGTGGAGTTGCGGCGCGGCGTAGCCGTCGACGGGCCGGGCAGTGTCATGTTCAAACTTCGCAGCGATGAACTTCCCGGTGTTCTCGGGTGGGTTGTTGCCGCCGATCCGCGCGTGCGTGTATTTCTCCAGTTCATTCAGGGCTACAGTAACAGCGGTGGCGTGGGCTTCCCGAACCCGGTCATCCCCTCCGACTAGAGCGGTCAACGAGACGGATTTCGGCGCGGAAAAGGTAGCATCCCAACCGGCGCGATGCTTCACGGCCTTCACCGTCTTTCCGTTTGCATTCTGATACTCCACGGCATCTCGGTGACGAACCATCTGGACCTCGGTGTGCGGATGCTGACCCTCCGAGAGACGGGAAAACTCCTGGGCCGTCACCTCGCCGGAGAGTCCCAGCGAGGTTGCGAGCCGCCCCTGCCATTCTCCCTTCACCTCGTCACCCTGTTTGTAATAACTCTGGGCAGCGGACGTGTACTCCAGCTTGTGATAGGTCTGAGCCTGACCGGAACTGAGCGCTTTGGAGATGGTCATCATGGCTACATCTCCCGGATGTATTCAGGACCATGCACTTCTTCGTGTTCGGTGTCGGCAACCACGATGGGAGTGGGGGCAGGCGCGGGCAGGCTCACTTCCCCGGCGCGAGTAGGCTCATTCGCAGCTTTCTTCGGCCACGGAAGAGGGTTCTGTTCGAGCACAAGCGGCGCATCGTTCGCCATCTGCCCTGTCGTATTCACGGCAGCCTCCGGTTCTGCTTGTTCTTTTCTGACCGGGGACCTCTGAGCGCGTGGCTCCAGCGTATCGGGATCGAAGCTCAGGCCACCATCAGCGGCCTCGCGCGGGATAAATCCGGGTGTAGGCGTGGGCAAGTCCATATAGTCGAAGGCGAACCGGGCGACGTTGTTGCCCAGCTTCAGGTAGGCGTGCCGGTCATCCAGGCCGGTAATCTCCGAGCCCATCACCAGCGGTTCGATCTGACGTTCCACAGTGAAGTTCTTGCCTGACCTGGAGCCATCGAACTTGGTCTCTTTCAGCCGTTCTATTTCGACCTTTCCGATGGCCTCCGAGATCCATTCGGCAGCTTTGGGTTCGGCGGTTTTCATGAAAATTTTCGTCGCGGGCTGCGATAGCATCACCTCGGCAAGATGCCCATAGATGACCTCAAGCTGGGCCTTGCCCTGGAAGCCGAGAACCAGAGGATTCTTACTTTTCCTGTTCTCCGTGATCGCCGTATGGAGCTGCGGCAACTTCTGTAAACTCGCCAGCTCGTCGATGACAAACCAGACTGGTTTTTGTCCCGGCTGCGGGGCTGTCAAGAGACGCATGACAAGCAAATCAATCCACAACGAATGCAGCGGACGGAGCGTCTCCCGCTCGGGCGGACGCGACGTGATGAATATCCAACCCTTCCGTTTTTTCGCCCATGTGCGGGCATTCCAGACGGGCCGCTTCTCGTCCTTCTGAGGCAGGAGCCGGAAGCATTTGGCGACTAGACCGAGAGACGAGAGGACACCGGCACGCTGCGGACCGGCCTTCCTATCTATATAGAAGGCCATTTCGGTTCCTTCGACCCGCTTCATCAACTCCGTATCGTTAGCCATCCATTCGGCGAGCTGATGCGGCGTTGGTCCGAGCTTCAGAAGGTGTGCGAAGATTTGTGCGGGCGTCTGATGAAAGAACTCGTCTTTGTCGGCGGTTGCGGGCTGATAGAGAGAAGCTGCGATCGCATCGGCCTCCGCGTTCGACTCCATCTCTTGCGCTGGCCCCCAATAGGGGCAGCGGGTGTCCAGCGGGTTCAAAACGATGTCCTCGCGTCCTGCATCGTAAAATCTCTGGATGTACTCGCAGGCTGGGTCATACACGATAGCTGAATCGCCACGCTGACGAATCTGGCGAAGGCATTGCATGATGAGCTGTGTTTTCCCCACGCCGGTGTCGCCCATGAGCTGAAGGTGCTGGGCTTCTTTCCGCAGCGGAATCCGCATCATCTTGTCGGATTCGGTGGTTTTGAAGCCGATGCCGTCACCCTTCTGGACCTTGTTGAACTCCTTCGGCGAGAGCATCAACGGGCCGCGTAGAACGCGTCCATACTTCATCTGCCGGAACCGCTGGATGTCCTTCGGGATAGCAAACCAAAGCATCGCAAGGAGGCAGACGCCACCTTCGATGAAGCTGATGGTGAAGACGGCGAACAGCCCGTTACCATCGAAGATGGCATAGCGGAGCCAATGATCCGTCGTGGCATCGGCGAGCTTCTGGGCAGCGCCGCGAAATGGAAAACGATAGCCCTGCGCTTGCGCCAACTCAGACAGCTCGAACGGAACGACTCTGCCATTCGGAAGAGTCATTTTGCCTTCGGCGAAGTCTACCGGCAGAGCGAGCCGCGGCTTAGCCGTACCACCGCCAAGGTACAGAAGACGGTAGGTGCCGTGGGTATGGATGGCGGCTCCAACCTCCGAGCGTGCATACTCCGTCATGTAGGACTGCTGCAGCGGCGGCAAGGAGAAATGGAGCCGCTGCCATACAAACAAACAGGTGCAAAGGAACGCCGCTGCGATGGCGCTGTAGCTCATGACCGGCGCGTGCGGTGGCCAGATGATCGTCTCTTTTCTACCCCATTGGTTTGCCATCGTTATCACTCCTTTCCCGCATCCTGCGTGTACTGCTGCATCACGTCCTGGGCGGCCCTGTGCTTCTCCTTACGTACCATCGTCATGGCTTCGGTGATCCAAGTGGGAGATACTTTTTCTCCCAAGATGAGAGGCTTGATGAGGTTCACTAGCAGCATCCGCGTGGCGACCAACTCAGTGAATACGGCGTCGTCGGTTCGCCTCGCCTCGCGTAAGAGGACATCACGCGCCCATTCGCTGGCAGACTTTCCATTTGCTTCGGCAGCGCGGGCAAGCTCCCGTTCTTCTTGAATGGTGAGCTTGGTGCCGAGGCTACGTGAACGGCGGTCACGAATTTTCCCGCGTCCCATGCGTTGCGTGATGATGTTTGGTTGGCTTTGCATAAGATGCTCCTATTGCGAAATCTTGGTTCCCAGCTAGGAACCATGAGTTCCTAGCTGGGAACTGACAACTGGTAACTGCCACTTCTAAAAGGGGGTTCGCCGGTGGGAACTTGAGTCGCTTCAAACACCACCCTGGAAGGGATCAAGTGTCAATCTTCTTCCGGTGCGCAGCACCGTAGTGGCTCTGCCACTGATTAAGCAGCGGGATCATGCCTTCGATCCCGCCACGAATGCCGATGCTTGTGCAGGCGATGATGCTGACGAAGCCGGCTTCCTTGTTGGCTGCTCAGCGGCATCGTTGGCGGCTGCACGACGCACGCGAAGCGTCGGCGTAATCCGCTGGGCTTCAGGAGTGCGAAGGAACTCCTGAAACTCCCGATCCTTGGAGAAGACATAGGCGAGCGCCTGCTCGACAACGTCGTTGGCAGATGCGTGGATGAAGGCGGCATACTGATCGACCTGTGTAGCGGTCGAATCAGTCAACCGGATGGAGGCGCTGAGGTGGCGGGTCTGGATGACTTCGAGTAGTGGCATGGCATTCTCCTTTGGGTGATAAATTCAAGCGATTCTGTCGCGGGCAATCATGCGCTGTGCCGTGGCTGCGATCTCCCGCGCACGGGCGGAGCAGAGTGTCGCGGAAAGGTTGGTTCGCCTACGGCTTTCGAGCATCGCAATTACGTGGGCGATGGGGGTGCCTTCCAGGAACCAGAGACGGGCGGAAGCCATGTCCACGGTGCGCTGCGCATAGTACGTGGGATTGGGCTTATCAGAGCGGCGCGAAGCCAGCTCCAGAGTGAGTGTCACGGCATCTTTCCCGTGGGCAATCTCGCGCAAGACCCACGCCCAATCATGCTCGGAGTTCGTCTGCATGTCGCGGCGTATAGGTTGCTGCGGGATAGGCGGAATCATGCAGGCTTCGCGCAGGACATACAGGTGGAAATCATCTGGCTGGTAGGTCGCATCGGAGAGATATTCGACTCTGACGAGCTGCGCGGGGTCGTACTTGCAGTTCTTGAATCCCGGAATGCGTAGAACCCGATTGCAGTCGGTGCAAGAGATGTCACCGTGGAATGCCATCGCGAGGAGCTTGAGCGTCATCTCCTGCGTATAGAAGTCGAAATCCTCCACGCGCCACAGCACTTGGTATTTGGCGGCCGATGTGGATACGATCACGTTCGGCTCCGGTACAAGCTCTGAGGCCCGTAGCGCAGCGAGTCGGGCCTCTCCGTTCAGGTCGATGTCGATATAGAGATGGCGAATGGAAGCGATGCAATCCTTGGTGCGCTTCCGGCTGCCGGAGAGCAGCGGATTGGCAGCCACGTAGATATTCGCTCCATGGTGGTTTTCATGAGCGAGCCAGCCACGGTAACGGGGCGCGAGCGCACGTTCCAGAGGAACGATGCGCTGCTGTATCTTTGCGGTGCTCTCGTTGCGAAGCAAGAGAGCGATCGTGTCCCCCGGAGCGAAGCAACGGGCAAGAAAGTCCTGGGCTGTTTCGTTCATCTCGATACCTCCAGTCCGTCC
This sequence comes from Acidobacteriota bacterium, assembly GCA_019351975.1. Classification (GTDB taxonomy): domain Bacteria; phylum Acidobacteriota; class Terriglobia; order Terriglobales; family Acidobacteriaceae; genus Granulicella. The sequence goes on from JABBOG010000037.1 coordinate 37,914, forward strand.
GGTACTGCGAGTGCAAATGCCACGGGCCTTTAGCAGCCGAAGAGCCCGGCTCGATGCCGGACTCTTCGGAGACGAGGAAGGGCCTATGCGGCCTCTTCCTCGCTCAGTTCTTCGTCGTCCTCCGCAGCGGCTTTGGCGGCACGGTCCAGCTTGAGAATCGAGTTCACCCGGATCTCCCAGATGGTCTGCTCCGAGTTCGTCTTCTTGCTGTCATACTTCCGGCTGCGCAGCTCGCCCTCGACCTGGATATGAGCGCCCTTCTTGAGCGTGGCGGCGAACTCTCCGAGCTTGCCGAAGACCACGCAACGGTGCCATTCGGTGTGCTCGATGTACTTGCCGTCCTTCTTGTAGGAGGACTTGGTTGCCAGCGAGAGAGTGGTGAGGCTGCGGTCGTTGTTGGTGCGAACTTCTGCATCAGCGCCGGTGAATCCGATGAGGGTGACTTTGTTTGAGTACATGGTGGTGATCTCCGTTTCGTTGAATTTCCCGTATCCTGCTCGGGTCACACATGGCAAAGCCAGCGAGTGGGCCCGGCTCCCAAGCGCCAAGGAGTGCTTTCTTGGTGGGGCCCGAAAGAAGTTTGCGCGGTGTTCTTTGCCGCGGCTCTCAAACTTCTTTT
>JABBOG010000091.1 GCA_019351975.1 Acidobacteriota bacterium
CACTAAGCCCTCCCGACCTATCCCCCGCAGCCACCCTCGCCCAGGCCGTCCGCTTCGTCCTCTCCCACCTCACCGAAACCCCTACCGCCGCCACCTTCCCCTTCCACATCCGCGCCACAGCCTTCCAGCAGCGCGTCTGGCAGGCTCTGCTCGAAATCCCCCGCGGCCAGACCCGCACCTACTCCCAGATCGCCGAGCAGATCGCAGCCGCAGACGGTTCCCGCCCCGCCGTCCGCGCCGTCGGAACCGCCTGCGGTGCCAACCCCCTCGCCCTCGTCATCCCCTGCCACCGCGTCGTCGGCACCGGCGGCCGCCTCACCGGGTACCGCTGGGGCCTCGACCGCAAACGGCACCTCCTCACCCTCGAACGCCCCTGACCGGCCCCCGACATGCGGTTCCTCCTCGCCCTTCCGCCCGCTTCACGCCAAAACCCTTCCGCAAAACCACAAATCCCTTCCGCACACGCACTAAAATAGACAGCATGCGCGCTCTCTGCGCCCCAAAAGGTCTTCGTCGATGAAACTGCGTCCCGTCGTTCTTGTACTCCTGATCCTCTGCGGTTTTTACTACCTCTCCACGCGCTGGTTCGCGACTGGCGCGCTCGCCGGCCTCATGCACCGTCAAATCCCCCTGCAAAACGCATCTACCACCACAAATCTCAGCGGCCCGCTTGGCGATTTCTCCCTTACCGAAGCCCAGGCTGCCCCCGCCTACGACGCCGAAGAGCAGCAAAACATCGCCGTCTACAAGCGCGCCCTCCCCTCCGTCGTCAACATCACCAGCACCGAGGTCGTCTGCTGCGACTTCTTCCTCCGTCCCGTCCCCCAGCAAGGCCAGGGCTCCGGCTTCATCGTTGATAACCAAGGACATATCCTCACCAACAACCACGTCATCGACAACGCCCAGACCGTCGAAGTCACCCTCTACAACAAGAAAAAATACAAAGCCACCGTCATCGGCATCGACCGCGTCCACGATCTCGCCCTCCTCCAGATCCACGGCGCTCCCAACCTTCAGCCCGCAACTCTCTCTAATTCAACAGATCTGGTCGTCGGCCAACTCGTCTACGCCATCGGCAACCCGTTCGGCTTCTCCGGAACCATGACCCGCGGCATCATCTCCGCCATCCGCTCCGTCCAGCTCCCCAACGGCAACACCATCGAAGACGCCATCCAGACCGACGCCTCCGTCAACCCCGGAAACTCCGGCGGGCCGCTCCTCAACTCCCACGGCGATGTCATCGGAATCACCACAATGATCGCCTCCAACCCCAACGGCGGAGCGGATCAATCCGCCGGTATCGGCTTCGCCATCCCCATCTCCACCGCCAAAGCCGTCCTCGAAGACTTCATGCGTTACGGCCGCGCCCGCCGCCCATCCCTCGACATCGTCACCCTCCCCATCGGCCCAGATGAGGCCCAGCAGATCGGCCTTCCCGCCGACTACGGCATCCTCATCGAGCGCGTCCTCCCCGGTGGCGCCGCCCAGCAGGCTGGCCTCCGCGGCGGCAATCAGCTCGCATATAAAGGAAACACACAGGTTATGCTCGGTGGTGACCTCATCGTTGGCATCGACGGCCACGCAATCACCACCCCCCAGGACCTCTCCAACGCCCTCAACACCCACCACGCCGGCGACACCGTCGTTCTCACCATCTACCGCGGCCAGCAGCGCATGAACGTCAAAGTCACTCTCTCCGACGCCAAGCAAATCATCGACGGACAGCAAGCGTAGCTCTCGACTCCATGAAAGTTCTTGTCAAGCCCCCAGCGCCACGAAAACACAGTAAAAGCCCCGTCAACACTGTCGTTTTACACTCTCAAAAGTTGGCATAGTTATCCCTTCCGAGTCGATACACTGTTAAGGACGGGTGACATCCATAATGAGCAATGGTCCGCTCGAAATGCACGCCGACGCCTGAATTCGGAGCAAGCACCTTGTTATGAATACTTTGCCCGTAAGCGCCTGTTTTTGAACACTTTGCAGCGCCGATCCGACCTAAACCCAGGATAATAAGTCACTTATAGGAGAAAGTATCCGGGGGGGGGGGAGCCCGTAGCTGCATCACGGGTTCGGCAGTTGTGGCGAAGCGCACCTAGTGCAGCGTCTGCGGAATCACCGCATACTGCAGCAAAATCTCAAACGGAATAATCTCCAGCGTCGCCTCATGCGTCGCCTCCAGCACTACCGGGCATGGAGCACCTGCGCGCTGCACCTGCAGCCACCGTGCCGCGCACACACACCACCGATCTCCCGGCTTCAACCCTGGAAACCCATACTGCGGCATCGGCGTCGAAAGATCGTTACCCAGCGCTGCAGACTTGGCCAGAAACTCCGCCGTCACCACGCAGCAGACCGTGTGCACGCCCATGTCGTCCGGCCCTGTATTGCAGCAGCCGTCTCTATAAAAACCAGTTACAGGGTCTTTGCCGCACATCTCAAGCGTTTGACCAAGAACATTTTTCTGCGCACTACCTTTGGGCTCGCTATCCATGGCACGATTGTAACTCCGCTGCGGTTACTTCGCTGCCATCGCCAATTGCTGCTGATATTCCTCGTACGGCCCCTTGTGGTCCGTAATGTGGAAGTTGTTCGGCCCACCCTCAAAGTGCCAGATCCGCGTTCCCGCCTCCTCGATCAACTCCTGATCGTGCGTCACGAGAAACACCGTTCCCTCATACTTCTGGATCGCCTGGTTGAGCGCATTAATGCTTTCCAGATCCAGATGGTTTGTCGGCTCATCCAGCACCAGAACATTCGGCTTCAGCAGCATAATCTTGCAGAACAACAGCCGCGCAGCCTCACCACCGGAGAGAGCGTCTGTCTTCTTCAGACCCTCTTCGCCCTTGAACAGCATCTGCCCGAGAATCCCGCGGATGTCTTCCTTCGCAGCCTTCGGATCATACTGATGCAGCCAGTCCTGCGCCGTCATTCCCAGCTGAATCGACCCCTTGTGGTCCTGCGCGAAGTATCCGATCGAAACCTCATGGCCCCACTTCACATTGCCCGAGTCGATCGAAACATCCTTCTCCTCGATCCCCGGCCCATTCGCCAGCAGCGCCTTCAGCAGCGTCGTCTTACCCTGACCGTTCCGCCCAATCAGCACCACCTTATCGCCGCGGTTCACTGACGCCGAAAAGTTGTTGATCACATGCTCTGTCTTGCCGTCCGGCTGCGTGTAGCTCTTGTTGACGCCCTCGAACTCCAGCACATTCTTGCCCGATGGCCGCTCCATCTTGAACGCAATAAACGGCCGCGCGATATTTGACCGCGCCAGATCGCTCGTCGCCAGCCGCTCCACTTCTTTCTTGCGCGAGTTCACCTGTGAGCTTCGCGTTCCAGCCGAGAACCGCGCGATAAAGTCGTTCAACTGCGCAATCTTCTTCTCCCGCTGCTCGTTCTGGCTCTCGATGCGCGTCCGCACGCTGGTCTTCTGCAACACCATGTCGTCGTACCCGCCGTTGTACGTAATGATCGTCTCGTAGTCGATATCGGCAATGTGCGTGCAAACATTATTCAGAAAGTGCCGGTCATGCGAGATCGTGATCACCGTGCCGTCGTACCGAATCAGAAAATCCTGCAGCCAGTGGATCGACTCCAGATCAAGATAGTTCGTCGGCTCGTCCAGCAGCAGCGCCTGCGGATTCCCAAACAGCGCCTGCGCCAGCAGCACCCGAACCTTCTGCCCGCCCTGCAACTCACTCATCTTGCGCTCATGCAGTTCATCGGGAATGTCCAGCCCCTGCAGCAGGATCGCGGCATTCGCCTCCGCCTCGTACCCGTCCTCATCGCCGACGATGCCCTCCAACTCGCCCAGACGCGATCCATCTTCATCCGTCATCTCAGGCTTGTTGTAGATCACCTCGCGCTCTTCCATCGCCGCCCACAACGACTTGTTCCCCATGATGACCGTATCCACCACGCGATACGCGTCAAACTCATACTGGTTCTGCTTCAGCACACCCAGCTTCTTCGGCCGCACCACCGTGCCCTTCTGCGCATCAATCTCGCCGGTAAGCACCTTCATGAACGTAGATTTGCCCGCGCCGTTTGGCCCGGTAAGGCCATACCGACGGCCGGAGGTAAACGTCACGGAGACGTCTTCGAAGAGCAGCTTGGCGCCGTAGCGCATCGTTACATTAGAGACAGAGATCATCACTACCATTTTCTCATGTCGCACAGTCTCTGTGCACGAAAACACCGCCTGCGAGGACAAATCGCCTACGCCAAATCCGTAAACTTTGCGCCCCGCAGGCCCAATACTCTGTGTACGATAATCCGCAGGAGCTCCCACCCGAATGATCAGGTTTCTACGCCTCGCCGCCCCCGCTTTGGCCGTTCTCTGCGTCTGTTCCGCGCTCGCCCAGACTGCGCCCAGCCAGACTGCGCAGCCGCAGCCCCTCACCGCCATGCCCTACTCCCCCTCGCTCGACGTCTCCGACCTCGACAGGTCCATCCATCCCTGCGACAACTTCTACCAGTACGCCTGCGGCGGCTGGCAGAAGAAAAATTCCATCCCCGCCGACCAGGCCAGCTGGGACGTCTACGCCAAGCTCACCAACGAAAACGAGCAGTTTCTCTGGGGCATCCTTCAAACCGACGCCACCGCCAAAGACCGTACCCCCGTCCAGCAAAAAGTCGGCGACTACTTCGCCGCCTGCATGAACACCACCGCCATCAACGCCGACGGCGACAAACCCCTCCAGCCCGCGCTCGATCGCATCTACGCTCTCACCAACCGCGCCGACCTCCTCGCCGCCATCGCTGGCCTGCATCACGACTACCCCGGCAGCTCCTTCTTCAGCGCCGGCACCACGCAGGATGACGTCGACTCCTCCACCATCATCGCCGAAGTCGACCCCAGCGGCCTCGGCCTCCCTGACCGCGACTACTACCTCAAGACCGACGCTCACAGCGTCAAACTCCGCGAGCAATATACCGCCTACATCGCCCGCATTCTATCCCTCGCAGGCGAACCCACACCGCAGGCCAACGCCCAGGCCGCCGACATCCTGCGCATCGAAACCGCCCTCGCCAAAGCCTCGCTCACCCGCGTGCAGCGCCGCGATCCACACCTGATCTACCACATGATGCCCGTCACACAACTCCAGACCCTCACTCCCGCCATCGACTGGGCATCCTATCTCGCCCAACAGCAGACCACAGGTGCGCCAGCTATCACCAAACTCAATGTCTCGCAGCCTCAGTTCATGAAGGCGCTTCAAACCGAGCTCACCACCGAAGATCTCGATTCCCTGCGCGCCTATCTGCGCTTCCATCTCCTCACGGCCGCCGCGCCATTCCTTGCCTCGCCCTTCGATCAGACCCACTTCGACTTCTACTCCACCACCCTGCGCGGCGTCCCGGCCATGCCTCCCCGCTGGAAGACCTGCACCCGCGCCGTCGATCAGAACCTCGGCGAGGCACTCGGCCAGGAGTTCGTCGCACGCACCTTCTCCGCCAGCATGAAGGCCAAAACCCAGCTCATGACCGAGCAGATCGAAGCCGTCATGCAGCAGGAGATCCAGAACCTTGACTGGATGAGCCCCGCCACCAAAGCCGAGGCGCTGCGCAAACTTCACGCCATCCGCAATAAAATCGGCTACCCCGACCACTGGCGCGATTACACCGCTCTCAAAGTCACTCCCAACGGCTACTTCGGCGACGTCATCCGCGCCTACCGCTTCGAAGACGCTCGCCAGTGGAATAAGCTCGGCAAACCCGTCGATCGCGACGAGTGGGGCATGACGCCGCCCACCGTCAACGCCTACTTCGATCCGCAGATGAACGACATCAACTTCCCTGCCGGCGTGCTGCAGCCACCGCTCTACGACCCCAAACTCGATGACGCGCCCAACTACGGCAACACCGGCGCAACCATCGGCCATGAACTCACGCACGCCTTCGATGACGAAGGCCGCCAGTTCGACTCCAAGGGCAACCTGCGCGACTGGTGGACGCCCGAAGACGCCAAAGGGTTCGAGAAGCGCATCAACTGCGTGCGCGACCAGTACGCCGGCTACACCATCGTCGACGACATCCACATCAACTCCAGACTCACCAGCGGCGAAGACGTCGCTGACCTCGGCGGCACCCTCCTCGCCTACATCGCCTGGAAGAAGGAGACCGCCGGCGACCATCTTCCCAACATCGACGGCTTCACCCCGGACCAGCGCTTCTTCATCGGCATGGCACAGTGGGCCTGCGCCAACGAGCGCCCCGAAGAAGAACGCGTGCAGGCGGCAACCGATCCTCACTCGCCGCCCTTTGCCCGCATCAACGGCGTCGTCTCCAACATGCCGCAGTTCCAGAAGGCCTTCGACTGCAAGGCCGGTCAACCGATGGTCCACACCCCCACCTGCAAGGTCTGGTAAAGCCGTCCTTCAAGCCCCGAAAGCTCCCGAATGTATCCGGGAGCTTTTTCATGGCGCCAAGACAATCCTCATGTAAACTTGCTTCGAACTTCGGGCTCCGTATCACCATCCCTCTGCAAGGTTCAGAGGTCGGAGGCACCATGCAAGTCTCTCTCACCAAACGCTGTATCGCTGAATGTTTCGGCACCTTTTGGCTCGTCTTCGGTGGCTGCGGTGCTGCGATCTTTGCCGCCGCCTTCCCATCGCTCGGCATTGGCTTCGCTGGAGTCGCTCTCGCCTTCGGCCTTACCGTCCTCAGCATGGCCTACGCCATCGGACACATCTCCGGCTGCCATCTCAACCCTGCCGTCACGCTGGGTCTGGTCGTTGGCAAGCGCTTCCCCGCAAAGGAGATGCTTCCCTACTGGCTGGTGCAGGTTCTGGGCAGCGCCGCCGCCGCTGCCGTGCTCTACATCATCTTCACCGGCCAGCCCACCTGGAACCTCGGCGGCTTCGCATCCAACGGCTACGGCGCTCACTCACCCGGTGGCTACAGCCTGTTGGCCTGCCTCGTCGCTGAGATGCTGCTGACCTTCTTCTTCCTTATCGTCATCCTCGGCGCAACCGACCAGCGCGCCGCAAAGGGTTTCGCACCGCTGGCCATCGGTCTCTGCCTCACGCTGATCCACCTCATCAGCATTCCCATCACCAACACCTCGGTCAATCCCGCCCGCTCCACCGGCCCTGCACTCGTAGTCGCGGCCGGTGGAAATCCATGGGCAGTGCAGCAGCTATGGCTCTTCTGGCTCGCTCCTCTGGTAGGAGCCCTTCTGGCCGGCCTCTTCTACCGCTCCGTCCTGGCCGAGCACGAGACACCTCCGGTCACCGAAGAACCCATCACCTACGCTGCATAAAACCAGCAGCCTCCGTCACTTGACTGTGCCGCGAAGGGCCTTGAGGCACCGCCTCAGGGCCTTCCGTCCAGCCCGTTTCCGGCTGCGCCGAAGATCACCGCCGGCCTGCCGCTCCAAGGGGCGAAAACGATACCAGCATGCTACACTTAGGAGTGGAGAAAACCAGACAATCGCCAGCATTTTCAAGGGTTTTACGGTTTTCCGCCAAGCTCGCCGATAAATACCAGCTGAACCTATTGGAGCGTCCCGTTCGTGCCTGAAGACCTTACCCCCGCAGCAGCCAGCCAGAATCCTCCATTGCCCGCCGCAGCAACGGCCGCATCGCAGCCCGGAAGCTACTCAGCTGAAAACATTACGATTCTCGAAGGCCTAGCTGCCGTTCGCCTGCGCCCCGCCATGTACATCGGTTCCACCGGCGAGCAGGGCCTCCACCACCTCGTCTACGAGGTTGTCGATAACTCCGTCGACGAAGCCCTCGCAGGCCACGCCACGCGCATCGACGTCACCATTCACGTCGACAACTCCATCACCGTCGTCGACGACGGCCGTGGTATCCCCGTTGATAACAAGACACTTCCTACCGGCGAGACCATGCCCGCCGTGCAGGTCGTCCTCACCATGCTCCACGCCGGCGGCAAATTCGACGCCTCCAACTACAAAGTCTC
>JABBOG010000092.1 GCA_019351975.1 Acidobacteriota bacterium
ACAATCCGCTCAGGGAATGCAATAAGACGAAATCAGAGGTTTTTCCGCAGCCTGTTTAGCCCCGGAGGGAAGCGCTTCAGACTGAATCCCTACCCTCCCACCGACTCCATATCCTCGCCCCGCGCCTTACCCGCCAATCGCATCACCAGCCGCTCCAGCACCAGCCGCTTGTCCGCCGGACTCGACCGCAGCTCCATATCCGCCTTCGCAATCATACGCAGCCCCCGCGTCAGCTCCCCGCGGTCCTTGTACCGTCGCGCCTGCGCAATCAGCGCATCCGCCGCAAACGGTGCCACCCGAAATCCCGGCCACAGCACCTGCCACATCGCTCGCTGGTCCCTCACCTTCTTCTCGTTCAGCACCAGCATCTGCCGAAACGTCTTGGCCAGCGAAAACACATGCCCAATCGCCGCATCCTCACCACCCTCCGACGCATTCAGTAGCCCCGCCAGCAGCACCAGCGCCCTCGGCGCATCCTTCAAACTGATCGCATCCGTAAGCTCATACAAGCTCCTCTGCTTGGCCGCCGACACCATCGTCTCCACATCGCCAACCTCCACCGTCAACTTGCCCAATGCTCCCGCATACAGCAGCAGCTTCTCCAGCTCGCTCGCCACCAGCAGCATCTCCGCGCTCAGCGCATCCACCAACTCCCTCGCCGCGTCCTCGCTGAAGCTCACCCCCTTCGCCTCAGCCTCCCGCATCACCCATCGCACCGCATCCTCCTCGCTCACCTGCTGCAACTCCACCACGCCGCACACATCCCCCAGCGTCTCGCGAATCTTCTCCGCCCGCTCTTTCTCCGTCATGTCCATCTTGCGCAGGTCCTGCGGCAACGCCACATGGTCCGCCACAAAGATCACCAGCGCCTGCGGGTTCGGCCGCCTGAAGTACGCATCGATCGCCTTGAACTCTTCCTTCTTCTGCCCTCTCCCATACAGCGTCTTCACATTGCGCAGAAATAGCACCTGAAACGGCGTCATCAACGACGGCGTCTGCGCCAGGTCCAGCGCCTCAAAGATCGACGTCTGCCCCAGATCAAGATCGTGCAGACAAAAGTCCCGCATCTCCTCCGGCACCAGCGCCCGTAGCACACTCTTCCGGCACATCTCGTACAGAAACGCTTCGCTGCCCAGCAGCACATAGCCCGCTCGCCGCGCGTCTCCGCTCATCTCAGCGATAAACCGATCCACGCCCGCGAAACTCTTCAATCCATCACGTCCACTCATCGAAACGACTCCAACATATCGCTCACCAGCGCCTCCGCAAAATCCCGCGACATCCGCCGCACCGCCGCTCCATCCTCCTGCACAAATCCGCTCAGGTCCTGCGTCGACTGGTACTGCTCCCTCCACGCAAACGCGTCATTGCTGTACAGCACCGTCCCATCATGTGCCACTAACTGCACGCTCGCCGTCACGCTCACCAGATAACTCGATGTCTGCCCGCTCGACGCGTCATACGTCAGCGGCGCAACCGTCTCGGTCAGAATCGTTCCCTTCAGCACCGCATCCGCATCGCTGCCATCGCCGCTCGTCAGCACCCTGTAGTTCGTCCGCGCATTCAGCTCCCGCACCACCGCCTGCGTGAACATCGTCTCCGTATTGAACCCCTGCACCTTCGACACGAAGATCGGCACCGCCAGCGTCCGCACATTACCCGGCACATGCGTCGCCGCACCCACCTGGTGATACCCGCAACCGCTCATCACCACTGCCAACATCACGACCAAACCAAATCCAATCAACCTCCTCATGGAGTTCCTTTCAGCATCGGCACAACCTTCGGAGACGGAGGAGGCTTCAGAAACGGCACAGCCTTCGGAAACGGTATGACCTTCGTAAACGGCAGGGCCGTCATCCGAATTCCATAATCCAGCTCTGTTACTGAAACGTTCACGTAATACTGAGATTCAAGTTTGTCTAAATCGCCGAACTCCACATTCCCATAGTCCATGTTCTTCTCCGGCATCAAGGTCTGCCACTCCGTCGTCACAGGGGTCAACGTAACCAGGGTTTTCCCCATCTGAATTTTGACCGGCATCGCAAACTTAGCCTCGTCGGCCGTCCAGCGATAATCAATGAGTCCTTCCCGAGAGTTCCGCAGCTCCAGCGCCGGTATCGCCGCATGGCGCAGATACTCATCAAAGAACGGCGTCAGATCCATCCCCGTCCGCTGATTCCACCACGCCACCACATCCTCCGTCATAATGTTCCGATACTTGAAGTGCTGATAGAAGGCACGGATATCCGCAAACCACTTCGCGTCGTCGTCGATCACGCTGCGCAGCGTGTTGATCATCAACGCACCTTTGAAGTACTGGTCCTCCGGCGGCTCCGTATTCGTTCCACGCGCCGTAATGATCGGTCGGACATTCTTTATCTTCGGCTTCAGCCCATTCAGATACCGGATCGCATCAGGCTTCCCCCACTCAAACTCCACATACAGCGACTCCATATACGTCGTCCACCCCTCATGGATCCACATATCCGACGTGTCCGCTGCCGTCACAGCATTGCCAAACCACTCATGCCCGCTCTCGTGAATGATGATGAAGTCGAACCTCGGCGAGATCCCCACACCCGTCCAGTCGCGCCCATAATACCCATTCTCAAAATGATTTCCGTACGCCACCGCCGTCTGATGCTCCATGCCCGCATACGGCACCTCGATCAGCTTGTACCCGTCCTTATCAAACGGATACTCCCCGAAGTAATGCTCATACGCATCCAGCATCCCCGGCACCTGCGCAAACTGCTTCTTCGCCTTCGCCAGATCCTCCGGCAACGCATAATAATCCAGCGTCGTCTTCTCGCCGGTCTCCTTATTCACATGCAGGCCGTCCCAGTGCTGATACTCCCCGATATTCAGCGCCACATCATAGTTATTAATCGGGTAATGCACCCGCCACCGCCACTGCGTGGTTCCATCCCCTAAATCCTTGCTCCCCACAAACCGCCCATTGCTCACATCCATCAACCCGTTCGGCACCGCCACATCGATCTCCATCCCATCCTGCGGCTCATCTCTCCACTGGTCCTTATTCGGCCACCACACGCTCGCGCCCTCACCCTCGCACGCCGTCGTAATCCACGGCTTGCCCTCCTTGTCCTTTTCGAACGAGAAGCACCCGAACCTCCCCTGCGTCACCGGGTGTCCGTGATACGCAACCGTAATCTCATCCACCTCACCGCGCTTCAACACCCGCGGGAAGTCCACAAACACCGTCCGCGATGTCTTCGCATCCGACGCATCCTCCCCCCTCGTATACCGCAGCGGCTTGCCATCGAACGTAATTCCATCCAGCGTCAACTCCGGCGTCAGCTCCAATTGGATCTTCCGCCCATCCGCCAGCATCCGGAACCGAACCAAGTTCGTTCCCGCAACCGTCCTCTCCACCGGATCGACCCGCAGCGTCAGGCGATAAAACAGCAGGTCATTATTCGCCCGATATGGCCCATATCCACCACGCAGCAGGTCTTCCTTCGTCGGTCCAACCCCCGCATTCACCCTCTGCGTCGCCGGCGTCGCCTGCGCCCCCTGCGCCCACGCGCCCACCCCGCCCGCAATCACCGCGCACAAACCCACCGCCGCCGCAGTCAGCACTCTTTTCTCAATCCTACCCATCCTCAAAGCTTACCGTTGCAACGCCAAAAAGCCCACCGCTCCTTCACAGCCTCTCAACAAAACCTCGCATCCAACCAGGGAGAGCACGTCCTTTTGACCAGCCTCACGGCGCACGTCAACCTCAGCGCACGACGAAAACCCAATCGAGGTTTGCTCATGTATCACCACATTAAAAAACTTATGTACACCGTCAACGTCGGCACTCCCGACGTCAAGTTCGGCAAGCTCCTGCTTGAGCAGTTCGGCGGCGCCAACGGAGAACTCGCCGCCGCCATGCAATACACCGTCCAGGGCTGGAACTGCGTCGATGATCTCGCTCGCCGCGACCTCCTCCTCGACATCGGCACCGAAGAGCTTAGCCATCTCGAAGTCGTCGGCGCCCTCATTCGCATGCACCTTAAGCACCTCAAGACCGACCGCGAAGCCGCCGATGCCGACCCACTCGTCACCATCGCCGGCGGTGGTGGCGTCAATCTCTACAACTCCGCCGGTAATCCCTGGACAGCCGACTACCTCAAGATCACCGGCGAACTCGACGTCGATCTCCGCAGCAACATCGCTGCCGAATCTCGCGCCAAAATCGTCTACGAGCGCCTCATCGACCACACCGACGACCCAGGCTCTATCGACACGCTCCAGTTCCTCATGACGCGCGAAATTACGCACCTCAAAGCCTTTACTGCCGCCCTCGAAAGCATGGAAAAGCCGCCATTCTCTATCGGCTGCCTCAAGCCCACCCCCGGCATCGTCGACCAGTACTTCAACGCTTCCACCGGCGACGGCGACGAAGGCGAGACCGACATGCGCGGTCCCTGGCAGACCTCCTTCGGCCTGCATCCCGTCGACTCCACCATGAACGGCGGCACCGGCCTCTCCATCGGAGATATCCACGGTACCGAAGGCAAGGAAGAACGCGGCAAGCAGGACAACGCACCTAAAGCCAAAACCTCACCCTTCGCCGAATCCCTCAGCCAAACCCAACCCAGCACCAACAAGCCCGGCCTGAACGAAGCATCCTCCACCAACGGCAACCACAAGAAAGCTCAAACCGCCAAAGTGTAACCCTCATCCTACGCCGGAGGGACCGGAAGACGGTCTCTCCAGCGCAGCATCAACGATAAAAGTTTTCTCGCGTCCCAATATCGCGGAACATACCGCTTCGGCTCTGAAATCGACCGGTACAGCCACCCCATGTAGCTCCGATCCACCCAAGCTGGAATCCTCACCTGGTCCCCACTCAAGAACGCTATCGCCGCACCAATGCAATGAATTGCAGGCAAATAGCTCAAGTTGCGCTTGAGGTATAGGCCCAACCGCTCCTGAGTCCCGCCCCCCAGCGTCACAATCACATGCTTCGGCCTCGCTCGCTCCACAGCCTCCAGCAACGCAGTGTCCGAAACCTCACCCTCCCCATACATCGGTGCCAAATAAACGCACGTCTCAGGTACCACGATCCCCTGTTCGCGCAACCAGTCCAGGTTCCGCTGCGCGCTAACCTTGCCCGCCATCACCCACATGCAATTTCCCGGCTCCCGCACATCTTCCTGCTTCAGAAGCTCCCGCAGATACTCAAGCCCCGAAAGCCGCGGAATCGAATCCCGCTGCATCCGGTTCCACACCATCACCATAAACGCAGAGTCCGTAATTGTCAGATCTGCCTGCAGCAGCGCCTCCCGGTACGGTGCATTCACCGCCAGATCTTTCAGCGCCGGCGCTGCCGGAACCACCAGCAGCCCTCCCGCCTGCATCCGGTCCACAGCCTCCCTGGCGGTTCCCAGAAAGAACCGTATGCCAAGAATCGTTCTGTGGTTCCGCTGATCGGACTCCATGGCTACTTTCCCTTTGCGCCCGTGGCAATCTCGTGTTCAATCCAGCGGTACGTCTTCTCCATCCCGTCTCGCAGTCGAATCGAAGGCTCCCATCCCAGCTTCTCCTCGATCATCGTATTATCGCTGTTCCGCCCATTCACGCCCTTCGGCGCGCTCAGGTTATAGCTGCGCTTCAGCTTGATTCCCGCAATCGCTTCAACAATATCTACTAGCTGGTTGATCGTCACCAGCTCGCTCGACCCCAAATTGATCGGCTCGTCGATATCGCTTTGCATAATCATCTGCGTACCCTTCACGCAGTCGTCGATATACATGAAACTGCGCGTCTGCTTCCCATCGCCCCAGATATCAATCTCATGCACGCCAGAGTTCTTCGCCTCAATCACCTTCCTGCAGACCGCCGCCGGTGCCTTCTCGCGCCCGCCATTCCACGTTCCGTGCGGCCCATACACATTGTGATACCGCGCCACCCGGCTCACCAGACCGTAATCTTCCTCGAAGTGGCGGCACATCCGCTCCGAAAACAGCTTCTCCCACCCGTAGCCGTCTTCTGGCAGCGCCGGATATGCATCTGACTCCTTCAGCGCCACCACATCCGGCCGCGTCTGCTTCTCCCCGTTGTACACGCACGCTGACGACGAGTAGAAAAACCGCTTCACTCCCGCCTCCTGCGCCGCGATCAACATATGCGTATTCGTCAGCACACTCAGCATGCACAGCGCCTTATTGTTCTCAATAAAGCCCATCCCGCCCATATCCGCCGCCAACTGATACACCAGCGAAACACCCTCCGCCGCCGTGACGCAGTTCGCCTTATCCTTCAAATCCAGTGACAGGTTCTCTACCCCGTCCGTCACCTGGTACCAGTCCTCGACCGGCTTCACATCCACCGCTCGCACCACCCTGACGCCATCCGCGATCAGGCTCTTCACAAGATGTCCACCAATAAAGCCGCCCGCGCCGCAAACAACCGCGGTCTCCCCTTTGAGGTTCATCAAAACAGCTCCAATCTAACCTGAATTCAAGTATGTACGCTAGCGGCGCTGCACGATCCGCTCGATTCGCTGTTCAAGGTCTGTTCAGTTGGAACCAATTTCTCGCCGATACGTTGTAAGGTCTACCTCCAAGTTTATGTCACCACGCCGCGATCTTCAATAAACCTCGCTGCTCCCCCAGCGACCACTCCCGTATCATGCTTCTATCCCTATGTCGCAGCCCCGCCGAACTCGAGCAGCCTGGCGCAACATCGCCCAGCACCGTCTCGCGCTCGTCGGCTCCGCTATCCTCTTGTTCTTCCTTCTCTGCGGCCTCTTCGCTCCTTGGCTCGCACCTCACGATCCCACTCATCTGCATCTCTCCGCGCGCCTGCTTCCACCCTCCACATCCCATTGGTTCGGCACCGACGAACTCGGCCGCGACGTCCTCTCCCGCACGCTCTATGGCGCGCGCGTCTCTCTCTCGGTCGCCATCGCCGTCGTCGCTATCTCAGTCGCCCTTGGCGTCACCCTCGGCATGCTCGCCGGCTTCTACGGCGGCTTCACCGACACCGTAATCAACATCTACCTCGGAAACGCCTTCCTCTCCCTTCCCGGAATCCTTCTCGCCATCACCATCGTCGCCTTCCTGGGGCCCTCCCTCGCCAACCTCGTCCTTGCCCTCGCCCTTGCCGCTTGGGTCAACTACGCACGCCTCGTCCGCGCTCAGGTCCTCAGCGTCAAAGAGCGCGAGTACGTTCAAGCCGCCCGCTCCCTCGGCGCATCCGACCTCCACCTCATGCTCCGCCATATCCTCCCTAACATCCTCCAGCCCCTCCTCGTGCAGGCCGCCGTTGGCATGGCCGCTGCCGTCCTCGCCGAAGCCACCCTCAGCTTCCTCGGCCTCGGCGTTCAGCCTCCCACCCCCACCTGGGGAGCCATGCTCAACGACGCCCGCTCCCACCTCTTCGAATCCCCCTATCTCATGTTCTTCCCCGCCGCCGCCCTAGCCCTCTGCGTCTTCTCCTTCAACCTCATCGGCGACGGCCTCCGCGATCTCCTCGATCCCCGCACCAAGCTCCTCGATTCCAGCGCCAAGCTCCGTAACGGGCTCTGAACCGCGCCTAAAACCTCACCTCTCCCTCTTCTCTGCTACCGTTCAACCATGCTCATCGGCGTCTTATCCGACACCCACAGTCTCCTCCGCCCCGAACTCCTTCCTGCACTCTCCGGCGTCGATCACATCCTCCACGCCGGCGACGTCGGCGACCCCGCCGTCCTCACGCAACTCCGTCGCATCGCCCCAACCACCGCCATCCGCGGCAACATCGACACCTCCGGTCCCTGCGCAACCTTACCCGCCACAGAAGCCATCGAACTCGACGGCTGCCTCATCTACATGCTCCATAACCTCGATGAC
>JABBOG010000093.1 GCA_019351975.1 Acidobacteriota bacterium
GGTAAATGGCGAGTGGGTGAGAACCTGGCCTGTGGTTGTGGTGATATATACGGCCTGGGTATCTGGGGACCAAACTGCGCTGGTGCCGATGCCACCATAGCTGGTGGTCACTGCGTCGTTCGATGTAGCAACCAGCGAGACGGTTTGACGGGTGGGATCGGTAACCACGAGAGTGCTGCCATCTGGCGATACTGAGAGAACGGTGCCTGGGATGCTCTGTATCGCCGCACCGACAGTGTTCGTGGCGGTGGCGATGGACATCAAGCCTTGGTTGCTGCCGAAGTAGATGGACGTTCCTGCGAGGTTCATGACCATGGAGTTAGGCAGGTAAGGGAGCTTGATCAGGGCGCTGGGCTGGTTCGTCGTGAAATCGTGCAGAGCGACGTACTGCGAAGAGGTGCTGCCCATATAGAGCACGGTGCTGCTGGTACCAACCGCAGTGATCGTGATGGGGTTGGAGGTGATGGCCTTACCATTGCCGAACAGGCCAATCTGATTGAAAGGCGACGGGTTGCAGGAGATGGGCTGGCAGACAGCAGTGATGTCTGCGGAGCCGGGAAAGAGTGGCGTCACGGAACCAATCACTGCCGGAATCGTCTGCGGTGTGGTGGAGTTGAATTCCAAGGAGAGACCGGTGATGACGTTGCCGTTGGTATCGCGCACGACGGTGGTGAGCGGCTGGAGGACGTTGATGGCTACATTGATGCTGTTGGAAGACGAACTTGGATCAACCAGCGTAATCGAGGCTGGGGGGCAGGTGGCAAAGTAGCCGGCGTTGGTCGCGGTGGAGGAGTTCGAGATGGTGGCCGTGATGACAGTGGAGCCCGGCATATCAGCTGTTGCGGCACCATTTTGATCGATGGAAACAACGCCAGAGCTCTGTGCACCGAAGGTGACGTGGCCGACCTTGCAGGTGATGTTATTGGCGGCGTTGGTGGCTCCGTTCGCGTAGACGCGCGCTACAAGCTGGCCAACCTGATTCTGGGAGAGACATTCCTGGCCGTACACAACACCAGCAGGTGTGGCGGCGGGCGTACCGACGGTGTCGTTGGGGCAGCAGTCCGTGCCTACATCCGCGCCAGCCGCGCAGGAGGTTGATTTAGGTCCGAGGACCACGCTTGTCACGACGGGGTGCACGTAGATGGGAATGGCGTTGCTGACGGCACCTTCAGCGCTTGCAGTAACGTAAGCCACGTACGAGGTGGGGGTGGTGGTGGGAGGATTGCAGGTGGTGTAATCGGCGATGCCGCCACCGATATTGCGATTCCACGTGCCGCCGCAGACCTGACCGTCGGTGGGATTGATGTCGGCGATGATGGAACCACCGTTGAGGTTCTCATTGAAGCTGCTGGTGCTGGCGTAGGTGAAGGCCTTTACGGCGACGGCATTACCCTTGCAATCCGTAGCTGAAGCGGAGAGGGCCTGACCCATCTGGCCGTAGTTGAGGCTCTCGCCCGTAGTGGCGAGTGTGGGTGACAGTGTGATGCTTGCAACCTGGCCCACAACGGGGCCTGTGTCGCCGGCGCTACAGAATTGCACGGCAGCGGATTTGTGACCGCAGCCGGTGACGGACAGCCCAAAGGGAAGCGCAATAAAAAGAAGAACTACCAGACCAGCGAACCTACGCACACAGACCTCCCCGTTCAACCGGAACTAAAGCTGAACGGTAATACCGCCAACTACTAAAACTCCGAGAGTCCAGTTTAGGGGTTGTACGGAGTTGGAGCAAATTTTACCAGGGTGAAATTGCGAAAAATCCGTTGTACTGCAAAAAGGCATTGGCCAGCTCCGGAGATAGAGACTGGCCAATGTGTTGAGTCGTTCCGAGTTACTGACTACTTTGTGCTAGGAGGCATGTATTCTGCAAACCATTCAGCCTCGCGCCGGGCGCGATCGCGGATGTGCTCAGGATTGCGGAAACCATGTCCTTCGTCGGGGTAAACGACAAGCTGGGTCTTGACGCCTTCGGCGCGTAAGGCGTGCCAGAACTCGAAGGATTGTGGAGCGGGGCATTCGCCGTCGCGGTCGCCGACGATGACAAGGGTTGGTGTGGTGACGTTTTTGATGAAGTTGATGGCGGAGGATTTGGCGTAGACGGCAGGGTCGTCGTAGACGCTCGCGCCGAAGAACGGAATCATCCACTGATCGATAGAGTTTTCGCCGTAATAGCTGAGCCAGTCGGAGAGGCCGGCACCGGCGACGGCGGCGCGGAAGCGGTGCGTCTGCGTAACGCCAAACATGGTCATGAAGCCGCCGTAGCTCCAGCCGGTGAGGCCCTCGCGGTTCTTGTCGATGGGGAACTTCGCCTCGAGCGTGTCCATGCCCTTGAGGATGTCGCTGAAGTCACCGTAACCGAAGTCTTTGACGTTGGCCTGGACGAATTTTTCGCCTTGGCCGAAGGATCCGCGGGGGTTGGGCTGGAACTCGAAGTAGCCGAGCTTTGGCCATTCGCCGCCCATGCCCCAGCGAGCTGTTACGGAAGCGGATGGGCCACCGTGAACGCTTACGATGAGCGGGTATTTCTTGGCGGGATCGTAGTTCGAGGGATAGGTGAGCCAGCCCTGAACGTGGTACCCACCGTTATCCCATTCGACAGAGACGGTCTTTGCGTCAGGCTTGACGTCGTTGCTCAGATGGGTGAGTTGGGAGAGATGGTCGCCGGTGAGAAGAAAGACTTCGGGCGGCGCGGTAAAGCTGGATTTGGCGAAGGCGAGAGCATGCGTTGTGGGCGAGAAAGAGACTGCGTCCTTGATGGGGCCGCCGGAGATGGAGGACTCTCCAAGATCAACAGTGTTGCCGGGTGTAAGTGCTTTGGTTTCAACGCTGTAGTCCGAGAGGAGTGTGCGACCGCTGCGATCTTCAACGAAGCCAACTTCACGATCTCCCATCCAGCCTTCGAAGGATGGTGTGCCATCGATGCCGGGGGTGATGTCGGTAGGCTGGCCACCGTTGGCGTCGACGATGTAGACGTCACCGCCGGTGGATCCCTGATCGGACATGAGACCGCCGATGAAAGCTATTTGCTTGCCGTCGGGCGAGTAGCGCGGAACGGCGATCTGCAGGCCGTGAAGCGGGCCGGAGACGATTGTGGGATCGAGAACAATATGGGGTTCCGTCGCGCTTAGGGACTTGCTGTAGAGCTTTGCGACCCACCAGTTGTTCTCGCCAGGAGGTGTGGCACCGACAAAGGCGATCTCCTGTGAGGACGGTGCAAAATCAAACTCGTAGACGTGCAGGTTGGAAGGCGTGAGCCACTTGCCGGTTCCTGTGATGCTGTCGACTGCGTAGACGCGCTGGATTTCGACGCCATCTTCGCCAATGACGCCGGACCAGGGCTTCATGGCATCGAGCGCGCCCGCGGAACGTGTGGCGTTTTCGACGAAGAGGAAGGCGATGGATTTGCCGTCGGGGGAGTAGGCGGGCTGCTCGATATTGCCGACAAGATGTGTGAGCTGCTTGGCGGCTCCGGTGGAGCGGGACCACAAAAAGATCTGCTCTTGAGAGGGATGTACCTTATCGCCTGTGCAGGTGGAGAGGAAGGCGATGGTCTGGCTGTCTGGAGCCCAGATAGGCGAAGTGCCGGGGCATTCTGATCGGCCGTTGCCAGAGATTATTTTGTCCTTGGCCGGGGTGGCAGTCTCGGTGACGTGCAGGGTGTGTGTGCCCCCCTGGGCGAGCGTCCAAGCGACGGCGGTGCCATCAGGGGAGATCGACACGCCTCCGGGCTGGGGCACGCGGGTGATCTGCTGAATCGGGTTTGCTGTGTCGGGAGCGGGCGTGAGCGCGGGCTTAGGAGAGCTTTGGCTTTGGGCAAAAAGCGCCGTTCCAGCGAGCAGGGAGCACGCAATAGAGAGGAACGGAAGTTGAGAGCGAACGAGACGGATCATGCTGGAAAGCGTATCACCAGTGGATCGCGCAGGAACAATGGGCGCGTTGCGAATCAGCTGATGACGGAGGATGCTTCGCCCCCTGAACGGCGTGACGGAGCAATTGTGTGCGCCTTCGAACTGTCGAATCTATCAAAATGGAAGAATCCTCTAACAGAATTTCTTGACGCAAGCTCAAAATCCTTGCTACAGTAAAGAGGTTCCGCGAGTATCCGGGACGGGCTGTCACAAAGAGGCTCGGCAGCAGACTTTGGTCTGCGCTACACTGGATACAGAGATTTACTGCTAGAGCGACTGTGAACGCAGTTGTCCTGCGGTTTGGCTTTACGGCCTGTCTAATGAGCCTGCGACACCCTCCTTCCCGCTGTACCACGCCGGGATCCCATAAGGATGGGCTATGCGGGCCGGAACAGCGAAACGGAGTTGGTTGCTGCATGGCCTTTATAGGTTTTGTAGTTCACTCGGCCACCGTCGACTGTTACTTCGTTTGAGTGTTGTGGTATATGCAGTCGGAGTACGGCCGCGTGCAGGATTCAGGACTTCGCCGAGGCGTGGATTTTGCGTCTCGCCTTCTGTGCGTCTGACAATGGTTTGTCGGGCGAGGGAAGTAAAGCGAGGGGGCTGCCCTGCATCGAGCCCATCAAGATTTTGGGCTAACCAAGGGCTTTAAGCCTTGGATACCGAAGGAGTTTTATAGTGCCTACGTTTCATCAACTCGTAAAGCAGGGTCGGACGCCGACTCGCTACAAGACCGCCTCGCCTGCGTTGCAGGGATCGCCGCAGCGCCGTGGAGTATGCACTCGCGTCTATACGCAGACGCCTAAAAAGCCAAACTCGGCGTTGCGCAAGGTTGCACGTGTGCGTTTGACCAATGGAATTGAAGTGACGACGTATATCCCCGGGATTGGGCATAACCTTCAGGAGCATTCTATTGTGTTGATCCGCGGCGGCCGCGTAAAGGATCTTCCTGGTGTTCGGTATCACGTTGTTCGCGGGACACTTGACTCGGTTGGCGTGGCCAACCGTAAGCAAAGCCGTTCGAAGTATGGCGCGAAGCGGCCAAAGGCCAGCAGCAAGTAGCAGCTATCTGCTGATTTGATTAGCGTAGTCGAAGGTAGTCATTTTTGATGTAAGCCCAGCACGTGAGAGTTTACCGCGCTGGGGGGAGAAGAGAGAGAAGCATGCCGAGAAAAGGGTTTATCGCAAAACGTGAGGTGCCCGCCGATCCGATATATGGATCGACGTTGGTTACCAAGTTCGTGAACAGCATGATGTGGGGCGGGAAGAAGTCCACGGCTCAGGGTATTTTCTATGAGGCGATGACCAATCTGGAAGCAAAGGGAGGCGATGAGGCCCTTAAGCTATTCAAGAAGGCTGTCGAGAATGTTAAGCCAATGCTGGAGGTCAAGAGCCGCCGCGTCGGTGGAGCAAATTATCAGGTTCCGATTGAGGTAAACCCTGAGCGCCGCACCTCGCTTGCCATCCGCTGGCTGGTTACCTATGGCCGCGCTCGTGGCGAGAAGGGTATGGTCGACAAGTTGACGGCGGAGTTGCTCGACGCTGCAAATGGACGCGGTGCGGCCATGAAAAAGAAGGAAGATGTACATCGCATGGCTGAGGCAAATAAGGCCTTTGCGCATTATCGCTGGTAGCTGCAGCGGTGCGTCTCAGTTGTTGGGCAGGCGAAGAGTTGATTTATCAGGTTATGTAGATGCGGGTTGAACTCGCAGGAAGAAAAGGATCATCGTGGCACGCACAGTACCTCTAGCGAAGTGTCGGAATATTGGCATTATGGCTCACATCGACGCCGGAAAAACGACGACGACCGAGCGCATTCTCTTTTATACGGGAGTGAATCACCGTATCGGTGAAGTGCATGAAGGAACGGCTACGATGGACTGGATGGAGCAGGAGCAGGAGCGTGGCATTACTATCACGTCTGCGGCGACGACCTGTACATGGAACGGAATTCGTATCAACATTATCGATACGCCGGGCCACGTTGACTTTACTGCAGAGGTAGAGCGGTCCTTGCGCGTTCTGGACGGAGCTGTGGCATGCTTTGATTCCGTGCAGGGCGTCCAGCCACAGTCCGAGACTGTCTGGCGTCAGGCAAATAAATATAAGGTTCCACGTATTTGTTTCATCAATAAAATGGACAAAGCTGGTGCCAACTTCGAGTATGCAACCTCTACCATTGTGCAGCGCCTCGGTGCGCGTGCGATTCCCATACAGATTCCAATCGGAGAAGAGGCGAAGTTCGCTGGCGTTGTGGACCTGGTTGAGATGCGCGCCATTCTATGGCATGACGAGACGATGGGGGCAAAGTACTCCGTTGAGGGTGTCCCTGCAGCGTTGAAGGAGCACGCTGAGAAGCTTCGTACCGAGTTGATTGAGGCCGTTGCGGATTCTGATGAAGAGGTCATGCATAAGTATCTCGAGGGCGAGGAGATTAGCGTTGCGGAACTGAAGCGTGCGATTCGCAAAGCAACGATTGCAATGAATATCTTCCCTGTCCTCTGCGGCTCATCTTTCAAAAATAAAGGTGTGCAGACTCTTCTGGACGCGGTTGTTGAGTATTTGCCTAGCCCGTTAGATGTGCCGCCAATTGAAGGTACTGAGCCGGGTGAGCCAGAGGTAAAGCTTGTTCGCCATGCTGATGACACCGAGCCTCTAGCTGCGCTGGGATTCAAGATCATGACTGACCCTTTTGTTGGTCAGCTGATTTTCATTCGTATTTACTCAGGAATTTTGAAGACCGGAGATTCAGTACTGAATCCACGCACGGGTAAGACGGAGCGTATCGGACGATTACTGAAGATGCACGCAAACAAGCGTGAAGAGATTACGGAGATTATGGCTGGCGATATCTGTGCCGCTGTTGGCCTCAAAAATCTTAATACGGGTGACACGATTTGTAACGATAAAGCACCCATTCTGTTGGAATCGATCGATTTTCCCGCGCCTGTGATCGAGGTCGCGGTTGAGCCTAAGACAAAGGCCGATCAGGAAAAGATGGGTATGGCGCTCGCAAAGCTTGCCCAGGAAGACCCAACATTCAAAGTTCGTACGGACATCACGAATGGTCAGACCATTATCTCCGGGATGGGGGAACTCCACCTTGAGATTATCGTCGACCGCATGATGCGGGAATATAAGGTTGAGGCAAACGTTGGTAAGCCTCAAGTGAACTACCGCGAGACCATCCGTGCAAAAGCTGAGGCGGAGGGTAAATATATTCGCCAGACCGGCGGTTCCGGTAACTATGGTCATGCAAAGATTCGGATTGAACCAAATGAGCCGGGCAAGGGCTACGAGTTCTCAAATGACACCAAGGGCGGCACCATTCCGAAGGAGTACATCAAGCCGATCGACCAGGGTATTCAAGAGGCGTTGCTAGGCGGCGTTCTCGCAGGATACGAGATGGTAGATATCAAGGTGAGCCTATATGACGGCAGCTACCATGATGTCGATTCGAACGAAATGGCGTTCAAGATCGCTGGCTCGATGGCTTTCAAGGAAGCCGCCCGCAAGGCGAAGCCCGTGCTTCTGGAGCCGGTGATGGCTGTCGAGGTCACGGTCCCTGAAGAGTATATGGGAACGATCATTGGCGACTTGAACAGCCGCCGAGGACGGATTGAGGGTATGGAGATGGTTGGCGGCGTTCAGGCAATCAAAGCCACCGTTCCTTTATCTACCATGTTCGGGTATGCCACGGCAATGCGTGGGTCAACTCAGGGGCGCGCAAACTTCTCGATGGAGTTCAAGCAATACGAAGAAGCCCCGCGTTCCGTTTCAGAAGAAATTATTGCCAAGGTACAGGGTAAAGAAAGTAAGTAATCGGCAGGAACTTCTGCCTAGCAGGCATTTGAACTTAGCAGTGTGGAGATAGAGTCATGGCGAAGGAAAAGTTTGATCGCAGCAAGCCGCACGTAAACATAGGGACG
>JABBOG010000038.1 GCA_019351975.1 Acidobacteriota bacterium
ATCGAGCGAGTCAGAGTCGCTAGTCCTACCATTGAACGAGAGGGCAATACAGGTTGTATCGGCAGCTGCAGGCTCGGCGGGAGCCACAATCAGCCGCCTCTGTGAGTGTACGAGGGATCGAGCAACGGGTCAACCTCCCCAGCCGCGCTCACATCCCCGATCACCCATCGCTCCCTCCTTCAGCATCGAACCGATAGTCGATGCCCTCAGCAACCGCCTCGTATCCAATCCTGCGATAGACAGAGTTCGACGTCGGATTCCCCAGGTCCGTATACAGCATGCATCGGTGCCCCGCGCTCACAAGCTGCTTCGAAATCTCACACACACACGCTCCCGCATAACCTCGCCGTCTATGCTCCCTCGGCGTATATACGCCTGATATCCTCACGACTCCCTGTATAGGCTTGCTCGTCAGCGCCATCGACACCGCCGTACCGCCGTGCTGCCACAGCCACACGCTCTCCGACGAGAGCGCCGCGTCGATGACACTCACTGCACTGCTCGCTGGCGCACCTGTCTCAACATAAAACTCCTGCAACCAGCCAACCGCAAACTCGCGGTTCCCAACGCCTGCTCGTCGCAGCTCTCCTTCAACAGGAGCGATCTCCTGCACGTCGATCAGTTCATACAGCCGAAGTCCCTGCTTCGGAAACGCCGCAGACTTTCGTCGTTCCGTCCATCGTCCAGCGAAACTTGCCGCCGTCGCTGCTTCCCCGTTCACACCCGGCAGATATAGGCCAGCATCCACAATCGCGTCGACAATCGCTGCGGTCACGTCACGCTCCATCGGCACCACCGTGGCCGGGTAGTGCAGTGGCGACTGAAGCGCCACGCCAACAACCTGCCCGCCACGCGTTGCAACCCAATAGCGCCCCGGCTCAGGCCGCGCCACCCGCCCGTCCACAATCGTCAGAATCAAGTTGTGCACAACCGCACGAGACCTCAAAAAGTCTTCTACAGCCGCGGCAAACAACCGCACATCCTCATAAAAATGAACGCTGATCTCCATGCCCAGAGTCTATCCAACCCTACTCCTCCCGCAGCACCTCCAGCGGCTTCTGCCCCAGCACCCGATGGCTCGCCATCCATCCTGCCGCCACCGTCAGCCCCGCCACCGCCGCCCACGCCGCCACATTCGCGCCTGCCTGAAACCCATACGCAAAGTGCATCACATGCACCAGCAGATAGCGTGCCAGCACATTCGCAAACACCAGCCCCACAGCTCCCGCGATCAGCCCCAGCACCGCAAACTCCACCGAAAAAATCGCCGCAATCCTCGCTCGCGTCGCACCCAGCGTCTTCAGCACAACCACCTCGCGAATCCGCCGGTACCGCGTCCCCGCAATCGCGCTCGCCAGAATCACCATTCCCGCAAAGATGCTGAACGCCGCCAGAAATTGAATCACGTACGTCACCTGCAGCAGCACCTGCCGAATCACCTCCAGCGTCGCCGCCACATCGATCACCGTCACCGTCGGAAAGTGTTCGTACAGCACCCGCCGCAGCCCTGCCGTCGCCGCCGGGTCACAATGCACGCCGCCGTACCAGACCACCGGCATCCCCGCCAGCACCGTCTGCGGCAGAATAAACTCCGCCCGCGAAAACGCATGCCTGCTGTCGGCCTCATACACCGCCGCCACCGTCGCCGTAAAATCCTCATCCTGCGCCGACATCGTAATCCTGTCGCCCGGCTTCACCTTCAGCCGTGCCGCGCGCTCGCGTTCAATCGCCACCAGCGGCCGTTGCGCCGCGCCCGCAGCCTCCTTCGCCGTCCACCACCGCCCCTCCACCACCGAGTCCCCCGGTGGCGGCGCATCCGTCACCGGCGGCCACGTCAAATTCAGCGACTGCGCAAACCTCCCCACATGCTTCAGCTTCAAGTCCGCAAATGGCACACCGTTCACCGCCACCAGCCGCGCGCTCACCACCGGCAGAATCTCCGGCGTTCCTTTCACAGTCGGCTGCGTCGCCAACAGCTTCCGCACGCCACCCACCTCATCCGTGCTCATGTCGATCAAAAAAATATTCGGCAGATTCTCCGCCGTCGCTCCACGCATCTCGCTCACAATCGACCGCTGCACCATATACACCGCCGCAATCTGCATCACGCCCAGCCCCAGCGCAGCCAGCAGCGCAGCCGACGGGTTCCCCGGCCTGTACAAATTCGCCAACCCATGCCGCAGCGTCGACGGCAACCGCAGCCCCGTCCCCTTCAAAAACCGCCGCAGCCCCCACAGCGTCACCGCTGCCATCGCCAGCAGCACCAGCAGCACCACCACCAGACCCACCGCAAACGTCCACCCCACTCGCCGCGAGTCCGACACCCGCGTCGCCAGCGCCACCAGCCCCACCACAATCAGCGCACTCGCACCAATCTGCGCTCCCGATCCCTTCAACTTCCGCATCAACCGCGCCCCAAACGGATCATCCGCAGCATCCACATTTCGTCGCAAGATCAAGATCGGCCGCACATTACGAACATCCAGCAACGGTGGCAGCGTGAACAGCAGCGTCGTCAACATTCCCGCCGTCAGGCCCAACCCAATTGCATGCACATCCAGCGCAAACCGCGGCGTCAGGTGCAGCAGCTTCGCCAGAAACAGCGGAAACGCCATCTGCACACCCATTCCCAGCACCACCCCGAGCACACCTCCGCTTAACCCCAGCAGCAGCGTCTGCAGCAGATAAATCTTCATCACCTGCCCCGACCCCGCACCCAGCGACTTCATAATCGCAATCGAATCCAGCCGCTGCTGCAGATGCGCCCTCATCGCCATCGCCACACCCACCGCCCCCAGCACCAGTGCCACCAGGCTCATCAGCGACAGCAGCCCCGTCGCTCCATCCAGCGCCTTCGTCAGCGCCGGATTCGCCTCGCGATAATCCGCCACCTGCGCCTCCGGCAGCAGCGTCTCCAGCCGCGCCTTCAGCTCCGCCACCGCCGCATCCGATAGCGCCCTTCCCTTCTTCGCCCTCGGCAGCCGAAACAGATATCGCCGCGACACCCTCGACCCCGGCGCCACCAGCCCCGTCCCCTCCAGCGCCTTCTGCGAGATCAATACCCGCGGCCCCGCCGCAAACGACCCCGACAACCGGTCTGGCTCATCCAGCACCGCCGCCGCGATCCGAAACTGCTCCGTCCCCAGCTTGATCGCGTCCCCCACATGCAGATGCAGCCGCAGCAGCAGGTCGTCGCCCACCGCCACGCTGTCATCCGTCAGCGCCTTGTCCAGTGGCATCTTCGGTTCCAGCACCACCGTCCCATAGAACGGATACTTCGCCGGATCCACCGCCTTCACCGACACCAGCAGCGGGTCCATCGACCTCGCCGACGACGCCATCGACAGCAGTTCCGTCACCGGCGACTCATCGTTCCCCGCCGCCTCCAGCGCAGCAATCCCCTTCTCCTGCTCCGGCGTCGGCGGCATATTCGTCCGCGCCGACACATCCGCCGCCATAATGCTCCGCGCCCTCAACAACAGCGTCCTCCTGAACGCCGACGAGAACCCCCGCACCCCCGTCAGCGCCGCCACGCCAATCGCAACCGACAGCACCACAAACGCAAACTTCCCCCGCGACGAGTGCAACTCCCGCACCGCAATCCGCCCCGCCGTCCCATACGAAAGTCCCGCCATCGATCACAATCCTCTTAGCACACTGCAATTAAACTCAAACCACTTCGTCCCAACGTGCCACTTCACAAACCTCAATCGCCTACCCCATCTCTATCCAATCGCTACCCAATCGCTACCCAATCGCTGTCATCCTGAGCGAAGCGATTGCGTCCTTTGCAATCGCGCAGTCGAAGAGCCTGTCCTGAGCGCAGCCGAAGGAACCCCGAAAATCCTCACCTCACCCAAACCTTCAAGCCCTTTCAGCCATCGACGCGCACTCCACCAGCCTGAACCTCATCCCCAACCACCAGCCCATCCCGCAGCGTAATCCTCCGCCCCGCGTGTTGCGCCAGCGCCGGATCATGCGTCACCAGCACCAGCGTCGTTCCCTCCACATGGTTCAAATGCAGCAGCAGCTCCAGAATGTGCTGCCCATTCACCGTATCCAGATTTCCCGTCGGCTCATCCGCCAGCACAATCGGCGGCCGCAGAATAAATGCCCGCGCCAGCGCCACCCGCTGCTGCTCCCCCCCCGAGAGCTGCACCGGATAGTGGTCCATCCGCGCCCCCAGCCCCACCGACTGCAACAACTGCCTCGCCCGCTCCAACCCCGCCTTCTGCTCCCCTGCGTCCTCATTCAGCTCATACGGCAGCAGCACATTCTCCAGCGCCGTCAGCGTCGGAATCAGCTGATAGCTCTGAAACACAAACCCAATCGTCCGTCCCCGCAGCTGCGCCAGCCTGTCCTCCGGCATATTGCTGATCACCGTCCCGTTCAGCGCCACCGTCCCCGCCGTCGGATCATCCAGCCCCGCCAGCAGCCCCAGCAGCGTCGACTTCCCCGACCCCGACGCTCCCATGATCGCCACAAACTCCCCGCGTCCCACCCTGAAGTCAATCCCCTTCAGAATCTCCACCGTCGCCCCGCCCGTCCGCAGCGACTTCCGCAGTCCCGCCACCACAATCATCGAATCCTCTGCCAAAACTCCCGCGCCTTCGCTCAATCCGTCATCCTCTTGTCTACAATCATCCTGTGAACCTATCGCGCCTTCGACCCAGTCTACCCGGTATCAGCGTCCTCGCCGCTGCAGCGCTCGCCGCATCCCTCTCCATCACTGGCTGTAAAGACGCGCGTCACACCTCAGAAGATGCGGCCATCACCCAGCCCGCTTCCATCCCACTACCAAACTCCCCCAACGCGCAAACCACCGACGCCCGCCCCATCATCGACTGCTTCGGCGACAGCCTCACCGCCGGCTTCGGCACCGACCCCGGCCAGTCCTACCCCGACGACCTCCAGAAACTCCTCCAGGCCAGCGGCTACCACTACCACGTCATCAACTCCGGCATCAGCGGCAACACCACCAAAGACGGCCTCGACCGCATCCAGCGCGTCATCGCCCGACACCCCCAGATCGTCGTCGTCGAGTTCGGCGGTAACGACGGCCTCCGCGGCCTTCCCATCCCCCAGACCCAGGCCAACCTCGCCAGCATCATCCGCCAACTCCAGGCCTCCGGTGCCAGGGTCGTCCTCGCCGGCATCACCCTCCCACCCGACTACGGCAAAGACTACATCGCCCACTTCGACGCCATGTACCCCGCCCTCGCCAACCAGTTCCACATCCCCTACCTCCCCTTCATCCTTCAGGGCGTCTACGGCGTCCCCGGCTCCATGCAGGCAGACAACACCCACGCCACCCCCCAGGGCAACCAGCAAGTAGCCCTCAACATCGACCACCTCATCCAACCCCTCCTCAAGCACTAACCCCACCACCGCCCGACGGCACATCGGGCTCTAGCTACCCGGGTGGGACCGCTCAACCCTACCCCATCACCACCACCGGCTGCACCAGCGTCCCCGCCACCCGCTTCGCCACGCACAACATCTCCCTCGGTCCGCTGAACACCTTCACCATTCCCGCATCCGAAAACTCCGGCACATTCACCTGCATCCCATTCCGAATCCGCCCCGCCGTCTGCTCGTCCACCATCACCGACGGCATATCCACTAACAGCGACCGCGGATGCGGCAACCGCGCCTCCACAGCCTCCCTCGACATCCCCTTCAGCTCCTCCAACCCAATCGCCTGCTCCAGCCCAAACACCCCCGCCCTCGTCCTCCGCAGCGACGCCAGATGCGCCCCACACCCCGCCATCCCCCCCAGCTCATGCGCCACTGACCGCACATACCCGCCCGCCGACACCGTCATCGCAAACGTCGCCACATCGCCCTCCAGACTCGTCAGCTCAAAGCTGTGAATCGTAATCCGCGCCGCCTTCACCGGCACATCCATCCCCGCCCGCGCCAGCTTGTGCGCCGCCACCCCGTTGATCTTCTTTGCCGAAAACACCGGCGGCATCTGCTCCATCTCCCCATGAAACCGCCTAGCCAGCTCCCGCAACTCCGCCAGCCCCACCCCCAGCGGAACATCCTCTCCCGCAGCCTGACCCTCCGCATCGAACGTGTCCGTCGCAAACCCAAACCGTATCGTCCCTGTATACGACTTCTCCGCCTGCCCAAAAAACTGCGCCAGCCGCGTATATTTCCCCAACAACAGCGGCAGCACTCCCGTCGCCATCGGATCCAGCGTCCCCAAATGCCCAATCGACGTCTCACCCGTCACCCGCCGCACAATCGCCACCACGTCATGCGACGTCATCCCACCCGGCTTATCCACCACAATCAATCCATTCATCCCTCTATTGTCGCAGCCCACCCCACCGCTGCAAGCCCGACCCTACCCCTGCCTCGCCCTTACCTTTCTCGCTGTCGTTCCGTAGCGCAGCGCAGGAATCTGCCTTTTACGACTTCCAAGCCCCCAGCAACCGCCGTACCACCACCAGCTCCCCCGTGTGATACGCCGTATGGTCCGCCACCAAAAACGCCTCCCGCAGCAGCGACTGCCCCTCCTCCGCCCACGCAAACGGCCGCACCAGCGCCGCATCGTCCGACTTCGCCAGCAGCGCCTCAAACGCTCTGCGGTCCTCCCGCACCTGCTTCACCGACTGCGCCCACGCCTCCGCGCTCGGCGGCGCAGCCTCCTTCGGCCAATACTCCTCCGGCCACTTCAGCGCCTTGTACCCGCCGCCCGCGTTATCGCTGTACTCCAGAATGTCCCGCTGCGTAATCCGTATATGCTCCAGAATCTGCCAACCCGAATACGGCAGCCTCTCCGGAACTACGCCCTGCAGCGTCTCCGGAAACCCCTCCACCGCCGCATCGAACGTCGCATGCGCCTGCCCGCCATCCAGCAGCGCCTTCAACTGTTCCCGAAGCGCAGCTCCAACACTCGTCTCATCCGCCACACGATCTGTCATGCAGGATGAGATGCGCTCAGCCATCCGCGCGTCTCATCCCGCATTACATCCCGCCGCCGCGCGGGGCACCTTCTACGGCGTGTGCGTCAGATGCATCTCGCTCACATACGCATCCACCACGCTGTGCTGCCCGTTACCGTTGTACATCCCATCCAGCTGCACCAGTGCGCTGTAGTTCCCGTTGTCGCCAACCCGGCCTCCCGACGCACTGTTCGGCTTGAAGTTCACCTGCGTCGTCGTCCCATCGAACGTCAGCGTCTGGAACGTCACCGTTCCGTCCGGATCCCGCAGGAACGTCCACCCCACATGGTGCCAGCCTGTGAACGACGGATTGCTCGACCCCGTCCACGGCTGCTCAAACTGGCTGCGGCTGCACGGCACCACCGGCGGCGTCTGTCCATTCTGGTTCTTCCCATTCAGGAAGATCCAACCGCCCGTCTCACTGTCAAACACCGCCCAGTATCCCGATCCGTTCGACAGATTGAATGCACACTCCGTATAAAACTTGCTCCAGATCCCGCCCGCGCTGTACTGCGCATCCAGCTCAAATGCCTGGTGCGCCGTCGGGTCCGGCAGATACACATACTCATCCAGAGACCAGTGCGAGTCAATTGCCGACGCAGGCAGCGGCGCCGGTGTCGTTCCGCGGAACAACACATTCGACCAACTCCCGCCCTGCACCTCTTGAAAGTGTGCCGACCGCCCGTTCAGCGTCCGATTGCCCTGGTTCGCCAGGCCGCCATTCTCCTGAATCGCCTCAATCAGCGTGCTGCGCGGAACCGATCCTCCCTGTCCCTGCACCCCGCCACCGCACGGATTCCCAACCCACATACTCTCAATCCGAGGATTGCACTGGTTCTGCGAGTTGTCGATTCCAATCTGGTCCAGATCGCAAGGCGCATTCCCCGCCTGCGAACAGTCCTCCGCCACCGTATAGTTCACGCTGCTGCTGCTCAGCGTCGATCCGTTCGCATCGACCGCCGTTACCGTCAGAACATGGCTCCCGTTCGGAAGCACGTACACGCCATTCACGCTGCTTCCCGCAATCTGCCCCAGCTTATAGCCGTTGTCCCAAATCTCCAGCTGTACCGGCGTGTTCTCGTTTGCCGAAGCCGCAATCCTCACCGCACTTATGCTCGTCGAACCCGACGACGGACTCGCGATCGCAACGCTTCCCGGAGCAGCCTGCGTCGCCGGAGCGGTCGGCGCTACCGAAGTCACCGATGGCGTCGATGGCGCTGTTCCCGTGCTCGCCGGCGGTGCCGAAGTACTCTTCTGCGCCGAAACCATATACACAATGCTGTTGCGATCGAGCACCTGCCCCATCGGTGAAACCGCCAGAACCGTCAGCGTATGTCTTCCCTGCGGCATCGCCGTCGCCGCGCTCATCGAGCTCGAAAAGAAGTTCCCCAGCTTGCGCCCGTTGTCCCACACTTCAAGGTGAAACGCTGCATTCTCAATTGCCGATGCCACAATGGGCACCGAACCTGCGACCGTAGCGCCGTTGCGTGGACTACCAATGTTAACCGTTCCTGCCAGAGCCGATGGTACAAGGAAGCCGAAAAAACTTGCTGCGATGGATAGGGCCAGTGTTGCCCCGGGAATAAGTCTCATCCCCATATCCTACATTTTAATTCGGATGAAGCAACCTTTTTACCGAGCGCCGCAACCAATGTCCCTTCGTCAAATGGCATCTTCAAACGCCCAAACAGCGCTTTTGTCAATGCTCCCATCCGACTTCCTTCGCTCCTTCACCTCCACCTGAATCCGATACCGCCTTCCGCATCAACGCCTTACCGCCCCCGATGCACCAGCGACAAAAATTCGTTCCGCGTCTGCAACTGCGTCTTGAACACCCCGCGCAGCGAACTCGTTACCGTCGCCGAACTCTGCTTCTGCACCCCGCGCATCATCATGCACAGGTGCTGCGCCTCCACCACCACACCCACCCCCTGCGGCCCGATCGCAGCCTCCACAGCCTCCGCAATCTGCTGCGTCATCCGCTCCTGCACCTGGAGCCGGCGTGCAAACACGTCCACAATCCGAGGCATCTTGCTCAGTCCCACAACCTTTCCGTTCGGCACATACGCAATGTGCGCCTTGCCAAAAAACGGCAGCAGGTGGTGCTCGCATAACGAGTAAAACTCGATGTCCTTCACCATCACCATCTCGTCGTATTCCACATCGAACAGCGCATCGTGCAGCACCTCCTCCACCGTCTGCGCATACCCCTGCGTCAAAAACGCCATGGACTTCTCCATCCGCATCGGCGTATTCAGCAGCCCATCCCGCTTCGGATCCTCGCCCACGCGCCGCAGCAACTCCGCATAGATCTCCTGCGTACTCGCATCCGACAGCATCGCTCCACCGGACCGTTGCCCATTGCCATTCACCGCCAAAATTCCCTTCTCCATCGCTCCAACCTTCGTAGACATCTCAGACAGCCTCTCTTAAACCGTACTCATGGCCCGCACTCTTATCCCGAAGACACTTCCACATCACCGAAACTACCGACCCGCCAAGGCACATCGATCAAGCCCGAGCTTTGCTATCTCCGCATCGGCGCGCCCTCACCGTAGTACTCAAATGAGTTGTTTCCCGTCTCCTCAATCCGCACGCGTTCCAGCCTCGCGTGAGGATAACCAGCAAATATCTCCCAAACCGTTACACATAGATTCTCCGTCGTCGACACCCGATCCCGAAAGACCTCCAGCATATTCAAATTCGCATGATCGAACAGATCGACCATCTCCCTCCGTGCGAACGAATCCAGATCGGCCAGGTTCGTCACCATCCCCGTCGCCGCATCCACCGGCCCCGACAGCGTTACCTCCACCACGTAGTTGTGCCCATGTCCATACGGGTTATTGCACTTGCCGAACGTCTCACGGTTCGCCTCCGCGGACAACGCATCCACATGCAGCCGATGCGCCGCGCTGAAGTGATACCGCCGTGACAAGTGCGCGATCACCCGGCTCATGCTCCCTCCCCATAAAAATCCGCAAACAAGTCCGGCATCTCATACACCCTCACCCGATGCAGCCTCGCCCCCGGAATCTTTCCCTCCAGCCGCCGCCAGATCGCCACCGCGATATTCTCCGTCGTCGGCACCGCCCCACTTGCCTCCGCAAACTCCGGCACCTCGTAGTTCAAATGCCGAT
Organism: Acidobacteriota bacterium; assembly: GCA_019351975.1. Lineage (GTDB taxonomy): Bacteria > Acidobacteriota > Terriglobia > Terriglobales > Acidobacteriaceae > Granulicella. Next base: position 10,094 of record JABBOG010000038.1, read on the forward strand.
GGTCGTACACCGACACCACCTCGCGCTCCAGAATCTCCTTCAGCAGTTTCAGATCCACCACAAACCCCGACACGCCATCGATCTCCCCCGCCACCGTCACCTCAAGCGTGTAGTTGTGCCCGTGTCCCTGGCGGTTCGCGCACTTGCCGAACACGCGCACATTTTCTTCCTCACTCCACGCAGGGTTCCAGTAAAAATGCGCTGCGGAGAAGTCAGCCTTACGAGTCAGCAGGATCATATCGTTCAACCATCCCCAAAATACTTTCTGCGAAATTTCACTTCGTTGGATGCTCAACCCGCCGCCCGGATGCGGCCACTACAACCTCGACCCCGCCCTTCCAAGCCCCATCCGTTCCGAAAGACCACCAACACCGCCGACAAGCGCACGAACCCGGACGTTAAGTCCACCAAACGCACCCAATCTATCCTCCAGTGCGATACTCCCTGCCTTTCCACGCCACCTGGTGAAACACGCGATGCCCCATCCAGCTCCGCACCAGCAGCCACACAAACAGCGGCAGCGCCACCGGCGACACTGCACAATCCCAGAATCCGAAGTTCGACTTCGCCACCCTGCCATAGAACCGAAACAGCGTCCTCACCCATATCGCCAGAATCACCATCTGCTGCCAGAACACCAGATAATGCAGCGGAATCAGCACCAACGGCAACAAAAGCAGCGCAATATCCAGCAGCCGCCACGCCGCCAGCGTCAGAGCATGCGGAAACAGCAGCGCCAGATTCTTCGTCCATCCCTCCGCCATATCCCTGAATCCCCGGTACATCCGCGTACTCAGCGCATCCGGCGCATACCGAAACCGCAGCCTCCGCCTTGACCGCTTCACCGCATCCGCCAGATCAACGTCCTCCAGCACCGACCGCCCCACCGCGCGATGCCCGCCGACTGCGAAATACGCCCCCCGCTCCACCATGAGAAACTGTCCATTCGCCGCCGCAAGCCCATTGTCTACATCATTTACCTGCGCTGGCGGATACACCACTGCAAGCTCAGAAAACACCAGCGGCATCAGCGCCTGCTGCCAGAATCCGCTCACCATCTGCCGCGGAGAATAGGACAGCAACGCCGCTCCAGTTCGCTCCGCCTCATGTAGCGCCCGCACCAGATTCCCCGGCTCATGCAGCGTATCCGCATCCGTAAACAGCAGCCAATCCCCCACCGACTGCTCCGCGCCAAACCAGCACGCGTTCGTCTTCCCCGTAAACACCCGGGTTTGCGCACCCAACTCCATCGGCGGAGCCTCCAGCACGCGCACGCCTGCGTGCTCCTCCGCAACCTTCGCCGCCACAGCCGCCGTGCCATCCGTTGAGCCGTCATCCACCACGATCAGCTCCCAGTCGCGCCCCAGCAGGAACTCCTCGTCGCTCTGCAACGCCAGCGTATGCAAGCAGTTACCCAGGTTTGCCACTTCATTACGTGCGGGCACAATCACCGAAAGCTTCATCGACGAGCGCTTTCCATCCTCTTCATTTTGCAACGCGTTAGCAGCATCATTCACAACTTCGTATTATAGGAACTATGCGGTCGCAGCACACAATCCGCCTTTGCGCCCTCGCCGCCCTGGCCTGCTTCCTCTCCTCCGGCTGCGATCGCGACTCCCGCCCCGGCCAACTCGGCCACGCAGCCCCCGTCTTCTCCATCACCGACGGGCAGCACACCGTCGACCTCGCCAACTATCGCGGCAAGGTCGTCGTTCTCAACTTCTGGGCCAGCTGGTGCGCCCCCTGCATCGAGGAGATGCCAACGCTCGTCGCCTTGCAACAGCAACTCCCCCAGATTCAAGTCATTGGCGTCGCCAGCGACGAAGACTACAGCCAGTACCAGACATACATCGCACAGCGCCACATCACCATGCTCACCGTCTTCGACCAGAACCAGAAGTCCAACGCCCTCTACGGCAGCTTCCGCTTCCCCGAAACCTACATCATCGACAAGCAGGGCATCATCCGCCGCAAGCTCATCGGTGCGCAGGACTTCACCGCCCCGGACTTCATCGCCTATCTCAAAAAACTTGCCGCGTAACCCTCTCCTGCCCCTGCTAAAATCGCTTGTATGACGCAGCTTGACGTAATGTATCGCTTTGGCGCAGCCCCCTCCGAAGAGGCCATCAGAGCACTCGGTCGCATCCGCGAGATCTATGGAATCCGCCGCACCGAATTCAACGAAGCCGACAAAACCGTGCGCGTCGAATACGACGCAACCCGTCTCACCGAACCCATCGTCCATCAGCTCCTTCGCCGTACCGGCCTTGATGTCCTGGAGCGTGTCTCCTTGCTCCCGCCTCAGCCTGAGCCCGTCCCAGCCGCACCGACTGCAAGCTGAGGTTGATCAAGAGCCGCTCATCGGTTATTCTTAAACAGTTGCAACCAAGCAATGTGCGCCCGTAGCTCAGCTGGATAGAGCGCCTGGCTACGAACCAGTAGGTCGGAGGTTCGAATCCTTCCGGGCGCACCACACCTCCCTCTAATACATATATCGTCCAAAGCCGACAACACAATAGGCACAACCCATGCAGCGTTTCTCTTTATGCAGTATAGTAAAGAGGACCAACTTGGTCGCATATGTGATGCGGTGAACGATCTGGCTTTGAGCGACGCGAAAGTAGGAAGCATCGGCGTAGTCGAACGCGTCGATCTGCCCGACGATATAAGCCATTACCTCGCGCATCTCGGCTTCCTTCCCGGTACAACCGTTGAAATCCTTCGCCGCGCACCCGCAGGCGACCCGCGTGTCTATCGTATTGACGGCGTTGAGGTTGGGCTTCGCAACGAAACCGCGCGTCACATCTATCTGAGCCTCACCCCAACTCCGACGGGTACGTCCCGATGAGCTGCCACGGAACGCCAGCCGAACTCATCGAAGAGCTCCCGCCAGCCCCCACCGGAACCCGGCCGCTGCGCACCGTCGCTCTCATCGGTCCTCCCAACTGCGGCAAATCCACACTCTTCAATCGCCTCACCGGCATGCGCCAGAAGGTCGCAAACTACCCCGGCGTCACCGTCGAACATCACTCCGGACGCATGAAGAGCATCGGCCGCAGTGACCTCACCCTGATCGATCTCCCTGGCATCTACAGTCTCGCAACGTACTCCGAAGACGCACGCGTCGCCGTCGTCGTACTTACCGGCAAGATGCCCGGCGTTCCCAAGCCCGACTGCGTGCTCCTCGTCCTCGACGCGACGCACATGAACCGTCAACTCATGCTCGCGGCACCCGTTTTTTCCATTGGTCTGCCTACGCTTGTTCTCCTGAACATGTCCGATCAGCTGGAGGCCCGCGGCGGTAAAATCGACACCCTCGCCATGGCAAAGGAGCTTGGCCACCCCGTCGCCCTCATCAGTGCCGCACATGGCAAAGGACTTAGCGTTATCCCGGAGTTTCTGGCGCGCGCTGGTAGCCGTCCCGACGACGGTTCCCGCCCCGTCCATCTACCTGTGCTCCAAAGCGCTGCATCCTGCCGCACCTGGGCCACCCAGGTCACCGCGCGCACCAACTATCAGTCACCGTCCGCATCTATGTGGACGCGGCGGCTGGATAGTGTTTTGCTGCATCGTGTCTTCGGGCCGCTCATCTTTCTCGCTGTCGTTATCGCCGTCTTTCAGGTCGTCTTTACCATCGGCCAGCCGCTCAGCGACGGCCTCGGGGCCATCCTCACCGACGCCGGCGCCAAGGCCGCGCTCCTTCTGCCCGACAACTGGCTTCGTGCGCTGCTTCGCGACGGTCTGTGGAACGGCGTGCAGTCTGTTCTGGTCTTCCTGCCGCAGATTTTGCTGCTCTTTCTCTTCATCGGCATCCTGGAAGATTCGGGCTATCTGGCGCGCGCCGCACTCATCGCCGACCGCGTCATGCGCTCCTTCGGACTCAACGGTAAAGCCTTCATTCCATTACTCTCCGCCTACGCCTGTGCCGTTCCCGCCATCATGGCCACGCGCACCATTGAGAACAAGCGCGAGCGTATCGCCACCATCCTCGTAGCGCCCTTCATGACATGCTCCGCGCGGTTGCCCATCTATACGCTGATCATCGCTGCCTTCATACCGAATCAGCGCTTTCTTGGCGGCATAATCGGTCTGCGCGCCCTGGTGATGCTCAGCCTCTACGCGCTCGGCTTCCTTGCTGCGCTCCTCACGGCGAAGATGCTCAACTCTTCTGTAATGAAGGCCGTAACGACACCTTTTATACTGGAACTTCCACAGTATCGCTGGCCCACCATCACCTCCCTCGGCCTCAGGCTCTACGACCGTGGCAAGCTCTTCATCAAGAAGGCCGGAACGGTGATTCTTACGGTGACGTTCCTTGTATGGGTCTTCAGCGTTCTGCCCATCCATGGCGGGCAGTTCTCGTCGTTGTCGACCAGCGTCATTGGTCACCTCGGCCACTGGATCGAGCCAGCGATCCGCCCGCTGGGCTTCAACTGGAAGATAGGCATAGGGTTACTCAGCTCCATTGTGGCGCGCGAGGTGATCGTCGGAACGCTTGGAACGCTCTACGGCATGGATCCCGCAACGCATGCGCTGGGCCTGCAAACTGCTCTACGGCATGACATTAGCCTGGGCGGTGCCGTAGCCCTGGTGGTATTTTTCGCGTTTGCGATGCAATGCACCTCCACGCTTGCGGTGGTGCGGCGCGAGACCAATAGCTGGAAGATTCCAGCGCTGCAGTTCCTGTACATGACGGTGGTTGCGTACGTTGCTGCGCTGGTCACCAACCAGGTGATTCTGCGGCTCTTTTGATCCGTTGGTGCGTTTTCGCGTGATTTAGGGGTTGTGCGGCTGGGGTTAGTGGTTTTGTCGCTGGGATTTGGGGTTTTACCGCTCACCCCAGCTCAGCTTCGACCGCAGCACGTTGAACAACCCGTTCGGATGCAGCCGCAGCAGGTGCACGCTGCGGTCCGACTTGCGGCAGAGGATGCGGTCGTTCAGCAGCAACTCCACCGTCTCCTGGCCGTCCACGGTGAGGAAGGTCTCGTGCGGTACGACGTCGACGACGACGGCGATCTCGCTGTCACCCGGAAAGACGATCGGGCGGATGGTCAGCAGGTGGGGGCAGATGGCGGTCAGCACCATCGCTTCCACGGCGGGGATAAGGATGGGGCCGTCGGCGGAGAGCGTATACGCTGTCGAGCCGGTGGGTGTGGAGACGATGACGCCGTCGGCGCGGAAGCGAGCGACAAACTGGCCGTCGAGCTCGATGGCGAACTCACCCATGCGCGCGATAGCACCTTTGGCAAGGACCACATCGTTGAGCGCGTTCCACTCCTGAAACAGCTTGCCGTCGCGGATCAGCTCGGCGTGCATCAGGCTGCGCTTGTCGACGATGGCGGTGCCGGCCATCCACGCCTCGAAGGTGATGTACAGCTCGGCGAGCGGAATCTCCGTGAGGAAGCCGAGCGAGCCGAGGTTCACGCCGAGGATCGGCGTATCGGTGTGCGCGAAGGCGCGCGCGGCCGAGAGCAGCGTTCCGTCGCCGCCGAGCGAGATCACCACCACAGGGTTGTGCCCGGGCATGGCCGAGCGCTCCACGGCCTCCGCCTGCCGCCCAAGATAGGTGGCGCTCTCCACGTCCAGCACCGTAGCAAACCCCTGCGCGCTGAGCCAGTCCAGGAGTTCGGTGAGGATGAGCTCCAGCTCTGGCTTCTGCGGTTTGGAGACGATGGCGACCTTCTGCATGATGAGAAGAGTGTATCGCGCCGAAGGGCGGAACCGGGGCTTCGTTTGCGAGTGAGTGACGCTTCGGTTACGGGCTGGCCGCGCAGGCGGATGGTCAAAAGCCGCGGCCAATGTCATGCTGGAGTGATGAGACTACAGAGGCTGCTGTGCGTTGCGGTGGGATGCGGGTTGATCGGTTCGACGATGAGTGTGGCGCAGGAGAAGGGCAACTGGCGCGCTGCCAACTCGGCGGCCAAGTCCATCACCGGCGACATCGCGTTTTCAAGCGAGAAGCTGGCCATCAACTTTGCGTCGTTCTGGTTTGCTGAGATTCGCACGCTGACGCCAGCCGAGGTTGGCTCTGTCTTCGACGCCGGCAACGGATCGGCGGGAAGTGGCGAACTGTACCGCGTGAGCATCCCCGGAGACAAGCGGTTCCTGCACAAGAACACGCTGTGCGGCGGCGAAGACGTGCAGTGGATCGCGGCGTATGTCTCCGGCCACGAGCTTCAGCTGGCGCTCTTCTCCGGCGGAAAGCCGCCTGTGTTTACGCCGGAGGGAATGGCAAATGCCGCAGATCTGTGCGGTACGTTTGCGTATGTGAAGTGAGAAGCAACAGCACCGAGCATGGCTACGACTGAGCCGGAAGCGCGTTGCAGAGCTCAAGAGCGAGCAGCGGATATGCGGTGCCGCTGTAGCTGATGAACTGCCAACCGTCTCGATTCAGAGATCGTGTCCACCAGCGCCCCGACGATCGCTGATTCGCCAGGAGCCACGCCACCCCACGCTGAATTCGAGGATCTGTTGCCGGCACGCCAGCCTTTCGCAGCGCAATGATTGCCAGACCGGTCATATGGCCGTCGCTGGGAGGATCGATAAACTCAGGTTCTTCCCTGAGCTTAGCCGCTCGGTTGCCGTTGCCCCATTGGTCAGGCCGTGCGAACGTGCGAATGGACCATCCACCATCGATTTGTTGATGATCGAAGATCATCCCCACAAGACGCTGCATCTTCTTCGCGTCCAACAATCCAGGCAATTCTGAAGCGGACCAGAGCAAATCGGTTTGATCGTAGTCGCCCTGCATCTTGCCGCCCGCGCGAAGATAATCCTCTAAAAGATCGACTCTGGATTGCAGCGGTGTACCACGCTGCTCGCCTAACCATCCCGGAGCATTCGCAATCGCTCTTGCCGCCACAGTTGCAAGCTGGAAGGGGCTGGATTCCAGTGGCGGATTGTTGTCGTCTTCGATGGGCCAATCGCCGGTTGGACGCTGCAGCTCAAACATGAGCTGCAAAGCCTGGGCGGTCTCGGGGGAGAGGTGGTGGAGCACGTTCGCGCTTCCCATATCGCTAATCCTGCAGCTACGTAGACGATCTGCGTAGGTTCGACTTCGGACTGGCGCTTTGCGGGATCGATGGCGAGCGCGTCATGGAGCGTTGCAATGAAGAATTCCCGCAGCTTCGCTTGAGGCGCACCCAATTGTGGGGACAGCATGGGTCGCACCACCATATAGGTGCCGTTTGTGTGGCAGGCGACGCACTTCCACTCTGCCGTCCACGCGACAGCACCTTCCTCCATATACTCGACAGCCAATCGGGGCGAGAACGGGATCTTCACTTCATCCCGAGAAGGCCTTGGATACGTCACATTCATGTAGTGATACTGATACTGGAAAGGGACTTTCCAAGCCCCCGTTTGCGGGGTCAGTCGTAACGTCAGAGGGCTCGTCTGCTTGTCCCACGTCCACACCCCGTCGTAAGACCCGACGGCGTTCTTCTTACCTTCGTATACACCCTTACCTCGATTGATCGAAAACTTGAGCGTCGCAGCGTCTACCGTGGAGGTGTCGATGTGGATTGCATCGGGAACAAACTCGACGAAGGCGTTTGTGACCGTCAGACCGCCGTTTGCCGCCTTGGAAACCTGAATCATTACGCGGCGCTGTTCCGGGCTGGACGTAGAAGTTCCCTGCCACACGGATACGATCTGCTGGCCACAGAGCGTGCTGGCCATGAGCATTGCAGCCGCCGTGAGCATTGCAGCCATAGAAACCCAAAGCTTGTAGCGTGGCATCGTTCCATCCTTTGAAGCACCGCTGATCGGGTCAACCGCCCATTGCGGAGTGACGGAATCATAACATTTGCAGAACTAAATCGTCTTAGCGGTTCGATGTACGCTGCAGCGATATCAGCCGAACCTCGCGTGGAGGAGGAATTCGCGGTTGCCTTCCATGCCGAGGATGGGCGAGTCGATGAGGTCGAGGGCCTGGCCGCCGAGGTCGCGAACGGCGGCTTCGACGCGGTGGACGGCGAGCTGGTGGGCGGCGGGGTCGCGTACGATGCCGCCTTTGCCGACGTGCTCGCGGCCAGCCTCGAACTGCGGCTTGACGAGGAGGACGGCTTCCCCGCGCCAGTGCTCGCCGGCTGGGGCGAGCGCGGCGACGACGGCGGGAAGCACCAGCGTGGCGGAGATAAAGCTGACGTCCATGGCGAAGAAGGTGATGTCCTGGGGGGCAGCCGACGGAGGGCTCGCATCGGTGGCGGCTGGGTGAAGCAGATTCCCTTCGGGAATGACAGAAAGAAAAACGGAAGGCGAGGCTGGTGGGACGAGCTGGCCGGAGGTGAGGAGGCGGGCGTTGGTGCGTTCGAGGAGGGTGACGCGGGGGTCGGAGCGGAGCTTGTTGTGGATCTGGCCGTAGCCGGTGTCGACAGCGAGGACGGAGGCGGCGCCGTTCTGGAGCATGCAGTCGGTGAAGCCGCCGGTGGAGGCGCCGATGTCGGCGCAGGCGAGGCCGGTGACGGCGATGTGCCAGGTGGCGAGGGCGGCTTCGAGCTTGAGGCCGCCGCGCGAGACGTAGCGGAGGTCGTCGCCGAGGAGGCGGAGGTTGGCGGTGTCGTCGACGAGCGTGCCAGGTTTAGCGGGCTTTCCGCTTTTTTCGAGGCGCTGCTCGTTGACGAGGACGCGGCCGGCGAGGATGAGCGCCTGGGCTCGCTCGCGCGAGGCGGCGAGGGAGCGGTCAACGAGGAGCTTGTCGAGACGAAGTTTCATGATGGCGGCGCAGAGGGCTCCAATGGACAGGATAACGGAGTGGGCGAGCGGATGCGCGGACGGATGCGTGGGCGGGCGCATGGGCGGGGCGCATGCATGCGGCGACTTGATGTTTCGCGGCGGGCGGGCTAGGCTTCTCTGAGTCGCGGACGAAGGGATGCAGGGATGATCAACCGGCGAGCGTTTGGACAGATGTTGGCGGCGGGCGCGGTGGCACAGGGGCTGCTGCGGCGGAGCGCGTGGGCCGCAGCGCAGGCTGCGGGACCGGCGGTAGCGCAAGCTGCGGGATCAGCCGCGGGATCAGCCGCGGGATCAGCCGCAAGGTTTGAGTTTTCCGTGATGCTGTGGACGCTGGAGAAGCAGATGGGCTTCGACCGCGCGCTGGAGACGGTGGCGGCGGCCGGCTACCAGGGCGTCGAGCTGGTGGGCGAGTTCGAGACGTGGTCGCCCATCGATACGCGGCTGATGATGCGCAAGATGAAGGCGCTGGGGCTGGTCTTCGATGCGATGAGCGGCGTGAAGGCGGGCTTCGCTGTACCCAGTGAGAGCGCGGCGTTTGTGACGCAGCTGGAGAATCAGATTCGGTGGGCAGGCGTGCTCCAGTGCCCGAAGATCATCCTGCTCTCGGGCAAAAAAGTGGAGGGCGCGCAGGCCGGAGCGCAGCGGCAGACGGCCGTCGAGAACCTGAAACGCGCGGCGGAGATGGCGGCCAGGGCCAACGTGGATCTCGTCATCGAGCCGATCGATCCGCTGGAGCAGCCGACGATCTATCTGACCAGCGTGACGGAGGGCTTCGAGATCGTGCGCGCGGTGAACCATCCGCGGGTGAAGGTGCTGTACGACTTTTACCACGAGCAGCGTGCGTTCGGAGACCTGATCGAGAAGCTGGAGCAGAACATCGATTGGGTGGGGCTGGTGCATGTGGCCGATGTGCCGGGGCGGCATGAGCCGGGAACCGGCGAGATCGACTACGCGAGCATCTATCGCAAGCTGGCGGAGCTGCAATATAAAGGGTTTATCGCGATGGAGTTTTATCCGACGGCTGACCCGGAGAGCACGCTGCGCAAGGCGCGGTTGCAGGCGATCCAGGATGCGGACGGCGGGCCGTCCTAAGCGCTCAGAGCCGACGCAAGATTAGCTGCGCAGGCCCACGCTGGAGGCTTCCCTGCGCGTCGACACCGACGTTGCGTGGATCCAGAAGATGCGAAACAGCAGCCTGCAGATTCCGTATGCGAGAAGCACACCCATCGCCAACGCCGCGCAGATCGCTCCGACGACGATCAAAAAACTCATCACCACACCGCTCTTTCCGCTTTGAAGCACCGTTTGCGCGCCAGGCTCGTGCAGCCGCAGAGACCGGGTCGATTCGAGACGCCAAGACCATTCTGTCCGATTCCGCGCAAACGTCCAGCACAATCTGCGGCCCGGGTGTTGTCGATCAGGATTCCTCCGCCCGATGTGGGACGCAACGCGCTTACCGGCTGGCAGCCATCGCGCGAATCGACGCCTCGAACGGCGCGCGCAGCACTCCACGCTCGGTGATGATGGCCGCAATATACTTCGCTGGCGTCACATCAAATGCGGGATTCTCGATGCCGACGCCGTCGGGCGTCATCTGCTTGCCGTTGGAGTGCGTTACCTCGCGCGGATCGCGCTGCTCGATGGGAATGCCTGCGCCGGTCGCCGTGGCCATATCGATGGTGTTGAACGGCGCCGCAACGTAGAACGGAATTCCATGCTCCTTCGCCAGGATCGATACGCCGTAGGTGCCGATCTTGTTGGCGGTATCGCCGTTCGCCGCGATGCGGTCCGCGCCGACGATCACCGCCTGAATGCGGCCCTGCGCCATGAGCGCGGCGCTCATGTTGTCGCACAGCACGGTGGTCTTGATGTTGTCCTTCATCAGCTCCCAGGCTGTGAGTCGAGCGCCCTGCAGGAATGGCCGCGTCTCGTCGGCGAGAACGTCGATCTTGTGGCCGCGCTCCACCGCCGCACGCACAACTCCCAGCGCGGAGCCGTAGCCACAGGTCGCAAGCGCGCCCGCGTTGCAGTGCGTGAGGACCGTGCCTTGCATCGGCAGAAGCTCCGCGCCGAACGCTCCCATCCGCTTGCAGGCTGCGATGTCTTCGTCATACAACCGCTTTGCGAGCTCCACCACGGCGGTTTTGATCTCCGGTATTGGCGTGGCCTTGGCGGCGAGCTCGTTGTAGCGCTCACGCACCTGCCCGATGCCCCAGAAGAGGTTCACCGCCGTTGGCCGCGTCGCAGCCAGCGTGTCGCAGATCACCGCAACCTCTGCGGTCAGTTCAGGCAGCGTCTGTGCTTCGCTGCGTTCGATGCCGAGCGCGACACCCATCGCCGCCGAGACGCCGATGGCCGGCGCGCCACGCACGATCATGTCGCGAATGACGCGCGCCACCTGCTTGTAATCCGTTGCTACAACGTAGGTCTCTTCGAGCGGAAGCTTGGTCTGGTCCAGGAAGTTGACGCCCTCAGGCGTCCATTCAAGAGTGGGAATCATATCCCCTCCAGTCTAAGGCATCCGCGCGTGGATCATTCGCTCGCGAGCGCGCCCGCTACCCGCCAAATGTGGAGAACGTGGAGGATGCTGAGGCCGGTCGCCGCAGCATCTTCCGCACATCGAAGACCCTGAACCGTCCCTTGCAACTGTTGCAGCGAAAGGCTCGGAAGCCGATCAGAAGATGCTCAAACATCATTCGGTGGGAGCGATAGATCTCTGTGGAACTGCACCGCGGACACGATGGGGGACGCGACATAGGTCTTCTCCTCTGCGCACACTCCGCATCCTGTTGTGAGCTTCAACGGCTCAGCTTGTCGAGATGTCGGAATCCACCTGTGGAGACGAAGATGACCACGAAGATCGAAAGATTATACGTCGCATGGACCAGAGTCGAACATGCAACCGAGTGCGTCCGGATGCGCACCGCGCTTAACATCAAGCTTACTCCGTACAGTACACCAAGGGGACCCCAGGCATCCTGCAATTGACTGGCGTGTAACAAAGCAAACGGTACGCTTGAAACGATCGCGGCGAAGACCATGGCCGAGGCGGAGTGCGCCGAACTGCTCTCCCACTTGCGCAGCCCCGCTGGCGAGCGCTCCAGCGAGAGCCAGTCGTAGGCGGTCGCAAGCGCGGGCAAAAGGAATCCGCGAAACGCGATCTCTTCGGTGAGCGGCGCAAGCAGCACAGCGAACGCGGCCAGCAGCCAGGCACCGTGCTGCGTCTGGATGAGGCCGTCGAACGGCGTGGTGTCGGGCGACGGTATAAAGTGCAGCGCCGTCTGCGCGGCTGCGCTCAACAGAGCACCCGTCAGCACCATCCAATACCAGCGCCGCTTTGCCACAAGCGCATTCCAATGGATACCGCGCCAGAACGGCTTCTCCCACAGCCGCGGAAATCCCCATATCGAGACGCCCAGCGTCAGCGCATAGGCCAGCGCCTGCGACGCCAGCGCATAGCCGGGATGCTTCTCAACCGATTCCAGCTTCAGGTGCAGCGCCGTAAAGACCACCAGCACGCACAGGTTCACCATGAAGAACGCCAACATGAAGAACAGCGCCGCATGACCGATGTGCGGAATCCGCCGCGCAATACCGTGATCGTGCGCCGGATCGGTATCGTGCTGGATGTCCAGCGCCTTGGTCTCGACCACCTCTGACACCGGAACCTGGCTCATAGGGCTGCAACACTTCGCGGCGAACGTTTCGCCTTCACCGCTGCTTTCTTCTCGGCTTTTTCCGCTGTCTTATCGACCTTTTCCGCTGTCTTCTTCTCAACCTTTTCGGCTGTCTTTTTATCGGCTTTCTCTGCCGTCGTCTCCGCGGAAGACTTCGGCTTCACCTTGGACGCGGTCGGCACGCCTGTCTTCTTCTCCGGTGCAACAAACTTCGGCTTGGGCAACTTCTTCTCCAGATCTGGCAGCTCGATGGGCGGCAGATGTTCGCTTGCAGCCAAGGTACCAGCAGTCGCGTAGTAGCGCGCAAGAAAATGTCCGGTGTGCGACTCCGCGACATGCGCCACCATCTCCGGCGGCCCCTGCGCCACGATCCGACCGCCGCCCTCGCCGCCCTCCGGCCCCATATCGATGAGGTAGTCCGCGTTGCGAATGATGTCGAGGTTGTGCTCGATGATGATCACCGTGTTGCCGAGGTCGGTGAGCCGGTGCAGCACCTCCAGCAGCTTGCGCACATCATCGAAGTGCAAGCCTGTCGTGGGCTCATCCAGCAGGTAGAGCGTGCGCCCGGTCTGGCGCTTGGAGAGCTCACGCGCCAGCTTCATCCGCTGTGCCTCGCCGCCCGAGAGCGTCGTCGCGGACTGGCCGAGATGGATGTAGCCAAGGCCGACATCGACCAGCGTCTGCAGCTTCACATTCACCGCCGGGACGTCCTTGAGCACCGGCACCGCGTCCTCAATGGGCAACTCCAGGATGTCGGCGATGGAGTGTCCGTTGAACTTCACCGCCAGCGTCTCCTGGTTATAGCGGCGGCCGTTGCAGATCTCGCAGAGCACGTACACGTCCGGAAGGAAGTTCATCTCGATGCGCCGCTGGCCCTCGCCCTGGCAGGCCTCGCAGCGGCCACCCTGCACGTTGAAGCTGAACCGCCCCGGCTTGTAGCCGCGCTCGCGCGACTCCGGAAGCATCGCGAACAGGTCGCGTATCGCTGTAAAGACGCCGGTATACGTGGCGGGATTCGACCGAGGCGTGCGGCCAATCGGCGACTGGTCGATCTGGATGACCTTGTCGAGCTGGTCTGCGCCGTGGATCGCCTTGTGCGCCCCGGGCTCTTCGCGCGAGCCATACAGCTCCTTGGCTAACGAGCGGTACAGAATGTCGTTCACCAGCGTGCTCTTGCCCGATCCGCTCACACCCGAGACCACCGTCATCACGCTCAGCGGAAAGTGAGCCGTCACCGTCTGCAGGTTGTGCGAGGTTGCATCCTGCACCGACAGCCACCGCCCCGTCAGCGGTCGCGGCGCCTTCCCCGGCGTCGGCCGCGTCACGATATCGATGTGCCCGGCGAGATACTGCCCCGTCACCGACGCGGGATTCGCCATGATCTCCGCCGGCGTTCCGGAGGCCATGATTTTGCCGCCGTTCTTCCCTGCTCCCGGCCCGATGTCGAGCACGTAATCGGCCTTGCGGATGGTGTCCTCGTCGTGCTCGACCACCAGCACCGTGTTGCCCAGATCGCGCAGGTCTTCCAGCGCCGCAATCAGCCGCTGGTTGTCGCGCTGGTGCAGGCCGATGGACGGCTCATCGAGCACATACAGCACACCGCGCAGCCGCGAACCGATCTGCGTCGCCAGCCGAATCCTCTGGCCCTCGCCGCCCGAGAGCGTCGCAGCGCTGCGGCTCAGCGAGAGATAGCCCAGGCCAACGGCGTTCAGAAACTCCAGACGTTCGATGATCTCGCGCTGCAGCCGGTCTGCGATCAGGCGGTCGCGGCCAACGAACTGCATCGACCGCGCGCCCAGCAGCGCGCGCTCCAGCGACAAGCCTGTAAAGTCCGCGATGGACGCATCGCGCCGCGCGTCCGAGGCCTCGATTGGCTCAGTCTCGTCCTTCACCGATGGCGGGTGCGCCGCAGCGTCAGCCAGTGGAATCGTCACCGCCAGCGACTCCGGCCGCAGCCTTCGTCCGTGGCAGCTCGGGCACTCCGTCGCCGACATGAACTGCATCATGTACTCGCGGTAGCCCTCGGATTTGGTGTCCTCCAGCGTGTCGCGGAGCCAGTTAAAGATGCCGTGAAAGCCCGTCCGCCCGACCTCGTTGCGTGGCGGCCCGTACAGCAGCAGATCCTGCTGCTGCTTGGTCAGGTCGGCGAACGGCTGCTTCAGGTTGATCTTGTACTTCTCGGCCGCCAGCTTGATCAGCCGCAGCAGATACTGCGACGACGACCCCGGCCCCATCGCACCATCGAGCAGCGGCTTCGACCAGTCCGTAATCGTCTTCGATGGGTCGAAATCATAGATCGACCCCAGACCGTGGCACTCCGTGCACGCGCCGTAATTGGAGTTGAAGCTGAAGCTGCGCGGCTCCAGCTTGGGCACATTGATGCCGCAGTCCGGGCACGCCATCGACGTGCTGAAGAGCGTCTCGCTGGTCTTGCCGTTTGGCGTCTGCAGCCCGATCAGCACCAGCCCGTTCGCCATCTGCAGCGCCGTCGTCACCGCCGCGGACAACCTCCGCGTGTCGAACTCCACAACACCCTCTGCGACGCCACCCGCTGCGCCGCCCTGCACCACGACCTCTGCCTTCGGCGTCGCGCCGTCCGCCGCTGTCTCCGCAGCCACCAACGGCTTCAGGATGATGCGGTCCACCACGGCCTCTACCGTGTGGTTTTTGCGCTTCTCCAGCCGCATTCCCTCTTCCACCTCGGTGATCTCGCCGTCGATGCGGACGCGGTAGCCCTTCTTGTCGAGCGCCTCCAGCTCCTCGCGAAACTCGCCCTTGCGACCGCGCACCACCGGTGCCATCACGGTGATCCGCTCGCCGGGTGAGTCGGTGCGGTTGCGCTCCACAATCTGCGCAACGATCTGCTCCGCCGACTGCCGCGAGATCGGCCGATGGCACTTCGGACAGTGCGGCTGCCCGACCGACGCATACAGCAGACGCAGGTAGTCGTAGATCTCCGTGATCGTTCCCACCGTCGATCGCGGCGAGCGCGACGTCGTCTTCTGCTCAATGGAGATCGCCGGGCTCAGGCCATCGATCGAGTCCACATCCGGCCGCTCCATCTGGTCGAGAAACTGCCGCGCGTAGGCCGACAGCGTCTCCACATACCGCCGCTGGCCCTCGGCGTAGATCGTGTCAAACGCCAGCGAACTCTTTCCCGATCCCGACAGCCCCGTCACCACCGTCAGCGTGTTTCGCGGAATCGAAACGGACACGTCCCGCAGGTTGTGTTGCCGTGCTCCACG
This sequence comes from Acidobacteriota bacterium, assembly GCA_019351975.1. Taxonomy (GTDB): domain Bacteria; phylum Acidobacteriota; class Terriglobia; order Terriglobales; family Acidobacteriaceae; genus Granulicella. The sequence continues at coordinate 25,752 of JABBOG010000038.1, forward strand.
CACGTTGATGTGCGTGAGGTTCTTGCGCGGATTTTGCGTTGAGGAGGCCAAGTCTCTAGTTTACAAGCTCTCCGCTTCATTGCGCCCGCCTTTCCTCCACAATCTGTTCATCGCGCAACACTCGCAACGCAAACCGCTCTCGCCGTCAATCTACAATCAACCCATGCAGCGCATCTACCTCGACGCCAACGCAACCACGCCCGTTCTCCCCGAGATCGTCGATGCCATGCGCCCGTTCTGGTCGGAGTCCTTCGGCAACCCCAGCTCCGCGCACCACTCCGGCCAGCGCACGCGCGCTGCCGTGGAGGACGCCCGCACATCCGTCGCGCGCCTGCTGAACGGCACGCCCAGAGAGGTCGTCTTCACCTCCGGCGGCACCGAGAGCGACAACCTTGCGCTCTTCGGCATCCTGCAGCCCTACCTTGACCGGCGCGAACCCGCGCACCTGATCACCAGCCAGATCGAGCACCACGCCGTCCTCTACGCCGCGCACTTTCTCCAGGCCCGCGGCATCGAAGTCACCTACCTCGCCCCCAACGCTGACGGCGTCATCGATCCCTCCGCGCTCGAAGCCGCGCTGCGTCCGCACACCAAACTCGTCTCCATCATGCTGGCCAATAACGAGACCGGCGTCATCCAGCCCGTCGGAAAGCTCGCGCGCATCGCAAAGGCGTTCAGCCCCTCCATCCTCGTTCACACGGACGCCGTACAGGCCGCCGCCAAGCTTCCCATAGACGTCTCCGGCGAGCTCAAAAACGTCGATCTGCTCGCCATCTCCGGCCACAAGATGTACGCACCGCAGGGCACAGGCATCCTGTTCGTTCGCAAGGGCGTGCAGCTCACACCGCTCTTCCACGGTGGCCCGCACGAGCGCCAGCGCCGCGCGGGCACGGAGAACGTCCCTGGCATCGTCGCCCTTGGGTGCGCCTCTGAACTCGCACTGCGCTGGCTAAGCTCCGAAGCTCCCGACGATCTTCGTGCCCTCACCATACGCCTCGAAGACGGCCTGTCCACCGCCGTCCCCGATACTCACATCAACGGCTCAACCCTCCACCGCACGCCGAACACCACCAACCTGCGCTTCGACGGCGTCGACGCCGAATCCCTCCTCATCGCGCTCGATATGCAGGGGATCTCCGCCAGCTTTGGCGCCGCCTGCCAGTCCGGCGCCACCGAGCCGTCGCATGTGCTGCTCGCGATGGGCCTGACGCCCACAGCGGCGCGCTCCAGCCTGCGCCTTTCGCTCTCTCGGCTCACCACCGCAGCCGAGATCGACCACGCTCTCGCGATCATCCCCGCAGCAGTCGCACGCCTGCGTTCAGCGTCTCTCTGAGCGGCTCAATGCGCGAGTGCTTTCACCGCGTTGAGACGCCCGCTCGCAATCGCATCCAGCAGCGTCTTCGAGAACCCCAGCTTCGCCGCCTGGTGCAACGACAAGTCCATCGTATCGGCGCACGCAGCCGCTGCAAACGACATATCGAACGCGGTCACGGACAGTGTTCCGTCCTTCGCGTTCGGCCACAACTGGAATGGCTGCGGATTGTCGAATGCGGTTCTGCACTCAGGATCTGCCTGCGCCACATAGATCTTCTGGAGCGCCGGAACGATGACTGCGCCAGCCGTCACGCCGCCGAGTACGCTATCCGAGTAACTCGACGCGCCCGCTGACTTCGCAATCAGAGCCATCCAGTTCACCGGCGCTCCCGTCGTCAGATCGAACACCATCGCCATCTGGCTGCTGTTCGGGTGTACGCCTCCGCAATCCGCCTCATCCGACGCGACCATGCTCAGATAGTGCGGCCCCTGCATCGTCACTTCAATCGTTCGGGTCCAGTCCTGCGAAACAGGTATCTGCGTGGACCGGTTCGTCGTGATTGTCTTCAACGACTCCGTGTACCCCGCGTCACAATCCTTTAGCGCGCCCATCAACCGCTGATTCAGATGCTCCAGCGTCGCATTCACGCGCTGCGCAGCGGGAGAGTTCGCATGCCTCAGCATCGGCCACGCATCCACCCCTCCGCGAAGTTGCGTGATCGGCGCGAGATCAGCCGTCTGCGCCTGCCCTGGGCACACAGATGCGGCCAGCAAAACCGCAGCCACGCACACACCCCTCAGAGATACCACGGTATATTCACCACCACGATGCGTTGATTGCCCTTCAGCAGCAGCAGCAGCTTCAGCAGCTGAACGCGCTGGCCGTGGAGCAGGTTCTCCCACCAGTGCTTCACCACCAGCTCTGGCACCAGCACGGCGATCTTCCGCCCGGGGTTCTTCTCTTCCAGCTCCAGAATGTAATCCATCAGCGGCGACAAGATCGTGCGGTAGGTGCTCCTCACCGTCACCAGCTCGGGTATCGTCGCGTTATGCTCGCGTACCGGCACCAGTACCATCTGCTCCCACACCTTGCCCAGAGTGTCAGAGTCGTCAAGGTCCACATGCACGACCTTAACCTCGTTGCTCATCACCATGCCAAACCGCATGGCCTTCTCGGTGATCTTGTCCCATCCGGCCATCGGGATCACCACGATCGGTGGCTCCAGACCGGTCAGCCGCAGCGGAGTCAGGTCCATCGTCTCCGCGCGAACCCGCGTGTAGTGCCGCTTCACGCCGTACATCATCGCGATCAGCAGGGGAACCAGGATCGCCGTCACCCACGCCCCGGTCATAAACTTTGACATCAGCACCACGACGAGCGTGATCCCGGTCGCCACCGCACCCAGGCCATTGATGAACATCTTCGCATGGCGGTGCTGGGCGTCCAGAGTCTTATGCCAGTGAACCACCATCCCCGCCTGACTCAGCGTAAAGGCCAGAAATGCTCCAATCGCATACAGAGGGATCAGCCTGTCCGTGACACCATCGAAGATGAGCAGAATCAGGCCGGTAAATCCCGTCAACGCATAGATGCCGTGCGAGAAAAGCAGTCTGCGGCCGCGCAGCAAAAATACATGCGGAAGGTAATCGTGTCCCGCAATTGCCCTTGCCATACGTGGAAAGTCTGCAAAGGCCGTATTCGCGCTGAACGACAAGGCCGCGAGCACCGCGCCCATGGTCAGGTAGTAAAACCACGCCCGCCCGAAGACCGCTGCAACCTCAATCGATAGCACGCTCTGGTAATTCGTAGCATCCGGATCCATCGCCGTAACGCCATAGGCCCTGGCCACGTACGACAGCCCTGCCAGAAGCACGATCAAGATCGCAATAATGATCGTCAGCGTCCGTCCCGCGTTTTCGCTGCGCGGCTCCTTGAATGCTGTCACGCCGTTCGATACAGCCTCGACTCCCGTCATCGCCGCGCAACCACTCGAAAACGCCTTGAGCAGCAAGAAGATCAAAAGCCATCCCGTCAATCCATGCAGGGGATGATCCACCGGCGGCGGCGGAGCGCTCAAGGCAACCGGATGTCCATGCGACATCAATACATGGAAGACACCCACAAAAATCGTCAGCAGCAGCGTCCCCACGAACAGGATCGTCGGCAGCATGAAGACCGCCCCCGTCTCCTTCACACCGCGCATGTTGATAAGAGCGATGCCTGCCAGAATGACCATGCACAGTAATAACTGGTGAGGATGCAGCCAGGCAAAGGCACTCGTTAGCGCTGTCACGCCGGCCGAAATACCTACAGCCGCCGTAAGAATATAGTCAATCATCAGCGCCGCAGCCGCCAGCAATCCGGCCCCGTCACCCAGATTCTCGCTCGCTACGGTGTACGATCCCCCGCCGTTTGGATACGCCTGAATGGTCTGGCGATAGCTGAAGTACAGAATCGTCAGCAACGTCAGAATGAAGCCAAAGATCGGCAGCAGGTAGTGCTGCACACCCCAAAAACCGAGTGGAATCAGCAGCGTCATCGCCGCTTCAGGCCCGTACGCCGCGCTGGTCAACCCATCCAGACCAAAGATCGGAATGCCTGCGGCAACTCCGATGTGTTCCGCGTGTTCCTCGTTGGACGCTAACGGTCGCCCAAACAGTACGTCAAAAAGCCTCATAAGCCTCGCAAACTCTTCCGGCGCTGACTTGCATGGTCTACGCCAACAAAGCGCACCGTTAGATATCCTACGACACTTCTGTCAATCGCTACAGAAACTTTTAACGACTTCTTGATCCCATCGAGACGGGACCCTCCAGGGACTCCTCGGCCGCAATGTAGGCCGGCCGCATTCCGTCGCACGGCGATCAGACCGCCGTCTCATCGGTAGACTCCACCCGTCCGCCGTTCTTCAGCCTGTAAATCTTTCCGCGGTAGTAAAAGTTCTCGCCGCCATAACTCGCAGCCCAAAGCACGCTTCCCAGCAGGTCGCGCAACGGATAGATCAGCGTCCCGCGCACCCGATCCGAGTCACCCATCGCCGTCAGAATCGACCCCGCCTGCACCCACCGGTTCACCACCATCGCAGCCATCCACGCAACGCCCAGCACGGCGTGCCCGCTCGCCAATCCCCACAGCAGCCCCAGCAGGCCAAACGGCATCGCAAACGTCAAGCCGCTGCCGAGATGCCCCCACGGACGCGACCGCCGCGTGCTCTGCATCCATCGCAGCTGGTTGCGAAAGCTCAACCAGAACGGCGAATCCTGCACCATCAGGCGGATCACATGCGTCGCCAGCAGAACGCCTGTTCCCTGCTGCGCAAGCCGGTTCCCAAGCACAAAGTCATCCGCGTAAAACTGCCCCAGCTCGCCGAACCCGCCTACATCCTGAAAGCTCTTCCGGCGCACCGCCATCGTCGCCCCCAGCGCAAACTTCGTCCCCTCCAGCATGTCCGCCACAAGCACGCCCGAGGTCATCTCCACACTCTTTCCCACTGCATCCAGCTGCGATGAAAACCCCGCGCCGTGGTGCGCCGTCCCCAGGTACACGCAGCTCGCCAGCCCGACCTTCGGGTCCTTCAGCGTCTGCACCATCCGCAGCAGGTAATCCGGCGACACCCGCACATCCGCGTCGCTGGTCACATACAGATCGTTCTTCGCCACGGAATCGAGCTTCGCCAGCGAGAACACCTTCGCATTGTGGAACTTCGGCTCCGGCTCGCCACACGTTTCGTAGCGCGCATGCACCTCCGGATAGCGCGCGCCCACCGACTTCGCCAGCTGCAACCCTTCATCGCTATCCTGGCGCGCGCAGAACAGCAGCTCGAACTCCCCCGGATACTGCTGCCGAAAGAACGACTCGATGTTCTGCTCCAGCCCCGCCTCACTCCCATGCAGCGGCTTCAGCATACTCACCGACGGCACAAACGCGGGAGCAGACCGCTCCTCGCGTCGCCGGCGGAGCCCAAAACGCACCGCCGCCACCACCACCATCCCGCAGTAAATCGAGGAGGTGACCGAACCAACCGCCGCCACCCAGAACATTGTTTGCAGCAACACCTTCATCGCACCAGACCACACCCTGAAAATTGCGCGCCGCATCCCTCCGCGGTCACCCACCCAAGTCTACGCGACCATCCTCCGAAAACCGTCTGAAGAACTACGCGAGAGCCAGCGCCGCAGCCGTATATCCCGTAACCCCGACGAAGAAACCCCTAATGCCGACGGGAAGCGCACCAAAACGCACGGAATGGCATCTCACCGGAGCGTTCAGCCCTTCCCAACTGTTCTTTTGCGAAACGGCACCAGCCCGGGCTGGGGCGGCTGCGATTCCATACGCGTCAGCATCTCTGTCCGCACAAAGTCAACAAATCCTTGCATTTGCCGATTCATCTCCTCCATCCGCTCGCGCATCTGCAGCACAATCGCAATCCCCGCCATATTCACACCCATGTCCCTCGCAAGGCTCAGGATAAACTCCAGCCGCTCCAGGTCTTCATCGGTGTAAAGTCTTGTATTTCCATCAGATCGGGACGGGCGCAAAAGCCCTTCGCGCTCATACAATCGCAGGGTCTGCGGATGAATCTCATACATCTCCGCCACCGCCGAGATCATGTACGCCCCCTTCGACTTCCTTTTTGTCGCCATGCCCAGAAGAATACCGCTTTCCGTCAACGCCCGCTATCTTTCTCTCGCTCCATCACAGCACGACGCGCTCTTTACATTCTCTGCGCGCCTTCAAGTGCCGGAAGAACTCCTTCAAGCCAAACGTTGCTCCAGCCAATCCCGCCAGAATCAACGTAGCATTTTCCGGAGAGTCGCTGCATCCACCTCCTGCTCCGCCAGAACCACCACTTCCGCCATGACCGCCTGGACCGCCTGGATTACCCGGCCCGCCTGGCCCTCCTGGCCCTCCTGGGCCTCCCGGATTCCCTGGATTCCCCGGATTTCTCGGATTACCGGGATCGCCCCAGCCTCCACCCCACCATCCGCCATGATCTCCATTGCCATTGTCGCCGCCACCACCCCGTCCTCCGTAACCATCTCCCGCCGCTCCATATGCGGGATTCTGCGAAGACCCTGAGTCGCTCGCGCCTCCATGCAACGAGGAGCCAAAGGGATCCTGGCTGCTTCCATCGCTCTGGCCGGCATTCGGATTCAGGCTGCTACCGTCGCCTATCTGCGAGACAGCACCTCGAGGGATGATAAGAATACCTGCTATCATTCCCGCAGTCAATAAGATCCGCAAGCCGCGACTTCTTCTCTCGATTCCGTTCATGCTCTCCCCTGGGCCAACGATCTGCTTCGCAGGCTCACAACTACAGCCGCTTCGGGCTGAATCGCTTCGGGCTGAATATTGGCCGTACACCTCCCTTTTCGGCAAACAGAAGAGGAACCATTACCATGAAGTTCGTTGACAACTGCGTTCATCGCGACCCGACGACCATCTCGTCTACTCGCATCCACAACTCCCTGCTACGGCACGCATACAATCCACCTATGAGCCGCATCCACCCTTTCGCCATCGCTGCAGGAACCTTCGTCGCCAGTCTCACAGCTGCACTCGTCCTCAAGCGCACTCTCCGATACAGAGCCCTCACGCCCGGAGCCGTTGTTGTGATCACCGGCGGATCGCGGGGTCTCGGTTTCGCCATCGCTAGCCGTTTTGCCGGGAAAGGCAATGCAGCCAACCAGATACGCCTTGTGCTTGCGTCGCGGAACATGGCCGAATTAGAGCGCGCTCAGGCGGCGCTTTTGGAGAGGCACACCCACCTTCGTCCTGAGGATTTTTATCTCGTTGCAGGAGATTTATCGCGTCCGGAAGAGGCAGACAGGCTGATCTCTGAAACGATGGCGCGGTACGGACGCATCGACGTGCTTGTGAATAATGCCGGAATCATCGAAGTGGGCCCAATAGAATCACAGAGTTTAGAGGTTTTCGAGCGGACGATGAAGGTCAACTTTTTCGCCGCTCTGTATACCACATGGGCGGCGCTCCCGCACATGCTTGCGCAGGAGCCGCTGTCAGGCAGACATCGTGCATCCATCGTCAACATTGCGTCGGTTGGCGGAAAACTTGCGGTGCCGCACATGCTTCCGTACTCGGCGGCAAAGTTTGCGCTGGTTGGTTTCTCGGAGGGATTGCATGCTGAGGTGCGGCACAAGGGCGTGCGCGTCACCACCGTTTGTCCTGGGCTGATGCGCACGGGCGGTGAGAATCATGCTGATTTTGTTGGGGATAAGGACGCGGAGCAGCGGTGGTTCATGTTCGCCGCGAAGACGCCGGGCGTAGCGGTCACGGTCGATTACGCGGCGAATCGCATCTACGATGCGACGCTGCAGCGGCGCGCGGAGATTACGATCTCGCCGCAGGCGTTTCTGGCAGCACGGTTTGCCGGGCTTTTTCCAGAGACGCTGCAGTATGCGAATGCGCTGACGAACGAATATCTGTTGCCGTGCGCGCCTGAAACTGGTACGGAATAGTGCGTTTCCGGGTGGACTTCGTGGTTTTGGCGACGGGGTTTGGCTCGATTGCGGAACGCACGCGGTTTCTTTACTGCGGAACGCCTGGGTAGCCCTGCCAGAGATACTCGAGCGCCTCGGGCAGCGTCTGTTCTTTCACTGCGCGGTCCACGTGACCGGCGTTGCGGGCGAAGATGAACTGGTAGTGGTAGCCCTTGGCGGCGAGTACCTTGGCCATATCCTCGTTGGCGACGACCCAATCGTGCATGTTGTCGCGCATGACGTTGGGATTGTAGAGGTCATGATCGCCGACCTCCATCCAGATGCGGAGGGGTTTGCGCGCGCTGTTCGGGATGAGGCTTTCGTGCAGACCGAAGGCGCCGTGGGGGGTCTTCGGGTTGGGGGGCCACTGCTGGTTGACGTAGGTTCCGGAGTAGGTGAGGACGCGGTGGTAGAGTTCGGGGTGATACCAGGCCATGATGAACGCAGCGGAGCCTCCTGAGCTGCCGCCCATCGTGGCGCGGCCGTCGGGATCCTTTGTGAGCTTGACGTGAGCCTTGGCTTCGACGAGCGGAAGAACTTCGTCCTCGACGAACTCGGCGTAGCGGCCGGACATGGTGTCGTATTCGAGGCCGCGCTCGCTGCCCTGGGCGTCGCCGCTGCCGTTGCCGATGGAGATGGCGATGATGGCGGGAAGGCGGTGCTCGGCGATGAGGTTGTCGAGCGCGGTGAAGAGACCCCGGTCGGGGCCGTCGGCACCGACGATGAACGGCGCTGCTGTGCCTGGAGTGTATTGCCTGGGGACGTAGACGGCGACGTGGCGGGTGTAGGGCGCGGGGTGGCTGGTGGTGACGTTGAGCTTGGCGGGATCGGCGGGGTCGGGCGTGCCGAAGCTGCCGGGATCGCGGGCGATGCCTGGGTAGAGCTTGCTGTCGGTGGAGCTCATGGTGAACTCGATGATGGTGCCCTGCGGAACGCCGGGCTGTGGTTTCATCTCTGATGCTGCGGGGTGGTTGGGACCGATGATGAAGTTGCCGTCGGCGGTGGGTGATGGGAGGGTGCCGTCGGGGAGTTCCGTGGCATTGACGTAGCCGGGGGCGTGGGGATCGCGCGTGGGTGGAGCGGTGTGTGCGGCGGATTGGGACAGGAGCGATGTAGTGACTAAGAGAAGCGGCAGGAGAGAAGCGGCGGTGAGGCGGTGGGACATGCGGAACTCCAGAGGCGCGATTTGCTTGCGATAGGATGGCTGAGACGCCAGGTTGCAGCGACGTACGATGAGCATACAGAAAAACAGCGAGGTGGTTGAGCCGATGGAGAAGGACAGATTGCGGGCTGCGGCGATGGCTGCGGCGGAGCATGCGTATGCGCCGTACAGCCGTTTCAGGGTGGGAGCGGCGCTGCTGCTGGAGGATGGGTCGGTCGTAACGGGATGCAATGTGGAGAACTGCTCCTATCGGCTGACGAGTTGCGCGGAGCAGGGAGCGATTGCACGGGCGGTGGCGGAGTTTGGGCCGAAGATTCGGGTGCGCGCTGTGGCTGTGGCGAATTTGAATGATGCGGCGTCGATGCCGTGCGGAGCCTGCCGACAGACTCTCGCGGAGTTTGGCGAGGATGGGATGGTGGTGCTGTATCCGGGCGAAGGCGGAGCGATGGAGGAAACGACGCTGGGAGCGTTGCTGCCGCACGCGTTTCGCGCTGAGTACATTGGCTAAGGAGTTGGGATCGAGGATTCGGGGAGGTGGTTGAGATGCATGCAATGGATTTGTTGTTGAAGAAGCGCGATGGTGGGGAGTTGTCGACGGCGGAGATCGAGTTTTTTGTGCGCGCAGTGGTGCGCAATGGGGAGGCGAAGCTGGGCCATCCTGCGGGTGACGTCGACGGTGCAGGCGAGACGATTACGGATGCGCAGATGGGCGCGTTTCTGATGGCGGTGTTCCAGCGCGGGCTGTCACTGCGAGAGCTGGGAGATTTGACGCGGGCGATGCGGTTTTCGGGGGAGACGTTCGATGGTGTGGCCGAAGGCTTTGGGGCGATGAAGCCGTTGATGGTGGACAAACACTCGACCGGCGGGGTGGGCGATAAGAGCTCGCTGCTGATTGCGCCGATTGTAGCGGCTGCGGGAATGGTGGGTGAGCCGCGGATTGCGGTGCCGATGATCAGCGGGCGGAGCCTTGGGCATACGGGCGGAACGCTGGACAAGCTGGAGACGATTCCGGGGTTCGACTCGCAGCTTTCGATGCAGCGGATGGGTGAGGTGCTGCGGGAGTGCCATGCGGTGCTGGTCGGGCAGACTCCCAGGCTCGTGCCGGCGGACCGCATCCTGTATGGGATGCGCGATCACACGGGGACGGTGGAGTCGCCGTTTTTGATCTGCGCGAGCATTATGAGCAAGAAGCTGGCGGAGAGCCTGGATGGGCTGGTGCTGGATGTGAAGGTGGGGTCGGGCGCGTTCATGCCGACGTATGAGCAGTCAAGGTTTCTGGCTGAGCTGATGGTGTCGACCGGCGAGGGCGCGGGGACGAAGACTGTGGCGCTTTTGACGTCGATGGATGAGCCGATGGGGAGGTTTTCGGGCAACTGGGTGGAGGTTTGGGAGTGCGTGGAGATTCTGAAGGGGGTGCGGCATCCGATGTCGGCGGACCTGGTTGAGCTGGCGTTGATGCTAAGTGGATGGATGCTGCACGTAGGCGGGAAGGCGGGGTCGCCGGAGGAGGGAGCGGCGATGGCGGATGAGATGCTGCGATCGGGTGCGGCGTATGCGGCGTGGCTAAGGATTGTGGCGGCGCAGGGGGGAGATGTTCGCGTGTTCGAGGATCCGGCGGGGTTTCAAAGGCCGAAGGCGACACGCGTGCTGCGGGCGGCGCGTGCGGGATATCTGGCGGGGATGGATTGCAAGGAGGTGGGTTGGGCTGTGCAGCGCCTGGGCGCGGGGAGGGCGCGACCGGGAGATCCGGTGAGCGCGCATGCCGGCATTGAGAGCCATGCGAAGGTAGGAGATTGGATCGAGGCGGGAGGGGCGATCTTTACGCTGTTCAGCGAGGACGAGGCGTTGCTGGCTGAGCCGTACCGGATGCTGGAGGCGACAGTGAGGCTGGAGGACGCGCCTCCGGAGCGGCAATCGCTGGTGCGCGAGGTGGTACGAGGCTGATGTCGACTGCCAGCGCGGTGGGCTGCGCTGACAGTGCAGGAGTTAAGCCTTTGCTGCCTTGTTTTGCATATAGTGCTGGACGGACTTTTCCCAGTCAAGCGAGGTACCGGCGTAGGGGGAACCCTGGCGGCGTGCGGTGCGATTCTCTGTAGGAATGAATGGGGTTGCGGCGGGCTCAGGCGTGAGCTCCGGCTTGGCCTCGACGGGTGCAGGGACGCCTTCGGGGCGGAAGGAGCGGGGGAGTTCGCTCTCCTTGTACTCGACGCCTTCGGCTGCGAGGCGCTTGGCGGTGACGACGAGGGGATCGCGCTTGAGATTGAGCTTGCGCTCGGCGGCGGTGCGAGCGGCTTCGGTTTCGAAGACGTCGTACTTTTGGAGGTGGGCTAAGCGCCGGTCGAAGAGATCGATCTCTGCGTGAACGCTTTTGAGGTGATACTTGCTTTCGGTGCTGGGAGAGTTCGACATGGGTGCTCCAAGGCGTTCGAGTGCATATGGAATTGCCACCGGGTACGTGCGAAGCCCGGCAGGTCTATTGTTGATAAAGGATTTGATGCACGTTGCAGCGGGCGAGATGGACGGGGCGGGCTGGAGGGAGCCACGCAAAAAAGCGAAGGGGTGGTTCGTCAAGAACCACCCCTTGAAACGCTTGTAACGCTATTACAGAGCCTGTACGTTCTCAGCCTGCCAGCCCTTGGGGCCTTTGACTACGTTGAACTGAACGCGCTGGCCTTCCTGAAGCGAACGGAAGCCGTTGCTCTGGAT
>JABBOG010000039.1 GCA_019351975.1 Acidobacteriota bacterium
AACCACGCAAAAGCCGCTGCAAAGAATCAAGCTATATACCTTTGGCTAATCAGCTCTAGATGAATTATTTTGCTGCCCAGCTCATTGACTGCGCTTCTGCGAGATTACTTTGATGTGTCAAGTGGCCGAGCCTGCGCAGGCTCGAGATTCAAAGGTTGCGCGGCCTCACCTTCGGTGATGATGTAGAACCTGTCGACGGCGGCCGGCGGCTTGACTTGCTGCTTTGTGCCGTCCGGCCAGCGGATCTCGATTCCATCGATTTTCGTGGCGGTGCCCAGACCAAAGTGTGGCCGCTGATCGTGGCTCGAAGCATAGCTGCCGCCGGCAAGTACATCAGCACGTTGTCGGAATCCGCCTGCTGTCAGGTACATGGTTGCGCCGATTGCATCGCGCGGAGAGCGCGTACCGCCGATAAGCTTGAATGCGATCCAGTGGTTTGGTGTTGGAACAGGTGTGCCCGTACGCTCTTCGGCGATCTCCGGTGGAGTACCGGTAACGTTGCGAAAGAGCGATGGTGTCGCATCGAGATTATTTATTACAACGTCGATCTTTCCGTCGTTGAACAGATCGCCGTAGGCCATGCCGCGTCCGGTGTCGACTTTTGCAAGGCCGCTGCCTTCAACGGCGGGGACGAGATGAAAGATTCCGCGGATGTTGTGGAACAGGAGCGGACGCTGTGCCCACGTGGTGCCGAAGTTCTGCGTATCCACTTGCGGGTATACGTGGCCATTGACAACAAAGAGGTCTAGCCATCCGTCGTTGTCGTAGTCAAAGAACGCGTTGCCCCAACCCAGGAAAGGGACTGTGGGTTCCGCTATGCCGGCCTGGTGGGCAATATCGGTGAAGTTGGCGTTTCCGTCGTTGCGATATAGAGGGTTGTAATCATCCGAGAAGGTGGTGTTGTAAATGTCGAGTCGGCCATTGTGGGTGTAATCGCCAATGCCGATACCCATGGAGGCTGTCTCGCTGCCGTTTTCGTTGAGGGCGTATCCGCTGGCGAAGGAGTCGTCTTCGAAGGAGCCGTTGCCCTTATTTACATAGAGATAGCTTGGGGTTGAATCGTCGGCGACAAGGAGGTCCAGCTTGCCATCATTGTTAATGTCGGCAAAGAGCGATGCCAGACCGTAGTACGTCGACTTATCGGCGACGCCGGCTTTGATGCTGACATCCGTGAAGGTTCCGTCGCCGTTGTTATGGAAAAGGTGGTCCGGCTCGCCTTTCAGACCGCGTGGACCGCACATCACCTGGATACCACGAAAGGTGCATGGTGTGGATGTCTGGTTTTCCTGCTGGATCAGGTCAGCGAGCGCAATATGAACGTATCCGGGGACGAAGAGATCGAGGCGACCGTCGCCGTCGTAATCTCCCCATGTGGCGCCGGTGGACCAGCCTCCAACGGTAACGCCGGCCTTCTCGGCTGCGTCGGTAAAAGTGCCGTCATGGTTGTTGTGGTAGAGCCGGTTTCCGCCATAGTTCGAGACGTATATGTCTGGCCATCCATCATTGTCGTAGTCTCCAACGACCGCGCCAAAGCCCCATCGGTCGTTGGTGACGCCTGCCTTTTCAGCTACGTCGGTGAAGGTGCCATCGCGGTTGTTGTGAAAGAGTGCCGCGTGCGGAGGTGAGGCTTTGCCGGTGAGTGCATCCACGGTGGAACCGTTGACTAAATAGATGTCCAACCAGCCATCGTTGTCGTAGTCGAGGAGGGCTACGCCTGAGCCGATGGTCTCGAGAATGACCCGCTTTGCGGGAGAGCCCATCTTCTGTGTCCAAATCGTGAGGCCTGCTTGTTGGGCGACGTCCTGGAAGACGATGGGGCCGTACTTGACGAACCCACCAGCGGTGATGGGCCGATGCTGGTCATCAAGGACAGCAGTATGCGCTGCACCGGTGGCAACCGAGGACATGCCTAACTGAGAAGCATTTTGATTCGGTGTCTCAGCGGGAAGTTGCGCGAGGAGTGCGCATCTGCCGAGGATGAATAGTACCGATAGAAAGGAGACGGTGGCCCAATGCAGGCGAATTGTGCAGAGGATCTTTGTCATACGAGATCTGGCGATCCATACGGAAGGCTGCATGGTGAGCGTTGCACTTTTATATCCATCATGCCGCTTGTGCTGGTGTTGCGGTACTATCCGTGGGGCTTATGATCCGCGTCGGAACATTCGTGCCACTTGTCTTTCCCCTTTGCTACTGTGCCGCGCAATTAGTGCCAAGTGTACCAAATGTAGCCGAACAATTCCCTGACTGCCATGGTTGCGTCTTCCTGACGATGATCGTCGCGAGGTCAAGAGCGTGAGGTCCCGGAAACGTATCAGCGGGTCTACAGCCGCGACCTCATTGTTGCTGATTTTGTGGGGTTGACCGTCGGCGTAACTTCAGATCTGTCCACAGACAGTGCGAGATGAGAGCTTACGAGTCGCTCGGCATCTGAAGTGTACGCGGCGGCTTCTCAGGTACGTACGTCCGCGATATGGTGGCACGGGGCTCGATGCGTCAGGCGAGTTGGGTTCATTTGAGCTGGCGAAGATAAGAGACCAGGTTTGTGAGTTGGGTGCCGTTGAACTGAGTGAGGAAAGCTCTCCGGCGACGATGGTACGCTGGATGTAATCATTGAGCGGAGCGCCGACGAGGCAGCGTGCTGTGCGTATGCCGGAAATGATATGGCAGACTCCGCAGCCGTAGGTCTGGATGATTTGCTTGCCCTGTCTAGGGTTTCCGAGTAGTGATGGAGTACGGGCGAACGCCTGAGTTACAGCCGCAGAGCATAAAGGGAGCGAGCAGGAGCGCGGGAAGCATGGTGGCTCGTTGGGTGAGGCGATTCATTTGGCCCTCTGACAGGCGACGATGAAGATAGGGCCGAGAGATCCAGAGGATTCCCATGGCGAGGGTAAAGCTGACGAAGACGCCGAGGAGAGCCATTGAATTCGCGGCGGACGGTTGATTCGGCGTCGATCAAGTGATTGGCTGATTGGCATGGCGTGAGTGTTCCCCAGTTGTGATGGGAGGAGACGCCTACACCTCTCGCTGACTACACCAGCGAAAAGAACGGTGAAGAAATGCAGAAAGCCAGATCTTTTCGGAGTAGCTCGTTGCGTGAGAAGGCACGCTTTTTACTGAGAGGGGGTGAGTGGGAGCGTTGATATGCGACTTTTACGAGAAAACAGCGCTCTTGGGATCTGCGGTTTAAGGTTTCGGGAGCTTGGCTGTGCTCCAGCCGCCGCCAAGTGCTTCAAAGAGTTGGACGCTGGCGGTCGCCTGGCGCGCGGCGATGTTGATCGTCGTGCGCTGATCGGCAAGCAGGGTAGTTTGCACGGTGATGACCTGAAGGTAATCGGCGAGACCGGTGGTATAGAGGTGTGTCGATAGATCGAGGGACTGCTGTGCGTCGGAGACGGCGTTGGCCTGCTGACGCGCTTCTCGTTCGAGGATGCGTACGGCAGCGAGGTTGTCCTCGACCTCTTGAAAGGCTTGCAGGACGGACTCGCGGTAGTTGGCGGTGCTCTGGTTATAGGATGCGATGGTTTCTGCTTTGACGGCGCGGCGACGACCGGCATCGAAGATGAGTTCGCTGGCGGAGGCACCGAGGGACCAGAGAGAGCTTGGGCCCTGGATAAAGGTGCCGATCGCGGCGCTCTCGAACCCGCCGTCGGCGTTGAGGTTGAGGTTTGGATAGAAGGCTGCCTGGGCGATGCCGATTTGGGCGTTAGCGGAGTCAATGCGGCGCTCCGCTGCTGCGATGTCAGGACGGCGCTCGAGCAGGTCAGAGGGAAGACCTGCGGGGATGGGTGGGATGACGAGCTTGAGAGGCTGAGCGTGCAGGCTGAACGAGGAGGCAGGGACGCCAATAAGCGTTGCGATGGCGTCTTCGTATTGAGAGCGCGCAACGCCGATGTCGGTATCCTGCGCGATGGTCTGGTCCAGGAGGGTCTGGGCGAGGGCAAGATCTGCCTGCGACGAGAGGCCATGCGTGAAGCGCAGCGTGGTGAGATGAACGTACTTCTGATAAGCGGTGACGGTGTCGTCGAGAAGCTGCTGTTGGGAGTCAAGGGCGCGGAGTTGGAAGTAGTCGACGGCGAGTTCGGCCTGAAGGCTGAGGGTGGCGTAGGCAAGGTCTGCGCTGGAGGCCTGCGAGAGAGCAGCGGAAGACTGAACTTGACGCCGGATGCTACCCCAGAGGTCAGGATTCCACGAGGCCTGACCTTCGAGAGTCATGTCGCTGTAGGTGGTGACCTGGTTGGGGAAGCGGAAGGGGCGATTGCCTGAGAGATGGTTGCGAGTGCCGGCGGCACCGAGGCCGAGGGTGGGAAAGAGGCCGGAACGATCAAGTTTGATCTGCTGACCGGAACGAACATAGGCCTGGTAGGCAGCTTGGAGGGTTTGATTGGCGACAGCGACGTTGGCTTCGAGGGTGTTAAGCTCGGCGTCATCGTAGAGCTTCCACCAATATGGTTGAATCTGTTGCGGCGTGCCGGGCGTAGCTTGCTTCCACGTGCCATTCGGTGGATTGGGTGGCGGCATGACAACTGTAGCCGTGGTGGCGGGTACTTTGTAGGCGGGAGGGACTGGCGCAGAGGGGCGCTTGTAGTTGGGGCCGACCATGCAGCCAGCGAGCGCAAGGAGGCTCAGGGTCGCCGCGGTGTTGCTGGCGAAGCGGGGGCATACCCTCATGCCTTGCCTCCGCTGCCTTGCTGAGGCTGGGGTTGTACGACGTTAACGGGCTCGTTGTCGATGATTGAATCGGGAGGATTCTGGATGACCTGTGAGGTGGAGTCAAGGCCGTGTACGACTTGTACGATCTTGCCGTCGTCATCGCCGAGGATGACAGGGATGAGCCTGGCGACGGTTTCGCCGTTTGCGGCGTGAACCACGGTGGCGATGCGCAGCCCCTCTGAGCGGAACATCAGGGCAGAGGTAGGTACCATCAGGGTGGGAGCGCCGGACTTCAGGTGGAAGTGGACAGCGGTGTAGCTGCCGGGTGTGAGGAGATTCTTGCGGTTGTCGTAATCGACTTCGACAAGCAGCGTGCGGGAGGCGGGATCGATGTATTTAGCGGTACGGACGATCCGCGCGGGGAAGGATTTCCCGGGATATTCGTTGAAGGTGAGGTCGGCGATCATGCCGGGTTTGGTGGCGCCGCCGTAGGCTTGCGGGACGGCGACGTAGACGCGCAGGGTATTGACGGCGGCCATGTGGAAGAGTTGGGAGCCTGCGCCGCCGTCGCTGCCAGCGGTGATGAGTTGGCCGATGTCAATGTTGCGGGCGGTGATCACGCCGTCGAAGGGAGCGTAGATCTTTTCGAAGCTTTGCAGTTTCTCGAGCCGCTCCACGTTGGCTTGAGCGGCCTGCACCGAAGAGGCGGACGCTTCAGAGGTGCTTGCGGCTGTATCGGTTTGTTCTTTGGAGACGGCGGAGGTGGGGAGAAGATCCTTGTAACGGTTGGCGGTGATGTCGGCGATCTTGGAGTTGGTTTTGGCTGTGACGAGATCGGCACGGGCTTGGAGGAGCTGCTTGTCGAGCTCGGGCGTGCTGATGACGGCGAGGAGCGTTCCTTTGCGGACGTGCGCGCCGATGTCGTAGTACCACTTGAGGAGGTAGCCGTCGGTGCGCGCGTAGATTGGAGAGTCGGTGTAGGCGTAGATGTTGCCGGGAAGGACGACGTCGAGGACAGGTGCCCCGGCCTGGGGTGCATTGGCGATGACGTCGGGCGCGGCAAGTCTGTTAGTGTCGGCGGCGAGGGTCTTTTCGGCGCGAACGCGGGGAAGGATACCAAAGACGGCGATCAGCGTGGCGGCGACGAGGAGAATGAGAACTCCGATGAGAGCAGAGCGGCCTGTGATGGGCTTTTGCCTGGCGGCGGCGTCGGCCTGGTGTTTGATTTGCTGCTGAAGTTTCTCGTCCATGTGCTGCCTCCTGAAGCGGGCGTGTTACGGGTATTCGATGTTAGTGCGACGGTTGCGATGGTGTGGCGTCTTCAGCAGCGGGCCGCTGCTTTGGCTTGTCGTCGCGGTGCATGACGCTGAAGAAGGTGGGAACGAAAAGTAGGGTAGCGACGGTGGCGAAGAGCAGGCCGCCGATGACGGCTCGGCCTAGAGGCGCGTTCTGCTCGCCGCCGTCGCCCAGGCCGAGTGCCATGGGAACCATGCCGATGATCATGGCGAGAGCTGTCATGACAACGGGGCGGAAGCGTGTGAAGCCGGCGACGAGCGCGGCTTCGTGAGCGTCCGCGGAGACGTCATCGAGTTGCTCCTTGGCAAAGCTGACGACGAGAATCGAGTTGGCTGTAGCGACGCCCATGCACATGATGGAGCCAGTGAGAGCCGGTACGCTAAGGTGCGTATGCGTGACGAAGAGGAACCACACGATGCCACAGAGCGCTGCTGGAAGGGCGGCGATGATGATGAACGGATCGAGCCACGATTGGAAGTTGACGACGATGAGCAGGTAGACGAGAAGAATCGAGAAGAGCAGGCCGAAGAACAGACCCTTGAATGAGGTAGCCATGGTGAGGACCTGGCCGCGCACAGCGATTTCGGAGCCTCGTGGGAGCTCCTTGCGGTGCCTGTCGATGATCTTTTCCATGGCGAGGTCGACGCTGTGGAGGTCGGTGTGCGCGAAGCTGCCGTAGATGTCGATGACGGGTTGGATGTCGTAGTGGCTGACGGTGGCAAGCTCTTCGCCAGCGGTGAAGTGTGCGACACTGCCCATGACCTGAATGGGCTTGGCGATGTCCTGATAACTCGCGCCGGGTGTGCTTCCGTTGACGCGATACGCCAACTCGGTAGCCGAAGGTGTGTCGACAGGGTGACCGGCTTGGACGGTGTTGGAAGGGGTGATTGGAATGTTTTTGACGTCCTGCAGGTTATCCATGTCGTACTGCGGACTTTGGACGGCGATGGGGTAGCTGACACCATTACGGGGATCGAGCCAGAAGGTTGGCGCTGTCTGGAAGCTGCCGCTGAGGGCTACAAGGAGGCTGCTGGCGACGTCTCGCTGGGAGAGGCCAATGTCCTGCGCGCGGGAGCGGTCGACATCGATGAAGAAGCGCGGGTAATTCGAAGACTGCTGGATACGGAGGTCGGTGGCTCCAGGGACGTGCTGGAAGTCTTGCAGGAGGCGCTCGGCAAATTGATGATTTTCGGTCAGCTTCTGACCGACGACTTGTACGTCAAGAGGAGCGGGTAGGCCGAAGTTGAGGATCTGGGTGACCATGTCGACGGGCAGCGTGTAAAAGCTGGTTCCGGGGAACTTGGCGGTGAGGTTGGCCTTGAGCTTTTCGACGTAGGCCTCGGTGGGGTGGTGATCCTCAGCGAGTGAGACGGTGATGTCGGCGTCTGAAGGGCCGATGGGCGCGGAGGTGCTGTAGGACAGGTTCAGGCCGCTGTAGGGGATGCCGATATTGTCGATGATGGAGACGAGTTCTTTTTGTGGGATTTCACGCCGAATCTCCTGTTCGACCTGGTCGCAGATGTCGGCAGTATTTTCGATACGGGTGCCGGTGTGGGCGCGCATGTGGAGGAGAAACTGGCCGCTGTCGACGGAGGGGAAGAAGTCTTCGCCGAGCCAGGGGAAGAGTAGCGCCGCCGAGCCGATGCTGAAGACGAAGAAGAGGATAAGGAAGATGGTGCTGTATGTGAGGCAGAGTTTAAGCACTCGTTCGTAGCCGAGGCGAAGCTTTTCAAATTGACGCTCGAAGGCGAGTTGGAGGCGCGTGAGCGGATTTCGGCTATTTGCCTTTTGCTGTTCAGCCTCATGATTGTGGGGCTTGAGCAGGTACTTTGCCATAGTGGGAACAATGGTTCGGGAGAGGAAGTACGACGCGAGCATCGCAAAGACGACGGCTTCGGCGAGCGGAACGAAGAGGTATTTTGCGACACCGCTCAGGAAAAACATTGGCACAAAGACGATGCAGATTGAGATGGTGGAGACGAAGGCTGGAACGGCGATCTGGGCAGCGCCTTCGAGGATGGCCTGCTCGGTCTCCATACCCGTTTCGAGATTGCGGTTGACGTTTTCGATCTCGACGGTGGCGTCGTCAACGAGGATACCGACAGCGAGGGCGAGACCACCGAGAGTCATGATGTTGATGGTCTGGCCGAGCGCGCTGAGGAGAATGATGGAGGTAAGGATCGACAACGGAATTGAGACGGCAATGATGAGGGTGCTGCGCCAGCTTCCGAGGAACAGCAGAATCATGAGGCCGGTAAGGCAGGCTGCGATGAGGGCCTCGCGAACGACACCGTCGATGGCTCCGCGAACGAAGACGGATTGGTCAGAGAGCGGTGTGATGCGGAGGGCGCGCGGGAGTGAAGCAGAGATTGCTGGGAGTTTGGCGCGGACACTGCTGATGATGTCGAGTGTAGAAGAGTTGCCGGTTTTAAGGATGGTGAGCAGGGATGCGCGCTGGCCGTTGACGTGCACGATGTTGGTTTGCGGCGGATATCCGTCGCGGACGTGGGCTACGTCGCGGATGTAAACGATGGCACCGTTCACCTCTTTGATCGGCAGGTTGTTCAACTCGGCCATGGTGAGAGGAGCACTGTTAGTGTCCATCTCGTACTCAAAAGTGCCGATTTTGGCGGTACCCGAAGGTAGGATGAGGTTTTGTGCGGAGATGGCATTGACGACGTCGTTGGGCGAAAGACCGCGCGCCTGCAGCGCAGGAATATTAAGGTCAACCTGCACCTGGCGTTGCTTGCCACCGTACGGAAAGGGGATGGACGCGCCTTCAACGCTGGCGAGACCGGTGCGGACAAAGTTGACGCCAATGTCGTAGAGTTGCTGCTCGGATAAGCCCTGACCGGATAGACCGAGCTGGAGAATGGGAACGCTGGAGGCGTTGTATTGAATGATGAGCGGCGGCGTGGTTCCCGGCGGTAGCTGCTTGAGCTGCGTCTGTGAGATCGCAGTGACCTGCGCAACGGCGGCGGCAATGTTCGCTGTCGGCTGAAAGAAGACTTTGATGACCGCGATGCTATTGAGCGAGTTCGATTCAATGTGCTCTATGTCGTTAACCGTCGTAGTCATGGCACGCTCGGACGGCGTAACGATTCGGTTGGCCATGTCGGCGGGAGACAGGCCAGTGTAGTTCCAGACGACGCTGACGACGGGTATGTTGATGTTTGGGAAGATGTCGACGGGAGTATTGACGATCGCGAGCGGACCGAGGATCAGCAAAAGGATAGAGAGGACGACGAAAGTATAAGGACGCCGGAGCGCCAGACGAACAATCCACATGAATCAGATCCCCTTCTGCGCGACGAGGAACGCGGCGGGTTGGGCGACGGTGCCGTGGGCAGTCAGGAACGGGGCGAGGAGTTCGCATGCTTCGCGTCGCGCTGCCTGAAAGGGCCGGTTGCTCTGCTCGATAAGACTGAGCGCTTGAGCGCCTTCGAGGAGCAGCGCGAGGGTATCGGCGAGGTGATCGGGCTGGGGGACGCCGCTCTTGCGTAGGAGCGCGAGGAGTCGTTTGCGGATGAGTTGTTTCGCTTCAGCGGCGATCTCGCGGACTTCTGCGAGTGTGCCACCCATCTCGTTCGTGGCTTTTAGGAATGCGCAGCCGTGAAAGGTGCCTCTGTCGGCCTTTTGGGACATCCAGTCGAAGACTTCGAGGACTTGAGTTTTGGATGGAGCTCTTTCTCGGAGGTAGATATCTAGATACGCTTCGCGGCTTTCGAGACGCCAACGCATACAGTGCAGCAGGAGAACCTCCTTGGATTTGAAGTGCTGATAGACGGTGACCTTGGTGATGTGGGCAGTTTCCGCGATGAGATCCATACTCACGTTATAGAAGCCGCGGTCGAGGAAGAGGTCTGCGGCGGACTGAACGATCTTCTGGGTGGTCTGGAGCTTCGAGCGCATAAGTATACTTACTGGTTAGTATATATAACTCGAAGATAGAGTCAAGGATGTCTGAGGGAGGCAGGCGATCACTGCGGGCCGTGGTACTCATCGACGGGATCGCCGGAGTGGATCCAGGCAGAGTTGATGAGATTGCGAAGTTCTATGGCTCCGGCGGCGAGGCGTTCTTCGGTGAAGGCTTTGGCTTCAGGAGTACCAGCACCGCTGAATCCGCCGGACTTTTCGAGCTTGTAGGTGTCGTCCACGAGTGTATTCGTGTGGTGGAGATAGCCGAGGTAGCTGGTCCACTCGTCGGTGATGGCTTCCGGATGGCTAGCGGCGACCAGCGGAGCGACGTCGGAGGGTTTGATGTTGGCGGTAACGTAGACGCTTTCGAACTGGGCGTGGATCGTGTGATCGGTAGTGTAGTTGTGGGGATTGGCGCCGGTCCAGCCGTTGTACTGGATCGTGGTGTGAAGAGGCTGTGAGCCGTCGGCCACGTAGTGGCCAAGCCAGCCGATGTCGAAGAGGATGGCGGTTTGAACCGGGGCTGTGTCCTGGTGCGCAGCGAAGAGAGCGCGATATTCGCGGAAGTCGACTTTAAGGCGTTGCCAGACCTCTTCGACCTGCCAGGGCTGCATGCCAACCTTATCGGGTTGCAGGGGCAGCGAGGGATGGGCCGCCTGCGCGACAGCGAGAGCGCGTATAAAGTCATAGCGCTTGCGGGGAAGAGCTTTGCCGTCGACGCAACCGGGCAGTGTGGAGGCGCAGGGGACTTCGGCGAGGTCGGCGTACTCAAGGTCGATGAAGTGGTCTGCTGCTTGCGTCTGGGAGAGCTCGTCTTCGGTCTTGCCGCGCCAGCGGTCGGGTTCGGGACCGAGGTATTGGACGGTGTCGAAGGCAGCGGTTGTATGGAGGAAGCCGGGGAGATCGGCAGGGAGATACTGCATGGCGAGGCGGTTGATCATCATGTGGCCGTCGCGACCCCAGGCCCAGAGCGGTTGGGTAGCGACGGTGGCGATGAGGGCGGAAGCGACAAATGTGCGTGCGACGGAGAGCGTGCGGATCATGCGAAGAGTATAGCGAGAGAGCGTTACAGAAGCTTGCCGGCGGCCAGGTCGCGGATGAGGGTGAGGTCCGCAGCGAGGAAGTCGTAGGTGGGGAGATTGGCGAGCGGACTCCAGAGCATCTGCTGGAAGATACGGTTCACGAGCTCTCCGTGGAACTCTTTGACGAGGAAGAACTCGATTTCGATGGCACTACCGTTACGGTAGTTATGGTGGACAGTGGTGATGCGGTCCCCGATGATGGCGTCAATGCCGAGCTCCTCGGAGAGTTCGCGTGCGAGGGCCTGCTGGGCAGTCTCGCCGAGCTCGACTTTACCGCCAGGAAACTCCCACTTGAGGCCCATGGGCTGGTCGGAGCGGCGTTGACAGATAAAGAGTTGGCGTTCCGTGCCGACTTCGCGGAGGATCAACGCCGCCACCACTTGCCGTAGAGATCTGGTGGCTTGTGCGGGTCGGTTTCCGTTGAGTTTGCGAATCGGCTCTTTCACGTCTCTGCACAGTGTAGACGTTCTGGAGGGCAATTTAGATGGGTGCGGAAGGGAAGCTTGTTTGCTGGATGAACTTCATACGTTGACGGAGGCGGGAAAGTAGACGGGCCAGGCTTCGGCGGAGGCGCGTTCGAGGAGGCCCGTGGATGGGTTGACGGGGAAGGCCCCGGGTGTACCGGTGGAGCTGCGTGCGATGGCAAGCATGGCGGCGTCGTGGATGGAGTTGCCGAAGACGGCGTGGGGCGCTGTGATGCCAACGCGGCGGAGGGCTTCGACCTTGTCTTCGTCGGTGGGGACGTGGATGAGGCGGTCGGTGATGATGCCGCTAGCCAGTTCCACGCGGGCGGCAAGGACGCGGTTGGCGGGAATGTTGAAGCGACGGACGCCCTCTTCGATGACCCAATCGTTGGTGGAGCTGACGGCCCAGATATCGCAGCCGTTACGTTGGAGCTCGGAGATCAGTTGGGCGAGTTCGGGGAAGATGTTGGGCTCAATGTAGTTCTGGAAGAACTCGGCGGCGACGCGACGGAGCGTCTCAACTGGAAGGCCGCTGTAGAGCTGGACCATTTCGCCGCAGATGTCGTACTCAGATACGGTGCCGCGCTTGTAGCCGGCGTAACGGTCGTTGATCCAGGCGACCTGGTCGGGCGAGATGAGCTTGGTGTCGATGGTCCAGTGCATGAAGGCGGAGCCTGCGTCGCCGGACCAGAGGGTGCCATCGCAGTCGAAGACGGCGATGCGGGGGCGAAGGGCGTGGACGCGGGCGTGGAAGTCGGCGGTGGAGAGACGGATTGGTTCGGTGGTGCTGTGCGGCAAGGTGATCTCCGTTGGTGGTTGGTGAGTGGCTATAGATGGCCCCCCTCCCCCCCCCCATACTTATGGCGCTAAAGTATGGCAAATAATAGGTTTAGGTTTAGTTTGCCGCGTAAAGTAGTGCATTGAAAGAAGATGCTGGCAAAGTATTCTAAACAGGTGGGTTGTGTGCTGCCTTAGACTGCTTGATCTTGCTCTTCCCTTGCTTCTATTTTATCGGATGGGTGCTTGTAAGTATGCCAGGTTTTGGAGAGTTTTTGGGCCAGTGTTGACGCGGGTTTGGTGGGTTGTTGGTTCGTTTTGGGGCTTGACAGGCAAAACAAAGGGCCTGGGCGAATTATCTGGCAGGGTTGAAGAGCCAGGTGGAATGAGAGGAGCTTTGGCGTTAGCGGTCGCCCCAATGGTGGGAACTGAGGGGCTGGGTGCTCGTTCGGTTGAGCGTGAGATCTGGCTGTGTGATTCTGGGGCCGCGGACGGAGTTTTGGAGGAGGGTGATTACGAGATAGGCAGTGATGCCTGCAAGGCCGACGGAGCGGAAGCGATGACCGCCGAAGACTGGGGTGGCCCAAGCGATCAGACCGCAGAGGAGTAGGGCACGTACGGCTTTGGATTCAACGATCAACCGCAGACGTTCGACTTCGACGGGAGCCCAGTGGTCTGTTCTGATGCCACGCTGGAGGCGTTTCGTCGCGAGGAGCAGAATCAATCCGCCGAGCAAGAATGGTGGGCCTGCGATAAGGGCCCGGGTTGTGAGGGGAGCGTCGTTGAAGCGCGTAGCCACCAGATCTGGGAGGTTGATGACCAGACCGCCGAAGCAACAGAGGAGTGCGGTTTGCGCGGGCGTGAGGCGATGGAGGAAGTTCATCTCGTGTTTCGAGCGGTTGGGGTTGGTAGGATGCTTTGGGCACTCGGGTGAGGGCTACCGGGTGAGATGGAGCTGCTGAAAGATTGCGTCGTTTGGATCCTTGAAGGTCACACTTTTGATGTTGAAGGCTGCGATACAAGTAACAAAGAGCTGACCCGTGGCGAGCCCCAGGCAGACTCCATGCGCGAAGCCCGACTTCCAAAGCAGTTCCGCAAGCACGATGCAAACAAGGGAGAATGCTGGAGACAGGTGGATAGTCCATATTGGGTTAGTCAGGTCGTTGGTTGGCCCGAGATATCCCACTATGTTCGAAAGCCTCGATTCTGCCATGGCGGTATGCTAGCACTGATAGGTGAGAGCGATGAGTTTATTTTTTGCGGCGGGTTCGGCGACGACGGAGCTGAGTGCGGGCGAGGTGCGTGTGGGGCTGTTTGAGGCGTTGGGCAAGCTGGGGGAGCGGAAGCGGGTACTCGCGGTGCCGCCGGATTTCACCAGGTTTCACTCAAAGGCGGGCGAGCTGACGGAGCTGGCGTGGGAGTTCTATGGGGAGCGGCTGGTGGATGTGCTACCAGCGCTGGGTACGCACACGGCGATGCCGGATCAGCAGATTGCGACGATGTTTGGGAAGACGCCGAGGGATCTGTTCCGGGTGCATGACTGGCGCAACGACATTGTGACGCTGGGGGAGATCCCGGGGGAATTTCTCAGCGAGGTGAGCGAGGGGAAGGTGGAGTACTCGTGG
Source organism: Acidobacteriota bacterium (assembly GCA_019351975.1). Taxonomy (GTDB): domain Bacteria; phylum Acidobacteriota; class Terriglobia; order Terriglobales; family Acidobacteriaceae; genus Granulicella. The sequence goes on from JABBOG010000039.1 coordinate 13,816, forward strand.
CCGGCGCAGGTGAACCAATTGCTGCGGGACGGCGGGCATGATCTGATCCTGTCGATTGGGCAGGTGGTGCCGCATGAGGTGGTGGGGATGGCGAATGGGAACAAGAATATCTTTATCGGAACGGGCGGCGTGATGGGGATTCACCGGTCGCACTTTCTAGGTGCGGTGTATGGCATGGAGCGGATGATGGGGCGCGCGGATACTCCGGTGCGAAGGGTGCTGAACTATGCGAGTGAGCACTTTGGGGGGATGCTGCCGCAGATTGTTTATGTGCAGACGGTGGTGAGCAAGAATGCGGCGGGCGAACTGGTAATGCGGGGGATGTTTATCGGCGACGACAGCGAGTGCTTTGAGCGGGCGGCGGAGCTGAGTCTGCAATGCAATTTCTTGATGATGGATCGAGAGATTAAGAAGGCCGTGGTGTATCTGGACCCGCATGAGTTTCATTCGACATGGCTGGGAAACAAGAGCGTGTACCGGACGCGGATGGCGTTGGCGGATGGCGCGGAGCTGATTGTGCTGGCACCGGGGGTGAAGGAGTTTGGCGAAGACAAGATGATCGATGTGCTGATCCGGCGGTATGGGTACTGTGGAACTCCGGCGACGCTGGCGGCGGTGAAGGACGATGCGGAGCTGGCGGCGAATTTAAGCGCGGCGGCGCATTTGATCCATGGGTCGAGCGAGGGGAGGTTTACGATCCGCTATTGTCCGGGGCATCTGACGCGCGAAGAGATCGAGAGCGTGCACTATGTGTATGGGGATCTGGCGGAGTACGCGGCGAACTATGATCCGGCGAAGCTGGTGGATGGGTGGAACATGGTGGACGGCGAGGAGATCTTTTTTGTGTCGAACCCAGGGCTGGGGTTGTGGGCGTATGAGGGGCGGTTCGCGGGTTAAGTACTGCAAGCCCAGGTGTTAGAGCGGGAACCTGGGCTTGCCGGTTGGCGCGCATCTGGCGCATCGTTCATTTAGGGGACCACTGCTCGTCAGCGGAAGGACCGTAGAGTGCGGGGACGGGAAGGTTGTTGAGGCGGAGGTAGACGCCCAGCTGAGCGGTGTGGTGGATGAGATGGTTGAAGCACATGAGGCGAAAGGTTTCGGCGCGGGGAAGGTTAGAGATGATGTGCTCCCCGAAGGAAAATGGCCAGAGGGCGGTGAGGTGCTCGTCGGTCGCGGAGGCGATGGCGGCGCGGCAGGCGGAGGCGGACTCGTCGAGACGCTGGAGGCAGAGGTCGCGGGACTCGAAGACGAGGGAGGTTTGCGGCCGTTTGGAGTTGGCCATGTCCATGCCTTCGTCTTCGAGGATGTAGGAGCCGAAGAGCGGCATGGTCGCGCAGTGCATGGCGAGTTTTCCGAGTTTCATGGACTTTTCGTGGGGAGCCCAGTCTGCTTTGTCGTCGGGGAGGCGTTCGAGGGTGCGGCGGGTGTTGGAGATTTCGGCGTCGTAGTCGAGGAGAAGAACTTCTGCGATGGTCATCGTGGTTCCTTTCGAGGTTAGAGTCCGGTGATGTTGTAGCCGCAGTCGACGTAGGTGATTTCGCCGGTGATACCGCTGGCGAGATCGCTCGCGAGGAAGAGGGCTGTGTTGCCGACCTCGGCCTGGTCTACGTTGCGGCGCAGGGGAGCGCGCTCGGTGACTTTGTCGAGGATGGTGGCGAAGTCGCTGATGCCGCGGGCGGCGAGGGTTTTGATGGGGCCGGCGGAGATGGCGTTGACGCGGATCTTTTTGGAGCCCATATCGTACGCCAGGTAGCGAACGGTGGCTTCCAGGGCGGCTTTGGCGACGCCCATAATGTTGTAGTTGGGGAAGACCTTCTGGCTGCCGTAGTAGGTGAGGGTAATGATGGAGCCACCGTCGGTCATGAGGGGCTCGGCCGCGCGGGCGAGAGCGATGAGCGAGTAGGCGCTGATGTCATGGGCGACGCGGAAGTCTTCACGGGCGGTGTGGAGGACATCGTTTTTGATGTTGGGAGCGAAGCCGATGGAGTGAACGAGGATGTCGAGCTTGCCGTAGGTGGCTTTGAGCTGCTCGAAGACGCTGTCGATGTCGGCGTCGGAGGCGACGTCGCAGCGGAAGGTCTTGCTGTCGGGAAGCTCGGCGGCGAGCTCTTCGGCGTCGCGCTGGAGGCGTTCGCTCTGGTAGCAGATGGCGAGGGAGGCACCGGCCTCGGAGAGCTTCTGGCAGATGGCCCAGGCGATGCTGCGCTTGTTGGCGAGGCCGAAGACGACGGCGACTTTGCCCTTCATATCGATCATGGATGACTCCTGCTTGAGGTACGTGAATCTTAAAGAACCGACGCTAAGGATAGCAGTTTGTGGCGCGGATGGGCGGGCGAGTGGTCAGCCGTGGATAAGCCAGTCGTACTGCTCGTCGGACAAGGGGACGACGGAGAGGCGGAATTGGCGGAACATGATGGAACCCTGAAAGACGCCTGCGTCGCGGATTTCGGCGAGTGGCTTTTCGCGCTTGAGGGGCTTGCCAGCCTTAAGGCGGACGATGGGGATCCTGGGGTTGGCGGGATCGGTGGTGACGGAGACGACTTTAGCGGTACCTACGGCGGCTTTGCCGACATTGGAGTGGTAGATGATGCAGGCTTCGCCGGGTTTCATGTTGCGGAGGGTAATGAGGGCCTGCGGGTTTTTGATGCCGTCCCAGACGGTCTCGCCGTCGCGGAGGAGGTCGTCGAAGGAGTATTTATCGGGTTCGGACTTGAGGAGATAGGGCATGCTGTGAGTAGTTTAGAGCAGTATCAACGTCATTGCGCCCAATTGAAGAGGTACGAGTGCCGGATCTTCTGAAAACGGCGTAGAGACCATGAGGCCCTGGGCGTGGTACCAGTGATATTGCTCTAGCCGCCGAGGTCGAGGTGGTGCACATGGTCGATGGGGCGGCGGAGGAAAAAGCTGCCCATGCGCTTGAATTTCTCGACGGAGTCGGTGGCGAAGCACTCGAAGGTGGGAGGTGGTTCGGTGGTGGGTGTGTCGCGTGAGGGGATGTGGCCGAGGGCTGCGGTGGCTGCGGCTGCGGTGGCGTCGGCGGAGTCGATGAGGATGGCAGTGGAGCCGAGAGAACGGAGGGTTTGCTCGATGGCGTCGGCGATGAGTGGATAGTGTGTGCAGCCGAGGAGAACGGCCTGAGGAGCACAGCGGGTGAGGGCTTCGGTGAGATAAATGCTTAGCACGTCACGGGTTACGGGGTGGTCGGTCCAGCCCTCTTCGACCAGCGGAACGAGCAGCGGGCAGGCGACCTCGGTAGCGCGAAGGCCGAGGGCGGCACAGGCGGTGCGATAGGCGTGCGACTGCACGGTGGCGGCGGTGGCGAGGACGAGGACATCGCCGCCGGGCTCGGGGATGGTGCGCTTTGCGGCGAGAGCGCCGGGTTCGATGACGCCGAGGACGGGGATGGTGACGGCAGAGCGGATGTCGTCGAGTGCAAGTGCTGTGGCGGTGTTGCAGGCGATGACGAGGTAGTTGCAGCCGCGATCGGCGAGGAAGCGAGCGCTTTCAACGGCATAGCGGGCGATGGTGGCTTGCGACTTTGCGCCGTAGGGCAGGCGTGCGGTGTCGCCGAGGTAGATGTAGTGGGCGGAGGGGACGCGCGGGAGGAGCGCGCGGAGGACGGTGAGACCGCCGAAGCCGGAGTCGAAGACGCCGATGATGGGGCGGGGCGGGGCTGCGAGGGAGGGGGTGGGTGCGCTCATGGGTTGGTGTCGGAGTCGGTTTCTGTGTGCGCGTTCGAGGACGCGGTGTAGGCCTTGAGGAGATCGGCGTGGCCTGCGAGGGTTTCGCGGGGCTGACCATCGACGAGGAAACGGACCTGTTCGATTTGTGGGAGGTTGGCGTGGAGGGTTTTGACGATGGAGAGCAGCGTGAGGGATTCGACTTCGACGCCGGAGGGATGCTCGCTGGCGAAGGCGCTGCGGAGGTCGACGACGGCGAGTTCGCCGCCGGATGTGTCGGGGATGGATGTAGTCGGGTCGGTTGCGCGGAAGATTGTCCGGCTGGAGCGGGACGATGGGCTGTCTGCCGGCAGCGGAAGCAGGAAGACTTCTGCGACGGGGGTGGTGGGAGAGAGCGGGTGGGCGGAGCCGGGCTGGGAGTACTCTGCGATGAGGTGATCGATGAGGGTGCGGGCGCGGGCGTTGGGAGCGTCGGGGAGTGCGACGTCGCGGGTGGTTGGGGTGAGGGTTCCTGTGGCGTCGTTGGCGAGCTCGAGGGTGATTGGCGTGGCGTTGCCGGGGGGCGCATCGAGGAGAGTGGTATTGCCGAGGGCCTGCACGCGTTCGCGGCCACGCTTGCGCTGCATCGCGAGGAAGACGGCCATGGCGAGGATGCAGGCGATCATGCACCAGAAGACGATGCGTTGACGACGCTGGTTCATGGGGTCCTCTTGCGCGCGGTGGGCGGGGCCGGGTGCGTGGGTGATGGCGGATGCGAAGGCTGCGGGGGTTGAACTTGATTGCGCCAGAAGACGAGGGAGCTGGCGATGGCCTGGGCGACGTTCTGCTGATAGTCGGCGTTGTTGATGCTGTCGGGGTCGCTGTTGGTGGGCGCAAGCTCGACGACGAGGGCGGGGCAGCTGAGGGAGTCTTCGGGACGCACGGAGGCGCTGCTGATGATGGTAGGGACGCTGGCGCGGGAGAGCGCGTTGGCTAGCTGCTGCTGCAGGGCGCTGCTTTGGTCGATCCATGCGGACTGCGCGGTGAGCCAGGGGACGACGGAGGGAAGCGTGGGTGCGGGCGCGAGATCGGATTTGTAGAGATGCACGCCGGTTCCGGCGGCGGTGGCGTGCAGGAGGAGACAGGCGACGGCGTGCGCGTGGTTTGCGATGCCGGCGCGATCGTCAAGGGTGAGGGTTGAGCCGGATGCGTCGGGCTGGGTGGGGACGTCGGCGTCACGGGTCATGGTGACGGCGAATCCGCGGGCCACGAGGAGCGAACGAAGCTTGAAGGCGAGGGCCAGGGTGACGTTTTTTTCGAGGGTGGATTCGCTGATGCGAGAGCCGCTATCGAGGCCGCCGTGCGCGGGGTCGAGGACAACCATGAGGCGATTGAGCTGCGGCAGCGTTGCGGGCGGAGCGCTGATGCCCTGCGCGGATATCGCGGGCGGATGCAGGGGGAGCGCGGTGGGTTTCGACTGCGCCGATGCAGCGATGGTTGCGATGGCGAGAAGGCACGCGCCGCAAGATTGTCGAGAGGTGTGAACGATGGTGTGAGCCTTGGACGGATCCGTGTATGAGAACGATTGTAAAGGGTGCGGCAGGCAGTGGCGAATTGGATGCAGGGGTGGCGCATGGATGGCATCGGGCGGCAGCGGCGGTAGACTGAGACGGATGAGAGTCTTCGGTATCGATTGCGGGACGGAGTTTACCGGCTACGGCGTGGTCGAGGTGGATGCGAGCGGACGCGAGGTGCGGCTGCGGCACTTGTGTGCGGGAGCGGTGAAGCTGAACAAGAAGGACAGGACGCCGGTGCGGCTGCTGCAGGTGTATACGGAGCTGTCGGCGTTGCTGCAGCTCTGGCAGCCTGAGGTCGTGGCGATTGAAGAGGTATTTTTCTCCGCGAATGCAAAGAGCGCGCTGAAGCTGGGGCAGGTGCGCGGGGTCGCGATGCTGGCGGCGGCGGCGTGCTGCCTGCCGGTGGCGGAGTATTCGCCGTTGACGATCAAGAGCTCGGTGGTGGGGTATGGGCTGGCGGCGAAGGAGCAGGTGCAGTTCATGGTGACGCGATTGCTGGAACTGGAAGAGGCACCCAAGTCTCCGGATGCGGCGGATGCGCTGGCAATTGCGATCTGCCATATCCACCATGCGCAGACGGCGGAGCAGATGCGGCGGTAGGCGCGTGGTCTAGAGCATTTTCCCTGTTGAGGGGTATCCAGGAAATTGCGTTCGGTGGCGTTTTCATTGGGGAAAACGCCCATCGATGACGTGACGCCGCGCTACACCTACAGGAAAAAAGCTCTAGCTGGCGTGGGTTTTGAGGGAGCGGTAGAGGTGGGCCATGGCGGCGAGGGGTACGGCCTCGGCTCGGGTTTGTGGGGGGAGGGCCGGGGGCCAGGCGGCGGTGAGCTGTTGGGTGGTGTAACCGGCGGCGCGCAGGTTGTTGGAGAGGGTTTTGCGCTTCTGCGCGAAGCTGGCGCGGAGGAGCTGGTTGAAGCCTGGGAAGTCGACTTGAAGCTCGTCGAAGCGAGGGGCGCACTCGAGGCGTATGACGGTGGAGTAGACGTCGGGCGGGGGAGAAAAGGCGCTGGGCGAGAGGGTGAAGAGATTGGTGACGTGCGCGTGCATCTGGGTGGCTGCGGAGAGAGCGCCATAGTCGCTTGAGCCGGGGACGGCGGCGATGCGGTCGGCGACTTCGCGCTGCATCATGACGACGGCGCGTGAGAGGACGCCGTCGCGTGCGGCTGCGAAGAGGTGCAGAAGGATGTCGGAGGTGATGTAGTAGGGAAGGTTGCCGACGACATCGAGGGAGGTTGCGTCTTCGAGGAGGGAGCGAAGGTTTGTTTGGAGGATGTCGGCGTGGTGGATGGTGACGTGGGGCTGGTTGCGGTAGCGGAAGGTGAGTTCGCGGGCGAGGGCGGGGTCGAACTCGATGCAGTGGAGGCGGAGAGTTTTGCGGGCGAGGAGGTCGGTGATGGCACCGTGGCCGGGGCCGATTTCGACGACGGTACGGGCGGAGGTGTCGCCGATGGCGTCGGCGATGCGCTGGGTTGCGGTCTCGTCGATGAGGAAGTTCTGGCCGAGCTTGGGCTTCTTGCTGGAGGACATGATCAGGGTGCTTTCGGGTGTGTGGCGTTGCTGTGCTGAAAGAGATAGTGGAGGGGGATGCCGAGCAGGATGACGGCCAGGCCTGCGGTGGATTCAAGGGGCTGATCGACGCAGTTGAAGCCCAGGAGCACGATGGCGGCGAGAATAAACAACGCCGGTACGACAGGATATCCTGTGACGCGGTAGGGGCGGTAGGCGTTGGGTTCGCGGACGCGGAAGACGAAGACGGTGGCGGCGGTGAGGGCGTAGAAGAGCCACTCTGAAAAGATGGCGAGAGAGAAGAGCGCCTGGAAGCGGCCGATAGCGAGGAGGAGGATGGTGCTTAGGATGGCTTGCAGCAGAAGGCTGGTCCATGGGGTTTTAAAGCGTGGGTGGATGCGGCCCAGGACGGATGGAAAGAGGCGGTCGCGGGCGGCGGCGAAGGGGACGCGCGCGCCGGAGAGAGAGCTGCCGACAAAGGTTGCGCAGATGCTGACGGCCATTCCGCAAGCGACGAGACCAGCGCCGAGGTTGCCTGCGACGAGACGGAGGGCGTCGTTGGCGGGGCGGGTGGTTGCAGCGATGGCGGCGGAGGGGAGGACGTATTGGATGGCAGCGTTGGTGAGCATGTAGAGAGCGCCGACGATCGTAACGCCGCCGATCAGGGCCATGGGAAGAGAGCGCTGGGGGTTCTTGACTTCGCCGGCCATCTGGGAGACGTCAGACCATCCGTCGTAGGCCCAGAGGGCGGCGATCATGGCGACCATGAAGCCGGCGAAGCCGCCTCTGGCAGCGGCGAAGTGGGTGGCGAAGTTGTGCCATGCCCCGTGCTTGAGACTTGTGAAGCAGAGGATTGCGATGGCGAGGATCATGAGGACCTTGAGCCATGTGAGGATGGTCTGAACCTGTGCGGAGTCGCGCGTGCTGACGATGTTGAGGGCGGTGATGAGCCATGTGGCGGCGATGGCGAGCAGCTGGCTCCAAAGGATGCTGAAGCCGAAGATGTGGGAGAGGGCGATGCGGTCCAAGAAGGCGAAGGCGTGGAAGGTGCCGAGGACGCGCATGAGGCCGGCGGCGATGGTAGCGATGGAGGCTGGCTTGGCGATCATGGTCCAGGTCCAGGTGTAGAGGAATGCGGTGAGGGGACCGTAGGCGTCGTGGAGGAAGGCGTATTCGCCGCCGACGCGGGGGCGCATGGCGGCGACTTCTGCGTAGCTCATGGCACCGCAAAGGGAGAGCAGACCGGCGGTGATCCAGACGGCGTAGACGAGGTGTGCGCTGCCGACGGCGGCCATCATCTCGTGCGGGACGAGGAAGATTCCGGAGCCGATGATGATGCCGACGACGATGGCGAGGGCATTGGTTGCGGAGAGGACGCGCGGCAGTTCTTCGCGAGATCGTGCGGATGCGTCGGGGGTGTCCATTGGTGGGAGAGTATCAGAGCGTGGCGGGGGTGTGGGAGAGATGTGGAGGCTTCAGGTTCCGAGCGCCGGCTGGCGCGGGACTTTGGGAAGGGACAATCCTACCTGCTGGAGGATTGCCAGAAAGCGCGGATCAGAGTGAAGATTATCGAACATGGGATCGACAGCTAACATGACAGCTTCTTCGTCGTGGGTTGCGATGATTTGATGGAGGGCTTTGAGGGCCTTATCCGGCTGACTGGTAAAGGCGTACCACTCTGCTGGGTCAAAGTCATTGGAGTGGCGAGCCGTTTCGGGAGCGCGGCGTTCCATGGCATCGATCCGCACGAGGGCGTATGCCCGAATGCCACCGCGCTGATACGCTTCGCGGCCGCGCTCTTCCAGGTTGATGCGGTCTGGATCCTTTTCCATCTCGGCCATCTTTCCCCACTCATCCACGGCTTCCTTGTACCGTTTTGGCGGTGAAGTAGGCCCATGCAAGCTGGTTGTGGCTTGAGGGGGAGTCGGGTGTGAGTGAGACGGCCTTTTGCGCGTAGACCATGGCGGTGTCATATTTGCGCGCCATACCGGCAACGTAGGTACCCATGCTGTAGACGGCGGGCCACAAGGGATCGTCCGCGATGGCCAGATTGATTTCGGAGAGACCTTCGTGGAAGCGGCCTTCATTGACCATCAGGGATGCGAGCCAGGCGTGGTAGGTGGACTTGCTGGGGTCGAGTTCGATGGCACGCCGTAGTTCAGTCTCACTGAGAGCGAAGTTCCAAGCTCCACGGAGTGCAACGTCACCTAGAACGGCGTGTGCTTCGGCGAGTTCTGGATCAAGTTGCAAGGCGTGCTGCGCGAGTTGTTTCGCTGCATTCTGGTGTTTTACAGGGTCTGCGAAGTAGCGCAGGGCGAGATGATCTGCGGCCATTCCTGCATAGGCCTGAGCGAAGTTTGGATCGCGTTGAATGGCTGATTGGTAATGGGCCAGGGCTTGATTGAGGTAGATGGGGTCACGCAGACGCGTGAGTTCTCGACCCTGCAGGTATTCGCCGTACGCTAAAGGGTCATTGGTGCTGCCACGGATGGATTGCATGGATCTGCCTTTGCCCTGGAGGCTGAGAAAGATATCGCGCTGAAGTTTGTCGCGGATATCGGCGAGCTCGTTTGGTGTGCCCTCGTATTGAAAGGAAGCGAGATGCAGGGAATCACGACCTCGAATGAGCTCGAACTGGGCGGTCAGGTGATTTTTCCGGAGGTGGAAGGTTCCGAGCAGCAGCATGTCAAGGTTGAGTTTCCCGGAGATGCTGCGGATGCTGCTGTCATCGCGGCTCATTGTATTGAGAGAGTTTGTCGCTCGAATTTGAATGATGGGTAGCTGCGCGAGTGCATCGGTCAGGTCGAGGCGAAAGCTCTCGCCCATCTCAGCGGCGCCTGGACCGTCGGATTGAAAAGGAGCGATTCCAAGGGAGACGGGGCTCGATTCTGGAGCGACGGCGGAGTTGTGCCTGTGCCTGAGACTCTCCATGGCGAGGGCTACGGTGATCAGGCAAAGGAGAGTAGCGCCCAGAATCCAATGATTTAGCTCAAGGAAGCGTTTGCTGGTTGATTGCTGGGGAAGGATTGTTGTGGTCTGGTGTTGTTGGGTATCAGGGAGGAACCGTGACGTCAGCGAAGCCGGTTCAGTGGCGGATGCTTCCTCCTGTGGCGGGGAATGCTTCGGCTGTTGCGGTGTGGAGTGCTCGTGCGGGGAAGAGGGCGCTTCGAGAGGCGGCGTTGTGGCTGGAGTTGTGTCGACTTCTGGCAGAAACCTGTAGCCGCGTTTGTGGACGGTCTCGATGAATTTAGGGCTTTTAGGGTTATCGCGGAGGATGGCGCGGAGATCCCGGATGACCCGGATGATGGCGTGCTCGTGATCCAGGAATTCGCCGTCCGGCCAGAGCGTATGTTGCAGTTGAGCGCGGGTGACGACGGTTCCGGGGTGCTCGAGGAGAATGGCGAGGAGTTGGGATGTCTGCTTGGGGATGCGCAGGCGTTTTTCGCCTCGAAGGAGGTCGCCAGAAGAATGATCAAATTTGAAGTCACAAAATGACAACACATTCTGGCTTATCCATCGGAAGATATTACATCAACAAAAATATTCAGGGCCAGAGATGCTGTGAGGCCTTACGGCGATAGCGCTCCAGATGATTCATTCGAAAGGTTTTGCGCGCATACATTTTGCATATATTTTGAAAATCTTCCGAGTATTGCTCCATGGGGCGTGATTGGCTAGACTGCGTGTGTTTCCCAATGATTTTTGTCTATCGCGAGGCGGCGAGGCACTGGCCACCTCGAGGATCGACCCTACGTTTTTCTTGAAGCGCCTTTTGAGCCAACGATCTGATCGGTGCGCTCGGAATGGGCGGCTCCGTCGTCGCCGAGCCTTTCCGCCGCCCTGAAGCAAAGCTTTCACCATTTTGAATTCTTGATTGAGGTTGAAACGAGATGCGGAATTGGAACATGTTCGGTATTGGCACGCTACTCTCTGTGGCGCTGATGATTGTTGTTGGCTGTGGCGGCGGCGGGGCGCCGAAGGCAACGCCGGTGCCTGCTACCTATGCGATCAGTGGGGTGATCGCGGGGCTTACGACTCCGGGGCTGGTGCTACAGAATAATGACGGCGACAACCTGACGGTGAGTGCGAATGCCACAAGTTTCACGTTTGCGACGCAGATCACCAGCGGCGGAGCGTACAGCGTGACTGTATTGACCCAGCCGAACGGTGAAAACTGCACGATCAGCAGCGGTAATGGGATGGCCAGCGCAAACGTTTCCAGCGTAAGTATCAAGTGTGTTGTGGCGTACCGGATTGGCGGTTCCATCTTTGGGCTAAGCGGATCCGGGCTGGTGTTGCAGGATAACGGTGGCAATAATCTTACGGTGAGCGCGAATGCAGGGCTATATGCTTTCGTGTTTCCTGGGGCTGTTCCTACCGCTGGTGTGCCTTACATTATTACGGTGCTGACGAATCCGACAGGGATGACGTGCACGGTCGAGAACCCGATAGGTACGGCGACAGCGAATGTGGTGAATGCGAATGTGTCGTGCGAGAGCCAGTCTTCGGTAGCGTTTACGATCGGGGGGACAGTGTCGGGTATCTCGGGAGCAGGGCTGGTGTTGCAGAATCAAGCGGGGATCAATGATGACGACCTGCTACCGATCAGCGCGAATGGGAGCTTCACGTTTTCAGGCTCGATTGCGCTGAACGGATCGTATAACGTGTCGGTGCTCAGCCAGCCGCCGGGGCGGAGTTGCTCGGTTGCAAACGGCAGCGGTACGGCTACGGCGAACGTCACGAATGTGAGTGTTGTCTGCGTTGGCGAGTGGACGTGGATCGGCGGGAACAGTGCAGTAGGCAGCGGCGGAGCGCAGCCGGGAGTGTATGGAACATTGGGAACGGCTGCGGTGGCGAACGTTCCAGGAGGCCGCCAGCAGGCATTGACGTGGGTTGATGCGTCGGGTAAGACGTGGCTGTTCGGCGGCTACGGGGAGGATTCGACGGGAACGGGCTTTGGCGGTCAGTTGAACGATCTTTGGAGGTTCGATCCATCGTTGGGAACAGCGGGGGAGTGGACGTGGATGGGAGGCAGCAATATCACGCCGGCGAGCATCAGCTTCGGCGCTGCGGGTGAGCCGGGAACGTATGGACAACAGGGTATTACTGCCGCTACCAATATTCCGGGAGGTCGCGAACAGGTTTCAAGCTGGCTCGACGCTTCGGGTAACCTGTGGCTCTTCGGGGGTGAGGGCATCGATACGAACGGAACCACCGGGCAGCTGAGTGATCTGTGGAAGTTCGATCCGAAGCAAGGGTCTGCGGGGGAGTGGACGTGGATGGGAGGCAGCAGCAGCGTTCCTGGATTATTTGCCGGACAGCCCGGAGTCTATGGAGCGCAGGGGACACCGGCACCGACGAATATCCCCGGTGGACGGTACGGCGCTGCGAGCTGGATAGATGGATCCGGCAACTTCTGGATGTTCGGTGGAAGTGGCAGCGATGTGAATGGATCTCAGAATTCGACGGCCTATCTCAACGATCTTTGGGAGTATGTTCCCAGCGCAACCGGCGATACCGGGGAATGGACCTGGATGGGTGGGAGTACGTTCGGAAATCAGTCTGGCGTATATGGCACGCTGGGGATGCCGGATGCTTCAAATATCCCGAGCGGCAGAGATGCGGCAGCGGTTTGGAAGGATGCAGCGGGGAACTTCTGGATGTTCGGCGGGATTGGTCTCGATGCAAACGGGAACCAGGGCTACCTCAACGATCTATGGAAGTACACACCGAGCGCTACGGGCGATACCGGGGAGTGGACGTGGATGGGCGGCAACAGTACGGTACCGCAGGCGAACGGCGGGCAATCCGGAGTGTATGGATCGCTGGGAACGCCAGCGGCGGGGAATATCCCGGGAGGGCGGTATAGTGCGTCGAGCTGGACGGACGCCTCGGGTAACTTCTGGCTGTTTGGCGGTTCGGGTTACGACTCGATTGGTGTGACGGGATATCTGGATGATCTGTGGAAGTACACCCCAGGTGCGAGCGGCGAGGCGGGCCAGTGGACGTGGATGGGCGGAAGCAACTTTGTCGGTCGCAGCGGCGGCCAGATAGGGATCTACGGAATGCTTGGCGTGGTCGGGCTGAACAATCCTGGCGGACGGTTTGGAGCATCGAGCTGGGTTGACCCGAAGGGCGGTCTCTGGATGTTTGGCGGAGACGGATATGACGCAACGGGCGCGCAGGGTAACCTGAACGACCTCTGGAAGTTCCAGCCATAGGGCGCAACCGCTGTACGGGCGTCGTTCTCTGTTGGGATCGGTGAGGTGGACGGTGATGTTCCAGCGTTTTGAGCCAGAAGTGGCGAGGGAGTTTCAGGTGATGGGCAAAGGGTTTTCGGGTAGGTGCAAGGCAGCTATCGGTCTGGTTGTATTTGTAGCGTCATGGAATTGTGTGCAAGCGCAGGTTGCTCCGGCTCCACGGACGATTACGACGGCGATCAATCGTGCAGACCGGGTGATGTTGCATGGAAGCGTGCGGCAGGATCTGAGCAGGGCCATCGATAACGGACCGGCGGATCCATCGCTTCGCGTGCAACATGGGACCATCGTGCTACAGCGCAGTGCTGAACGGCAGGCAGCGCTTGATCAGTATTTGAGCGACGTACAGAATGCTGCGTCATCCGAATACCGCAAGTGGCTCACACCAGCGCAGTACGGTGCACAATTCGGTGCGTCGGCAGACGATATCCAGACGATCGAGGCATGGCTTCAATCGCAAGGCTTGAAGGTGCATGCAATCTCACCTGCTGCGAATTCAATATCGTTTTCGGGCACGGTGGGTCAGGTTGAAGCTGCGTTTGCAACCACGATTGAATCGGTGACGGTGTATGGCGAGACGCATATTGCGAATGTGACGGAGCCACAGGTGCCGCGTGCGATGGCCTCTGCTATCAGGGGTGTGGTTGGGCTCAACAACTTTCATCCCCGCCCCAACATCGAGCAAGGGCCCAAGGCCAGCTTCAATATGACGAGCCGACGGATCGAACCAGAGCTGACACTTTTCAGTTCAGCCGGAACACCATTTTTGTACGTGGATCCGGCTGACGCAGCAACGATCTACGACACACCGAACGCACTGCTCAATCCTGCATACAAGGGAACGACGTACGACGGCAGTGGTATCAATGTGGGCGTCGTAAGTGATTCTGATGTCGACGTGTCCCCGGTGATCAATTACCGGACGGCGTTTTTGGGAGAGACGACGAGCAACGTCAATCTCCCAGAGATTGTCGTCGATGGGGTAGACCCGGGTACTAACACGGACCAGCAGGAGAGCTGGCTTGATCTGGAGGTCCTGGGCGGTATTGCTCCGAAGGCGACAATTTATTACTACACGAGTGCGAACAGCGACGTGTCATCGGGGCTCTTCAATGCGATTGAACGTGCTATCAGCGACAACACCGTCAGCATTTTGAGTATTAGTTACGGGGCGTGCGAGGCGTCTCAGGGGACGGCGACGACGCAGTTTATCGGGGAGTTATACCAGCAAGCCGCAGCGCAGGGAATTACTGTGACGGTTTCCACGGGCGACAGTGGTGCGGCAGGCTGTGACAAATCGAATGAGACGATTGCAACTCAGGGACTTGGGGTGAACGGGCTGGGGTCTTCGCCGAACAACATCGCCGTGGGCGGCACGGACTATGACGCGCTCGGATCAGCTTTTAGCACCTACGCTTTAACTTCGACCAGTGGAGCGGCTCCGTACTATGAGACGGCGCTCACCTATATTCCGGAGCGTCCGTGGAATAATTCGACGGCGGCGAATGGCGCACTGTCAGCGAATCAGGAGTCAACGCAGGGTGGTTCCACGAACATTCTTGGCGGGGGCGGAGGGCAAAGCACCGTGTTCACGAAGCCCGGCTTCCAGACTGGGTTGACGCCGGGAGATGGAACGCGCGATGTACCGGATGTGGCGTTTCTTGCAGGCAACGGGATGTACTCGACGACGTGGGTGGTGTGCCAGGTGGAGACGAGTACGGGGCCAGACTGCGCGAACACGAGCGGCGTCTTTGGATCGACGACAACCTTTTCTGGAGCGGGCGGGACTTCGGCAGCGTCTCCTGCATTTGCCGGTATGCTCGCGCTTGTGGAGCAGGCGACGGGATCGAGGCTGGGCAATGCCAATGACGTGCTGTACAAGCTTGCAGCGGGTAAGTACTCTACGGTGTTTCACGATGTTGTGACGGGCAACAATGCAGTGCTGTGCACGCAGGGCAGCCAGTCGTGCGGAACCAACGGATTCACGACGGGGTTTAATGCGGGCGCAGGCTATGATTTTGCTTCCGGACTCGGCAGCGTCGATGCCGCTGCAATGCTGGCAAACTGGTCGAGCGCGGGCGGAACCAGCTCGACTCTATCCATGACGATTGATGGGTCGAGTTCACCGGTGTCGGTGGTGCATGGTACCAGCCTCAACTTCGCGGTGACCGTTCAACCTGCGACAGCTACCGGCGTCGCAGGCCTCATCACGACAGAGCCGGCTGCGGCTGGAGCACCAACGCTGAACGGCCAGTCGTTCACTATTCCAATCAGTAGTGGTTCCGGAACGGGCAGTTACAACGGGCTTCCTGGTGGTCAATATACGGTGTACGCCAACTACGGCGGAGATACGAATACGGCGGCGAGCCAGTCACAACCGATCAGCGTGAATATATCGGCGGAGGCGAGTTCGACGTTGCTGTCGGTGAATGCATATTCGGCGGCAGGAGCTGCGATCTCCAATTTGAATGCCCTTCCTTATGGGTCTGTGATCTTTGCGGACAGCTCAGTGTACGGAACGGCAGAGGGGTATACAGCATCGCTTGGGTATGCGAGGGGAACGATGACGGTGTCAGACAATGGCGCAACCATTGGCACAGCCCCGATCACGAGTGGGAACTTCGCCTCGTTTCCAGCGGTTGCGTCGGTGCCGTATCCGTTCTCGGTGGGTACACATATCGTGACTGCAAAGTATCCTGGCGATGAGAGCTACTCTGCCAATACCTCGAATGCTGTGACGTTCGTTGTTGTAAAAGGTGCAACGAACACGACGCTTTTGGATACGAACCCAACGGTTACACCTTCTGGAAGCGACCCGATCCAGATCAACATTACAACGACAAGTTTAGCGAGTGCGCCTACGGGCAGTGTCACATTGACGGCGAATGGGACGACGCTCGGAACGTCTTCCAACTTTACTGCGTCGGCCAGTACAAATGGCACGGTGGAATCAACGGCCACGATTACCGTGCTGGGCTCACAGTTGAAAAGCGGGACGAATACAGTAACGGCGACGTACAGCGGCGATGCTAATTACGCTGGTTCAAGCAATACGACGAACATCGCAGAACAAGTGGTTCGCTTTTCGCTGAGTTCGAGTGGCATCGACATTGGCGCTGGATCCGTCACTGGTAATACAGGGACGATCACGGTGACACCCATTGACGGCTTCAGTGGAACGGTTAATTTGACATGCGCTGTGACAGCTTCGCCGACAGGGGCGGTCAGCCCGATCACATGCGCGGTACCGCCGCAGATAGGTCTGTCCGGAATTTCGCCCGCGAGCGGCATTTTGACTGTAACGTCGACGGCTAGCACGACAGGCGGTGCGTATAGCGTGACGATCACCGGAACGGACGCTGCGACTGGAAAGATTACAGCCTCCACGACAAGCATCGTCGATGTTATTGGCATTCCGGGTATTTCGCTGTCCAACAGCGGTCCGATCACACTGACTGCGGGAGCGGTTACAGGCAATACCTCCACGCTCACAACGATGCCAATCAATAGCTTCAGTGGCGCTGTCAGCTTGTCTTGTGCGGTTACAAGCATGCCACAGGGCGCTGTAAGCCCGATTACCTGCGCGCTATCTCCTGGATCCGTGACCCTTGGTGGGACGACCGCCGCCACAGCTGGGTTGGAGGTCGTCTCTGTCGCAAGGAATACGGCTGCGCTTGAACAGCCGGGTGCCCGGGGAGTTGGCGGAGCAGTTCTGGCGATGGGGATGTTCTTTTTGCTGACGAAGGGGCGTCGCCGCAAGTTGATCGATGTGCTGTTGCTTGCAGTGGTGCTCTCGTTTGGATTTCTGTCGGGGTGTGGGTCTTCGGGCGGTTCCGGAACGAGCGGGACACAAACGCAGCCGGGCACAACTAGTGGGTCTTATGTGATCACAGTCACTGCAACCCCCGTGGGAGCGAGCGCGCAGATTGCGACAGTGAGCGTGACGGTGCATTAGAGCTGTATTGAGAGACGTGGATGTCATGGGCGAGTTTCCGGAAGAAGCCCGTCCATGACGCAGCGATTCAATGCGCATCCATCGTTGATTTTGTAGTTGATTTTGTGTGGAGCAAGTTCGACCGGTTTGTTCCGCGGGTTCAGGGGAGCGCGGGTGCGGCGGATACTGCTGTGCTGCGGATGCGTGGGCCTAAGAATGCGTAGGTGGCGACCACGGCATAGCCGAGCAGCGGAAGGAGATAGCCGAGAGCGATGCTGCCGCTGAGGCGGGTGATCCAGCCCATGGCGGGTGGGAAGACGGCACCGCCGACGATGGCCATGACGATGAAGCTGCTGCCGAGTTTTGTGTCGTTGCCAAGGTCCTTGACACCCAGCGCGAAGATGGTGGGATACATCATCGACATGAAGAAGCTGGTGGCGAGGATGGCGTAAGCGCCGAACATGCCGGGCGCGGCGATACCGACGGACAGGAGCACTATATTGACCAGGGCGTAGCAGCCCATCATGAGCGAGGGCGAGATGAAGCGCATCAAGGGCGTGGACACGATGCGTCCAATGGCGAGGGCGACGAGGGTTGCGGTGAGGAAGTACCCGGAGGTGCGCTCGCTGACGGAGGTGTAGGCGCGCATGTAGGGGATGAGTGTGCTCCAAGTGCTTACCTGCGCGCCGACGTAGAAGAACTGCGTGGTGACGGCGAACATGAGATTGGGGTTGCGGAGGAGATGGCTGTAGCTGCTGTGGCGTTGGGTGGAGGATGCAGCGTGGGGGGTGGTGAGGGCCGGCGATGCGTCGAGGCTGGAGGGAAATGTGGTGCGGGCGATGATGACGGCGAGAAGAAGCACGGCGATGCCGAGGCCGACGTAGGTGGGAACGACACGCAGGATTTCGTGATGCAGATATGCCGCGTAGGTACCGTGGGCCTGCATTGCTGTGATCTGCACGGGTGTTTTTTCGACACCCGAGAAGATAAACCATGTGCCGATGAGAACGCCAGCGATAGTGCCGGGAGGATTGAATGCCTGCGCGAAGTTCAGGCGCTGAGCTGAGGTGGAGGGGTGACCGAAGTGTGCGATCAGGGGGTTGGCTGCGGTTTCGAGCATGGACGAACCGGTGCCGACAACGAAAAGCGCGCAGAGAAATGGGGCATAGAGGCCAATCACGGCGGCCGGCCAGAAGAGCAGCGTTCCGGTGCCGAAGACGATGAGGCCGCAGAGCAGACCGGCTTTGTACCCGAAACGCCGCATGAGCAGCGCGGAAGGAATGGCCATGGTTCCGTAGGCTAAGAAGACGGAGGTTTGAACGAGTTGCGCTTGAAGGAGGTTCAGAGAGAAGGATTTGCGGAACTGCTGGACGAGGATGTCGGTGAGGTTATTGGACATGCCCCAGAAGAAAAAGATGAGGGTGGTGAGGAGAAAGGGGAGCATGTAACCGGTAGGGAACATGCTGCGCGGGATATGGGGCGCATCGTTGGAGGGATCTTCTGCGGGTTGTGTGAAGGCTACAGATTGCATTCGCTGGCTCCCGCAGAGGTGTTGCCACGATGCAGTCCAGTGTACCTGCAGCGTGGAGAAGCGTCGTGGCATGCGTGGTTGTGGCTTTAGGAGAGGAAGAGTTTGAGTGCGATGGCGTCCTCGGAGATTGCTCGTTCGGGGAGTTGGATGCGCAGGGCGGAGGCTTCCTGGTGGAACTTGATTTTGCCCTGGTAGCCGACGAGTTCGACGTTGGTGACCTTTGCGGGAGATTGCGGGCTGGAGGTGCCGAGCGCCTTGATGAGGAGCTCTGAGCCGGGCCAGCCGAGGACGATGGCGTAGACGACGGTGTTGGCTTTGTTGCGCGTAAAGCGGATGTCCTGTGCGCCCAGCTTGCTGATGCTGTTGCCCTGAAAGGAGCCGCTCTTTACGGTGTTGGGCCCTTCGCCGTAGATCTTCCAGGGGCGGGTGGCGTAGATGGCTTCGCCGTTGATCTGCATCCACTCGGTGAGCTTGTCGAGGAAGGCAATCTCTTTGCGGTCGATGGTGCCGTCGGGCTTGCCGGGGAGGTTGAGAATGAAGGTGCCGTTTTTGCTGACGGTGTCGATCATCCAGTGGATGATGTCGCGGGGCGTTGCGTAGCCGCCGAAGGGACCGGGCTTGTCGAAGAGCTTGCGCTGGTAGTGCCACTCGCCGATGCAGGTTTCGGACTGCCAGGGATACTGCATGATCTTGTCGGTGAGGCCGCGCTCGTAGTCAGCGACGACGGCCTTGGCGAAGTGATCGGGAACCTGCTTGACGTTGATGACGGCTTCCATCTTGCCGCCGTGCGTTTGCAGGTTGTGATTGTAGAAGTACGAGCCGATGTTCATGCCGGCCCAGCCGAGGGGAAGAAGTGAGTTGTCGAAGTAGAGCAGGTCGGGGTTATGCTGGTCGATGAGGTCGCGGGTGCGGTCGTAGAAGTTTTTGACGTAGGAGATGGCGGGCAGGGCATCGGCGGGATGCTTGGCGCCGTAGAGACGCTGCGGATCGTAGCCTTGCCACCATTGATTTTTGCCCTGCGCCTCGGTGAGGTCGCCGTCGTAAGGGACACCCGCGAGGGGACCGGTATTATCGGCACCGTGGGAGGTCTGGAACCACCACCAGTTGCGTGCCTGGTGCACGGTGACGCCGAAGCGCATGTCCTGCTTGCGCGCGGCAGCCGCCCAGGTACCGACCACGTCCCGGTGCGGACCGAGGTTCTGGGCGTTCCAGGGTTGGTGCTTGGAGTTCCACGCATCGAAGCCGTCGTGGTGATTGGCGAGGGTGATGAAGAGCTTCGCACCGGCTTTTTTGTAACGGGCGATCAACTCGTCGGGCTCCCAGTTAAGCATGGTCCATTGGGCGCAGAGGTCTTTGTAGCCGAAGCGGGAGGGAGGGCCGTAGTGGTCCTGCTGGAACTGATACTGCTTCTGGTCCTGCTGATACATGTTGCGTGCGTACCAGTCGCCGTCTTCAGGGACGCACTGCGGGCTCCAGTGGGCCCAGATGCCGAACTTGGCGTCTTGATACCACTCGGGAGCGTCGTATTGCAGGAGGGAGTCCCATGTGGCTTTGTAGGGGCCATCGCCTCCGAGATTGGGGATGGGCGAGTCCATCGGGACACCGTCCCAGGAGCCGCCGACTACGGGCAGGGCTTGCGGTTCGCCCCATGCGGTCGGCTTCCAGGTGGCTTCGTCGAGCTTCTCTGCGACGATTTTGCCATCTTTGAGCGCGAAGAAGGTTCTGCTAGCGGCGGGCGTGGCACAGAACGCTGCGTAGTCCTGCGTGAGGGTGTCGAACCCTTCGGGTTCGGGCGATGTGGGTCCAGGGGCGGTGGAGGGTTCCGTTTGGGCGGGAGACTGCGGTGAGGCTTCGAGTGTCTCTGCAACGGCGGGAACTGCTGCTGTTGCCGCGGTTGCTGCGATCAATTTGCAAAACTCTCTTCTACGCATGGTGCTCCTTTGAAGTGATTGAGATATGTTGCGCTTGCAGACGGAGATCAGGCGATGACGCCTTTTTTCAGGATGATGTTGCCGTAGATACGGGCTTCGCCGGTCATGAGGATGCAAAAGGATTGCCGTGCACGATCGTAAAAGGCATGGCGGTCGATACGTACGGGCTCGGGCGCGTCGGGCTGATGGTGCCGGATGGCACGCATGTAATCGGCTTCTACGGCGGGATCGAGGCGGTCGCCGTCGACTACCTGCATCATGATGAGGGGAGGTGCGTAGGTGTCGAGCGGGAAGAGCGGAAGGATGGCTTCGAGAAGCGCTGCGATGGGGAGAGCATCGGCACGGACGAGGCGTTTGGCGCAGGTGACGCCGGGAAAGTTCGCATCGGCGAGGACTATTTCGTCGCCGTGCCCCATCTCGCAGAGGAGCTTAAGCAGGTCTGGACTGAGTGCGGGAGAGATTCCTTTGAGCATTATGTAAGCTCCTCATCGAAACAAACAGCGACCTTGCCGCACAGACCAGAGGCCATAAGGGCGTAGGCTTCGTCGACGCGTGCGAGCGGGAAACGGTGGGTGACGAGCGCGGATGGAAATAGCTGCCAGCGCACGAGGCGCTCGACGAGTTCTTCCATGCGCCACGTAGACGTGACCCAGGAGCCATAGAGCGTCTTCTGGTCGTGCATGAGGTCGGCAGAGGGTTGAAACTGTACGCCGCCGCCTTCGCCGAGGAAGACAATGCGACCCCAACGGCGGGCGGCAGCGATGGCGGTATGGCGCGCCTGAGGATGCCCGGAGCACTCGACGGAGCGCTCTACACCGTGGCCGCCGGTCAGAGTGCGGATTTCGGCGACGTTGTCGGGGCCGGAAGCGATGACCTCGTCGCAGAGGCCAAGGTCGCGGGCAAGCTGTAGGCGGCCGGGAAGGACGTCGATGCCAAAGATGCGCTGTGCGCCGAGCTTGCGGCAGATGGCGGCAGTGGCCAGACCGACGGGACCGAGGCCGGTGATGAGGACGGCGTCGTTGCCGCTGATGCCGATCTTTTCGAGGCCTTCGTAGGCGGTGCCGAAGCCGCAGGCGACCTGCGCGCCGTCGGTGTAAGAAAGCTCGTCGGGAAGGTGGATGAGGTCTTTTTCCTCGGCGAGGAGGAAGTCGGCCATACCGCCGTCGCGCTGCCAGCCGTAGGCGCGGCGGTACTGCTCGCTGGTGCAGGAGATCATGTAGCCACGGCGGCAGTCGTTGCAGAGGCCGCAGCCGGAGATGTGGTAGACGATAGCACGGTCTCCCACAGCGAAGCCGCGGCAGCCGGGTCCGGTCTTGATGACCTGGCCGCAGGGTTCGTGGCCCGCGATGACGCCCTGGTAGCCTTCGGGGCCTTTGCCGAGGTGTTCGTGGTAGATGGCGCGGATGTCGGAACCGCAGATGGTGGAGGATTTCATGCGCAGGAGGACTTGTCCCCAGCCGGGTTCTGGAACGGCGAAGGAGCGAAGGCTGGTGGTGCTGTCGCCGGGAAGAAGGACGCCATGCATGTGTGGTTGGGGGTCTAATGTTGCAGTCGTGGTCAAGGCTCCTCCGGTGGGGCTGTGTGGGTTCATGCTGGCGTGATGTCTCCGTGGAGATCCCAAAGGTCTTCCCATGATTGATTTTCCTTCCACAGAAAGACCTGGCCCTTGATGAGCCGACAGCGTTGATCGGCGGCGGCGATCTGGTCCATTTCTGCGGCGGTGAGAGGATCTTCGGTGACAGCGCGGAGATTTTGAGTGTAGTTGCGCGGGTTGACGGAGAAGGGAATAACCACTTCTCCGCGCTGGACGGCCCATTTGAGGCAGATGGTTGCGGCGTGGAAGCGATGTGCGTCTGCGATGGAGCAGATTACTGGATCATGGAGGGGGGAGGTATCCTCCGGGGTGCGGTCACGTTCGGGGCGGCCGGGTGAGCCGAGCGGACAGAAGCCGATGGGCTGGATATTTTTCTCTTGGAGATAGGCAAGAAACTCGGGCTGCTGGAAGTGCGGATGCAGCTCCATCTCGTTGCAGTGGGGAGAAACATGCGCATCTTGCAGCAGCAGATTGAGCTTGGGGATGGTCATGTTGGAGGTGCCAATGTTTCGGACGAGACCCTGCTCCAGTAACTTTTCCATCTCGCCCCAGGTTTCCATGAAGGAGGCGTGGATGTAGGGGCGCGCGTCGGGGCTGCGCGAGTCGATGCTACAACCGGGAGCGTGAAAGTTCGGAAAGGGCCAATGGACGAGATAGAGGTCGAGGTAGTCCAACCGGAGATCGTGGAGGGACTGCTTGAAGGCGGGAATCACGTCTTTCCTGTCGTGTTTGTCGTTCCAGAGCTTGGAGGTGATCCAAAGGTCTTTGCGGGGAGCGATGGTTCTGGTGACGGTTTGCAGGGCTTCGCCGATGAGCGATTCATTGCCGTACACCGCGGCGCAATCGAAGTGACGATACCCGATACGCGCGGCGTCGAGGACGGCTGCCGCGATCTGCGATCCTGTGACGTGATCGGAACCGAAGGTGCCAAGGCCGATGACCGGAATTTGCGTACCGTTGGAGAGCGTGCGTTGGGGCACGGATGCGGGATCAACGATTTCGCGGGAATACTCCATGCGGAAAGAACCTCCACGAGATTATCGAGAGAACGACGAAGCATTGGGAATGGCTAAATGCTGCGTCGTGATGGATAATTTTGACTTCGGAGGAGCACTCGTATCGAGGTTGGCAGCAAACGTCAGGTTGTGGCTGAGGTTGCCGATGTGAAGCGACCGGCTTTTCCGGCGGAGCATGTTGCACAATGCGGGTATTTGTCCTGAGGCGGTTGGGAGCGATGTGCGGCAAACTATGCGGTTGGGAGGAGGAGCTTCCGGTACTTTGCTCTTGAAAATGTAGCGGAATGAACAGGTACGTTTACGTGCAATGTGCGCAGCACGCAGTTGCAGCCGTGTTGGATTGACGGAGCTGTACCATTCTTCAGGATTTTAAGAGGTGCCAGGGTGACGAACCGATGCACTTTCGGGTGTCTCTGCGTGGCGTAACGAAGCAGAGAGAGCATCTGACTGTAGGGCAAAAATTGAAGTGGTGGAGGCGGGGAGAATCGAACTCCCGTCCGAAGAAACCAACG
>JABBOG010000040.1 GCA_019351975.1 Acidobacteriota bacterium
TCGCTGCCTGCCGCTGATCGTTTCCACGCATATTTCCTGGATACAGCAAATCCCTGTTTAAAACTTCTGCCCCCTTCATACATAGAGTTTTTCCGCAGCCTGTAAAGCCCCTTCGGTTTTAGGGCATGTATGGACGGGCTGAAGCCCGTCCCCTTCAAAGCAACGAGAAGTCCGTCCGCTTCAAAGCAACGAGAAGCCCGTCCGCTTCAAAGGAACGCGAAGCCCGTCCGCTTCAAAGGAACGTGAAGCCCGTCCCCTTCAAAGCAACGACTTAATCAGAGGTCGTGCATGTGCGAGTTTAAGCTCGTGCCTTTCGATACAGAGATTTAGTGAAGGATTTACTTAAGCAGAGTAGAGGATGGTTGTCATGGGGTGGCCGCACAAGAAGCTGCAGGTCTCTCCGCTGCGCCAAACGATGAAGATGTTTGGCTTCGGTCGAGATGACATCGTTTCGCAAGGTCACTATTGGCAGATTCACTGTTAGCAAGTTCAATGTTCGCAGATTCAATGTTCGCAGATTCAATGTTCGCGAACTTACTAGCGGCTGCGTTGCTTTCTGCGGTGTTTGTGCTGGGCTAATGCGGCGAGGTGAGGATTTTGCGGTCTCCGAAGGAGGCGGGTGAGGGGTTGGAGGGGACGGTGTCTGGGGCGTTCTGGAGGGCGGGGTCTCGGGCGGGATAGGAGATGCCGGTGGTGCGTACGAAGTCGTTGGATCTGCTGACGGTGACGGTGATGGTGTGGAGCCCGTTAGCGCCGGTGTCGGGGCGCGGGAACTGCAGGATGTAGCGGCTGCGGACGAGGTCGATGACGTGCTGAAGATTGGATGAGAGTGTGGCTGGATAGGTGTAGAGAACCAGGCCGCCGCTGGTTTGTGCGAGCTGGTTGAAGCTGTCTTCGAGAAACTGAGCGCGAGCGAGTGGGCCGGCCATGAGGGCGAGAGGTGGAGCGATGCCAAAGAGGGCGATGCTGTGGCGGATGAAGTAGCGACGGAGTGTCTCCCATGGCAGCGGGCTTTTGTGGTCGACGCCGTCGGTGATGGCAAGGATGACGTGTCGGCCGGGCTGGTCGGCGATGGTTTGTGCAACGGTGCCGATATCGTTCCAGAGCCTGCGTGAGTTGGGGCAGTGGGGAGCGCTGTTTGGGCCAAGGAGGCTGGGGGAGTTGATGGCAGCGTTGAGGGAATCGGCGAGTGCGGCGGGATCGGCTGCAGGCATGTTGAGGGTGGTGCGGACCATGTTGCAGTCGATGGCGAAGATGGAGACGTGATCGTGGGGGAGGAGGGAGGTGGCTGCAAAGGACTGGATGGAGGATGCGAGAGCGTCTTTGAGGTCGCGGGCGTTGCCGCTGAGGTCGACGAAGATGGCGAGGGCGATGGGGTCGTCGCCTTCGATCTGGAGCTGGGTTGGGTGGAAGACGGGGCCGGAGTCGAGGCTGATGTCGAATCTTTCGCGCGGGACGGGGGGGACGGGGCGAAGCTTTTGGGTGAGGACGAGGGTGGGGATCTGGACGAGGTCGGTGTAGACGTGGAGGGTGTAGGTGGAGGCGTCTGGCGGTGGGGGCTGGGATGGAGCGGGAGACTGGGATGGAGCGGGAGACTGGGGCGAGGCGCAATCGGCCAAGAGAAGGAAGGCTGTGAGGAGAAGGACGCAGGAGAGCTTGAGGATGGAGCTTGTACGCGGCGGGAGTGCGATGCGGTACAGCATGGGCGCAAGTATCTCAGACGAGCGGCAGATTGGGCGAATGCAGGAGTTTACTGGGGTGGAGGACCGGCGGAGTGGTCTCCGAAGGTGGCGGGGGAGGGCGGGCTGGCGACGGTTGTCGGTGAGGAGCGAAGGGAGGGGTCAGGAGGAACGAAGGCGATGCCTGAGGGGCGGACGAAGTCGTCGGTATCACCTACTTTGACGTCGATGGAATGGACGCCGGGAGCGCCTGTATCGGGGCTGGGGAACTCGAGGATGTAGCGGCCGCGAACGAGTTCGATGAAGTGGTTGAGCTGTTGCTGCATGCGCGCGGGTGTGGTGTAGAGGACGAGGCCGCCGGAGAGCTGGGTGAGAGAGCTGAAGGGATCGTACTGAAGCTTCATCCAGATGCCGGGGTCGGGCATTTTGCGCTGGGCCGGGGCGAGGCCGAAGATGGCGATGCTGCTGGAGGCGCAGTACTCGCGAAGGGCTTGCCAGTGGATGGTGCTGTCGCGGTCCTGACCGTCGGAGAGGACGAGGATGACGCGGTGACCAGGGCTGGTTGTCATGGATTGGGCGACGGAGGCGATGGCGTTCCAGAGCTCGTCGGATTTTTTGCATTGGGGCTGCGATTGGGTTGCGCTGCGCGGCGGCCTGGCGTGCAGGAGCTGGTCGAGGGCGGATGTGATTCGGTCTGAGGCGGCGGGTGGAAGATTCTGTGCGCTGTTGATGCAGGATCCTTGCACGGCGAAGAGGGAGACGCGGTCGTGGGGAAGAAGTGCGTGGGACAGGAGATCGGGGAGCGATTGCGCGAAGGAGGGTACAAGGCGGCGGCCGTTGCCGTTGAGGTCGAGTAGAATGGCGAGGTCGATGGGCTGGCTGGCCTCAAGCTGCAGTTGCGTAGGATGAAAGACCGGGCCTGCGTCGAGGCTGATTTCGAACTGACTGGGAGGGATTGGCGGAAGGGGTTCGAAGTGCTGGCTGAGGACGAGGGTGGGGATCTCCATGAGATTTGCGTAGACGTGGAGGGTATAGGGAGGCGGGCTTTGGGGTGGGGTGGATGGTTGCTGCGGTGGTTGTGATGTGTGCTGCGCTTGCGTCTGCGCGGCGGAAGTGGTGCACATGATGGTGCAGATGAGCGCGAAGGTGCAGATGAGGATGGTGGATGCGGTTTTGGCGGAGCTTAAGGTGCGGAACAACATTGCGGCCAGTATCGCAGAGCAGTGGAGGGTAGAACGAGTACAATCCGAAAAAGTGTTTTTATGGGAGCGAAAGATGCGTCTGGCAGTGGGAAGGTGTTTTTGTGTCGCAGCGATGTGGGCTGGAATGATCGGGGTGAGCGCGCAGACAACGGCGGCGGTGCCTGCTGCTTCGCCGGTGCCGGCGGTATCTGCGAAGCAACAGATGCAACAGAGGATGGAGTACTTCAAGACGCACTATCGAAAGCATGAGTACCGTATTCCGATGCGGGATGGTGTGAAGCTGTATACGCAGGTGTATACGCCGATTGCGGGGAAGTTTGAGGATGCGGGGCCGTATCCGTTTTTGATGACGCGGACGCCGTACAGCTGCGGAAGCTATGACAACGAGGTGGTGGAACCACGCGTGACGTCG
The DNA here is from genome assembly GCA_019351975.1 of Acidobacteriota bacterium. Taxonomy (GTDB): domain Bacteria; phylum Acidobacteriota; class Terriglobia; order Terriglobales; family Acidobacteriaceae; genus Granulicella. The sequence goes on from JABBOG010000040.1 coordinate 3,294, forward strand.
AATGAGCATATGTACGAGAGCGGATACATTCTGGTGTGTCAGGATGTGCGTGGGCGGTGGGAGAGCGAAGGAAGCTGGGTGGAGATGACGCCGCCGAAGGACGGCAAGGGGATTGACGAATCGACCGACACGTATGACACGGTGGACTGGCTGCTGAAGCATGTGGCGGAGAATAACGGCAAGGTGGGGATTCTGGGGATCAGCTACCCGGGATTTTATACGGCGGCGAGCATTATCGATGGACATCCGGCGATCAAGGCGGCGAGCCCGCAGGCACCGATGATGAACCTGTTCGATGGGGATGACAGCTATCATGGCGGGGCGTTTATGCTGGCGGCGAACCACTCGTTTTATGCGCCGTTTTACAGGCCGCAGAAGAATCCGCTGAAGGTAGAGCCGCCGAACAATTTTGAGTTTTTCACGAAGGATGCGTATGCGTACTACCTGAAGATGGGGACGCTGGCGAACCTGGATTCGCCGGCGGGAGGGACGAACCCGCTGTATCACGATCAGACGATCCATGACACGTATGACAGCTACTGGGTGGCGCGGAACATGGAGAAGCATATGTTTGGCGTGAAGGCGGCGGTGATGGCGGTGGGCGGGTGGTTCGATGCGGAGGACCTGGCTGGTCCGGTGAAGGTCTTCCATGCGATTGCGAAGGAGAGCCCGGAGGCGAAGGCGGACACGCTGGTGGAAGGTCCGTGGGTGCATGGCGGATGGTCGCGCGGAACGGGGGCTTCGCTGGGGGATATTCAGTTTGGGTCGGATACGGCTGAGTTCTACAGAGCGACGATTGAGGCACCGTTCTTTGCGCATTATTTGAAGGATGCGGCGTGGACGCCGCTGCCGAAGGCGTACACGTTTGAGACGGGAAGCGATGTTTGGAGGAAGTATGACGCGTGGCCACCAAAGCAGGCAGAGACGAAGATGATTTACTTCCAGCCGAAGGGCAGACTAGGCTGGACGGCTCCGACGGTGAAGGAGAGCAGCGATCGATATGTGAGCGATCCGGCGCATCCGGTGCCGTATCTGGGGTACGTGATGGAGGCCGATCCGCCGCAGCGGTATATGGACGACGACCAGAGGTTCGCGGGGATGAGGCCGGATGTGCTGGTGTATGAGACGGAACCACTGACGGAGGATGTGACGGTGGTGGGGCCGGTGAAGCCGATGCTGAAGATTGCTTCGACGGGGACGGATTCGGACTTCGATGTGAAGCTGATCGATGTGTATCCGGATAATTATCCTGATGCGGACGACGGGGAGGGCAAGCATGTGCTGGGTGCGCCGCCGGTGATCATGGGCGGCTACGAGATGCTGGTGCGAGGCGAGCCGTTTCGGGCGAAGTTCAGGAATTCGATGGCGAAGCCGGAGCCGCTGGTACCGGGGAAGATAACGGATGTGAACTTCAACATGCAGGATGTGAACCACACGTTTCTGAAGGGGCACCGGATTATGGTGCAGGTGCAGAGTACGTGGTTTCCGCTGACGGACAGGAACCCGCAGGTGTTTATGGACATCGCGAAGGCGAAGCCGGAGGACTTCAAGTCGGCGGAGGAGACGGTGTTTCACCAGGCGGATGCGCCGAGCGGGGTGGAGTTGATGGTGATGCCTCAGTAAATCGTCCTGGTAGCGCGACGGCCGGACGGGGCATCAGGTCAGGCCGTTGCGAAGGGGTGTTCTAGGCTGGGGCTTTGGGGGGTGAAGAGTCGCGCGCCGGATTCGGTGATGTGCATGTCGTCTTCGAGGCGGACGCCGAAGGGCTGCGGGTCGTCGGCGAGGTAGATGCCGGGCTCGTCGGAGAAGGTCATGTTGGGTTGGAGGGTGCGGGTGTTGCCGCGGACGAGGTAGTACCACTCGTGCATATCCATGCCGATGCCGTGGCCGACGCGGTGGGTGAAGTGCTTGTAGTCGGGGCCGAAGCCGGCGGCGGTGATGACGTTGCGGGCGGCGGCGTCGACGGCCTGCATCTCGACGCCGGGGCGAGCGGCGGCGAGGGCTGCGGACTGGGCTTGGTGGACGATGTCGAAGACTCGTTTTTGGCGGTCGGTGGGGGTGCCGTAGACGAAGGTGCGGGAGATGTCGGACTGGTAACCCTGGACGAAGCAGCCGTCGTCGATGAGGACGATCTGGTTCTCGCGGATGACTTGCGGGGTGGGCGAGCCGTGGGGTTGGGCGGAGTAGGCGCCGACCTGACAGGAGGCTTCGCCGCGAACGCCGCAGCGGGCGTAGGCGGCGTCGACGAGATTGGTGAAGTCGCGGTTGGTCTGGCCGGGAGCGCAGGACTCGTAGACGGCTTTGTAGACGGAGAGGGTGATGTCGTTGGCGAGCTGCATGAGGGCGAGCTCGGCGGGGGATTTGATGCTGCGGCAGCCTGCGACGACGGGGATGCCGGAGGTGACCTGGCGCGGTGCGACGGCTTTGGCAATGCCGTCGGCGAAGACGAACTGCACGCGCTCGTCGAGGGCGAGTGGGAGCGTGGAGGGAGTGGCGGCACGGAGGGAGTTGGCGAGCAGTGCGTAGGGGTCAGCGTCTTCGTTCCAGGTGTAGACGCGCGTAGAAGCGCCGTTGGGTGAGGTGCTGAGGGCTTCGTGGATGCGGCCTTCTTCAAAGGTTGGGCAGACGATGAAGGGCTTTCCGCTGGCGGGAAGCGTCCAAGCTAAGAGGCGTTCGGATTGACCTGCGGGAATGCCGAGGAAGTATTGGAGGGTCGTGCCGCCGGTGACGGTGAGTGCGGCGAGTTTGTGCTGCGAGAGAAGCTCCTGCGCGCGGTCGCAGCGGTGTTGGCGTTCGGCAGCGGAGATGGGAACGGCTTCGTCGGAGCGGTTTTTCAAGGCGAGGACGGGAGCAGGAAGGTGCGGTGCGCAGTCTGCGGGCTGCTCGGCGAAGGAGCGTGCGGCGTTGGCAGAGAGAACGAGCGCTGGAGCTGCGGCGGAGGCGTTGAGCAGAAAACGGCGGCGCGATGGCATGATGAGATTGTAGGCTGGTGATGGACAGTTTGTGGAAGTTGGAGGCGTAATGGCAGAGATCGTGACGGTTGAAGAGCATGTGTCGGGAGAAGCCGGGCCGGCGTTGGCTGGGGTTGTGGGAGCGATAGCTGAGGCTGCGCGACAGATCGAGCGGCGAATCCGCGTGGCTGGATTGCACGATGTGTACGGGGCGTACGGAGCGACGAATGTGCAGGGCGAGCAGCAGCAGAAGCTGGATGTTTTTGCGAATGATGTGATGAAAGCTGCGCTTGTGGGATTGCCGCAGGTGGCGGCGATTGTGAGCGAAGAGGATGATGCGCCGGTGGTGTTTGAGCGCGCGGGCGGTGAGGAGCCGATGTTTGTGGCGGTGTTCGATCCGCTGGATGGGTCGTCGAATATTGATGTGAATGTGAATGTAGGCACGATTTTTGGGGTGCATCAGGTTGGAACAGAGGGCGTGCAGGCTACGTTTTTGCATCGCGGGTTGAGGCAGGTGGCGGCGGGATATGTGGTGTATGGGCCGTCGACGGTGATGGTGGTGACGACGGGGACCGGGGTGAGTGCTTTTACGCTGAATGAGGACGGTGTATTTGTGCGGAGCGGGGAGGCGATGACGATGCCGGACAAGGGGCCGTACTACTCAACGAACGAGGCGAATGTGGCGAGCTGGCCGGTGGTGTACCGGGAGTATCTGGCGAGGCTGGTAGGTGAAGGTTTGGATGGGCAGAGGTATAGCGCGCGATACATCGGGAGCCTGGTGGCGGACTTTCATCGGACGCTGCTGAAGGGTGGAGTGTTTTTGTATCCGCCAACGGAGAAGGCACCGAAGGGCAAGCTGCGGCTGCTGTACGAGGCGAACCCGCTGGCGATGATTGCGGAACAGGCTGGAGGCGCAGCGGTGAATGGGCCGGAACGGATACTGGGGCTGACGCCGGAGCATATCCACCAGCGGACGGCCTTGATTCTCGGCAGCCGGTGCGAGGTGGAGGCGTTGCAGACGGCGGTGCTGGAGTGGCGGGCGTAATGGCGCAGATGGCGGCGGAGCGGCTTTACTATGATTGCGCGGGTGTAGAGGGCTCGGCGCTGGAGTTTGCGGCGCGGGTGACGGATATTCGCCTGGACTCACATGCGGCGGATGCCAGCGGGCAGAAAGTGCAATTGTGGCAGGTGGCGCTCGATCGGACGGCGTTTTATCCGACGGGCGGAGGCCAGCCGTGCGACCTGGGCGTGCTGGTGGCGACGGCGCGGAGTGGCGCTGTGCTTGAGGTTGCGGTGGAGCGCGTGGAGGAGGATGAGGCTGGCGAGGTTTGGCACTATGTGCGGAAGCCGCTGCCCGAGGGTACGGAGGTCGCGGGCCGGGTGGATGCGGCGCGGAGGATGGACCACGCGCAGCAGCATACGGGGCAGCATCTGCTGTCGGCGGTGTTTTTGAGCGAGCTGGGGGCGCGGACGGTTTCGTTTCACCTATCGCCGCTGCGTACGGGCGCTGAGGTGGTGACGATTGATTTGGCGTTGCGCGAGGGCTCGGAGAAGGTGAGTGAGGAGGAGCTGCGGTTGGTGGAGGCCGCGGCGAATCGGCTGATCTATGAGGACCGCACGGTGAAGACGATTTGGGTCTCGCGTGAAGAGGCGGAGGCGATGCTGGCGAGGGGTGAGCTGCGCAAGCTGCCGGAACGCGCGGGGGAGATGCGGATTGTGGCGATGGAGGGCGTGGAGTTCAATGCGTGCGGCGGGACACATGTGAGGTCTACGGGGGCGATTGGCGGGCTGCTGGTGCGGCGCGTGGAGAAGGTGAAGCAGGGCTGGCGCGTGGAGTTCTGCTGCGGGCTGAGGGCGGTGGGCGCGGCGGGGAGGGATTATGCGCGGTTAAGGGAGTTGGGGGCGCTGCTGAGCGTGGGTGCGGGGGATCTGGCGGGGAGGGTGGCGGGGCTGATTGAGGACAAGAAGGCTGCGGCGAAGGAGTTGAAGGTGTTGCGCAAGCAATTGCCACAGGCTGCGTCCAGCTAAGCTGGAGAGGTGAATGTATATTGCGACGTTGCGCTGCCGGTGCCGTTGGACCGGGCCTTTACGTACGAGCTTGGAGAGCTTGAGGCGGAGGTGGGGGCGCGGGTGATGGTGCCGTTTGGGGGGCAGTTGCTGGTGGGTGTGGTGGTGGGGCTGCATAGCGTCTCTCCGGACGCGGAGGTAGAGGTGAAGCGGGTGCAGCGGGTGATGGATGAGGCTGCGCTGCTATCGGGCGAGTTGATGGAGCTGGGGAGGTGGGTGGCGGGGTACTACTGTGCCCCGCTGGGTGAGGTGCTGCGTGGGATGATGCCGTTGACGGCGGAGGTGCGGCGGCAGTGGGTGTATCGGATGGGGGAGCAGGGGCGGAGGGTGCTGTATGAGGGCGCGGCGAAGGGGTCGTCACGGAGATCGAAGCTGAGTGTGGAGGATCAGAACCGCGAGTATGCGGTGCTGAACTACCTGGAGAGTGGGGAGGCTGCGAAGCCGTCGGCGATTCGGAGTGCGACGGGTGGGAATAAGGCACTGCTGGATGCGATGGTGAAGAAGCGGTGGCTGGTGCGGGAGCCGCTGGCAGAGGTGCGGGATGCTCGGCGGGTGGAGATGGTGGCGGTGGTGGAAGAGCAGGGATCGGGGATTCAGGAACAGGGATTCGGTGGGGCGGAGGAAGGTGTTGCGGGGATGGCATCGGATGCTGTGGCGGGGTTCAGGGTTGAAGGGGGCGGAAGGCGGCTGCCGAAGCTGAATGAGAACCAGTTGGCCGTGATGGCGGAGCTGGCGGGGTGCGGCGGGCGGCAGCTGGTGCGAGAGTTGCGTGGGCGGATGGGCGCGCAGGGAGTACCGGAGTCGACGCTGGGAACGCTGGTGAAGCGCGGGCTGGTGCGGCTGGAGGAGACGGGGCAGGCGTTTCATGTGAGCGGACTGGAGCGGCAGGGGAGCAAGAAGTTTGCGCATGAACATGCGCTGAATGAGGCGCAGACGGAGGCTCTGGGGACGATTGTTGCGGCGATGGAGAAGGGCGGGTTTCGGCCGCATCTGCTGTATGGGGTGACGGGGTCTGGCAAGACTGCGGTGTATGTGGCGGCGGTGCAGCGTGCGCTGGCGGCGGGGAAGTCCGCGCTGTTGCTGGTGCCGGAGATTGGGCTGACGCCGGGGACGGCGGCGGAGATGGTGGCGGCGTTTGGGGGGGATGTGGCGCTGCTGCACTCGCAGTTGACGCCGGATGAGCGGGCGGAGCAGTGGCACAGGATTCGGCGGGGTGAGGCGCGGGTGGTGATTGGGACGAGGTCGGCGGTGTTTGCGCCGATGCCGGAGCTGGGGCTGATTCTGGTGGATGAGGAACACGATAGCAGCTACAAGCAGGAGGAGACGCCGCGGTATCACGGGCGAGATGTGGCGGTGATGCGAGGGAAGCTGCAGGGGTGTACGGTCGTGCTGGGGTCAGCGACGCCGTCGCTGGAGAGCTGGCAGAATGCGGAGCGCGGGCGCTATGTGCGGGTGGAGCTGCTGGAGCGAGTGCAGTCGAGGCCGCTGCCGGTGGTGGAGATGATCGACATGCGGGAGGAGTTTCGGCAGACGGGAAAAGAACAGCTGTTCTCGCGGAAGCTGATCGAGGAGACGCAGGCTACGATCGACCGCGGCGAGCAGGTGATTATCCTGCTGAATCGGCGAGGATACAGCTTTGTGGTGATGTGCCGGAGTTGCGGGGTGAAGCTGGAGTGTGAGAACTGCGCGATCTCGCTGACGTACCACAAGCCGGGGAATGAAGACGATATGAGCGGCGCGGCGCGGGCAGGACAGCGGTTGGAGTGCCATTACTGCGGGTTCCGGAGAGGTGTGCCGAAGGCGTGCGAGGCTTGCGGAAGCGAACACTTGTATTACATGGGAGCGGGTTCGCAGCAGGGTGAGGAACGGTTGCAGGAGCTGTTTCCAGGGGCGAGGATCGGGCGCATGGATCGGGATACGGTGCGGTCGCGCGGGGATATGGAACGGCTGCTGGGGCGGCTGCACTCGGGCGAGATCAATCTGCTGGTTGGAACACAGATGATCGCCAAGGGGCACGACATCCATGGGGTGACGCTGGTGGGTGTGGTTGGCGCGGACTTTGCGTTGGGGCTGCCGGATTTTCGCGCTGCAGAGCGGGTATTCCAGTTGCTGACGCAGGTGAGCGGGCGAGCGGGGCGCGGCGATCTGCCGGGCAGGGTTCTGGTGCAGACCTATCAGCCGGACCACTATGTGAATCAATTTGCCTGCAAGCATGATTACACGGGATTCGCAGGTAGGGAGCTGTACTTCAGGCGGGCGATGAGGTATCCGCCGTTCAGCGTGCTGGCGAATGTGATTGTTCAGAGCGAGCGGTTGGAGGAGGTGCTGGACTGGTCGACACGACTGGGGCGGTGGCTGCAGCAGCGGAGGCTGGATGGTGTCCGCGTGCTGGGGCCGGCTGCAGCGCCAAACTCACGGCTGAAGCGGATCTACCGGTATCATCTTGTGCTGAAGGCGGAGCGGCGTGATGTGCTGAGCGCAGCCCTGCGGGAGATGCTGGGGGTGGTAGACCGGGAGGAGATTCCACGGCGCGCGGTGGTCATCGACGTCGATCCGATGCATTTGATGTAGCGAGAACGGGCGATCGATGGATGTGGAAGAAGCTCCTGCGGCGAGCTTCCTTAAGGACGCCAGTTCGAAGGGCTGGCGGCTGGCGAGCTCTTTTTAGGACTTCTGCTTTAGTCGAGGACCTGAAGCTCTTTGCCGGGCTTGAAGCGGACGGCTCTCCCGGGCATGATCGTAACTTCGGTTCCGGTGCGAGGGTTGCGTCCAACGCCGGTTTTGCGAGGCTTGACGTTGAAGACGCCGAAGCCGCGGAGTTCGATCCGATCGCTTTGGCCGAGGGCGTTCTTCATCGCCTCGAAGATGGCATCCACGGCCGACTCTGCTTTGGTCCGTGGAAGACCGGTGCGCTCGACTACGCGCTGGATGAGATCCTGCTTAATCAATGGAGGCCGCCTTCCTGTGCTTCTCCCAAGGAGATTGGGAGAAATATTTGACTGTTTCCAGCCTACACTGGATCGTAGAAAGGGGGTGCAGTAATGTCAATTCCTTGCAGCCGCAACCGGTTCCGCAACGCCCACAGGAGTTTGCGGTAGGCTCGAAGGGACGCTTCAATCAATTTGAAAGGGTGCCACACGCGGAATTGTGGCATTGGATAAGTGATGTCGATCAAGAGCGATACATGGATTCGTAAGCAGGCGTATGACAATAAGATGATCGAGCCGTTCAGTGAGAAGCAGGTTCGAGATGGCGTGATTTCCTATGGGCTGTCGTCCTATGGTTACGATCTGCGGGTTTCGAACGAGTTCAAGATCTTCACGAATGTTAACAGCGCGATTATCGACCCGAAGAATTTTGATGAGAGGTCGTTTGTCTCGGTGGAAGCGGACAGCATCATCGTGCCGCCGAACAGCTTTGCGTTGGCCCGGTCCGTGGAGTATTTTCGGATTCCGCGCGACGTACTGACGATCTGCGTTGGTAAAAGCACATATGCACGGTGCGGGATCATTGTGAATGTGACGCCGTTTGAGCCGGAGTGGGAGGGATTTGTGACGCTCGAGATCTCGAATACAACGCCGCTGCCCGCGCGCATCTATGCGAACGAGGGGCTGTGCCAGATTCTGTTCTTCCAGAGCGATGAGGTCTGCGAAGTGAGTTATGGAGACCGCAAAGGTAAGTATCAGAAACAGCAGGGGATTGTATTGCCGAAGTTGTGAGGAGACCTTTCGGGCGGAACGACGATCCGCCAGAAGGCGTGATGGTGAGTAAAGAACGTGACGAACCATGGAAAGACGCACGTTGGTGTGGTCGGTAATGACGAGCTGCGTTCGTTGGGTCTGGTGTCGATCCTGGACGAGATTCCCAACGTGGCGGCGAGACAAGTGGGTTTGACGGATGTATATGCCTCGGAGGGGTTCGAGCTGTTGCTTCTCGATACGAGGGAGCCGTTGGATTCGATATTGCAGATGTTGACTCGTCTGCGGAGGGACCGGCCATCGGTTCGATGCATCGTGATGACAACTGCGCTGTCCCTGGATGAGATTCAATCCGTGATTGGAGCCGGGGCGAAGGGATTTCTGCTCGAGAGCGCTGGCATCAGCGAGATTGGGATGGCGATCGGTATCGTCCAGGATGGGTCGATCTGGGCACCGCGAAAGGTGATGGCGAGGCTGGTGGAGGCAGGAGCCTCCGTGACCTATGTCTCTCCGCAGATTGCAATGCAGCAGCCGATCGAGGAGCTGCTGACGGAGCGAGAGCGTGAGGTGCTGCATCTGCTGATGAGTGGGCGGTCGAACCGGGAGATCGGCGCCGCTATGGGTATTGAACAGGCGACAGTGAAGGCGCATCTGGGTCGCATGTTGCGGAAAAGTCGTGCGACGAATCGTGTGGAGTTGACGTTGCGGGCGATGGAGGAGCGGGAGACATCGGCGGGTGGCGGCGCTGGAGGGTCGCGAGTGCAGTGAATCCGCGGGGTTGCGACCCTCGGGTAGTGCCACATTGGTTAAGCCCAAAGGTATACATTCCTAGGTACTCTTGTAACTATCTATGGTAGTAGTGCATAGTCAATTCAGTACAAACCTGGGAGAATAGGGTTGCGAGAGGAGCTGGCGACAGCTTTTGTTCGCAACCCACTTTTTTTGGAGAGCAACCCCAAGCGGCGACTCGTTCATCTGACGTAATGTATTGACGTGATTCGACGTAGGCGTCGACTTATAAGTTTTAGTACGAAAGGTAACGAGATGAAAAAGGTTATTGGTGTAATGTGCGCTCTTACGATGATGGTGGGAGTGGTTTCTGTAAAGGCGCAGGACAAAAGCAAGGTTGATGAGAGGCTCGCGTCAGCGACTTCGGTCATTGACGAAGTCATGTCGGTTCCGGATAAGTCGATCCCGCAGTCTATTCTTTCTGGTGCTCACTGCCTTGTGGTTGTTCCTTCTTACAAGAAAGCCGCATTCGTATTCGGTGCTCAGTATGGCCAGGGTGTAGCCACATGCCGTACGCCTCGTGGTTGGAGCGCGCCGGTGTTTGTGCAGTTGACCGGTGGAAGCTTTGGCTGGCAGATTGGCGGACAGTCCACGGATTTGATCCTAGTGGCGATGAACGATAACGGCCTGCAGGACATGCTGAAGAACAAGTTCAAGCTCGGAGCAGATGCTTCAGCAGCGGCGGGTCCGGTCGGTCGCGATGCCGGTGCGGATACTGGTTGGAAGCTCAACTCGGAGTTCCTGACGTACTCGCGCGCAAAGGGCTTGTTTGCTGGAATTGATTTGAGTGGTACGGTGCTTTCGCAGAACGACAACTATACGCGGCTGGAGTACGGTAGCAATGTGTCCTACGAGAAGGTGTTGAAGGGAGACGTTCCGACGCCGCCTGATGCACGTCGTTTTGTGCACACCGTCGCTCGTTACTTTGTTGTTTCGAAGAATCAGTAATTACAAACGGGTTGGTAGAAGAGGACAGCTTCGGCTGTCCTCTTTTGCTTGCAGGGGAAATTGGTGGAAAAGTTTCTGATTTGCGTACACTAAAAGCTGATGGAGAGACGCGATCCATAACGTACGAGGGAAGCAGATAACGCTGAGGGAGTGGCTGGAGTATGCGGCTCTACGGGCGATGGTGAACGTGGTGGGGGCGATGCCGCGGTCGGTTGCGCGTGGCCTGGGAGCTGGGATTGGTGGCGTAACGTGGGTGCTCTTGCGGCGGCTGAGGGCGGTGGGGCTGAGGAATCTGGAGATCGCATATCCGACCATGCCGGTGGAAGAGCGGACGCGAATTTTACGCGGCGTGTTCCGCTCGTTGGGGTGGCAGATTGGCGAGTTCTGCAAGATGAGTCACTATACGCGCGAGCAAGCGGAGGCGTTTGTGCGATATGAGGGGCTGGAGTACTATCGAAACGCAGAAGCGAAGGGAAAGGGCGTGCTGGTGCTGACGGGGCACCTAGGTGCATGGGAGTTGTCGAGCTTCTTTCACTCGCTGATGGGGCATCCGATGTCACTCGTTATCCGGCGGCTGGATAACCCGCTGGTGGATGAGTTTGTCAATCGGATCAGGTGTTTGCATGGGAACCGGGTGATTCATAAGGACGACTTTGCGCGTGGCCTGCTGACGTCGATGCACCGCGGCGAAACCGTTGGAATTTTGATGGACACGAATATGACGCCGCCTCAGGGGTTATTTGTGCCGTACTTTGGGGTTGAAGCGTGTACGGCAGCGGGGTTGGCGAGGGTCGCACTACACTCTGGTGCTGCGGTGCTGCCGGGGTTTCTGGTATGGGAAGAGGCGGAGGGTCGATACGTTCTCCACTTTGGGGAAGAGCTTGATTTGATACGGACAGGGAAGATCGGTGACGATATTTTATCGAACACGGCTATGTTTACGGCTACGATCGAGGCGTACGTGAGGCGGTATCCTGAGCAGTGGCTCTGGGTGCATCGGCGATGGAAGACGCGACCGGCAGGCGAGGAGCGGCTATATTGATGACTGCGAAGACACTGAGTATCGCCGAGATTTGCACGCTGCTGGGGCTTGGTCCCGATGTGGCCGCCGACGTGTCTGCAAAGATTGTGCGCGTTTCTGGCTTTGCGGATGCAACGGTTGATTCTGTTGTGTTTGCAGAGAACCGGGCGGCCCTTCAGGATGCCTTGCGGAGTGCTGCCGGGCTGATACTGGCGCGCTCTGACGATGGGACGCATGACGCGCGGCTGCTGGTGGTGGATAACCCGCGTTATGCGTTTGCACTATGTGCCAGGGCGCTGGGACAGACGCGGAGTGGCAGCGAGATTCATCCGGCGGCGGTGGTGGATCCGACCGCAACTTTGGGGGAACGTGTTCGGATTGGACCGTGCGCTGTGATTGAGGCAGGTGCGATGCTAGGTGACGATGTGGAGATTGGCAGCGGCGCAAAGGTGCTTGCAGGAGCGCGGCTTGGAGACCGGGTGGTGCTGCAGGCGGGTGCCGTTGTAGGTGCGACGGGGTTTGGTTATGTGCGGAATCCGACGACGGGCGAGCATGCTCTGTTTCCGCAGCAGGGTACAGTGGTGATCGAAGACGATGTGGAGATCGGCGCCAACAGTACGATTGACCGGGGAGCTTTGGGTGAGACACGGATCGGGCGGGGCACGAAGATCGACAATCTTGTTCATGTTGGGCACAACTGCAGCATCGGACGGAATGTTTTGATTGCCGCGCAGGTGGGCATTTCGGGATCGTGCGTGGTGGAGGATGGGGCTGTGCTGGCCGGGCAGGTGGGGCTTGGAGACCATGTAAGCCTAGGTCCGGGTGTGATCCTGGGAGGATCTGCTGGCGTGTTTCCGGGCAAGCGGCTGGAGGGACGGGGTGAGATGTTCATGGGAGTTCCGGCGGAGCCGTTGAAGCAGTACCTGAAGACGATGGCGCGCGTACGGCGGTTGGGGCGTGCGGGTGGTTCAGGGAAGGAGTCGTAGATGGGTCTCGTCGTGGTGGGCGGGCATACCCGGAATATTGGGAAGACGAGTGTGGTTGCCGGGTTGATTGCGGCGTTGCCCGAGCTGCGCTGGACGGCTGTGAAGATCACGCAGTATGGGCATGGGGTTTGCTCGGCGAACGGCGAGCCCTGCGATTGTGAGACGGCAGACCATACGATAGCGATCAGTGAAGAGCGAGAGCGGGAGAGCGGAACGGATTCGTCGCGCTACCTGGCGGCGGGCGCGGAGCGGTCTTTCTGGGTGAGGACGAGGCAGGGTCAACTCAGCGAGGCGATGCCGGGCGTGCGCAGGCTGCTGGAATCGGCGGAGAATGTGATCGTGGAATCCAACAGCGTGCTGCGGTTCCTGAAGCCGGATGTGCTGCTGTGCGTGCTTGATCCTTCGATCGGCGATTTCAAAGCGTCGGCGCTGCGCTACCTTGATCGAGCCGATGCTCTTGTGATGCCGGAGGGTTCTGACGTTGCGATTCGCTGGGAAGGCGTATCGCAGAGGCTGATTGCAACGAAGCTGCGGTTTTCGTTTCAAGCGCCGGAGTACTGCAGCAAGCAGCTCGCGTTGTTTGTCGCGGGGCGCCTCGCGGAGCTTGCTGCGCACGGGACCCAGAGCATGTAGGTGGGCTGGTGCCCGTTCCTGCATGCTCTGGTTCGGAGATGGTTTCAGGTTAGTTGGCGCTGTTGGATTCGGCGTCGATATAGGCGACATCCAGTACGGTTCCCTGGACGGTCACGTTAATGTTGTCGATCTCGGAACCAGGTGTTCCGCCGTTGGCATTTTCGCCTTGCTGCGTCTGCTGCGGAACCGGATTGACGCCGGTGTAAAAGGCATGGATCTGTCCGCCGTACGCGGTGTAGACCTTGTAGTAGTTCTGCACCCAGCAGAGGCCAGTGAGGCTGCCGTAGTAGTACTGGTTCTGATTGGTGTTGGGGTAGGGCACCGGTACAGCCGCGACGCTGGAGACGTTGGATTGAACGACAGCAGGGAGAACCTGAGCCGTAGGAGCAGCGACGCCAGCGGTGGCAAGGGTGAGGCAGTTATAGTTTCCTGACTGATCGGTATAACCCTGAGATGAAAGCTCTGAGGCAGCGGTGGCAAAGCGCACTCCATTGGAGCAGTTCGAAGCGCCGATCCAGAGTGTATTGTTGTCGGCGAATAGCATTTTGGTGTGCGTGCCGTCAGAGATAGGGACAGCCGGGCCGACAGAGTAGTTTGCGAGGTTGATGGTCGTAAGGTTGCCGGCGAAGAGGCCTTTGTAGGCACCGGTCGTTTGCAGCTGCTGCCCGGAGAGATAAAGGTAGCTACTGTCGGAGATGGCTGCTGTTACACCGCCCGGAACCGGGATTGGATTGGGTATTCCCGAGGGGAGGGTGGCGAGCGGCGATGGTGCACCGGAACCCAGTGGGTTCACAGTCGGTATGTTGTTGAGATAGAGTGCGGAGGTATTGAGGAAGGAGACGCTGGCGGTCTTTCCACCGTTCTCCGGACCGGAGTTCAATACGTAGGCTGTGTTGCCGTCGAGCGAGAACGACACATTGGATGGCCGATCATAGGTTCCACCAACGGGAACGACGCAATACACAGGAAGAAGGAGAGGTTCGCAATCGACGTAGCCGGGAGGTGGAGTGGGATTAGGCACCTGCGGCAGAAGCACGACGCGGTAGAGGAGGTCAGAGTTCTCGACCGTTGCAAGAATGACGCTGCCACCTGGATTGATGGCCACCTGATTGACCCCGGGCAGATTGAGGTCGTAGGTTGTGCTACCTGCGGTAACAACGAGGACGCCGGATTGGGGAGCCGCGCCGGCGTAGATTCCGGCGACGGGCGTTGCTGCGACAGAGGGCGATTCGGCACCGAACTTGGCAACGGTGCCGCTGGCGGTCTCTTTGCTGTAATTGATTGCCGTCAGATTGCCGTCGGTGTAGCCGAGGACGTACCCAGTGGTCTGTTCTGGATAGTTGATGATGCTGATGGGTACGGCTTCAGAGAACCCGGAGATCTTGAAGCCGGGGATTGTGTTCTGGATGTTGCCGCGGAGATCGCGGAGACCGTCGAGGATGGCGAGACCGCCGGAGGTTCCGTTTGCGGTATATGCGGCCATCACGCGTTGCAGGAGACCGCTGGGAGGAACTGGCCTTCCAGCGTAACCATACTGGGGAGTTTTATAGAGTACGACTACGTTGCAGCCGCTGAGAGCGAGTGTGGCTGCGGCCAAGAGGAGGCCCGAAGCAATCAGGGCAGGGAAACTTCTTATCTTCAACGTGAACCACTCCAAACATCAGCCGCCAGATCTGCGGGGATTGCGATTTGCCCAATTATAACAGGGCAAGACGAGGGTTCGGGCTGCGCGGCGAGCGGAAGGAGACGACGCGAACCCGTTCGCGTTATACGATTGGTGTTCAGGGAAGAATACGTGACATTGGAAGATCGGAGATCGATGGCGGAGGCAATTGAACGGCTTTTTGACGGCAGAACGGTGCTGTGCGATGGTGCCATGGGGACCATGCTGTATAGCTGCGGCGTGTTTATCAACCGCAGCTACGATGAATTGAACGTCACCCAGCCAGAGACGGTGCGGTCGGTGCATGAGCAATATCTTCAGGCTGGTGCAGAGATCATTGAGACGAACACGTTTGGGGCGAACAGCTTTCGTTTGGAGCGTTTCGGCCTAGGTGACAGGGTGGCTGAGATCAACCGCGCGGGGGCGGCACTGGCGCGGCAGTGTGTGGATGCGATCCGGGAGAAGCAGGGGACGGAGGCTTTCGTAGCGGGAGCGGTGGGATCGCTGGGATTGAGACTGGAGCCGCTGGGAAAGACGAGCCTGGGAGAGGCGAAAGCTTCGTTTGCGGAGCAGATTGGAGCGCTTGCCGATGGCGGTGTTGATCTGCTGATTCTGGAGACGATGATGTCGGTAGCGGAGGCCGAACAGGCGGTGCTGGCGGCGCGTGAGGTGGCTCCGCAACTGAAGGTGGTGGTGCTGTTTACGGTGGATGAAGAGGCAAACTGTCTGGACGGAACGAGTCCTGAGGTGGCCGCGCGGCGCATGGAGGCAGCGGGCGCGGATGCAGTGGGTTGCAACTGCAGTACGGGGCCAGCGACCGTGCTGAGTGCAGTGGAGCGGATGCATGCGGCGACGACGTTGACGGTGGTGGCGATGCCGAATGCGGGGATGCCGCGCAACGTTGAGGGACGCAATATCTATCTAACCTCGCCTGAGTATATGGGCAGCTTCGCGCGGAAGTTTGTGCGCGCGGGTGTGAACTGGGTGGGTGGATGCTGCGGAACGACGCCAGCACATACGCGCGCGATGCGCGGGGCGTTGCGGGCAATGGAGGCGCAGGATGCGGGGGAAGGATCGACGGCGGTCGCGGATGGGCGAAGGCATGTAGCTGCGGAGGACAGTGAGAAGACGGTGGAGCCGCTGCCGCTGCGTGAGCGATCGCATGTGGGCGGACGCATTGCGCGCGGCGAATTTGTGACGATGGTGGAGATTGTTCCGCCGAAGGGCTTTGACTGCTCAAAGGAACTGGCCGGAGCGCTGCTGCTGGCGAGGCGCGGTGTGGACGCGATCAATGTGCCGGATTCGCCGAGGGCGAGCGCAAGGATGAGCGCGCAGAGCTTGTGCGTGCAGATTCAGCAGAAGGTCGGCATTGAGACGATTCTGCACTACACGTGCCGCGACAGGAATGTGCTGAGCATCCAGAGCGATCTGCTGGGCGCAGCGTCGATTGGACTGAAGAATATTCTTTGTCTGACGGGTGATCCGCCGAAGATGGGCAATTATCCGGACGCGACGGCAGTCTTCGACGTGGACGCCATTGGGCTGGTGAATATTGTGTACGGGCTAAATCGCGGGTTGGATATTGGGAAAAATCCTATTGGAGGGTCGGCTGGATTTACGATTTCAGCAGCAGCGAATCCGGGTGTTCCTGACATCGACCACGAGGTGCGACGGTTTGCGTACAAGGTTGAGGCTGGCGCTGAGTTCTGCATTACGCAGCCGGTGTTCGATTTGAAGCTGCTGGAGGATTTCCTGCGGCGGATCGAGGGGTTTCGGATTCCTGTTGTGGCAGGGATATGGCCGCTCACGAGTTTGCGCAATGCTGAGTTTATGAAGAACGATCTCCGCGTTTCTATGCCGGACGAGGTTCTGGCGCGGATGGCCGCGGCGAAGGACAAGGAGGCCGCATTGGCTGAGGGCGTCGCCATTGCGCAGGAGATGCTGGAGAGCGTGCGCGGATCCGTGCAAGGCGTTCAGGTGAGTGCGCCATTTGGCAAGTATGCGGTCGCCGCTGAGGTGCTTGGACTGAAGGAGGAGGTGGGGTGATGGCAAGCTTTGAGGAGCAGTTGGGAGAGCTGGAAAAAGTGGTAGAGCGGCTTGAGCGTGGCGACTTGAGTCTGGAGGAAAATGTCAGTTTGTTCGAGCGCGGTGTGCAGCTTTCCAATGCCTGCAAGACGCAGCTTTCAAATGCGGAGAGTAGGATACGCGTGCTGCTGGAGCCTAAAGCGGACGGGCCGCCGCGATTCGAAGATTTGGCTGTTGCGGTGGCGGAGGAAGAGGGTGACGAGGAGTTCGAGGACGTAGACGATGGTGCGTGACTGCATGTAGGACTGCGCGCAAATCGGCATCAGCGCTGCGCGTTTTCACTCGGGTGGGTGTAGCCGAGGGTTGCGAGATATTCACGGTCATCGTTGGTTAGAGCGGCGGTTCTGAGGAGGTCGGGCCGGTTGGCGAGCGTCTTGGCGAGTGCTGCGTGGCGACGCCAGCGGCGGATTGCAAGATGGTCTCCGTTGCCGAGGGTTTCGGGAATTGGAGTGTTGAGGAAGTCGGCTGGGCGGGTGTAGTGGGGGTAGTCGAGGATGCCGCCGGCAGCGTGGGTGGACCGGGGGACGCCGTCATGGGTGGCGATATCATTTGGGTGGTCGTGAAGGCCGAAGCTTTCAAATCGTGAGGAGTCGGCGTGGCCGAGGACGCCGGGAAGAAGGCGGACGGTGGCGTCGATGATGATGGCGGCGCCGAGTTCGCCGCCGGAGAGAACGTAGTCGCCGATGGAAAGCTCCTGATCGCAAAGGAGTTGGCTGACGCGCTCGTCCACACCTTCGTAGCGGCCGCAGATGAGAATCGCGCGATCGAGCGTGGAGAGGTGGCGGGCGACGGACTGCGTGAAGGGTTTTCCTTGCGCGGAGAGCAGGATAACGGACTCTTTGGAGGTATCGCGGGAGGCTTTAGGGGTTATGGGGATGGAGTTGAGGCATTCGAAGATGGGCTGGGGCTTGAGAACCATCCCTTCGCCGCCGCCGAAGGGCCGGTCGTCGACCGTGCGGTGGCGGTCATGCGTGAATGTGCGGAGGTCGTGCGTGTGAACGCTGGTGCGTTGGGTGCGAAGGGCGCGTTCGAGGATGCCGTGGCCGAGGATGCCGGTGCCGGGGTTACCGTCGCGGGATGGGGTGCCGAAGAAATCGGGAAAGATGGTGAGGATGTCGAAGTGCATAGTGAGAAGAGACGTTCGTCAGGTCTGCGTTGGATCTTCGGAAGATGAGGCAAGGAGGCCATCTGGAAGGTGCATCACGATGCGGCGACCGGATATGTCGACTGTATCGAGCCAGGCGCGGACGAACGGGATCAGCACAGGTTCCGCATCGGGATTGTCTGCGGCGGACAACAGTAGAACAGAAAGGAGGGGTGCTACGTCTTCGAGGCGGGTGCGACCATCGGGGCCGGTTGGAAAATCGAGGCCGTCGATCACTCCGATGATGGCTTCGCCGTTCAAGACGGTGCAGCCAACGAGATCGCCGACGAAGAAGGTGTCGGGGGCGAGGCTGGGCAGGTGTTCGGATGCGATGAGGATGTGTTTGCCAGCCAGCGCTTCCGCGTCTGAGATGGAGTCGCAGTTGGAAAGTTTCAGGACGATGCGGCCCGTATTTTTGCCGGTGGGGAACCAGTGCTCCTGAAGGAGAAGCGAGGGTGCGCCGGGCAGGGGTGCCGGAGGGGTGCCGCTGCCAAGGACGAGGTCATGGGCGGTTGAGAATAATTCAGGAAGGTCACTGAGGGGTTCGGCGAGCAGCTCACCGCGACGACCCTGAGGGCGCAACAGGAGAGCGATCGGTACCCATCTGGACTTAGAGATTTCCTGCAAAGAAGTACGCCTCTGGCAGCATGCCGTTCGTTCGATGATACAGGGATGCTGCCAGAAGCCTAGAGGGTTTCCGGATCGCGGGTCGCGCGCCCAGCCTCGACGATATCCAGCGAGAAACGACGATGCAGCTTCATACTGGCTGCACCCAGGATGGTACGGAGTGAGCGAGCGGTACGGCCCTGTTTTCCAATCACTTTTCCGATATCGGCTGGAGCGACATGTAAGCGGAGGATGGTGGAGTCCTGGTCAGGGAGGACCTCGATCTGAACTGCGTTCGCGTCATCGACGAGCGAACGTGCGATCTCATGGATGAGGGTTCGCATCTCGGATACAGCGTTGTTATTTTCAGGCACGACGTTATCGACCACTTGTACACCTCAGGAGATTATTGCGCCGCACCACAGTAAACCGTAGCCACCCCTCTTGTATGGAGGCGGTCTAATGGATCACTACTTTAGAGTCGCGCGAGACCAGGCAGTTTGATCTTGATCGAGTACGGAGTTTCGCGATCGACTGTAAAACGCAGGCATTAGCTTGAGAGAGTGTACTGCAAAAAACAGCCATTTTTGTGACTCTTTGGGTTCGGATATGAGCGCCGAAGGTCACATGGAAAATGGTTACTTAGGCAGCTACAGGGGTATCCGTATGAGATTCAGGAGCTATCGCCTTATGCTTTTTGAGCAGCTTAGCGACCGTCTCGGAGAGCTGAGCTCCTTTCGAAGTCCAGTAATCAACGCGATCATGCTTTATCTCGATCGTGGTGGGCTCGGTGCGAGGGTTGTACGTGCCCACAACTTCAACGGAACGGCCATTCCGCGCGCGATCTTTTTCGATGACAACGATGCGGTAGTGGGGCTGCTTGCGGGCGCCAACGCGCGCCAAACGGATCATCAACACAGGGTAAATCCTCTCATAACAGCGTGAATAGTTTCGGAGTCACCGACAAACGAAGGAGAAACTGCTTGGAAGGGCGTGACGCGTCTTCGCCGGCGTAAAAGTCCGAACAACTAAGTATCGCGTGTTTTGAAGGGATTCGCAATGGAGGAGTGGGGACATTGCGACATTTTCGGTGCAAAACATTGTTTGGAAGGGCGATGGTGGCGCGGATACGGACGAAACTGCGGCAGTTGACGTTTGAGAACCAGAGTCTATCGAATGGGTGTATGCTGCGAGGCACGGATGCCCGGCTGGACGCGGGCATGGCGGTGTGCCGTATGCCGCATAGCGGTGCGTGGCACGGCGTATGCGTTGAAGCTTGGAACGCATGCAAGGAGGCTGACGGATGAAACGAGAGTATAAGACATGGTTCTCGCAGGCGTTGGGGCGCGAGATGGAGATGCTGATCTTCGGGCAGGACGGCGTTCCGGTGCTCGTGTTTCCTACGTCGGTCGGCAGGTTTTATGAATTTGAGGACCGGGGAATGGTGGGCGTGATTGCGGAGAAGGTGGAGAAGCGACGCCTGCAGCTTTTCTGCGTCGATGCAGTGGATCAGGAGAGCTTTTTCAACTGGAATGTCAGTCCCAGGGAGAGGATTGCACGGCATGTCCAGTATGAACGGTACATCATGGACGAGGTGGTGCCATTTGCGCGGAAGAGCAGGGAGCGCCCCCAGTTGGCTGTAATCGGATGCGGACATGGGGGGTACCATGCATTGAACATCAGTTTGAAGCATCCGCAGACGTTCAATTGTTGCGTGTCGATGAGCGGTGCGTTCGATTTGAAGAAGCGTGGCTGCCCGGATGGATATTATGACGACGACTGGTACTTCAATCTGCCATTGGATTATCTGCCGAATCTTGAAGATCCCGCGATTCTGGAATGCTTGCGGCACAACAACTTCGTACTGGCAAGCGGCGGCCAGGATCCGTGGTGGGAGGATAACGAAAGGATGGCTGCTGTGATGAAGTCGAAAGGGATACGAGCGCGTTTGGATAGGTGGGGGGACCATGCGTGGCGCGACTGGCCGTGGTGGCAGAAGATGGTCCAGGCGTACCTGTAGCGGATCGATGGCCGCGTGCTGGAGGAGGGCAACGAAGTTCCTGCGGTCATGTAGCGATTTGGTGCACCAGACGTGATGTATCTGAAGTAGAATACCGGGTAACACTGAAACTTGGTTTTATGCTCCTGGAAGGCGCTCGATTGACCACCTTATCGCGTTCATTTGAAGACGTCCCGGTGCGAGCATCGGTGCGATTTCCGCTGCAACTTGAGATTTCGATACGGACGCCGGAGCGCCAGTACGATGCTGTGACAGAGGACGTCTCAGCGAATGGTGTTTTGTTTGTCAGTGAAGAAGTGCCCGATGTCGGGACCCGGGTTGAGTTTGAGTTGAAGATGCCGGCGGCGATCATGGGCAGCGCGGAGGATGTTTTGCTGCGCTGTGTTGGGAGGATCGTTCGACATCAGGTAAAGGACGGCACGAAGATGGCGGCGGCGGTCATCGACGAATACTCTTTAAAGGCAGAGCAGCTATGAGTGTTGAAGTAGAGACTGGCGAAGAAGACTTTGGCGTACCGGACGGGGATGCAGGGACGATCAAGGTGATCCTCGCAGACTCTCAGGCGATCTACCGCGTTGGGATGCGAAAAGTCTTTGCGCTGGAAGACGATATCCGGGTTGTGGCACAGGCGGAGACGCTGGAGAATCTGTTTGCGGCGTTGCAGCGGTTTCCGACGGATGTGGTGATCTTAGAGGGACATTTGATTGCAGGGACGGTAGATGCGATTCCTGAATTTATGCGGCGCGCGCCCCAGGCGAAGTTGATCGTGCAGATTTCGTCAAGCGATGAGAGCAGCACGGTGGAGTTGTACCGGCGCGGCGTGCGGGGGGTGGTTCCGCGGTCGATTTCGCCGGATATGCTGGTGAAGTGCGTGAGACGGATCGCTTCGGGAGAGACGTGGATTGATAATCAGTCGATCAGCTGGGTGATCGATGCGTACCGGGCGCAGGCTTCGGTGCTGACCAACCCGAGATCGCAGCCGAAGCTTTCTGAGAAAGAGCTGGCGATTATTGCCTGTATTACGCGGGGAATGCGGAACAAAGAGATTGCATATCAGGTTGGAACTACGGAGCAGGTGGTAAAGAACTATCTACGGAAGATTTATGACAAGCTGGGGGTGGCTGACAGGTTGGAGTTGGCGCTGTATTGTTTGCATCACAAGATACTGCAGTCGAACGCGCGGCCTGTGGATGTCCCTTTCGTCGATCCGGGGATCCCGTTGCGCGCCAAGTTGTAGGCAGCGGGGCGAAAGAGTGGTGTGGGGATGACGCTGCTGGAACCGTTTCGAGCGCTGAATGTGCGGCAGCGGCGGGCTTTTGTGGCCTGCTTTCTGGGATGGTCGCTGGATGCGTTTGATTTTTTTCTGCTGACGTATTGCCTGGAGGCAGTGGGCTCGACGTTTCATCTGTCGTTGAAGGTGGTGGCGGAGAGCTTGTTCTGGACGCTGGCGATGCGGCCGCTGGGGGCGCTGCTGTTTGGGTGGATGGCGGAGCGGGTTGGTCGGCGGCCTACGTTGATGTTGAACATTGCGTGCTTTTCGATCTTTGAGCTGGCGTCGGCGTTTGCGCCTAGCTGGCCTGTGTTTCTGCTCTCTCGCGCGCTGTTTGGGGTGGCGATGGGAGGGGAGTGGGGGGTGGGCGCGGCGCTTGCGATGGAGACGCTTCCGGCGAAGTCTCGTGGGTTCTTTTCGGGGCTGCTGCAGGAGGGGTACGTGGTTGGGAATTTGCTGGCTGCGGCGGTGTTTGGTGCGTTTGGGCTGTTTGTGGCGCACTTCCATCCCCATGGCTTTGTGGCGAGTTGGCGGATGTTGTTTGTGATTGGGGCGCTGCCGTCGTTGCTGGTGGTGTACGTGCGGTCGGCGGTGGAGGAGTCGCCGGCGTGGGAGGCGGGACGCGCGCGGCGAGGATTGGGTGCGAGGAGGTTGCGGCGGCCGATGCGACAGGTGGTGCGGGAGGGCGCTGGACTGGTGTGGCGGTATGGCGGCTCGTTTCTGTTCCTGATCGTGCTGATGTTCTCGTTCAACTCGCTGAGTCATGGGACGCAGGACTTGTACCCGACGTTTTTGCGGCGGGATGGGCTGGCGGCACCCACGGTTTCGGCGGTGGCGATGGTGGGGATGCTGGGAGCGTTGCTAGGCGGGTTGGTGTGCGGGACGATGTCGGAGCGATTGGGGCGCAGAAGGACTATTTTGGCGGCGGTGCTCCTGGCGATTCCGATGATTCCGCTGTGGGCATGGAGCCATACGGCGGTGATGCTGGCGGTGGGTGGATTCCTGATGCAGTTTATGGTGCAGGGCGCGTGGGGCGTGATTCCGGTGCACTTGAATGAGCTTGCGCCGCCAGCGGTGCGTGCGATATTTCCGGGGCTGGCGTATCAGTTGGGGAACCTGCTGGCGTCGCGCAATGGAGTGTTTCAGGCGGGGCTGGCGGCGCGGTTTTATGGTGGAAGACTGGGCCCGGTGATGGCGTGGACGGTGCTGTTGGTGGCAGTGCTGGTGGCGCTGGTGACGTGGCTGGGGCCGGAGGCGAGGGGTGCGGATCTGTCGCAGGTTTGAGGGGACGGACAGGTGCGGCGGCGAAGGATTAGGATTGTAGCGGCGACGGAGGAAAGATGATGACGACGAGCGTAGTCGATGCTGGGAGCCTGGTGGCGGCGCAGCCTTATTTGATTGAGCAGGATTGGGCGGCGTATACGCCGGAGCAGCACGCGATCTGGTCGGAGCTGGTTTCGCGCAGGATGCCGCAGTTGGAAGAGCATGCCTGTGGGGCGTACCTGGAAGGGTTTGAGATTATTGGGCTACAGGCGGACCGGCTGCCGGAGTTGAAGAAAGTGAGCGCGCGGCTGCAGCCGCGGACGGGATGGAACTCTACGGCGGTGAGTGGGTTTTTACCGTCGGATGCGTTCTTTGAGATGCTGGCGGCGCGGAAGTTTCCGACCACGACGTGGATTCGCAGTAGGGAGTCGATGGAGTACACGCCGGAGCCGGACATCTTTCATGATGTGTTTGGGCATGTTCCGATGCATGCGCACCCGGTGTTTGCGGACTTCCTGGAGCACTACGGGAAGGTCTGCGCGGGGCTGACGAATGCCGAAGATCTGGAGCGGATGGGGCGGCTGTTCTGGTTTACGGTGGAGTTTGGGGTGATCCGCGAGGCAGGGAAGATCAAGGTATATGGGAGCGGGCTGATCTCGTCGCATGGCGAGTGTACGCATGTGGTGGAGCGGCGGGCGGGGCTGGAGATCCGGGAATTCGATTTGGAGCAGGTGCTGGGGACGGTGGTGGATGTGAGCAAGATGCAGCCGGTGCTGTATGCGATTGAGAGCTTTGAGCAGATCTATGAGGCGGCGAAAGAGGTGGAGGGAAGGTTGGGGTTAGGAGTGGAAAGACCTGGGCTCCGAGCTTGTTGCAAGCATGTTAAGATATGGCGATGATCAACCATCGTCGCAAACGCGTGTGGCTTGCGACGCTCTTTCTCCTCATCGTACAAGCAACCCTTGCGCTGACGATGGTGCATCGGGAGTCGCTGACGTTCGATGAAGATGACCACATGTTCTCTGGCTACATGATGTGGAAAGCGGCGGATTATGGACTCAATCCTGAGCATCCGCCTTTGGTCAAGCTTGTCGCGACGGTTCCAATTCTTTGGGATCACCTGTGGGTCCCACCACCGTTGCATCATCGGTTTTTCAAAGAGGAAGCGTATCTGAATGGCCGCGACTGGCTAGCTCGTAACGACGGAGACCGACAGCATCTTGTCTTCGAGATGCGGGCTAGTGCAGAACTGTTTGCACTCGGACTATGCCTGTTTGTGTTTCTGGCTGCTCGGGAATGGTTTGGCGACACGGCCGGTCTCGTTGCTCTGGCACTCGTTGTCTTCGATCCCAACGTTCTTGCCCACTCGGCCCTTGTCACGACTGATATCGGAGTCTCGTGCTTTTTTGTCGCAGCAATTTGGACCTTCTATCGGTACGTCACCCGACCAACAATTGTCCGTCTGCTCCTTGCCAGCGTAGCTACAGGGCTGCTGTTGGCAAGCAAGCATTCCGGCATTTTAATCGGCCCCATGTTCATCTCGCTGATCGCATGGGAGGTGCTCATGGCTCCAAGTACGGAGCGTAAACGAACAGCGCTTCGACTCACCAGCGCCTTGATCGCAATCACCATCCTCAGTGTGTTGGTGCTTTGGTCTTTTTATGGGTTTCGATACGCCGCACGTCCCGCTGGAATGGAGTTCAGCACCTCCGTTGCAGGATACGCGGCGCGTCTGCCCCATTTTGAATCCACTACCGTTCTCGCCATCAGCCGCCTTCGCCTTTTGCCGGAGTCGTATTTGATCGGGTTGATCGACGTAAAACGAATGTCGGTGGCCTATCCAACCTTTCTTCTTGGGAAGAACTATTCGCACGGCCAGTGGTATTACTTCCCGTTCGTGATTCTGATCAAGACGACGCTCGGGCTGCTTGGGTTGCTGGTTCTCGCGACGTTCGCCACCGTGACGGGCAATCTCCTGAAACGCCGCGAGTTGATTTATACCGTGGTTCCGGCGCTTATTTATCTTGCGGTGGCGATGATGGCGGGCATGAACATTGGCGCACGGCACCTCCTGCCCATGTATGCCTTTGCCATCATCTTCGCCGCTGCTGGCACGGTCACGCTCGCAGGCAGGAGTCCCCGATGGGCGATCCTCTGTTCTGCCCTTCTTGTGGCGCATATCGTCTCCAGTCTTATCGTCTTTCCTAACGATATTGCGTATGCCAACGAAGCCTGGGGCGGACCCCGAAACGTACACAATCTGCTGAGCGACGCCAATGTCGATTGGGGTCAACAGCTTTTTCAAGTGAAGCAGTGGCAGGACCGTCATCCTGATCAGGAGTGCTGGTTCGCGTACTTCGCACGGCCTGAGATTGATCCGCGAGTATATGGAATTCGGTGTCACGCACTTCCTACCGACGACACGCAGTGGTTGGGCGGCGCGGAACTCATTGCTCCCCGTATCCAGGGTGCTGTTCTGATCAGCGCCTCAGACCTCAGTGGGAGTGAGTGGCCCAGCGCCCAAGTCAATCCCTATCGATCATTTCAGCCGCTGCATCCCGATCAGACGATCGACGACTCTGTCTTTGTCTATCAAGGTACGTTCGAAGTACCTGAGCTCGCTGCAGTCTCGCGTGCTCAGCAGAGCCTACTGCTGCTCATCGCAAAGCAACCGGAAGCAGCATTGCTGCTGGCTCGTCAAGCTGTCGCGCTCGCACCGGACAATCTTTTCAGCGAAACAGTGCTGGGCGACGCAGCATCCGCTGTTGGGGATAAGCAGACGGCGAAGGCTGCTTGGCAAGCAGCCTTGCAGATCGCACAACGCCTTGAACCCGGCGCACAGGCAAGCTACATTCCGGGGCTCGAAGCCAACCTGAAGCGTCTGTCTGCGGGTAGATGAACTTTTGATGTCGATCCGGAAGCTACATTGGGTTAAGGTTGGAGATTGACGATTTGGGGATGGGCGGGTAGGCTTGGGGTATGAGTTTTATGCGCAGCGCGTGTTGTATGTGTCGTGGCCTTGAGGCCTCGGACGCTGCTGCTTGATAGAAGAAGCAAGCTAAGAGATACCCCAAGTGCCCACGAGCGGATCGTGGGCTTTTCGTTTTGACGTGGGTTTTCTGTTTGCGGCGTGAAGAGCGAAACGCAGATTCCCTTCGGGAATGACAAACAGAGGCTAGCGAAGGGTATGGCAGCGCATCGGATGTTCGTTCGTAAAACTTTGGAGGCTGGATTGAGCGAAGTGGTGGAAGTGGCGAAGGCGGCGGTTGCGGTGAAGGAGACGAAGGCGCAGAAGGTCGAGCGGCTGAAGCTCGCGAAGAACCCGTGGGATGCGTGGGATGAGGTGCGGCAGTTTGCGCGCGAGGGGCGGAGCAGTGTGCTGCCGGAGTGGACGGGGATCTACTTCAAGTGGTGGGGGATTTATACGCAGGGCGATGGCGTGGGCGTTACGGGTGGCGTGGGCGGCGAAGGAAAGGCGAGCGAGTACTTCATGATGCGGATCGGGCTGCCAAATGGGATGCTGACGTCTCGGCAGCTGCATGCGATTGCGGATGTGACGGCGAAGTATGCGCGCGGTGTGGCGGACATTACGACGCGACAGAATATCCAGCTGCACTGGTTGACGATTGAGGCGCTGCCGGAGGTGGTGGATGCGCTGACGGCGGTGGGGCTGAGCCCGAAGGGGGCTTGCGGGGATGTGGTGAGGAATGTGACGGGCTGCCCGCTGGCGGGAATCGATGGGCATGAGCTGCTGGATGCGTCGCCGCTGGCGTTGGAGATTGCGGAGAAGCTGACGGCGAATCCGGAGTTCTATAATCTGCCGCGAAAGTTCAAGATCAGCGTGACGGGGTGCCCGATCTGGTGCAGTTATCCGGAGATCAACGATGTGGCGCTGACGGCGCTGCGGCGTGTGAAGGACGGGCGGGAGGAGATTGGCTATAGCCTGCGCGTGGGCGGGGGGCTGTCGAGCGAACCGCACCTGGCGGTGAGGCTGAACGCGTTCATCCCGCAGGAGAAGGCGTACGACGCAGTGAAGGCGGTGTGCGAGATCTTTCGGGAGCAGGATTCGCTTCGGGAGAGCAGGACGCATGCGCGGATCAAGTATCTATTCATGCGCCATGGATGGACGGCGGAGTCGATGCTAGCTGCGATTGAGGCGAAGTTGGGCTACAGCTTTGACGCTGCTGATGAGGGACCCATCGCTGAGGATGTGTATCGCGACCATGTGGGGGTTCATCGGCAGCGGCAGGAAGGGCTGAGCTACGTAGGAGCGACGGTGCTGAACGGGCGGCTAAACCCGGAGCAGTTGCATGCGCTGGCGGAGCTTGCTGAGGTGGATGGGGACGGGCATCTGCGCGCGACGATTGGCCAGAACATCGTGCTGGTGAATCTGCCGAATGAACGTGTGCAGGATGTGGTGAAGAAGATTGTGGGATTGGGAATACAGGTGGAGCCGACGGTGTTTTATCGCGGCGCGGTTGCGTGCACAGGAACGGAGTTCTGCAAGCTGGCGATTGCGGAGACGAAGGGATTTGCGCGCTGGCTGGTGGGTGAGTTGGAGGAAAGGCTGCCGGAGTTCGACCAGCAGCTTCGGCTGCATGTGACAGGCTGCACGAACAGCTGTGGTCAGAGCTGGATAGCAGATCTGGGACTTGAGGGCAAGAAGCTGAAGAAGGACGGGCGAACCGTCGACGCGTTCTATTTCTGCGTGGGCGGCGCGTTGGGGGAGCATGCGGGGATCGCGCGGCAGATCGGGTATCGCGCGGCGGCGGAGGATTGTCCGGAGGCGATTGAACGGCTGCTGCGTGGGTATTTGCTGCGGCGAAGAGAGGACGAGAATCTGCGAGCGTACTTTCGTCGAACGAGTGATGATGATCTGCGCGCGCAGTTGGCGGGCGAAGTGGTTGCGGCGGTGGAGCGGGATGCTTCGCCGGGGCGCGTTCCGAGCAATGTGGCGTAGGGGGATAGGATGAGTCTGTTTCCGATTTTTTTGAAACTGGCGGCGCGGCCTTGTGTGGTTATCGGCGCAGGGAAGATCGCGGAGTCGAAGATTGAGAGCCTGCTACAGGCGGAGGCCAGTGTGCGAGTGATTGCGCCTGAGGCTCTGCCGCGCGTGATGCAATGGGCGGAGGCTGGAGATCTGGTTTGGGAGCGGCGAGACTATCAAGGCGGAGATTTGGCCGGGGCGTTTCTTGTGGTGGCGGGAACCGCGACTGCGGAGGTGAATCGCGCAGTGTATGCGGAGGCAAGTACCGCTGGGATCTTGTGCAATGCGGTCGATGATCCACCATTCTGCGATTATTACTTCCCAAGCGTGGTGCGCAGGGGTGATCTCCAGATTGCGATCTCAACGGCAGGAGAAAGTCCCGCGCTTGCGCAGCGGTTGCGCAAGGAGATTAATGCCGCATTACCACTGGATACAGGCGAGTGGTTGATGGAGCTAGGCAGGCTACGGCGCGAGGTCAACGCAGTAGCGCCGATCGGGGAAGGGCGTAGGTTGCTACTGCATGATTTGGCGCAACGAGAGGTTTGTGGGTACGGAGGATGCCCGTCGCGGATGCACGCAAGGAGTCACGCTCATCAGTTAGAACTAGCCTCATCTCTGAATGAAGTTTGTTGCGAGGCAGAGGCGGATGAGGTGACGCTCCGCTCGTTACGCTGCTAGCGCCTGTTCGACGGCGGATAAGAGAACTGGGTCATCGGGAGGAGTATCAGGGGCAAAGCGCGCTAAGACTGAGCCATCCCGCCCAATGAGGAATTTCTCGAAGTTCCAGAGCAGCTCAGGAAGGGGATTGGGAGGAGGAAAGTTATGCGCCGCGGCGTATTTTTCCAGATTCTCACGCCATGGTCCATGAACGAGATGCTCCGGTGCAGCGGCAATGAGTTTCTGATAGAGAGGATGCTTGCTCGGCCCCGTAACAGCGATTTTGGAGAAGAGGGGGAAGGTGACTGGATATTCCGTTGAGCAAAACTTGGCGATTTCTTGATCCGTACCCGGCTCCTGCCCTGCAAAATCGTTGGCTGGGAATCCCAAAACAGTAAGGCCACGATCTTTGTAGCGTTGGTACAGGGCCTCGAGCGCCGTGTACTGCGGTGTGAGTCCACATTTTGAAGCTACATTCACAATGAGCAAGACCCTGCCTGCATAGTCAGCAAGAGTTGCTGACCCACCCTCGATTGTCGTCAACGCAATTGTTCCTAGATTGGACATATATACAGTCTAATGCAGACAGCGAGGTGCATTGTGTTCGGACAATCCACAATGTAGACACTTTTCACTGTGAACGCTCAGGAGGCACGTGTTTGAAAGCTGAACGATCGTTTAAGCGTGTCAGATACGACCCAGGCCCGTGAACGCCTCTGCGGAGCACGGGTGCGCGACGGCGAGCAGAAAGTCGAAGCGAGACTATCTGCCAGATCAGCTTCATGAGGGAATTTCTCAGCGTATCTTGCCGATGCTAAATCCCGTCAAGCAGGTCTGAGAGACTTACGTCGAGTCCAAGAGCGATGACTTCCAGCATGGGAAGAGAAATAGACTTTCTGCCTCGCTCAACATCCGAGATGAAACTGCGGTCGATGCCGAAGTCTACAGCCATGCGAAGCTGCGTCATATTTTTTGCCCTGCGCAGCTCTCGAAGCCTCAGCCCAAACCGGCTGCTGACATCTCTGGGCAAAGACTGCGAACTTGTGTCGCAACGTGTTGGGAGGGGTGGAGAACTTCTTCGACCTGCACTTTGCAATTGCAGGTAGTGACCGTTTAGATATCCGTGCATGATATTACTCCTGGGAGAAAATGTTGCAGTTGGAAACATAACGTTATTCGAAAGGCTCGTTCGGTGCATCTTCGTGGATGCGCACTGTGCGAGCAATTCTCTAACGAGCCCATACCAATTAGTCGGCCCAGTTACATACAGAACTTACACGATACAATCAATCGCCATCTTGCTGGACTTTGAGAAGCATAGTTTTTCTAATACATATTATGACGCAAACATAGATGGCTTGGTTGGGAGAGTTTTGTCGCCTTAAGACGACAGAAGCTCTCAGAGAGACCTTTGATTGAAATGCATGCGGATACATAAACTTTAGATACGAAAGCTGAAGTTACTTTCGTAATTCTTAGCCCAATGAGGCCTGATTTACCGTGTTGCGATAGCATTCCTCATCATCAGTCTTTTCGCAAGCCGCGTAAAAACCTACCAACACTCAGCAGGCACGAAGATTTTTGCACCTGATAGCGTGGCTGAAGCTTCCCACCGAAACCTGTTAAGAGGATGAGGTTCGGGACGCCGCCGGAGACAACGTGCAGACCGTCCATGTCGAACGTCAGTTGGTTCGCACTTGCATGCTTTATTGCTTCCCAGATCAACAGACTATTTGCACCGTTGACGGAAGTTAGAGTTCGCGTTGCCATGAAGTAGTACTCCGTTGCTGCATCCCATACGGTAAAGATCGCTGCCTGCAGTGCGCCAGAAGCATCTCGAGCGGCCCAGATGGTACCTACTCTTCGCTTGAGACACTCATGGATGAGTTGGGTACATATATGACGCTCGTACTCATTTTTACGCCCTTTACGCTGGAGATTCTGCTCGTAGAAATCCACAAAGAGTTCGACGTCTGTGATGCTCGTAACCTCGAGACACTCGCTGGCACGCCGAACGATGTTGCGTGTCTTATCGCGCAGCTGCATCCATTGCATCTCAGCGGGCAGAGGTGGGATCTCAACGGTAAAACTTGGACTACAACTGAAGCCGGCAGCTTCGAATGCAAGCGTGTTGGTGATTCCACTGTGGAGGCGGAATGAGATATGCGAGGCTTTGGGCAATTGCGAGATTAGATCGCTCAGGATAGAAAATTCCTTCAGGGATCGAGGAAAGTTGTCACGTGTAAATTGTGGCGCAACCAAAGGGCCTAAAGCATGCACGAGACGCGGCATATCAACAATCGTGAACCCTCCGAAAGCCTTTGACAGGCGATAGGGCAACCTTCCTACGATATGCCCTCCTAAAGTGACAATCGACTCCCTATAGGAGTCGTCACTTGTAATGCGAAGCCACCAATCCTCATGGAAAATTGTTCGAGGTAAGTCTTTCGTCGCCGAGGAACGCGCGGATGTTTTCACTTGATCCTTGGATGGTGTATTGATCGTTTTTAGCATCGTAATCGTCCTGTAATGATGTATCTCAACCAGCTTCAATCAAGGAATCTACGAGAGAGAAATGCGACGGTAAGATCGTTTACTGAGACGAGTTCGCGTTGAAGGAGCACGCAAGCAATACACCGACGGTGCTTCATGTGCGTTACCGTAGTAACAAATCCTTCGAGGACAAGACAGGACCTGAATTAATGACTTAGACAGGAAAACTCGGTCGAAGTATTTGCATTTCAGAGCCCTCTCTATACCCAAACTTAGACACGGAGAAATTCTATGTACAGCATATCGCATGCATAGCCGGAAGATGATCCCAAAAATAAAATCTAGGCAATAGGCGACATTGCATGTACTGGTGTGCACATATCAGCTAACTTGAAAGTCAGTGTCAATGTTTTCCAGCTAGATTGCGCTTATTTATATTTACTATTTATCCGCAACCAAATACCGTTGGTGCAGGTGGTGCGGGAGGCAATTATGTTTCTATCAGCAGCAGATCCGAGGGTAAGTTATCTTGCCGCTTTCGAGATTGAATTGTTGCATCCATTCATGGCTTTAATCTCAGATAAAATCCGGCATATCCATCCTATGGATCATGTCATGCTACTCGCCACCTGGGGTACTTTTTTTGTTGCCGCCATCGTTGCATTCTGGCTTGAACTTAGGGTAGAGGCACACGAATTATCGATCAAGTCATTCGTGAAGTTTTGCTTTCCAGCAGATGGATGGAAGGGGCAATCAGCGAGAACAGATATCGTTCTTTATTTTGTGGGTAAAATTACGGCACCGCTGGCAGGAATCGCTGGATTTATGGTTACGGGTGTGATGTCGGTTTATATAAGCCGGTATCTCCTATTCGCGGGCTTGTCTCCAAGAGGGTCTAAGGGTGGAGTTGGTATTGCGATCTTGCTCGGCTTTGTATTTTTTTTGATCAACGATTTATCGAACTATTTGAGTCACCTTGCAGAACATCAAATACCTTTCTTGTGGGAGTTTCACAAGGTGCACCACACCGCGACGTTCTTATCTCCTTTAACAACGGCACGCGAGCATCCCTTGGTTATGGCTTTTGACGGTCTGGTAAGTGGAATTCTACTTGGGTTCGCGGTAGGTGCGGCGCATGCTTATTACGGCTACTCGGTACCCGAAATGATGGGATTACTCGCAACGGCGAATATGTTTGGTACTCTTCTCGTCCTAGATGCAATCAGGCACTCGCAGTTTCCGGTTAGCTTCGGCAAGCTAGACCATGTGTTAATCAGCCCGCACATGCACCAGCTGCATCACAGCGTGAAAGAGTCGCATTGGAACAAGAATATGGGAAATAAACTCTCCATTTGGGATGAACTCTTTCGTACGACGTTTATTCCGGTACGTGGTGAGAAACTGGAGTTTGGATCCGGAAGTGCGGAAGAGGACTACGAGTATCGCTCGGTACTACGGTGTTATTGGGTCCCATTCGTGCGAAATTTCCGCAGCTGGAAAGCTGCTCATTGGCCTGCGCCCCAGCTAGAGAGCCCACCTTGCATCCCGGATCAAGAGGGAAGGTCTAAAGTAGCCTAAGAGGAATTGGCACCACGGTATGGTCTGTCCGATCGTTTGGAACTTCTGGAATTTTCGTGAAGCGCTGCGTCACGTCGTAAGCGTCAAGAGGGACAAGGCGTACGTTTACTGTTATCGGGGCACAATCGTCCCTACCGACAGGCAGGACCACGAGGCTGGCCAACACGGATTTGGAGTCTCAGCATCCTTGGATGCCCGTATGAAAGAGCCACCTCTTGGCCTTGACCTAGCGAAGGCGGAAAAAACGGCAAGGTAGATCAGCTACGCCTTGGCGAACTTGTAGAGGAGCCGGGCTTCGCCGACTACCTTCTTGGCGAATCGCAGGAACTCCTCGACCACCTTCTCTTCGGCCCGCACGCCTACCTTGTGCGCGATCCGAATCAGCAACTCGACCAAATTGTCGGTGATCTCCCGTTCCCGTTGCCAGCACAGAGCCGCCAGGAGCGTGTAGCGGATTTTGGGCGGGTGACGCCGCAACTCGCGCGGCGGTTCGCTTGCCGCGCGCTGCCGGTAGTGCGTGATCAGCTTGAGAGGGCCGTGCGGATGTCGGCCTCGACGATGAGCGATCGGAACCAGAAGATCTACAAGCAGATCGAGGAGTGGCGTCAGCAACCGCTGGTCGGCGATTTTCCGTATGTGTTTTGGATGGCCTGTGGCTGAAGCGCAGTTGGGGCGGCGAGGTGAAGAACGTCTCGGTGCTGGTGGCGATCGGCGTTGCGCAGAGCGGCTATCGACAGATATTGGCCGTGAGCGAAGGCGCCAAGGAAGACAAGGCGAGCTGGACGGAGTTCCTGCGCGGGT
>JABBOG010000041.1 GCA_019351975.1 Acidobacteriota bacterium
GGTGGTTTTGTAGAGGCGGCTGAGGTCGCCGGGGCCGCTGGACATGGCGATGGCGGTGGTGGCGTCGAAGGCCTGGATGCCGCGGAGGTCGGCGGTGGTGGGGGCTTGCTGGAGCTGCCACTGCGCCGGCGCGGTGAGCGGTGCGGTGAGGGTGAAGGCTGCTAGTAGGGCCAGAGCGCGCATGGCGGAAGGATACCGCAGGAGGCGTAGCTGGATCAGTCGGTGGAGGCGTTACGGGCCTGGCCAGGGCTCTCATCGTAGGCTGGGGTGGGAACGTGCTGGACCGCGTCGGGTCAAACTTTGGATTGCTTCTTTGCTGCAAGATTGCTTTTTTTGTATCGATTGGTGGCTTATACGTCGACGTTAGTGCGCTTCTCGCTGGAGTTGGTGGATTGTAGGCGGCTGCGATGCGTCAGTGGCGGTCCGTTGCTGTCTTGGAGAACAAGGACTCAGATTATCTGCGGCAAGAACAAGCAACGAAGATTTGGGAGGCTGTGCCTCGCGCTTGTGGGCAAGAGATGGCTTTGGAAGCGTGTCGTAAAATTAAAGGCTATGAGCGATTTGAAGGCTGTGCGTCGGGCGTTGTTGTCGGTTACGGACAAGAGCGGGTTGGTGGAGTTTGCAGGGGTACTGGCGGAGTTGGGTGTGGAGCTGGTTTCGACGGGGGGGACGGCGAAGGCGCTGCGGGATGCTGGAATGAAGGTGCTGGATGTGGCGGAGCTGACGGGGTTTCCGGAGATGCTGGATGGGCGCGTGAAGACGCTGCATCCGGGGGTGCATGGTGGGATTCTGCACCGGCGGGACGAGCCGGAGCATGTGGCGGCGGTGGAGGAGCATGGGATTCTACCGATCGACATGGTGGTGGTGAACCTGTATGCGTTTGAGAAGACGGCGGCCAAGCCGGGTGTGACGACGGCGGAGCTGATCGAGAATATTGATATCGGTGGGCCGTCGATGCTGCGGTCGGCGGCGAAGAACTTTCAGGATGTGGCGGTGGTTTCGAGCGCGGAGGCGTATGGGGCGCTCGGCGAGGAGTTGCGGGCGAATGGCGGGAAGCTGAGCCTGGAGACGCGGTGGAGGCTGGCAAGGGCGGCATTTGCGACGACGGCGGCGTATGACTCGGCGATTGCGACGACGCTGGAGGGGTTGCCGGAGGGTATGGAGGCCCAGGAGCCGGAGCCGGAGAAGGGGATGGCACCGGTGCTGCGAATTTCGGCGAAGCTGAAGAACTCGCTGCGGTATGGGGAGAATCCTCACCAAGCTGCGGCGGTGTATACGGACGGCACGAACCGGGGGATTGCGAACGCGGAGCAGATGCAGGGCAAAGAGCTCAGCTACAACAATCTGGTCGATCTGGATGCTTGCTGGTCTCTGGTGAGTGAGTTTGAGACGACGGCGGTGGCGATTATCAAGCATACGAACCCGTGCGGCGTGGGCATCGGTGCGACGGTGAAGGAGGCATATGGGCGCGCGCTGGAGGCTGATCCGGTGTCGGCGTTTGGCGGGGTGATTGGGGTGAACGGCGTGGTGGATGGGCCGGCGGCGGCGGAGATGGCGAAGCTGTTTGTGGAGGCGATTGTTGCGCCGGGGTATACGCCTGAGGCGCTGGCGACGCTGGCGGCGAAGAAGAACCTGCGGGTACTGCGGATTGTGGCGGCGCCGAGGAGCAGTGTGATGAAGCAGATCTCGGGCGGGTTCCTGGTGCAGGATGAGGACCATGCGCGGGTGGGTGAGGACATGCTGAGCTATCCGACGAGCCGTAAGCCGACGGCGGATGAGAGGGCGGCGCTGCTGTTTGCGTGGAAGGTGTGCAAGCACGTGAAGTCGAATGCGATTGTGTATGCGCGGCTGCAGGATGGATTCGGGCAGACGGTGGGGGTTGGCGCGGGGCAGATGAGCCGCGTGGATGCGGCGCGCTTCGGTGCGATGAAGGCGGCGCTGCCGCTGGAGGGGACGGTGGCTGCGTCGGATGCGTTCTTCCCGTTCGCGGATGGTCTGGAGGCGATTGCGAATGCGGGTGCAACGGCGGTGATTCAGCCGGGCGGGTCGATGCGGGATGCTGAGGTGATTGCGGCGGCGGACCAGCTGGGGATCGCGATGGCATTTACGGGAATTCGGCACTTTCGGCATGGATAGAACGTGGCGGGATTGATGGGGATGCACGAAACCCTGTAATGTACCGTCTAAGGGGATAGAGCGAGCAATGGTCAAGAGGTTTCAGGACATGTACATGGGTCGTCTACTCCGCGCAACCGTTCTGCCGATAGCGGTGGTTGCGGTTTGTGCTTCGGCGGGGGCGCAGAGCACGGCGGGAACGCAGCCTGCTGTGGACCACGCGGCGTCGTATTACCACTACGGGTTAGCCAAGATTTATGAAGACCAGGCGGTTGCGTCTGGGCGTCAAGATACGGCGACGCAGGCGATTGAGCAGTACAAGCTGGCGATGGATGCTGATCCGGATTCGCGGGTGTTGCAGGACGGGATTGCGAATCTGTACTTCCGGCTGGGGCGGATCGGAGATGCGGTTTCGGCGGCGCAAGACCAGATTGCGAAGCACCCGGATGACATTGACGCGCACTTATTG
Organism: Acidobacteriota bacterium; assembly: GCA_019351975.1. GTDB lineage: Bacteria > Acidobacteriota > Terriglobia > Terriglobales > Acidobacteriaceae > Granulicella. The sequence goes on from JABBOG010000041.1 coordinate 2,585, forward strand.
CTCGGGCGGGTGTATCTGCGGACGCTTGGAGACGGGCAGGGGCCTCAGGCGACGCAGGTTCTGCAGGCAGCGATCAAGGAGTACGAGACGATTGTGGCGTTGAAGCCGAGCAGCCTGGAGAACAGGCTGTTGTTGGGGCAGTTGTATGGGTTGGATCACGACTCGGCGAAGGCGGAGGAGCAGTTTAAGGCGGCGCAGAAGATCGATCCGAATAATGAAGAGGTTGTGCTGAGTATCGCGCGGCAGTACTCGGAGCAGGGGAATCTGGATCGCGCGGCGAAGGTGATTGCGGACGTGCCGGAGAGCGACAGGACCGAGCGTATGGATTATGCGCTGGCGGGGCTGTATGACCAACTGAAGAAGCCGACCGATGCTGCTGCGGCGTACAAGGCGGCGCTGGCGGAGGACCCGGACAATACGGATGCAAAGCGCGGATTGGCGGCGGCGCTGGCGGCGTCGGGCCAGATGGATGCGGCGGCGAAGATCAATGCGGATATTTTGAAGACAGACCCGCAGGACCCGCAGGCGCTGATACGAGAGGCAGAGATTCAGCGGCAGAAGGGCGACTTTGCGCAGGCACTGGTGACGCTGAAGAAGGCGGAGGGTCTGGTATCCGTTGGCGGAGACCCGGAGCTGAGCTATAACGAGGCCCTGGTGTATGACGGGCTGGGGCGGTTTGATGATGCGATCAAGACACTGAAACAACTGCTGGCGACGAGGGCTTCAACAGACGGGAAGTACACCGGCGGCGAATTGAGCAACCGTGCGCTGTTTCTGGATCTTCTGGGAAGTGCGGCGCGCCAGGTAGGGAATACAGGCGAGGCGATTGCGGCGTTCGAGCAGATGGGCGCGCTGGGCGGGGATTATGTGGCGCGCGCAAGTGATGCTGAGGTAGATACGTATCGCGAGGCGCACCAGTGGACCAAGGCGCTGCAGGTTGCGGCAGATGCGGCGAAGGCGATGCCGAGCAATCATGATGTGCAGCTGACGTATGCGCGGCAGTTGGCCGACGCAGGCAAGGTGAACGAGGGCGTCAAGCTGGCAGAGGCGCAGTTGACGGGCGGGCCTGAGGACAGGGAAGTCTACTTCGACCTAGCTGATATGGACGTGCGTGCAAAGCGGTGGAAGGATGCGGCGGCGGCGTTCGACAAGGCCGATGCACTGGCGACAAAACCGGAGGACAAGATCTACGTCGACTACTTCCGTGGCGATGCGGCGATGCGGGAGAAGTTGTATGACGAGGCGGAGTTGGAGTTCCGCAAGGGCCTGGCGCTGGATCCTAATAACGCAGCGATTGAGAACGACCTTGGGTATATGTATGCGGACCGCGGCATCAAGCTGGATGAAGCTGTTGCGATGCTGAAGAAGGCGGTGGCGTCGGATCCGCAGAACTATGCGTATCTGGACTCGCTGGCGTGGGCGTACTACAAACAGGGGCAGTATGCGATGGCAGAGGATTATGAGAACAAAGCTGCTGCGCGGATGTCGAATGACCCGACGGTGTTGGACCATCTTGGCGAGATAGAAGCACGGAACGGAAAGCTGCAGGCTGCGATTACGGAGTGGCAGAAATCGCTGCAGGAGTACTCGGATTCGCTGCCGCCGGAGGCAGATCCGGAGGATGTGGCGAAGGTGCAGCGGAAGCTGGAGAAGGCTCGTGTGCGGCTAGCGCACTCGGGAAGTGCTCCGTCGAAGTGAAGGCGCTGCACAGTGGCGGAAGACGATAGAATCGTGTAGATGATGCATCACTTGCAGGCGGTTGGCGTATTCGGCGAAGAGGCACGGAAGCTTTCGGCGCGTGATTTTCCGGCACCTTCGAGTGATGATCGTACGTCGTTTGAGCGCGATCGTGACCGCGTGGTGCAGGCGAGAGCGTTCCGTCGGCTGGCGGGAAAGACGCAGGTGTTTACCAGCCGAGCGTCGGACCACTTTCGTAGCCGGTTAACGCATACGATTGAGGTGGTTCAGGTGGCGAGGCACGTCGCTTCGGCGCTGGGTTTGAATACGGATCTCACAGAGACGCTGGCGCTGGTCCACGATATTGGGCATCCGCCATTCGGGCATGCGGGGGAGCGCGCGCTTGATGAATGTCTGCAGCGGTATGGACTGCGTTTCGATCATAATCTCCATGCGCTGCGGATTGTGGAGCGGTTTGAGCAGCGGTATGCGGCGCATCGGGGGCTGAATCTTACGGTGGGAGCGCGCGAGGGAATTGTGAAGCACTCGCGGGATTATAGCGTGAAGGAGCATCCGGAGCTGGCGCAGTATTTTCTGGATTGCAGACCGCCGATCGAGGCGCAGTTGATCGATCTGGCCGACGAGATTGCGTACCTTACGGCGGATCTTGATGACGGGGTGGAGTCGGGAATTCTGGAGATTAGGCATATCCGCGAGCATGTCGGGATTCTGCGCCGAAGCTATGCTGCGATGGAGCGCGCCCACCCAGATGCGGAGGAGAAGTACATCTTCCACGATGCGCTGCATGCGATGCAAAAGACGCTGATTCTGGATTTGATCGAGACAACGGCTGCAAATGTCAGGCAGTCTGGGGCGAAGACGCTGGCGGATATTCGTGCGATGCCGGACCGGGTGGCTGTGTTTTCGCCGCAGGCAGAGGCGGAGAGGGTAGAAGAGAAGCAGTACTTATACGAGACGCTGTACACCTGCCCGGCCCTGGCGCTGGAATACTCGAAGGCCGAAGAGGTGGTGAAGGAGTTGTTTGAGTTTTGGGTCAACGAGCCGGAGGAGCTGCCGGAGGCGTACTTTGAGGATGTGAAGACCGAAGGTTTAGCACGCGTGGTGGCCGACTACATTGCGGGGATGACGGACAATTTTATTCTGTTGCAGTTTGCAGAGATGCGACGCAGGGTGCGCTCCGGGCGGATCTCATCTTCGCCGGGAGGGGTTGAAGGAGCTGCGAGTCTGGGGCTTCTTTGACAGAGAACGCCCATGTTGATAGCGTTATAGAAGACTCTACGCCTTCAACTCGTAGATCGAGCGTCCCCGTCGTCCAGCGGTTAGGACACCGCCCTTTCACGGCGGTAACACGGGTTCGAATCCCGTCGGGGACGCCAATAGCATCAGTTATTTACGGTTCGGTGTAAGCGACGCGACATTCTAAGAACGATGTTGAACCGCGAGTTTCGCCCATTCCCCCCACATAAGATGTTTACGACTCGGCTTTGCGCGTTCCGCTTATTTTGCGTGATCGCCTGGCATGGAGATTCATCGTAACCCAATAGTTTGCATGGCGCATGAGTTCCTGCACCGTCTTGACATCCTCATCGTCGCCATTAGACGGGTGGCGTACGTTCGTCGGAAGGTGCGCCTACCGATGTGTGAGTCGATTCCTGCTGCTCTCGCAGCCGGCTCCAGATGCGCGCGCTACAGCGTCCACGGCTACCAGGGGCCGCTATCCCGCAGATGCGGACTTTCGAAAGCCCACTCCTTGTCTTCGGGACAGGGCGGCTCATGGGTCAAGACCTGGTTGGGAATGACTGGTGTCGGTCGCACGCATGCTGGACGATGACGTTGCAGGCGCTGGGTCAAAAGATGTTGATGAGGAATAGTCCGGCGATCACCATGACTGCGAAGGTCATACCGTGGATTGAAAGGGCTGCCTGCTTGGAACCGCCCGAACCCAGTACGTTCGACATATCGCCGAACGCGGTGAGGGATTCAACGAGAAGCGCTATTCCCACCGTCCGCGGGCCGGTCGTAAGCATCAGGGTGAGGACAAGTAAACCGGATACGATGTCCCGGATTCCTTTGAGGCGCAGCCAGGCCCGCGTTTCAGCATCAGGCGAGGGCAGTTTGAGGCCGAAAGATCCTGTCATCTTCTCGGGGGACGCAATGTAGAGACTACCGATGATGATGATGCCGACGCCGAGGAGGGCGGCCACGGAGAGTGGGATGGTGGTGTGCATGATGTATCTCCTATAGAAAAAATAGCAACGCTATAAAAGATGCTTACGGTAACTGTACGACTCAACATATATCTCAATATTTTCTAGCAGTGCTATTCTTGGTCTATGGAAACGACGATGGCCGCGAGCCGCATTGCGGAGAGGAAACTACGCGACCGGCAGGCGCGGCGAGCACAGATCATCAGCGCGGCGCGGCGAATCGCGGAGACTGAAGGGTGGCCGAGCGTGACCGTTCGGCGACTGTCCGACGAGATTTCGTATAGCCAACCGGTTTTATATGCACACTTCGGGAGCCGCGAGGGGATCCTCTCCGCGGTTGCTATCGAAGGATTTCAGGAGCTAGGCGTTGCGTTGGCGAAGGCAAAGAGACGTTCGAAGCGTGACGTTTCCTTAGAAGGTTTCGCGTCCGCGTACTTGGCGTTCGCGTCGCAGTCGCCCGCACTGTACGAAGTGATGTTTTCTCTCAGCCTCAATGTAGCTTTCGCAGACCCTGCGACTCCGGCGGAGTTGCAGTTCGCCTTTGCGCAACTGATGGAGCTCTTTCAAGACCAGGGTTCGAGGTTAGAGGTGCTCTCCGAGTTGTTCTGGGCCGGACTCCACGGGCTTGCCGAGCTTACCAGAACCAAACGACTTCCACGCAGCCGCCAGAAAGAGCGCATCAAGATCCTTGTTGAGCTCTTTCATTGCCGCGCGGAACAGGTTCCATAGTTGTAGGATCAATATGTTTGCTTCGTCAGTGGCGCGTCATTTAACGGCGGTCGGTGGTCCGATGGGAACACTCAGGGATCGAATGCGGAGTCGCAAGCTGATCCTGAGGCTGGAGACTGTATCGCATCGATGTGCTTGTACGTGTAACGTGGCAATAACGGTGAGACGTTCGCCCACATCTGTCACGCTCGGAATTCGTCTCGCGGCTCTTGTTCTATGTCGATGGGTTAGTTCGGTTTCGTCCGGAACAGTAAGTCAGGTCCTCTAAAACAATGCACCTGCCACCTGTCTCGCGATTTCTTCAACTTTTGCAGCGAGAACATCTCGGGTTGCTTGAGACCCATTTCCAGTACCGGTATTGATGTCGACTGTAAATATGTTGGCTCTTACCCGGCCAACCACGAGTTCGCTGCGAGCCAGTCCCTTATTGCTTGCGCACAGGACTGCCTCATTCCCGATCGCCCTCAGCGACGCTTTCGGGGAAGTGCAGCCGCTTTCATAGGGTTTCATATCCCCCCCTGGATCCTCTGCATGATCTGCTTTGGTGACTGCTATGCGCAAAGTATCGTCCGAGGCTCCGTTCAGAAGCCGAAATACACATGACCCTGTACCGGCACCAGTATTGTTTACCTCCACGGTCGCCGGGCCCGCAAGCACACCGGATGCGGTTGCGGCGTTCAGCCATGGGCAGGTACTCTGTGCGCCGCATGTGCCGGATAACAGTGAGAAGCCTGCGACGACGATAATCCAGATCCCGATTTTTACCTTTGTCTTCATATCTACCGAACCCCAAGATTGAGTTCATTGCGGGCTAGCCAGCCGTCATCCATCCATACTCGATGGAGGTGGGTTGGACATGTGACGTTTGCGCATTCTGCTCAATGCGGCTGCATCGACACTGCGTCTCTCGATTAGCCGCATCACAATGCGCACCTAATGACCCTGTATGGCGTCGACTGATGTGGCGCGTTGGCAGGAGTATGTATGGTTTCGCGTGCACGCACCAGCAATCCCCCCCGAAGCGTCGCTTCCATCTCGCCTTCAAGCATAACGAACGTCTCTCCGAAATCGTGCCTGCGGGGCGCGGGCGGGGGAATGTGCATGTCGATGACGCAGAAGCGACCGGCGGTCTGCGCCAGCAACGGTGATGGTATAGGTATCGCCGACAAGGCCGATGTGCGGCAAGCTCTATCCGTGTCAGGATACTTCATTCCGAGAGATCACGTAGATCCCTCGACTGCCTGAGCCAAACACCGCTTGTTTGCGCACCTGGGGCTCGTGCTTGGTCCTGATCCATCGACAAATGTGTATCCTTTCCTTCGGAGAGACTAAAGACCATGCGTTGCTTCCTGTTGAGAATCTTCTACGCCACAATGCTTACCACCGCCGCACCGGCCCTCCTGGCTCAGCAGCCGACCGCAGTGCCCGAGCGCGCGGCTCACCCGCAGCGGCCGTCAATCGAGCAGCAACTCACCTTCTCTCCTTTCCATATAAGCGGCATTTATACAATCGGCGATACCGTCGGGTGGACCGTGACTCCTGGTCCGGTCTCTCCTACCTACTCCTACAAGTACACCGTGCGGCGCAACAACGCCGTCGTTCTGAAGGAGGGAAAACTCGATCTCAGCAGGGGTAAGGACACCATAGAGGTCATCGGCGACCAACCCGAGATGATCTATGTCGCCGTCGAACCGTATGCTAGCCTGCCGTCTGCCTCATCCGGCGGCACGCCGGCAGCAGTCGACCCCAAAGGCTCGAACAGCTCTATGGTCAGCCCGCTGAATGCCGCAGCTCGTTCCGTTACCGATGCGGCCGCCGGCGGGCCTCCATCGCGTTCTCCCTATATCGGAGGCAACACGGGTCGCAACAATGGTTTTTATGCTGTAGGCGCTGCTGTCGCGCCACAACAGATCGGCATGGACACACCGCGGCCCAGTGATTTCGACACATTTTGGAACAACAAGCTCGCCGAGCAGGCGAAAGTTCCGATCCATCCAATTCTGAATCCTATTGCGAGCGATATTCCGGGGGTTGACATTAAGATCTTCACTCTTGACGCCCTCGGTTCTCATGTTCACGGATACGTCGCGAAGCCTGCTAGGGACGGCAAGTACCCTGCCCTCATCCAGCTTCAGTATGCCGGCGTCTACGCCCTGAACGCCCGCGGAGACGAACAACGCGCCTCGTCCGGATGGCTGGTCCTCAACGTAGATTCGCATGACAAACAGCCCAACGATCCATCTGGTGGCATTCCGCAGGACTACCAGACGGTTGGCAACACCGATCGTGAGAAGTCCTATTTTCTCGACATGTACCTCCGCGACTCCCGCGTAATCGACTATCTCCTTACCCGGCCCGACTGGGACGGTAAGACGATCGTCGTCACAGGGGGCAGCATGGGTGGCCAGCAGAGCCTGGTCTTAGCAGGGCTGCGGCCGGAGAAGATTACGGATGTTTTGGTTTGCGTACCCGCCGGCGCGGATACGAACGGTGATCTACACGGGCGTAAAGCGGGTTATCCGAACTGGCCCTCCAGCAACCCTGACATCATGCATACTGCTCTGTACTTCGATCCTGTCAACTTCGCATCGCGGATTACAGCGCCGGTAATGGCGGGCATGGGCTTTATCGATACCACCGCTCCGCCTGCGGGTATCTGGACTGTGTTGAACCAAATTCGCGGCCCCAAGGAGCCGTTGCCGATGATTTGGTCCGATCATGACAACATGACGCCGCGCGAGGGTCATGCGTGCCCAGCCCGCGTCAGTGCCGTCCTCGACCAAATCGTTCAAGGGGATACCTACACACCCGTTCCTATGGAGCCATAGATCATGAATTCCCGAGATTTGCGAAGCGATTCGTGAGGCATTCAGTGGCATCTCGCACCAAGACTTGACCGCAATCCGGATGGGATCTGCGAAGCAAGGATGCTTTCACTTTTTGATTTTCTCTGCGACGCCCTTCCGGTGATAGGCTTCCGTAAGTTCTAGACGGATCGCACTATCCTCTGGTGCCAATCTGGCCGCGGCCTCCAGGCTGCCAATCGCGTCATCTGTATCCCCGTGGTCGAGTTGAAGCTTGCCGAGCTGATAATAAACTGCCGGTTTGCTGGTTCCAGACTGCGCCAGTTCTTTTAGCAGTGACTGCGCTTGATCCTTTTGACCGAGGGCCATCAAGGTAAGTGCAAGATCATATTTCGCATTCTTATTCGAGGGATCGATAGTTAGCGCCGTATGCAACTGTGCTTCTGCTTTCTGATACTGCTTCTGACCTGCGAAGGCTTCTCCGAGAGCAGCGGGAACCAACGCAAGACCAGGGTCTGCCGCCTCGAGGCGCTCGAGGCGATCGATTCCCTGATCCACGTCGCCGGTCTTTATCAGCGACTCGGCGTAAGCATAAGCCAGCAGTGGAACCGTATTCAACTGAGCGCCCAATGGGGAAAGTGTATGGACGGCGTCACTGTAATCCGACAGCATGAACTGACTCATTCCGAGAGGCACGCGCGGACGAGCGTCGTCTGGATGGGCCTGCATGTACCTGTCGAGGCAGATCAAAGCCTGATGGTACTCTTGCGCGCCGAAGGCGGCTCTCCCCCAGTTGTAGTCCAAACCCTCCATCCCCGGATTCCATTCAGCAGCCTGTTTAAAGTAGGTGGATGCTGACGCATAATCCTCACTCTCTGCGCTGATGACTCCAAGATTATTGAAGCTGTCTGCAATGGCGGGTCCAACCTGTTGTTCAAATTGCTTCACTTTTGTAACAGCAGCGGGATCGGTTATTGTGTCGGATTTACGGGGAGGGAATTTGATGATTGTTTTGCCGGCAAGGTTAGCGGTATCAAGCTTTCTGTTCTGGAGCAGCATGTCCTGGGCGAGGCGCATCTCTTTTTTGCCCTCGTCTGCCTTTCCTTCCTGAATGAGTAATAGGCCCAGTTCGTAGTGAGCGCCGCGAATCTGGTAGTGGTTCCGCGAAGGGTCAGTGCATAACTGAATCGCCTTTCGCAGCGCGACCTCTTCGTCCGTGGATTTGCCCATTTGGCTATACAGGTCGCCCAGCAGTAGAAACGTATCGTCACTGTATGGGTTCAATGCAGCAGCACGATTAAGGTCGCGGGCTGCTTCAGTCAGTCGATGTGTATTCATCGCGAGATAACCGAGTTCATAGTAACTAAAAAAATCGTTTGGATGAATCGAGAGCTCCTTGCGGAACTCCGCCTCGGCTGCGGGAAAGGCAGCGTCTCCCGACCTTTTCAAATAGGAGGCGCCGAGGGAGTAATGTGCATCAAGGTATCTGTTATCTCTCGCGAGCGTCTTCTTGAACTCTGGGATAGCTTCTTCGGGAAAATCCGCATCCGCATAGGCTAGGCCGAATTGCATGTGGATCTGCGCTGTGTCTCCGAATTCAGCCTGTATCTTTCCAAAGATTTTCGACGCGTCTTCCTTATCCGGGATTGCGAGATATGCCTGCGCCAATGCGTACTCATTTTCAAACGTGGGACTGATCGCTGCGGCTTCTGCAAACTGCTCTCTAGCTCCCTTGTTGTCATCCATGCCAAGAAGCGCCTGTCCAAGGAGTCGATGCAGGGTTGCCGTATGGGTGTCTCTGGCGTTCTTTGGAGAAGCGTTTATCAATTCCTGTGCCAGATGTTGGGCCTTGAGCAGATCGTGCGCGTCCAGTGCTGCTTTGGCATAGTCCATGCTCAGTGCTGTGTGGTTCGGGGTGAGCGTGAGCGCTTCGTCAAAAAGTGGTACTGCTTCTGGATACTCTCCGACGTTGGCCCGACCATTTGCAACGCGATGCAGCGCTGCGGCGAGAAACAGCTTGTACTCAAACGCAGCTTGCGCCAAATCGCCTTTGCCCTGCAATGTCTCCGCGGCATCGTAGTGCTCCTGTAGTGGCGACTCTGCTGAGCTTGTCTTCGAGACACTTTGACCAGATACAACGACAGCCGACATAAATATCACGACAGCTATGCCGATGCCATGTGATATCCATCTTGCGAACGATCGATTGATCCACATATAGTTATCGCTCACTTTGGGGTTGCCGGGCTTTCATCATTCGGCAAATCTGTATGGAGATGCCACGGGACGCTCTCGTGCGAGTCGTCAGGGTGGCTGCTCAAAAAACGAAGCGAGCTGGTGAGCGCTTCCGGATCGGCCTTTTCAGTGAGCAGGAGTGCCTGCTCTTGCTCAGCCTGCTTTTTCATGTGCATTCGTCGATAGAGAATAGACAAATTGTAGTGTGCCGCTACATCGTCTGGATCGATCGTTTCGAGCGCCTGGAACTGCTGCATAGAATGCTCGTCATCGTCCCGCTGGAAATAGGTGACACCCAACTCGCGCCGAGCGTCGCGCGACTGAGGATACTGCTGCACCACTTCTTCGAGATCAGCCAGCTCTGCGTCGGACTCTCCCGCTCTCCGCTCCAACAGCGCCCGATAATAGAGAGCGCGGGCGTTGTTTGGACTTAACGACAGCGCCTTTTCTACAGCGTTCCGCGCTGACCTATACTTCTCCCACTCGGTCTCGGCTAATGCAATATTCGTGTAGCCGTCTGCGTAATCGGGCCTCAGGTGTACCACTTCAGAAAATGCGTGTACTGCTGCGCCGTATTGAAGCTGATCGAGATAGCTGATTCCTAGGTTGTTCCAACGCATCCAATCCGGATTGTCTCCAGGCGAAGGCTGAACTGGAGAATTCTTACCGATTCGCAGCGTTCGGCTGCGCGCCGCTATCTCCACCACGGGATAGGCGGGATGATGCTTGCCAAGCACGTTATTGGTATAGCTTTCCCGAAGATGGCGGTAGTTTACCTTCGCTGTAATGGTAATGGAGTCTTTGATATCTGCAGGAACGCGGAAACGGTATCGAACCAACGTCGACCGCCCCGACTGGACGGTATTATCGTAGGCGACCGAGTGGATGGTCTGCACCTGGTGGTTATCGACAAACGCGCCGTCCTTATCCACTGGCCGATTGGTGAAGCTGTGTGCGCGCGGATCGAGTTCGCCGTCCGGCCGTAGAAAGCCACTGTGGTAGATGTCCTTGCCATGTTCGTCTTTGACTGTGAATTCTACCCATGCTTCATATAGGTCGCGGACCTCCGGGATCAGTGAGTGACCTATGTTCTTATTCTGGATTACGACGTACGCGTCGAGGATATCGTTCGGTTGGATATGAAAAGGCACCGATCCAAGTGGACCAATCAACTGCTCTTCACTGGCCTTCTTTATCCCGAAGATATCGACATTCAGATAATCTCCTGCCTGCAGAAACTTTATTGTTTTCTCTAGTTGTTCGTCGAAGCCGTAATAAAAGGGGACAGCTGTATTTCCTGCCGGCCAGCTATGCGATGCGAACGTTCCATTCTTTGCGCCATAGTCCGGCATCGTGAGCGAGGCGCGCTTCATGTGGCAGTTCTGACAGGTCTTGAAGTCTCCGGGATAAAAAGTTAACGGATTCCGATGCGAGAACTTCGAGTTCTGCCACTCGTCAAACGTGACAAATGCGCTCAGGAATTTGTAGTCATTCAGATGTTGCGGCAAATTCGCCTTGTGGCATGCGGCGCAGAACTCAGGGGTCCGGTAGAAGCTTTGCATCACGGCCCTGGAATGACGGTCCGGATGCTTGATGATCTCGTCGTACGGAACTTCTCCAGGGATGCGTTTGCCGTTCTCATCCACCATCACCGACGGAACTCCTATAATGTAGCCGCCGTTGCCGCTGGTAGACTTCAGGCCCTGGATGGAGTGACAGACCATGCAGGTCACGCCGTTGTCGTCGAATTTTCTGTCTACCTGCGAATTTTCAGTGAGAGCACCGCTGAGCACGCCGATCGGGTTATGGCAGCTATCGCAGTGCCGTGAGAACTCAATGCCTTTGGTATTGTTGAGGAGGTTGACGCTGGTGCGGTAAAACGGCTCACGAAACGAGTTCGAATGCAGCGCCTGACGCCACTGGTGGTATGCCTCCTGGTGGCAATGCGCGCAATATGTAGCGTTTGGAAAAGCTCCAGGCTGGATGAAGCCGCCGCCCTGCACCTCCGGGTTACCTGGCGCGAAGGGAAGGTCCTTGCCAAAGCGGAAGTTGTAGCCAGACGCGATCTTCTCCGAGTATTGTTTTCGAGCCGCGTCCTGGTCCTTGCCTGGCGTAACTTCCTGACCCGGTGCGATAGAGACGAACAGCATAGCGACTGGCATCACACCGGCGAGAGCGGCAAAGCGCCAGTTTAATCGCTTCAATCTAGACACAACAAAACAAGCGTTCCACCACGGCTCGAAGCGAACAGCCGTTAGCAGTCTTTGGGCAACATGAGAAGGCCAACTTCTCATAAAGCGCTCGCTCTCTGGAGATAGTCGACGAGCATTCATTTTCCCGAAGACGCTTCTTTTGCGATGCCATCGTAGACGCTGGCGACGATACCTTTGCCTTCTTCGACAACAAAGTAGCGGTCGATACCGGGCAGCTTGACGTGTTCCACCTTCCCGCTGCCGGCCCAATGAATCTCGACAGAGTCCACCGAAGTAGACTGTCCGAGACCAAAGTGAAGACGCTGGTCGTTGGAGGACTCATAACTTCCGGCGCTCATCACATCTCCCCGTTGTCGAGTCGCGCCGGACGTCAGATATACCGTGGACCCAACTGCATCGCGGGGGCTTCCCGAGCCACCAACAAGCCGAATTCCTACCCAATGGTTGTGGTCGGGATTGACATTGCGCAGCAAAACGGGAGTGTGATCCATGCAGTTGATGACGACATCGATTTTGCCGTCATTGAATAGATCGCCAAAAGCCGCCCCCCGCGCAGGAATAACCTCTGCGAGTCCCGTGCCATCAACCGCCGGCATCGCCATAAATTTTTGACCATGATCGACATTATGGAAAAGCAGTGGGCGCTCGGCATAGCTGGTTCCCCAGTCATGGTGCGCGACCTCCGGATATACGTGTCCGTTGGCGACAAAGATATCCTTCCATCCATCGTTGTCGTAATCGATGAACTCCGTGCCCCAGCCCAGAAATGGATAAGTGATCTCATCGATCCCGGTCCGCGAAGTCACTTCGGAAAAATTGCCGTCGCCTTTGTTATCAAACAATGTGTTGTAGTCATCTGAGAAGGTAGTGGTGTAGATCCCCACCTGTCCGCTGTTCTTGTAATCTCCAACAGCCAATCCCATAGACGCCGTCTCACGTCCAGACCGATTCAGCGCAAAGCCGGAGTAGTAGCTGGCATCTTCGAAAGTCCCATCTCCCTTATTGATATACAGGTAATTGGAGGAAGAGTCGTTTGCGACCAGCAAATCCACCTTGCCATCGTTATTTATATCGACGAAGGTAGAGCTGAAGCCGTAATAATGATTTGGATCACTGACACCGGCCTTTACGCTCACATCGGTAAAGGTTCCGTCGCCATTGTTGTGGAACAAATGGTCAGGTTCGCCTTCGAGTCCCCGCGGACCGCAACTGACGTTCACTCCCCGATATTGGCAAAATCCGAGACTGTCTGAACCCGCACGAGGTGGATGCGCCATGTCGTAGTGAACATACCCCGGCACAAACAGATCCAGACGCCCATCTCCGTCAAAATCCCCAAAACTCGCGCCGGTCGACCAATTGCCTAGAGTTACGCCTGCTTTTTCGGCAGTGTCGGTGAATGTGCCATCGTGGTTATTGCGGTAAAGACGGTTCTTACCGAAATTCGTCACGTATAAGTCGGGCCATCCGTCATTGTCATAGTCTCCTACTGCGCAGCCATATCCCCACCGACCGTTTGTCACCCCTGCAGATGTAGCGACGTTCGTAAACGTGCCGTCATGATTGTTGTGAAAGAGTGCAGCGTGTGGTGGCTCGGTCTTCCCGTCCTGCGCGTCGTAGGTTGATCCATTTACCATGTAGATGTCTAACCAGCCATCATGGTCGTAATCAAGCAGGCAGACGCCGGAACCCGTCTCTTCGATAATATATTTCTTCTCCGGCGTTCCCATGACATGGTGCCAGCTTGTCAGCCCCGCCTTCGCCGAAATATCCTTGAAGATGATGGGGCCAGTCTTGACGAACCCGCCGGCTGTGATCGGCCGATGCTCTGAATCGAGTACAGGTGCGAATTCGCCCGCAGTCGATGACCCTCCCTGCTGCTTTGGAGCCGGAGCGTCTGAACTCTGGGGTGTGGTTTGAATTGCCTGCTCGCTCACCTGAGCTGACGCGGATGAAAAAAGAAGGAGTGTCGCAACGGTAAATGCCCATATGTACAACTGTTTTCGGCCAATTCTGCTACGCATAGGCTTCCGCTACCCTCCGCTTGAATCTTAGCAGGCTGGAAGAATTGCGCGCATCATCCAAAGCTTGGCGAAGATCTACAAAGTCGGGTGGATCGCAGAGCATGATGCCGGCACTCGCTATAACGTCTTATCAAGCTTAATTGGTAGGTCTCGTACACGTTTTCCTGTGGCGTTGCAGACAGCGTTTGCAACCGCCGCCCCAACGCCTGTAATTCCTATTTCCCCCAACGCCGCGTGCACCCGTCGGGGCGTGAGGGTCTGGGATGTCTGTCCAGATGACATCGATCTTAGGAACATCCATGTGCACTGGAACGTGGTATTCGGGCAAGGGTCGGATTCATGACACGCCCGTTTCGTTCATCGCGGGCAGCCTCAAGAGAGGATGCATTTGACGGGTCTTACGAGCGCGCGCAAGGGGGATCCATGACGCGCATTTGCGAAGTCGACCCGCTTGAGTTTGATCCGAATGGCTAACGTCTGTTTGGCCTGAACGCAGAGATTCATCGCTACGAACGCGAGCGACTCGTTCGTAGCGTCTGGCTGCTAACGGCCAAGTATTAAGGATGAGTGTTTGTGTTTGTTTCATCAAATCGAAAGGCGGCTGCCTGAAAGTCACCGCGTAGATCAATATCCAATCCATGATTCATCCAGTAGCTACCACTTGCTACTTCGGGTGAATCGCTCGCCACCGAACCTGAGATTGAGCTGATGCGGTAGTCCTTTCCGGGATCAAGACCGCGCAGGTAGACGCGTGGAAAGGGATAACCCATCTGGCTGGAGTGTAGAAATGCGAAGAGCACCCCTTGTTGTCGGTTCAGCGAGACGGATTCTGTGACGGAGACTTCGCTTCCATCGCGCGGCGAAACTAACCGGTACAACGATCCATGCTGAACCGTCTCTCGAACACGCTTATATGCCTCGACCATTGCTTTTGCAGTTGCGAAGTCCGTAGAGGTCCATTGATTCAGATTTGCGCCTACGCCTAGCGACCCTTGCATTGAAGACAGGAATCTATATGTAAGTGATGTTGTTCGGTGATTGACCCAGTTCGGTGAATCTGTGACCCAAGCCATCATGACGCCGGGCGAATATGCATATGTAAAGCCATCCTGGATGCGCAGTCGGTCAAACGGATCGGTGTTGTCGGAAGGCCAGACCTCATCTGTGAGTCCAAGGATTCCAAGGTCTACGCGCCCTCCACCACCAGAGCAAGACTCGATTTCTACGTTCGGATATTTCGTGTGTAATTCCTGCAGGATGCTGTAGAGGTTGCGAACGTATTTTACGTACACCGCCTTTTGTTCATCTGGTGCAACTGCTGGCCAGCCCGGTTCCGACCAGTTACGGTTGTAATCCCACTTGAGAAATGCAATCTGATTGTGGCTGAGAAGATTGTCCAAAAATCCGTAAACATACTCGCGCACATCTGTTCGCGCGAGGTTGAGGACTAATTGATTTCGTTGTTCTGTTCGTGGCCGTCCGGTGAAGTTCAGAACCCAGTCTGGGTGTTTCCGGTAGAGGTCGCTGTTCGGATTCACCATTTCAGGCTCAACCCATAATCCAAAATCCATGCCGAGGGCGTGAACCTTGTCGATCAGAGGTTTGAGCCCATGCGGAAACTTCTGCTGATTGACGTACCAGTCACCTAGTCCTGCGTGGTCGTCTTTTCTCTGGCCAAACCAACCATCATCCATGATGAAACGCTCGACACCAATCGATGCAGCTTTCTCCGCCAAAGCTTCTTGTCCCGGCTCATCAACGTTGAACCCAGTAGCTTCCCACGAGTTGTAGATGACTGGCCGAGGTCTGGGGTTTGGTGCGTTCGGAACAATCTTTGTCAACTCAAACCGATGCAGTAAACGCGATGCGCCGCCGATGCCATCCTTTGAAAATCCGCCGTAGAAGACAGGTGTTTCGAGATGTTGACCAGGCAGAAGCTTGTATCCAAAGTCGAACGGATTGAACCCGCCAGTGACACGAATCTGCTGTAGTTGGTCTTGCTCGACTGTGATGCGCCATGATCCGCTCCAAGCTAAAGCGCCAAACCAAACTTCACCGGTGTCCTCGTCTGCGTGTTCGCCGCGCTCTATCGCGAACCATGGATTGTTCTGATGTCCTGTCGATCCCCGCTTGCTTTGCAACACGGTTTCGCCGGGGCGGATGGTCTGTTTCTGCAGCCCCCACTCACCTGCCCATCTGCCAGTTAGATACCGCAGCGAGTAGTCATCTCCTCGCGGGAGACTCCAGGACGCTGCGGCAGCTTGTTCAATTATCACCGGTGCCTGCGTTCCATTTGTGATGACGGCGGATCGACCGATGATTCCAGTATGTGGATCGACGCTATAGTGCAGCTCCACATAAAAACTCCGTTCGATATCCTTCGTTGTAATCACCAAATCGTTTTGGTGGATCTGGTGTGAGACATAATGCAAGACCAGATCCCGATTGCCGTCAGGGAAGGTGACTTTCAGGGCCGGTTCAACATAAAGTCCACCACCCCAGCCAGCATATTCGTTGGGAGTTGTTGTTACAGATGCATCGAATGCAGCGGCCTCAGGTTTTTCATGAGTCGCTGGGAAATGATCGTTGGTTGCTAGCTGTGGTCCCCAATAAACAGGTTGAAGCTCATCAACATTATTGATACCGAACGCATACGTAGTTCCTGCAGCGTCGATGCGGAATATTCTCATCGCTGCGTTGTAACTAATATCGTTATTGCTCTGAGCTCTTGACAGGGATGGCTGGAGCGCTGCGCCCGCTAAGGCTATTGCGCCGATCAAGCCGATATAGAGACGGGTCATAGCTTCTCCTTAATAAACAATAGGTGGGTTATCGTGATGGACGGGGCCGCATTTGCAACAGACATAGCTCTAAAGGAGTGCGGGCCCAGTCGATTTGCGTGTCACGAACTCTGGAAGAATCGTCTGCTCGGTGCCCGGAACGGGTTGCGAACCTTTTGATTGCAAGGCGTGCAAGAGGGATTGGAAAGCTGCATTGGCAATCTGGACGCGCGGCAGACTGACTGTGGTCAAGGGAGGCATCGTATAGGCACTGAGTTGGATGTCGTCATAGCCGACGACAGATATATCGTGAGGCACACTTAATCCAGCTTCGCCGATCGCACCCATTGCGCCGATTGCGGTAAGGTCGTTGGATGCCAGGACAGCAGTGGGACGGGCCCCGGAACTTAGTATGCGATTCATGGCAGCATGCCCGCCGTCGACGCGATGATTGCCTTCCTCGATGAGTTGTACATTCGCATCGAGACGAACCCTCGATGCGCTATCCATAAATGCCTTATACCGCATGCGTGCTGAAGCCAGCCGCATAGGGCCGCTGATGAAAGCGATGCGATTGTGACCAAGCTGGATGAGATGATTTACAGCCATATCAATGCCAGCTGAATAATCGATGCGAACGCAGCCAACGCCGGGGGATGGTACGCCCGTATCTAGAAAGACGAGAGGGATATGTCTGCGGCTGAAATCCTCGATGAGATGGTCGTCCATTTCGGAAGTCATGATGGCAACGCCATCTACCTTGCGTTGCAACATTCGCCGCACGCAAATCTTCATACGTTCAGAATCATAATTCGTGTTCGCGATCAGGACTTCCTGGCCATGAAGGACGGCGATATCCTCGAAGGATTTCACTAACTCAGGGAAGAATGGATTTGTAATATCCGAAATGATCAATCCGTAGAGGCCGCTGCGGCCGGAACCTAACGCTCGCGCATTCGTATCAGGATAAAAGTTGAGCTCTTCGATGGCCTTTCGTACGCGCTCTGCGGTCTCGGGATTTACCTTCGCTGATCCATTTATGGTGCGCGAAACGGTAGCAGTGGAAACCTTAGCGCGCTTGGCGACAGCTTTGATGTTCATCAGCTATAGTAACCCCATGTAAAGGCTTTCATCATGGTATCGCATCTATCGGAGATAGCATGCAATGAATTGCAACGGTGTCGATTAGGAGATGATCCGCCAAACTAAATATGACGTGATCTGCGAGGGCGGTGTACCTAAATCACCGGATGCGGCAGAGCTAGGTGGTGTGGAAGTGAGGCGCACAGAGCGAAGGTGGGCCGTCATCGTTCATGGAGGCGGTAAACATTGATTGCGGTCCCACCGAATACACACATTTTCTCGAACGATGTACAGCACGTACTCCTGTCTTTCAAGCACGTATCTCAGTGCGATTTCTTTGAAGCCGAACGTGCAGACGCTCAGCAATGCAAGCAAGCGGTGGATTATGTCGCCGGAAAATACGGACGCAAGAGTCAGGGTTTCTGATGTGGCAACCACTCAGCAATGTTTTGGACGATGAGCGGCACGTTTGATTGGCGAAACATCGTGTCGTGCTCACCGGGTATAACTATCGTGCGAATCCCTCCGCCTGCAAACAACCTCCACGCGTGTCTCGATGATTCGAGCAGAGGATCCTGAGCGTCGGTAGCCATGATGTGAAGTATGGGAGAGCTGATCGTTGTGGGTGAGATGAAGGAAAAGTATCCGGCTCTTGACTGCTCGGACAGCCAGCGCATCGGTTGCTTCTTCCATGACGTGCCGCGTCGTTGCATGCTTCGAAAGGCGAGCCATAGAACCCTGCGCATCAGGCGCCGCACTATACTCAGGATAGGACGCATCTTGCCAGCACGCAGGGATGACGTAACCGTCTTTGCAATTGCTTTCAAGATGGCAGGTCCATCCTGAATGAGGCGCGGGAAACCCGGCGTCGGCACATCAAATAGCAGCAGCAAGCAAGATCTGCCTCGCTGTTCCAGCGCGCGTGCCGTTTCGAAGGCTACGACGCCGCCGTAGCAGAATCCGCCAATCACGCACAAACATTGATGCGATCGCTCAATCACTAAAGCTGCGGCCTGCTTGCCTGCAACTTGGATGGAATCAGCGGAATGTTCATGCCAGAGGCTACCAGGTCGCAGTAAATCCAAGCTCCATGCAGGCTTGAGTTGTCGTCCCAATTCGCGAAAACTGAAACCCTCAGCACCATCGGAGGGGATCATATATAAAGCAATATTCGGACCGTTATGGGTCACGACGGGTATCAATTCCATCTTGCTGGACGCAGGCTTGCTCGCACAACCGGCCATGGCTTCGGTCGCCAATTTGTAGAGGGTTGTCAAAGTTGGATTACGAAAAAATTGGCTATCTGAGAGCTTGGACGGTAGAGAAAATATGGATTCGACTTCAGCCAGCATCGTGGCTGCATTGATAGAGTCGCCGCCAATCTCGAAGAAGTCGTCATGGATGCCAATCTGTTCCGTTCGCAAGCATCTTCTCCAAATGCTCAACAAACACTCCATGAGATCTGTAGGTATGCCTGGTTTTACTACGACAGGAGGTCCATCCTTCAGCGACCGCTGGGGTATTACTGCTTCGGCGGGTGCAGGTTCGAGCGAGGAGTGCGAGAAGTCGACAGAGTTTGAGAAACGTTCACGAAGTACAAGGCGTTGTGGTTTGCCTGTCGCGCCGCGCGGTATAGCGTTGAGTCGGTAGATCCTGCGGGGAAGTTTATAAGTGCTCAATTTCATTGCGGCGAATTCTCGCAGTTCCTCATCGTCCACGCGAGATCCTTCACGAACCACAATTGCGCAGGCTACATCTTCACCCAGAGAGGGATGTGCGACCGCAAACGTAGCGACCTCGCGAATTGCCTCATGAGCTATGAGTACGGCGTCCACTTCATCGGGAATGAGTTTTTGTCCGCCGCGATTGATCATCTCTTTGATTCTTCCAGTAATCCAGAGAAAGCCGGCATCATCGATTCGGCCTAGATCGCCTGTCAAGAACCAGCCATCCCGATATGCATCGCGGTTTGCATCTTGGTCGTTGACGTACCCAGGCATAACGTTCGGACCGCGGACCACGATCTGTCCTTCTTGGCTCGTTCCAAGGAGTGTGCCATCGCTATGCATGACCGCGATCTCTGGTCCCGTGCTCGGTCCTACGGGTCGCGATGTTGAGGTGCCGGTTACCCTGGGAGAGCCAAGAGGTGTCGATGCGATACCACCAACCTCGGTGAGCCCATAGACGTCTAATACGGGAACGCCCAGCGAATCTTCAAGCGCGTCTGCAAGTT
This sequence comes from Acidobacteriota bacterium, assembly GCA_019351975.1. Lineage (GTDB taxonomy): Bacteria > Acidobacteriota > Terriglobia > Terriglobales > Acidobacteriaceae > Granulicella. The sequence continues at coordinate 22,591 of JABBOG010000041.1, forward strand.
CAGCGGGCAAGATAGCGCCACCCGACCGTACGAAGCGCAGGGAAGTTGGCTTGGGTATCGGGTAGGAATTCAGATTGGATACGATAGCCCGGTGTAGCGTAGGACCACCGGTATACCAGGTGGGACGATACGTAAGCAGGCATTGCTGGAATGATTGCGGGGTGTACTCAAGACCGGTGATGACGCAGCCGCCCGCTCGCAGTTGCGCCCATGCTCCTATGATGCCTTGAATGTGAAACAGCTTTGCCATTAGTAGCAGACGATCATCAGAGGTCAGATGTAGAGCATGTGATGTGTTTCTAAACATTGCGTCCAAGTTGCCGTTTGTAAGTGGAACAATTTTCCTACGACCTGTTGTGGCTGAAGTGTGCAGGAGCAATGTGGTACAAGCAGGTAACTGGATCGGAGAGCGCTTAGATTCGACCATCTTTGTTTTTACGCGCCAGGAACACCTGTCTTCGGTGACCGTAGATACGATCACTAACAGACCCAGCTTTTCTCCCATAGCGCTGAAAGCCTCGTTTTCGTGCTCGATCACGATCGCTACTGCTCCAAGCTCGAGGAGGTCTCTCTCTAACTCAGGTGCAGAAACGGCGGGGTTGATGGGCGCGCAGGCACAGATACGCGAGATACCCAGAGTACTGATGAGACCGCAAAGCGCATCTGGAAGGACAACCGCAACCGTCTCATGCGATTGAATCCCTTCCGACTTTAATAATTGTCGAAGCGCCTCGCACATCGTCCATAGCTGAATGTAGGAAAACGCATGACCGCCGGGTTCGAGAAGTGCAGTGCGACGCGGTGCTTCAACGGCAAACTTGGCAATTTCTACAAATAACAGATCGTGTTCCATATTTTGGTGAGACACCATCTCCGAGATTGTTGACGCGATTTTGATAGTACACGGATCGTCGGGGGCCTGTGTCGATTGGCATGACGAGTAGCCTTTACCGAAGCTCCTGCCAGATCTAGCCCCGTCCGATTGATATGCTCCCGGTCGATGGTTGAAAGGAGCACAGGTGCCTTATCGCGCCTCTGCGTGCACTTGAGATGTCGAACTTGTCAACGCTCACTTGGACAGCGTCTTTAGAATTGTCCGCGACCCCAAGATCCGCGCGAGCACTTCCTGGACCGCAGAAGCCGTCGCAGCCGCTTCTCGATCTCCAGTAGGTACCTCCGAACCCGAAGATAAATCGTAGAGTGATCAACGGGCACGCCGCTCTCTCCTATCATCCGCTCGAGATCTCGATAACTGATCCCATGCCCGTAGTATCAACGCATCGCTACAAAGGATGATCTCGCCTTCAAATTGACGCTACTTGAATCTGACACGACACGCTTCGCAATTATTCAGCCCATTCTTACGCGATAACCAAAGCTTTCCACCAGAGCCCAGGCACGCGCGTGCAGCATCAGCGCCTAACGAAAGAGAATTGGCGCGACCTGATACAGATAGAGTCGCCAGTTCTTCCATTCATGGCCGTCGGGTGTCTCTTCGGTCTCGAGATGTACGCCGTCGGCTTTAAAGCGCGCGACGCAAGCAATGGCATTGTCCCGCGCGATATCGGTCTGGCCCCAACCCCACCAGAAGAGTTTGAGCTCAGAGTTATACTGCGGGATACGCGCAGCGTCTGGACCGCTGAAGAAGGCCTTGCGATCGGCGGGGAACCAGCCTGAGCTCATTACGACGAGCCAGCGGAACGTACCCAGATTATGAAGGCCTATATTGAGGGTTTGAATCCCGCCCATCGACAGCCCACCTAGTGCGCGGTTTTCAGCATCGGCATGCGTACGATAGTGTGTGTCGACAAAGGGGATGATGTCGTGAATGAGTTCGTTGTTGAAGGGATCTTTCGTAGCGTCGCCAGTCATCACCTGGGGGCCAGTGGGTGTCCAGCCGGAGGGCATGACGATGATCATCGGCTTTGCTTTGCCGGCAGCGATCAGGTTGTCCAGGATATCGCCGGCGCGGCCAACGGTTGACCACGATGAGTCGGTCTCACCGCCACCGTGGAGAAGGTAGAACACGGGGAAGGTGCCCTCGCCTTTCTCGTAGCCGGGCGGGGTATAGATGTACATCTCACGCGCAGCGCCCTTAAATGTAGAGGCGTTGTAGACGACGCGGGCAACCGCACCGTGGGGAACCGACCGGGTCTCGGAGAAATCGCCTGGAACGATAAGGAGCCTTTCCATACCATTCTGCAAGGGCGACGAGCGCACATTGCGTGGGTCGGGAACATCCATGCTATCCACGCGGAAGTGGTAGCGCCATGCGCCGGGCAAAAAGCTGGAAGTCGATGTGCCGGTCCACACGCCGTCGGACCCCTTGTTCATGGGTATGGACGAGGGCGGTGCAAGCGTGGTGCCCGCACGAGGCAGGCCCTGATAGATGTCACCGGCAACTGCGACGGAGGTGGCGTGGGGCGCCAGAAGCCGGAATGTCACTCTGCCATCTGGAAGCAACTGGGGAGACGGTGCAGGAGGCTGACGCAGTTGCGGCGGTGCAGCCGGTGCGGCAGTCTGTCCCATGGCTGGGATGGCAAAGGTGAGTGCGAGCAGAAGACGGCAGAGTGGCATCGGACGAGTACACCTCACAAATGAAGAGATCACCCTTGAAGGAGGGAATATTGATTGCGGTAGAGAAACTCAGCTTCATCGTGAAGCATGTTTTGCGAGCGATCTACGGATTCGCTTTCAACGTAGTCGACAGGCGTGTTCGATGGATCATGCAAGCTACGGAGCTTTAGGTAAACGCAGCATATTTATCTACGCAGCACCAGGTGAGGCTTTCAGGCTAGGACGATCTTGCGGGCGTTGCCGTCCGGATCATTGACCATGCGACATTCGTTATCAAAGATCATGGTCCGGTTGGTTTCAGGGTCAGTCGGCTGCCATGCGACGCCTGGGACGCTGGGTTTGCCTGTAGCGGCAAACGCTGCCCAGGAAGCAGCCATCTTATGCGCCAAAGCCTGCGCCTGGGGCGTATTGCCTGTGCCTTGCTCACAGCGCTTGGTGTTGTCAAAACAGAACTGGAGGTCGGATGTGTGCCAGGCACCGGGGCGTCCCTCAAACAGCGGTGTTTGCCACGTAAAGTAGTAGGCGTAAGCCGGTGCGGCCTGTAGCTCATGCTTGAGCCCGCACATTTTGACGACATTGTTGCGCATGTAAAGGCTGTTCAATCCCGGTCGGCCGCTGCACATGTAGGAGAGCGTGGCAATCTCCTTGTGAGGGTAGCTAGCCTTGAGTGTCGTCACGATGGCAGTCGCTTTTTCTTCGCCGAACGTCTTCGCCAGCCCGGCGTGCCACTCCGTCTCGGTAGGGATGGAACTCATACTGTTGCCCTCTTCCGAGACCGAGCCAATGAGGACAGGGATGTTTTTGCTGATCTCGGGCGCTGCGTCGAAAAACGGGCGCATGGTGAGAATCTTCCCATCGATCGAGGGCGTCCAGCCAGCCCTGGGATGGCCGGGAAGTCCAGGGCCGAAGAAGCCCGAACCCGGTGGATTAACTTTAGCGATAGCGGCGTTCCCGGCGGACATTAGACTGTGCCAGTCCATCTTTTGGAGCGTTCCGATATCGTTCGGTGCGAGGTCGAGGTCTTTCATCATGACGCGCGCAACCTCGCGCTGCTGCTCATGAGTAGGCATATTGCCGCCGCCGCCAGACTGCACCGCGGCGCGATGCATAAGGCCTGAGGCTGACGGCATGCCGAGCAGTGTGGTGACCTTGGTTCCACCTCCGGATTGCCCATAGATCATGACTCGATCCGGGTCGCCGCCGAAGTTGGCGATGTTCTCGCGCACCCACTTCAGGGATTCCACCAGATCCATCATGCCTGCGTTAGCAGAGTCTTCGTAGGCTGAGCCACCAATATCCGAAGCGTCGAAAAAGCCCAGGACGTTTAGCCGATGGTTGAAGGAGACCTGAACCACGTCGTGATTGCGCGCCATCTGTGCACCCTCATGCGAGGGAAGCTCGTAGGACGAACCGAAGGAGAAACCACCGCCGTGGTAGTACACCATCACCGGACGTGAACCCGTGAGCGAAGGCGTCCAGATATTTGCCTTGAGCATATCTTCGCTCAGCCAGCCGTCATCCCAATCCTGAATGAAGGTTTGCTCGATTGCCGTCCAGGGATGCAGGGATTGCGGGCAGTTTGCGCCATAGGTGAAGGCAGGGTACTCGTCGGTCCAGGGCGTTGGCGGCTTGAGGGGCAGCCAGCGGTTTTCGCATCCCGTGTTTTGACCGTAAGGCACGCCCTTGAAGGTAAAGACACCACCAGCGAGGAAGCCGCGGACACGCCCGTACTGGGTTTTGGCGATGGCCGAGCGCGGCGTGGAGAGGGTGCCGGCTTCCTGGTGCGCACCCGTCTTGATGCTGTCAGAGGCAAGCATCGTGGAAGGCGTAGCAGCAGCGATGCCGGCAGTGGCGGAGAGAAATAAAGCTTCGCGACGGGTCAGTACGGGTATACGTGTCACAGTGTGTGTTCCTTACGGGGTACAAAGTTTTGGGGCGGTGCGTCTCTTTGCAATCGTCTTCATCTCTTAGGCAATTGCGACACTATTCTAAGTTACTGCTACCACAAGAATGGAGATCCATTGGTCCATCACATTGTGTGACTCTCTTTCGTGATCGCGTTTGCAGCATTGCCTGCCACAACCCAATTGGCTGACCCAGCAACAACAGCTTCATCCTCAAACCAAAGAAACCCGAAGTCATCGATGCACTCCGGAAAGTCCGGCTTGATGATCACGTAGCCTGGAATGACGGCACCCGGGATGTAGGAGGCGTCTGCCCGGTTGTTGCTGTAGGTCTTCGTCTTCGAAACCGTACCGACGCCGGCGACATACGACGTGCTGGAGACCGGATGGGTGCCCAGAATGTAATTGACCGCGCGCAGTGTGTATTGTGGGCCTACGACGTCGGGGAATGCCTCGTGCAGAAAGTACATGTGGATCGCCATGTCGACCACCGCACCGGAGCCGCCCCAAGTGCCGAGACTTGGCGGCACGCCGAACGGAGTGGAATCTAACTGCTGATTTAATCCAGCCATATAGACTTTCACTGCTCCTCGCATCTGCTCTTTAGCGCCCGGGTCGAGGTAGGGCAGCGCTCGGACCGCGCTCCAGCCACGTAGCCCCATCTGCTGTGGTGTAATGACCTCAGGAAACAGCTCCTTCAATCGGGATCGGTACGGCTCAGCGCCATGCGTCGCGATGGTCAACTCCAGAGCTGCATTCCAGTCCATAGCAACTCCGAAGCTGCCACGGGCGGGGGCTGCTGCTGAAGCGCTGGTGGACCGTGCAGTCCGCGCACCAGCCACCTGGCCCTGGGATGCGCCCAAGACGCCGCCGCTGGGAGCGCTTGCGGGTGTTGGCGCTCCGCCGAAACTGCCCGGAGGAGTTGGCGTCGGATTGGCTATCTGGGCATTCCAGGCCTTGATCGCGGTGTCGAGGCAGTCCTTCGCCATTGCGTCATCGTAGCCTTTCAGCACGTCGGCCGCCGCCGCGAGTGCTGCAATCGCGTTCCACTCAAAATATGGATTGTCGGTAGTGAAGATCCAGCGATCATCCGGCTTGCCGGAGTAGTCGCCTTTAACTTCGTTGGGGCCGAGCTTTGGATCGTAAATGCGTCCATCCGTCTTCGACGCCCCATCACCCAAATGCGTGTATTGGCGAAGATCGGGTTCATGCGTGCCTCGAATTGCATGCCCGATATTGTGATACTGCGCGAGGATCAGCATGGCTCCGTGCTTCACTTGCTCGACCGCATCGGGCACGCCATCGGGGCGATGCATCTCGACGGAACGGTCACCTTCATTCACCGTCAACTCGTCGTACTTCAGGTTGAACGTGCGATACGCTAGTGCAAGGCTTTGGATCACGCTTAGTTGCGCCGGTTCTTCGAGGTCAAAGTCACCGGCGTCATACCATCCGCCTACGTTCATGCCCGGAATGTGATCGCCGCCCTTGTATCTCCCGTCGGTCGCTTTGTCCTGGTACCAGCCATCGAACTGTTCGCCAACGACGGGTGCCATTCGGCCATCATCCAGATGCGAAGCGCCATGCCATACGCGGTACGCTTCGCGCACAGATACGTGGTCCATCTGTTCGGCAAGATGATGGTCGAGGCTATCCTGCCATATATTTGCATATACATTCTTCGCTATCGGAAATGGTGCCGTCCGCACTCCCGCATACTCGATGACGTACAGTCCCGGGTCATTGACCGAAGAAAAATCGAACTTCGAATATACGTAGCGCAGCCACGGAGTTGAGGGCGTAATCGGCCCTTCAAACACCTGCTTGTACGATCCATCTTCGGTCAGGCGAAGCACCTTGGCGGTCGGCGGCCCGGTGTACTTTGGGTCGAGCTCCAGAACTGCCACCTTGGAGAAGCCTGGTGCATAGCCTACCTGGCTGTGCGCGATCATCGGCGGACGCGTCCAGTTCGGAATATCGTTAGGCCGGATATGCCAGACGATGGCGTCCTTCGTCTTTCCCGCAGGGATCAGCGAACGCAAAACGAACCATCCATTCTGCGCGCGGTCGCGGCCATCGAATAACATCAGATCGCCCGTGTCCGAAGTTACGTTGATCCGAGCCAGCGCGTCATCGACTCCGAGGGTAATGCTCTTGCCTTCGGCGAATGGCAGCGGCTGGGTGTATCCTTTAGCCTTATCCCAGTCCTCCAGGTAGTAGGCCTTTTTGGGCTCATCAGGCAGCGGCAGTACTTTGATCATTGGATCGTCAGGCGTACGCGGAAAGATACCGGCCTTGGTTCCATCAACCAAGTAAGCCTTGCCCATGTAGATCGAAGGCAGGAACTCCAGATTGAAACCCGCGCGCCCCATCAACTTCTGCGGTAGCGGCTTATCCAGGTTGACGCTGACCCTGACGCCCCCTGGCTCTGCCTCAACCTGCAGCGTGTAGTTGAGACTGAACGTTGGAAATGCCAGGCTGGCCGAAAGTTTGTTGTCAGCCTTGTCTATCTGCCGTCCCTTCAGCGTGGCTACAAGGTCCCACTGCTCTGGCGTGGGCATCAGCCTCACATCACCATTCGTGGCGATGCGCTGGCCGTGCAGAATCATCTCCATCGCTGTATTCTTCTGATCCACGAAGACCGGATGATAGGTGCTGTCGTATAGGAAGACGCTGAACCCTTGCGTGTCGAGATAGCCTTTATCGTTGACTGTCATGGCAACTTGAGCTTTGGCTAACTGAGAGATCGAAACTGCGGCCATAAAAAAGAAAACTGCGACCCGATTGAACATAAAGTGAAATGATCCCTTTCAGATAAGCCTGCAACAGATACCGTGCTTGTACTGCACTCAGGCTGATTGGAGCGGCCGAAGTTAACGCGCTACTTGCGCAATCGGAAACTGGTAGACATTGACACTGATAGGCGCAACCGAGATCGACCTCGGGACATTCCCAACGGACGATTCCTTGATTGCAAGTTGAGGTGGCTGTCCGACATGGTTCACGGCGTCGGGGCTATCCCCGGTCAACTGCCAAAGCGTAGACGTACCGGCCAGATGCACGCCGCGCACGCTCAGGTTGACCTTCTGCTCCGATTGGGTCGCGTTCACCACCGAGAGGATCAGGTACTTGCGATCGGCACTCAGTGCGGCATACATATCGAGCGGATACGTTGGGCTACCGCTGCTCTTCTCCGGCTGATCCGGACTGCCGACAGGGAACTTCGGCGCAGGCTGAGGCGAATTGCCCGACAGCGCAACCGGAATCGCACCGACGAAGTGATCCCCATAGAGCTTGTAAATCAGGCCTAGACCATTCAAGGTCGAAGCTGTCTTGTTGAAGTCGAGTAATGAGACGCCCGTGGTCTGCGCAGCCATGGTGAGAAAGTCGGTGTAGCGCGCCATCTCGTTCAAGATCATTCCATAGGCCAGCACTTGCTTCAGGTTTTCGCCTGCGAACGGCGACCCCCTAGGAGCAACGTTGAAGTAGGCGTACTCATCGATCGCAAGCGGAATGTGCTCTTGGACCAACTGCGGAAAGCGCTTCTGATACCCCTCCCATTCCTCTGCTTTCAGCCGCACGGTGTCGGCGGGATAACGGGAAGCCTCCAGCAGCGTCTGATCCTGCTTCACGTAAGCATCGTCATTGGGCTGCGTTGCATTGAGGGTCTTCGCCTTTTCAATGTCCCAATGGTGACCGCCACGCGCATACCAGTGTTCCGCAATGATGTTGAAGTTCTCCCAGCAATCCTTGATAAAGCCCGCATCCCAATCAGCCTCGGTACCGTACAGCGGGCCAAGATTTCCTACATATTTCGCGCGCTGATCCGGTGGCACGTTGTCGTTTTGCAACATCAGGCCTGAAGCGATAAGGATAATCGAGGGATCCGCAACACGCATGGCCTTGGCGAACTCGTTGTGCTTCATCATGTAATACTTCTCGTCCGTGCGGCCAAGCTGCCACGCACCCCACGGCTCGTTGCCTATATTCCAGAATTTCACATGATACGGCTCCGGGTGGCCGTTCCTGGCGCGCTTCGCGCCCATGTAGGTGGTGGCAGCGCCGTTCATATACTCGACCTCTTCGGCTGCCGAGTGTGAGTCTCCAAAGCCGGCATTGACGCTGATGTAGGGCTGAACATTGAGCAGCTTGCACAACTCCATGAACTCATCCAGTCCAAGATCGTTCGTCTGCATGGCGCCCCACGCATGGTCGAAGTCCGGAGGACGCCGGTCAATGTCACCAACAACGTGATACCAGATCAATCCTGAGGTGTAGTTGCCGCCATACCGCCAGAATCCCATCTTGATCTGGCGGAGAAGCGATGTAGTGTCCGCACGGAAGCCGTCGATGTTGTCAGCGGGCATCAGTGATACCGTTCCAACGTAAAACGTTCCGGCTCCAACGCCCGTCACCTCGAACACAGCATCCGAAGTGTCCGCCTTTGCAGTGAACACCAGCGGAAACTTCTTGTACTCTTCAGTCAGCGCGGAGATCGTGACTGTCTGTCGGTCCTGGGCATCCGGACCCCAGATCAACGAGACCTTAACCTTACTGCCGGTTGCTCCTCGCAGATAAATCCTACCCGTATACTTTTTGTCTTTGAGTAGAGCGAGTCCCTCCTGCTGAAAACCGTGCGGTGTTGTGGCATCGAGTGTGATGCGCGGACTCTGATCGCCCACAAATGGATGGACCTTATCCATCACAACATCGCCTGCCTGACCCACGGTGTGCCACTGCCGCAGCTTGCCGCCGAAAGGGACGCTGGCAGGCTTCGCTTCCGGCTCAGGCTTTGCCATTGTGATGGGAAAGTAGAACTTTCTGTCGTCCAGCATTTCCGCCCACAAACTGCTGTACATCGTGTTCCGGATGTGTTCGATGAACTGGCCGTAGAGATACTTGGAGATTGGCGGCGAGGTAGTTTGTGCATCGATGGTTGCCTGTATCTGGTGAGGAGGTGCCGAGTTTGCTTGCTGTGCGGTCGCACCCCCAAGACCGCAAAACAAGGCCAATGCACATATCAACCTCTTCGACCTCATCGTTCCTCCATGTCTTTCGTGAACGTATCCATAAAGCATTCCCGCTACCAAGATTGCCGGAATGTGCAACGTTTGCGTACTCATTCGTGATTTTCCTCGAAGGCGTCTGCTTAATCGAATTAGGTCGCCTGAAATTTAAGGAAAACGTATTCTGTGGGGAAGCGTATTCGGTCGATTGCTAGTCTGTCAATTTCCAAAAGGTATGAGACTTGACAGAAGATATGTTGCAGGCTTCGAGCCACTACAAGGCTGGCCTTATGTGTACTATGAGTTGTTCCTGCTGGGTCGTAGTTGAATCGCGTGATTCGCCGCCCCCCATCAGGAAAAAAGGGACTTTCCATGTCGACAAGCTGTGTCAAACAAATTGATGTCGCCGTCACCCTTCGGCGATACACCGGTTATAGATGTTGATTCTGCCAGAAGCGGTCAAAGACGCGAATAGATCGGACACCAGCCTGCGATAGGCGCCCAGGATCCTTTTCGTTCAACCCACCGATAGCGACAGGCATCTGATGATGCGCTCCTTCGCATGACCGGCAAAGCTGAACCTAAAACGGGCTTCCATATCAATAACGTACAACGGCTGACCCGCAACGTCGACACCTCAAATGCGAGCCGGAGGACAAGTCCAGTGATTGGGATTCTCAGCGGCGCGTAATGGTGGTGGTGGCCAGAGACGGGATCGAACCGCCGACGCCGGCCTTTTCAGGGCCGCCTTCCAATTTGCTAAGCGGTTTATAATCAATGTAAGTGATAGATAACAAAGAGCGTAATGTTTGGCTGTTGTGGTCCTGAGTGGTACTGAAAGGTGCCTTTTCGGATGCAAAATGTG
>JABBOG010000042.1 GCA_019351975.1 Acidobacteriota bacterium
ATCGGCTCGAACTTCGTCCTCAACTGGCTCCAGGCTGGCAAGGGTCGAGTCATCAACCTTGACGCGCTCACCTATGCGAGCAACCTGCAGAATCTAGCCTCGGTCGACCAGCACCCGGACCATGTCTTCGTCCACGGAAACATCTGCGACAGCCAGCTCATCGCCAACCTGCTTTCCACGCATCGACCCCGGGCCATCGTTCACTTCGCAGCTGAAAGCCACGTGGACCGCTCCATCGTCGCGCCGGACGCCTTCCTCAAAACCAATATCGACGGCACCTTTACGCTGCTCCAGCAGGCACGCGCGTATCACGCAACTCTGAGCCCCAACGACCAGCAAAACTTCCGCTTCCTCCACGTCTCCACCGACGAGGTCTACGGCACGCTCGCGCCCAACGATCCTGCGTTCACGGAGACGACCCCCTACGCCCCAAACAGTCCCTACGCTGCCTCCAAGGCCTCGTCAGACTTCCTCGCGCGCGCCTGGTTCCACACCTACGACCTTCCCGTTCTCGTCACCAATTGTTCGAACAACTACGGCCCCTTTCAGTTCCCTGAGAAGCTCATTCCGCTCATCATCACCCACGCGCTCTCCGGCAAGCCACTACCCATCTACGGGGACGGCCAGCAGATCCGCGACTGGCTCTTTGTCGCCGACCATTGCAAAGCCATCGTCGAGGTCCTGGAGCGCGGCCAGATCGGCGAAACCTACAACATAGGCGGCGACAATCAGCGCAGCAATCTCGAGGTCGTAAACCTGATCTGCCGCCTCCTCGATGAACTTGTTCCCGACTCACCATTCAAACCCCACGCGCAGCTGATTACCTACGTGACAGACCGCCCTGGCCACGATCGTCGCTACGCTATCGATGCAACCAAGATCGCACGCGACCTGCGTTGGCAACCCGAAGAGACCTTCGAAACCGGCATGCGCAAAACCGTCCAGTGGTACCTTGCCAATAGTTCGTGGCTTCAGTCCGTTACGGGCAAAGAGTATCAGCAGTGGGTCACCACCAACTATGCATCACGCGATTCAAGCGCGGAGGCCCAATGAAAGGCATCATCCTCGCGGGCGGCTCCGGCACCCGGCTTCACCCCATCACCCTCGCCGGCTCCAAACAGCTTCTGCCCATCTACGATAAGCCCATGATCTACTACCCGCTGACGACGCTCATGCTGGCGGGAATCCGTGACATCCTCCTCATCTCCACTCCGCACGATATGCCGCGTTTCGAAGCACTTCTCGGCTCCGGTGAACGGTGGGGTATCCGCCTTCAATACGCTATCCAGCCCTCCCCGGATGGCATTGCGCAGGCCTTCCTCATCGGCGAAGAGTTTCTAGCCGGCGATGGCTGCTGTCTCGCCCTCGGCGACAATATCTTCTTCGGCCACGACTTCGTCAAAGCCATGCAAAATGCGACGTCTCACACAACCGGCGCTACCGTCTTCGCCTACGCCGTCGCCGACCCCGAACGCTATGGCGTCGTCGAGTTCGACGCGGAGCGGAGAGTCATCTCGCTCGAGGAGAAACCTGCGAAACCCAAATCGCGTTACGCCGTTACCGGCATCTACTTCTACGACGAGCAGATCGTCTCCGTCGCCAAGCAAATCAAGCACTCGCACCGTGGTGAGCTCGAGATCACCGACGTCAACCGCTGGTACCTCGAACGGGGCCAACTCCGCACCGAACTGCTGGGCCGAGGCATGGCATGGCTCGACACCGGCACACCCGATGCGCTGCTCGAAGCCGCCAACTTCGTTCAAACCATCGAGTCGCGGCAAGGCCTCAAGGTAGCCTGCCCCGAAGAGATCGCCTTCCGTCTTGGTTACATCTCAGCCAGCCAACTAGAGCTTTTGGCTGCCCAGATAGGCAAGAGCGCCTACGGCAAGTATCTCCACGGCCTCCTTACCGAGGCTGTCTACTAACGCAGCAGCAGAGCGAATCATCCTTCGCCACCGCCCTGCGCGACCCTCGTCAGCGGGGGATGTACGCGGGCGGCAGCTCTGCCTCCTGAAGCAATGTACCCACCGCGTCCTTCGCAGAGACAATCGGAGTTCCTAGCTCCTCCAGAGGCCACTCAATTCCCAGATCAGGGTCGTTCCACCGCACACACCGCTCCCCGCTCGGCGAGTAGAAGCCGGTCGTCTTGTACAGCACATTTGCACTCTCTGAAAGCACAACGAATCCATGTCCAAAGCCTTCCGGGATCCAAAGGAACTCCATCTCTTCGCCACTCAAATTGAACCCCGCCCATTGTCCAAACTGGGGAGAAGCGGGACGCAGGTCCACCGCTACATCCCATATCCGCCCCGACAACACCCTCACCAGCTTCCCTTGCGGTTCGCCCAGTTGATAATGCAGCCCCCTCAGAACCCCTCTATGTGAAAAAGATTGGTTATCCTGCGCAAATCGATCCGGCAGCCCTGCCCCGGCAAAGGTCTTCGCATTGAAAACCTCCGTAAACCACCCTCGCTCGTCCCCATATTTCTTCGGGCGTACAAGCTTCACATCCATCAAACTCGTTTCGATGATCTGCATACCCTTATCCTATCGTCCCAATGGCAAAAGCTATATCTGGAATCTGCGGCGTGGCACCACACCGCGCGCGCCCGTCTGCGGTTACCCTTCATGATACCTTTGACGACTTTCCATCGACCCACAGGATATAATCAGTGGATAGGCGTGACGGGAACGACGTATGCTTCTACGACGGATCAACGCTCGATTCCAAATGCGTTGTCGCACGAAACGGTTGGATTTTTCTCATTGCTCGCAGGGTCTGAATTACTTCGGTTACTATTACTGACAGTCAAGGACGATGTCTAAATCTGAAACATGTGACGGAACCAAGTTGTAGGCCGATAAACAGAACAAGCATGACGCAACCAAATCGCAACACGGCGTAGATGGAATCCTATCGATGCAGATGAGCAAGAGAGATTACCTGGAGTCTATGTTTTGTCCGCGCCACGTCAGCTCATGGTGCATGTCAAAGCAAAAGCGGTGTTTCGACCTCGTGGTCAGCGTCGCAGCCTTAGCCGCCTTCTCGCCCATTATGATCGTCATCGGCGGCGTGATTCGTCTCACATCCGACGGTCCAGTGCTCTTCCGGCAGGAACGTGTCGGTCTCCATCAGCGTCCCTTCGTCATCCTGAAATTCCGCACCATGAGACACCGCATCGCCGACGACGAGCGTGGCCCATCGGTCACCAAGCATGGTGACCCACGTATGACCCGCATCGGGTCTCTACTACGCCGCCTCAAGCTCGACGAACTGCCCCAACTGATCAACGTTGCCAGAGGCGAGATGAGCATGGTCGGTCCGCGACCTAAACTCGCCCAACATGAAAACCTCCGCATGCTGTGCCGCCCCGGTATAACCGGCGCCGCAACCATCAAATTCTCCCACGAAGAGAAGCTGCTAACCGAGATTCCCACAGAGTACATCGAGCATTACGTCACTTCCGTTCTCAATCCCGAGAAGTGCCGCATCGATTCACAATACATTGAGACCGCATGCTTCTACGAGGATCTCAAAATTCTTGTCCGCACCGTCTTCAAGGTAGGCAACGGATCTTTGCCTGTCACCCAGCCAAAACATCTTGTTACCTCGCGCCAGCGATCGTCTTCCGTAAAATCCTCTCCCGTACAAATAGCTCGTATCGAAAGCATGGAGCAAGCGACACAGGAAGTTTTGCGGTCCGCATAGCCGTCCTTCGAACACGCGTCTGTTGCTGCGCCGCTGCTTCCCTAATCTCTCATTTCATGTAGTACGTAAGCTGCACCGTTCCCACAGCATCTTTTTGTTGGCCCTGAGCGATCAAAGGTGCCTTCCAAAGCTCTCCTTGCAACGATGTCGTCAGCTCCAAGGACCGCGTTGGCCTCAACACAAACGTCGCCGATAGATCCTGCTGTGTTGTTCCGCCCGGCAGAAAGTCGTGTGCCACCTTGGCGGTGCGGTATTGCAGCTGCATCATCTGGTCCGGCTTCATATGCCACGTAAGCCAGGCCTGGCCGCCCGTGGCCTCACGCCCAATCCAGTCACCCAGAATGTACCCCTTGTTCGTGTATCCCTGCACTTGCACGTCCTCCCACATCAAGAGCCGTCCATTATTGCTCCCAATGTTCCTGGGATTCGATGTCACTCCCTCCGCACGCAGGTCCCAGCGCGGTAGCTTCGGCAGACGCGCAAGGTATACTCCGGGCCTCAACCCTGACCGTCCCAGGTTACTGATCGGAAACACATTATCATGGGCGAACGAGTCCATATAGATCGTCAGTAAATGATTGTCCATCGGCAGGCGCCAGGTGAAATCAAACGTGCTGAAGCGTGCCCCGGGATTCTGCCGCGAGAACTTCACGATCGGCTGCGGTGCCGTTACACTGAAAAATCCTCGCAGAAATGTTCCAATCGTGATCGGCACAGTGCATAACCCCATCGATCCGTCTGGCTCATAACACTTCTGCCCGTGCCCTCCCCAGATCACCGACCGCATAAAGCCGAACTCGAAGTCCGGCGCAACCTTCATGCTGATCTTCTCCATATGTATCCAGGGATCGCTCGGAAACTGATGCCCGCGCAGGCTCCCCACCATAAAGTCATACCGGAATAACCCGACAATCCTCGAAAGCCCAGGCACATACAGCGGCTCGATTCGATTGATGCGAAAGGCATAGATGTCCTCAGCATTATTGGACCATGCCATACTCGCGCCCTGCGCTGGCCCCAACCACTCATCGCTCTTACCAAACGAAACCTCGTTACCCAGCACATGCACTGAAGCATTCGCCTCCAGGACCGCCCCATTGTCCTGTCCAGAAATAAACCCTTCCGGAATCGTGGTCTGCGGTACATCTGGAGTCTCATCAATCGCCGCCAACTGCGCCGCGACCGACGGCGAGTACCCCATCACCGACGGTGCATGCTGATACTCCGTCCGCACATACAAACTGAACCTGCCCGCCTGTGCCGATCCACTAAATCCAGTGAGATTATTGAACCCCGGCTCATCCGGACGTCCATAGTCGTTCACAATCGTCTGCCCAAAGTGAAAGCTGTCATTGAGGATCGTTCCGCCAATTCCCGTCCCTCGCGTATACACGCTCTCCGTATGCAAAAATGGCGACGCGTCATGATTAAGCTCAGGAGCCAGTTCCTCACGCAGGCGCGCATTGATTTCCACCGCCTCCGCAGGCGCATCCGGTGCCTCCAGTGCCTCCTTCGACAGCTCCAACATGTGCGCCAGCGACGCCCGCGTCCATGGCCTCAGCCCTACATACGCCGTCGGCAGGTACCCCAGATAGTACAACCGCAGCGCCGTCGGATAGATCCAGCTATCCACTGGAATATAAGGAGATCCCTGCGTACTCGCCGAAGTCTCCGCAACCTCAGCGTGCGAAGGCGCAGCCTCGCCTCCCTGGCCCCATGCACAAACCATCCCGCCCATCGCCGCCACGAGTGAAAACGCAACGAGCCTCACGCAACTCCCACGCCTCATGAAATCACCCATTGCACTTGCCCAAATTCCGGTAGGCAAGCCCACCCGCACGCGTCCCATCCTGTAACTCAAATTCCATACCCAAGTATAAGTCCTCAAGTCCCCGATTTCGCGATCGACTGCAGCCGTTCGCTTCGCTTCTACCGCGTCGTTAGAGCGACCTCGACCTGCGTATCCTTGGCAAATGTCACCTCGTGTCCGCGTGTGAGAAAGCGAAAATAAACTGACTGCGCAAATGCGTACGCACCGAAGCCCGTAGCGATATTAGCGCTCGTTACCGTAAGCGCAATCACGCGTGCCACAATCCCAAAACCATTGGACGCCACCGTCGTTGACCCAACCCCTGGCCCTCCACCGCCGTCCGAATCCTGATGCTCACCCGCCGCAGCCGTCATGGCCAGCAGCAGCGGAGCCACAAACCGGTTCCCATCCGGATTCGCCTTCACGTTGCCTTCCGAGTCCACCGTGATATTCTGCGAGGCACTTCCATCCGCTCCCGTCAGCGTCCCATACACCCTCTCTACCGCACGCCCCTTGGGTCGCTTCTGCTCCTTCACGCCACGAATCGCAAACCGCAATTGCCCGTTCCTTCCAAAGCTTCGCGCCGGCTTGCTCGCCGACACCAGCCCATCTAACTCCGTCCCCTCCGGCAAAATCAGCCGATGTTCCTTATCGAATACCGGTGCCGTGCTGAGCGCCGTCACCGCATCGCCCTTCTTCGCCGTCTTCGAATCAATCGAATCGATAAGCCGGGCCTCCACCGTCAACCCGTTCAGCGATGCAACCTCCGACTCCTTCACCGGCGGTTCCTTCGGAAGCATAACCGTCACCGGCGCACCTAAATCCGCTACAAACTGTGTGCCCGCCCATATCCTCTGCGGATGGTACGGCAGCTGCGCGTACACCAGCTTGAGCGCACGGTCCTTCTTGTCCGGCCCAACCACCGACTCGTATCCGTCATGGACGCGCGTCTTCACGCCGTCCACAATCTTTTGTAAGCGAGACTTCTTCGGCGTCTTCACAAACCGCACCAATTGCGTTGCTCGCTCCAGCCCAATCGTGTTGATCGGCACAACCGTATCGGAGCCGGCAAGATGCACGCTCGTGAAATCCACCACCGGCGCATGCAGCGGCGTGAAGTCACCATTCAGCAGCGCCTGCTCATGCTCAATCTTCGCGATCGGAGTATACGCAGCGACCTCGCCAACCACAGTCGATCCCACCGGTAACACCAGCCTGTCCTTTACGTAGATCGGGTCTGTAAGCGTTCCAGAGATCGGTGTACCGATATGCAAATGAGCCGTTTGTATCACCTTAATATGCAAGGGAACGCCGGCCGGTATGATCGCTGCCTCAGTGACTGCCGAAGACGGGACCTCAGCGTTTATTAGCTGCGTCGCAGGCACTTGCGCAGCCGTCAGCGCAACCGATCCGTTCAACATTCCAAGTACTGTAAGACATTTGAAACGAGTCATCACCTCTCCTAGTGTACCTAGTTAAGATGAACGGTTCTTCATGCATGACAGCGACGAAAAGGCTGCCATCGCGGCAGCCTCTTCGATTTCACAGCTCGTTACACCTCTACTTTTCAGGCATTCTTGCAGCAGGAGCCAACTCGGCCGCGTCTGGCGCGTGAAGGTACTCAGGGTGTTGGTCAGTGCCCAGTGCTTTCACAATACGAGCCGCGAAATCAGGGTCAGCCTTTTGGAAGTGTGACAACTGCAGCTTCTGGATCCGCACGGGAACCTGTCCCAGCGAGTTCGCAATCGCCTTCGCCGTACGGTCCTTCTGGCCGTCGTCAAACAGTCGCCACAGATTGCCAGGCTGCGTGTAATCATCGTTGCCTTCACGATGGTTATACCGACCAACCTTCTCCAGCGTCGTGCTCGTCGTGTAAGGACGCTCCGTGTATTTTGGATCCTGCGCAGGTCCGCCAAAGCTGTTCGGCTCGTAGCTCGGCAGCGATCCATAGTTGCCATCAAAGCGCATCGAACCATCGCGGTTGTAGTTCGCGCCCGCGTTCTTGCGCGCATTGATCGGCAGCAGATCGTAGTTCGTTCCGATCCGATACCGGTGCGCATCCGGATAGCTCAACAGTCGTCCCTGCAGCATCTTGTCCGGCGAATACCCCATACCCGGAACCACATTCGACGGGTTGAACGCCGACTGCTCCGTCTCCGCAAAGTAGTTGTCCGGCATCCGATCCAGCGTCAACACGCCCACATCGATCAGCGGATACTCCCCATGCGGCCACACCTTCGTCAGATCGAACGGATCGAAGTTCGGCTTGTCGATCTCACTCTCCGGCATCACCTGGATCTTCACATTCCACGACGGAAACTCACCCTTCTCAATCGCGTGCGTCATGTCACGCTGCGAGTAATCAGGATCGGATCCAGCCAGCAACTCAGCCTTCTCCGTCAGCAGGTTCTTGATGCCCTGCGCCGTCTTGAAGTGCCACTTCACATAAAACAATTCACCCGCCGCGTTGATCAGCGAAAACGTATGCGACGAGTAGCCATTCATAAACCGGTATCCATCAGGAATGCCGCGGTCCGAGAACAGGATCGTCACCTGGTGCATGCTCTCCGGCGAAAGGCTCCAGAAATCCCACATCATCGTCGCCGACTTCAGGTTGCTTCCCGGCTCGCGCTTCTGCGTATGAATGAAGTCGCCGAACTTCAGAGGATCGCGGATGAAGAACACCGGCGTATTATTGCCGACCATGTCCCAGTTCCCTTCCTCCGTGTAAAACTTCACCGCGAACCCGCGCGGATCGCGCGCCGTATCCGCCGATCCCTTCTCTCCACCCACCGTTGAAAACCGTGCAAACGTCTCGCACTTGTTTCCAACCTTCGCAAACAGCTTCGCCGACGTGTACTTCGTGATGTCATGCGTCACCTCGAAGTGACCATGCGCGCCCGTTCCCTTCGCATGCACCACACGCTCCGGCACGCGCTCGCGATTGAACTGCGCCATCTTCTCGAAGAGCTGGAAGTCGTCCAGCGTGATCGGCCCCCGCCGCCCCGCCGTCACCGAATTCTGATTGTCGCCGATCGGCCGTCCCTGATTCGTCGTCAGGACTTTCCGCTCTACCTTCGGTCCGCTTCCATTGCCATTGCCGTTCGTGTTTTCCATATTCTGTCTCCAGATTTGCTGCTGTTTCTGTGGAGTGAGCCCGCAGGCTGTTGAGGATTCCATCGCTGCGCACATGCGCCCGTCACATCATAAAAATAGGCAATCGTTATGGCGCACCAGGCGGCACGCTGCCATACTCCTAACCTACTACACACCCCGTTGTTCAAAAACCAGAACCTGTCTATGACAGCTATAGGCAACCTCTATGCTTGCCCCTCTGCCCGCTTCGCCGTCTGGCGTAGCCACTTCGTGAACGCGCTCAACGGCTTGAAGGTCCCGCCGGACTTCAGCCTCGCATACCCTATCTGCCGAAACTGCGGCTTCGGCAAGGCAACCAAAGTACACTCCGACGCATACCTCGCCGCCATCATCGGCGCAATCGTCACGCCCACTCCCGCCGCCACCAGCGGAAAGATCGTCCCAAAGTGTTCCGACTCGAACACCGGACTCATCTCCGTCCGCCCATGCTTACACGCCGTCAGCATGTCGTCGCGAAAACAGTGTCCCTCCTTCAGCAGCAACAGCCGCTCACCGTGCAAGTCCAGATGACTCTCCCTGATCGCCTCCGTCAGCCGATGGTTCTTCGCCGTCACCAGCACCAGAGGATCACGCATCAGCGCGCTGCACACCACGTCCCGATGGTGCAGTGGCAGGCTCACCACAATCAGGTCCAGATCGCACGCCTGCAGCCGTTCCACCAGCCGCTCCGTCACATCCTCCGACAGCAAAATCTCAATCTCCGGATACTCCGCCGAAAACTCTCCCAGATACGGCGCAATCAAATACGGCAGAATCGTCGGAATCACACCCACCCGCAGCGGCCCGCGCACATCCGTCTCCAAATGTCGCACCTGCGCCGTCGCCTTGCGCGCCTGCTGCAATATCTCCTGCGCAAACGGATACAGGCTGTTTCCCGCATGCGTCAGACGCACCGACCGCCCCTGCCGCGCAAACAGCTCCGCACCCAGCGACTCCTCCAGCCGCCGAATCTGCTGCGACAGCGTCGGCTGCGACACCCCCTCCAACTCCGCCGCCTTCGTAAAGCTGCCCGTCTTTACGATCGCGCAAAAATACCCAAGTTGATGCAGTTCCATCTTCGCCCTATCTCCTCGGCGTCCTGTCCCACAACATCATGCCTCGTCCCGACTCACTCCGCCGCGTCCCCCCGCAGCAACTCCATCGCACCGCGCGCCTTCAACATCTCCGCCACCGCCCCGCCCAGCTCAGCAGCGGGAACGCCCTTCGCCGCCCGGTGCAGCACCTGCGCCACCTGCTCGCCGTCGCTCGAAACCACCATCGCGTGCACATGCCACGCATCATCCACCGCATGGCAGTAGGCTCCCAGCGGCAACTGGCAACCGCCGCCCAGCGACTGCAGCACACCGCGCTCCACCTGCGCCGCAAACGCCGCGTCCGCATCATTCAGCGCGCGCACCGCCTCCAGCACATACGCATCGCGCGGCGCATCCATCGCATGCCCCTCGCATCGCGTCTCCAACCCAAGCGCTCCCTGTCCTGGCGCGGGCGTCATCTCATCCACAGAAAACCTCTGATGCACATGCTCCATACGTCTCAGCCGCTCCAGCCCGGCGGCGGCCAGCACCAGAGCATCCGCCTGCCCTTCCTCCCACTTTCGCAGCCGCGTATCGATGTTCCCGCGCATCGCCACAAACGTAAGATCCGGCCGCAGCGCCAGCAGCATCGCCTTCCGCCGCGGACTCGTCGTCGCCACGCGCGCGCCCGACGGCAGCATGTGCAGCCCCCAATACGCCTCGCACACAAACGCATCTCTCGCATCCACGCGCTGCGGCACCGCCGCCAGCATAAACCGCGCATCCAGCGCCGTCGGCAGGTCCTTCAGCGAGTGCACCGCCAGGTCGACCCGCCCGTCCGCCAGAGCATCTTCAATCTCCTTGATGAAGATCCCCTTCGCATCCAGCGGCGTCCCATCCTCAAACGCCTCCGGTGCGCGGAACCCGGGATCCTGCATCCGGTCACCCACCGTTCGGATAACCTCAATCTCCACCGCATGGCCATTGGCCCGCAGCGTCTCCGCAACGTGGTTCGCCTGCCACAGCGCAAGCTGCGACCCCCGCGATCCAATTCGAATCGTATGTGTCTTCACCACCCTAGAATACGCTGTCCGATCACCGCATCCGTCACGCTTCGCAGCGCCTCAGAGGTTTACCATAAAACAGGCAGGAGATCCCACCCCGATGAAATCACGAGCACTGGCCTTTGCGCTCATCACCCTGTTCGCCGCAACCATGCTGCGCGCTCAGGGCTACTCCGCCGATAAACCCATCGGTGCGACTGCGCAGGAGACCCCCGCCTATCTCGCCCACGCCGGCATCGAGCAGCGACTCGGCCACTCCCTCCCCATGTCCACCACCTTCACCGACGAGACCGGACGCACCGGCGCACTCAGCACCTGGTTCCACGACAAGCCCGTCGTCATGGCCGAGGTCTACTACAACTGCGCCATGCTCTGCCCGCAGGTGCTCCACGGCCTCGCCACCGGCCTCGGCCAAACCACCCTTCTTCCCGGCAAAGATTACCAGGTCCTCGTCTTCAGCATCGACCCCATGGACACACCCGCCGATGCCGTCGCCAAAGAGAAAACCTTCCTCAGCGAAGCCCACTGGACCAACAACCCGCAAGCCCCCGGCGCCGTCCACTTCCTCACCGGAACCCCCGCCAGCATCGCCTCCATCACCAGCGCCACCGGCTTCCATTACGTGCGCGTCCCCGGCCCAGACGGCAAGCTGGACCAGTTCGCCCACTCCAGCGTCATCATGTTCGCCACGCCCGACGGCAAGCTCTCCAAGTACATCTCCGGCATCGACTACCAGCCACGCGACATCCGCATGGCCCTCCTCGACGCCAGCCAGAAAAAGATCAGCAATCCCGTCGATCTCCTCATCCTCTACTGCTGCAGCTACAGCCCCACCGTCGGCCGCTACTCTGTCTCCGTGCTCCACATCCTCAGCATCGCAGGCATGCTCACACTGCTCATCGTCGTCGGCATGATCTTCCTCCTCACGCGCAAACCCAAAGGCTCCACCGCATAGCACACTTCGCTCCCGCGTAACCTTCTACTCTAGTGGATTGAGTCTGAAGTCAATCGCATACGCCGGTCTGTCATCTAAGCCGGTCTGTCATCCTGAGCGTAGTTTGGCGCGGCTTCTTGCAACAAACTCAGTCGAAGGACCCCGAAGAGGCTCACCCTTCCCCAGCCTTCCAGCCCTTTCCGCCATAGATTCAATGAACTTCAGAGTCAATATACTCGTGAACCTCTGATGAAGTCGCTGTTGTGAAGGGGACAAGCTTCAGCCCGTCCGTACATCGGAGACCGGCACGCTGGACCTAATCCGAGCCGCCCAGATCCTCACGCAGCGCCGCAATCTGCGGATGCAGCAGCTTCCCCGTCAGCGACTTCGTCAGCCTGTCCACCGCCGCAATCTGCTCCTCCGAAAGCGGCTCCCGCGACAACTGCTGCACAATCCGGGCCATCTCCTGTAGCCGCAGCGCCTCCGCATCCAGCATCAACTGCTTGATCGCCTCCCGCGACGGCGCGCGCGACATCTGCTCCCGATACCGCGCCACCTCACTGCTCACAATCGTCTCCGCGGCCTCCGCCTCGTGATTGCGCACCGCTTTATTCTGCATCGCCACCTGCTGCAGGTCGTCGATGTCATACACAAAGCATCCCTCAAGATCATTCACCGCCGGGTCCACATCCCGAGGCACCGCAATATCGATGAAAAATACAGGCCGGTTCTTCCTCCGCTGCAGCACCTGCCGCGCGTTCTCCGGCGTAAACACATGCCCCGCTCCCGTGCTCGTAATCACAATGTCCGCCCGATGCGCCTGTTCATACAACTGCGCCAGCGGAATCACACCCGTCGTAATGCTCGGCGTCCGCAGCGCATCCGCAATCGCCTGCGCGCGCGCCTCCGTCCGGTTCGCCACCAGCAGCGTCTGCGTACCCTGCTGGATCAGGTGCCGCGCCGTCAGGTCGCTCATCTTTCCCGCACCCACCAGCAGCACCGTCTTTCCCGTCAACGACCCAAAGATCTTCCTCGCCAGCTCCGCCGCAACCGACGCAACCGATACGGTAGACTTCCCGATCTGCGTCTCCGTCCGCACCCGCTTCGCCACCGAAAACGCCCGCTGCAGCAGCGGATCCAGCGTCGACTTCACCGCGCCCACATCCCTTCCCACCGTCCACGACTGCTTCACCTGCCCCAGAATCTGCGACTCGCCCACCACCATCGAATCCAGCGAACTCGCCACGCGAAACAAATGCCGCACCGCTTCGCTCTCGCGAAACTCATACACATGCGGCTGAATATCCGTCACCTGCACCCGCAGATACTCATTCAGAAACCGCAGCATGCTCAACGTCGGCGCACCCCCCACAGCGCTGCCATCACCATCCGCGCCCATCCCGTCCTGCACCGTCAGCAACTCCACCCGGTTGCACGTCGAAAGGATCAGCGCCTCGCGAACGCCCGGCTGCTCGGCCAGCATCTTCGTCGCATCGCCCAGCCGCTCCGTCGGTATCGCCAGACGCTCGCGCACGTTGATCGGCGCCGTCGTGTGGTTCACCCCCAGCAACAGTAGCTCTACCTTCGCATTCGATCCCACGCGTCTCTCGCTCATGGCGCCTTGAACCTGTGCACCGCCGACAGCGAATTCGCCGCCCACACCGCGAGCACTCCCAGAAACACAAAGCTCGACAGGTACACCGCACGCCTGCCACGCAGCCCGCTATGCGTACGTATGAAGATCATCAAGACATACGCCACCCACATCGCAAACGACAGCAGCACCTTCGGGTCCGCAAAGAACGCCAGCCCAATCGTCTGCAACGCCAGCCCCGACCCGATCAGAAGCCCCGCCGTCATGCACGGCAACCCGAACCGCAGCGCGTTCAACCCAATCTGGTCCAGCGTCTCCAACGGCGGCAGCCATCCCCGCTGCGGCTCCGCACGCTTCTGCTTCAACCGCCGCTCCTGAATCAGGTACAACAGGCTCGCAATCAACGACAGAAACAGCGCCGCATACGCCGTTAACAGCAGCGCAATGTGCAGCAACAGCAACCAACCCGTCCCCACCAGCGAGTACGACAGGCTCTCACGCCCCGGTCGAAACGCCGGAACAATCGTAAACAGCACCGCCACCGGCAGCAGAAAAATCCCGAACGAAACCGTGCGATACCGCGTCGCCAGCACCAGAAACGCGATCACCAGCAGCAGCCCGAACCACGACAGCGTCTCGTGCGTATCCACCGGCAGCGCGCGGTGCGCCGCCACCAGCGTCTCCGTAATCGATACAAAATGAAAAAACGCACCCGCCAGCGCCGCAGGCAGCGCCACATGCCTCCACCGCGGCCTGTGATACAGCGCCGCCGGCAGCACCGCCAACGCCGCCACGCCGTAAAGTATCACCGCAAGTCGTAGCCACAACAGAGACATAATCCGTTCGCATCACCTTCCGTGCGAACTACCAGTATATCGCCCGCGCCGTGCGATTACAGAGCAGAACGGCTCGCGTCATACGCCACCGACTGCTCCAGATACGCCCGCAGCCGCCCCTCAATCAACGACAACGGAAGCAGCGCCGGCCGGTCCACAATCTCCACCGCCAGCTTCCCCGTCTCGTACGCGTACTTCGCCGTTACGCCGTCTTTGGTCAGCGTTCCAGACCTTCCCTCCAGCACGATACCATTGGTCTTCAGCCGCTGGGTGGCCGCCGCAAACTGCGTCTCGGACATCGGAATCTCGATCACCCTGCCAGTGTAGGGCCAGACCCGCAAATTCACCAAGCCTGCGGTATTCTGAGCTATCAAATGCGAGCCGCAAGCAATGCCCGTTGACACCCCCGCACAATCCGCCGACGACGTCCTCACCCCCGTCATGCGGCAGCATCGCGCCGCCAAAGACGCCCACCCCGACGCCCTCATCTTCTTCCGCCTCGGCGACTTCTACGAGCTCTTCTACGAAGACGCCATCATCGCCGCGCGCGAACTCCAGCTCACCCTCACATCCCGCGACAAAACCCGCTCCGTACCCATGTGCGGCGTCCCCTATCACTCCGCCGGCAGCTACCTCCAGCGTCTCCTCCGCAAAGGCTACCGCGTTGCCCTCTGCGAGCAGATGGAAGATCCCAGGACCACCAAAACCATCGTCCGCCGCGAAGTCACCCGCGTCCTCACCCCCGGCACCTCCGTCGACGCCGCACTCGACGCCAGCGAAAGCCAGTGGCTCGCCAGCATCGCCGCCGTCGGCCCCTCCGCAGCCTCCACCGTCGGCGTAGCCTCCATCGATCTCTCCACCGGCGACTTCCGCTCCACCGAGTTCTCCGGCCCATCCGCCTGGCCCCTCGCCCTCGACGAGCTCGCACGCATGCGCCCCGCCGAACTCATCTACCCCCGCAACAGCGCTTCCAACTTCGGCCCGACATCCCAGAACCTCCGCCAGGGCGTTCTCCGCGAATCCCCCCCATCGAAACCCCACCCAGACGCCGACACCGAAGACCCCACCCCCTTCGACCTCACTGCCGCCCGCACCGAGGTCGAAGACTGGGCCTTCACCGAAGACTACGCCCTTCCCCTGCTCCGCCAGCAGCTCCGCCTCCACTCCCTCGACGGCCTCGGTCTCTCCGGCCACAACGCCGCCGCCACCGCCGCCGGAGCCATCGTCCACTACCTCCGCGCCACCAAGCAAGGTGCCCTCGACCACCTCGACACCCTCCGCTTCTACGAACGCCGCGACTGCCTCGAACTCGACGCCGTCAGCGTCCGCAACCTCGAACTCGTCGACCCGCTCTTCTCCGCCGAAGGCCCCCAGACCACCCTCTTCTGGACCCTCGACGCCTGCTGCACCCCCATGGGCAAGCGCCTCCTCCGCGCGCAACTGCTTCGCCCCATGCAGTCCCTCGCAGCCATCAACGCGCGCCTCGACGCCGTAGCCATCGCCGCCGCCGACATCCGCCGCCGCGAAACCCTTCGCCGCTCCATGGACGGCGTCCTCGACCTCGAGCGCCTCCTCGGCCGCGTCGCCATGGAGACCGCCGGTCCCCGCGAGCTCGTCGCCCTCGGCTCCACACTCTCGCGCCTCCCAGGCCTTCGCTCCGCCGCCGCCGACCTCACCGCAAGCCATCCCGCCTGTCGCTGGCACCATCTCTCCACCACCTTCGACACCCTCGCCGATCTCCACGAACGCATCACCCGCACCCTCGCCGACGAACCTCCCGTCAACCTCGCCGACGGCAACGTCATCCGCACCGGCCTCGACCCCGAACTCGACGACCTCCGCGCCCTCTCCTCCAACGGCCGCCAGCTCGTCGCCAACATCGAGACCCGCGAGCGCGAACGCACCGGCATCGCCTCGCTCAAAGTCCGCTTCAATTCCGTCTTCGGCTACTACCTCGAAGTCACCAAAGCCAACGCCAAATCCGTCCCGCCCGACTACGAGCGCAAGCAAACCCTCGTCAACGCCGAACGCTTCACCACCCCCGAGCTCAAAGATCTCGAGGCTAAGATTTTGACCGCTCAAGAGCGCTCCGCCGACATCGAGCGCCGCATCTTCGCCGAGCTCCGCCGCGACATCCTCGCCAACGCCACGCGCATCCGCGAGTCCTCGCGCCACATCGCCGAAATCGACCTTCTCGCCAACTTCGCCCATATCGCCGCCCTTCGCGGCTGGGTGCGCCCGCAGGTCAACGACTCCGGCACCCTCGAATTCCTCGCCGCCCGCCATCCCGTCGTCGAGCGCCGCCTCGAAGACCAGGGCACCGGCCGCTTCATCCCCAACAGCCTGCACCTCTGCGCCCCCAGTTCGACATCCACAGAAGACCTGTCCTCTCAACCGAGTCCCTCTCAAGACCTGTCATCTCGACCGGAGCGCAGCGCAGTGGAGAGACCTGCAGCTCCTCTCTCAGCCACCAACAAACCGGGTGCCCCACCCATGGCGGAGTCTCATCACGACATGAGTGGGCCGCGACACAAACTCGCAGTAACGCCCTCGCCCTCACTCCTCCTCATCACCGGCCCCAACATGGGTGGCAAATCCACCTATCTCCGCCAGGCTGCGCTGCTCACCATCATGGCCCAATGCGGCTGCTTCGTCCCCGCCGAGCGCATGACCCTCGGCCTCGTCGACCGCATCTATACCCGCATCGGCGCGTCCGACAACGTAGCCCGCGGCCGGTCTACTTTTATGGTCGAGATGACCGAAACCGCCGCCATTCTCAACACCGCCACCGCCCGCTCCCTCGTCCTGCTCGACGAAATGGGCCGAGGCACCGCCACCTACGACGGCCTCTCCCTCGCCTGGGCCGCCGTCGAGCACCTCCACGACACCATCGGCGCGCGCACCCTCTTCGCCACCCACTACCACGAACTCACCCTCCTCGCCAACCGCCTCCCGCACCTCCGCAACCTCCGCGTCACTGTTCGCGAAACCCCCACCGGCATCGTCTTCCTCCACACCGTCGAACCCGGCGCGGCCAGCAAGAGCTACGGCATCGAAGTCGCCCGCCTCGCCGGTCTTCCTACCTCCGTCATCGCCCGCGCCCGCGACGTCCTCAAGCTCCACGAGCGCGCCGAGTCCCAGCAGGTCCGCGAATCCGCTCCCGCCACGCGCGCCGCCAGCGTCCAGATGACCATGTTCACACCGCTCTCCCAGCGCATCGTCGACCGCATCGAGCAGACCGATATCGACGGCCTCACCCCCCGCGAAGCCCTCCATCTCCTCGCCGACCTCCAGCGCGAACTCAAAGGCGGCGCATGACCACCACCCACCCAAAGTCCCTCATCGTCGCCGGCGTCATGTCCGGCACCTCCGCCGACGGCATCGACGTAGCTCTCTGCCGCATCTCTCCCTCTGCTCTCCCCAATCCAAATCTGTCATCTCGACCGGAGCGCAGCGCAGTGGAGAGACCTGTAGCTTCTTCCGCTCCCCCCAAACTAAAACTCCTAGGCCACCGCCACTTCCCCTACGACAAAAAACTCCGCACCAAAATCCTCTCCATCGCCGCCGGCAACCCCACCACCGCCGCCGAACTCACCCAGCTCTCCTGGCACCTCGGCAGCCTCTACGCCCACGCCATCGCCGCCACCGCTAGCGACCTCGACCTCAAGCCCCACCTCGCCGCCATCCACGGCCAAACCATCTACCACCAGGCGCTCGCCGCCACCTTCCTCGGTAAATCCCTCCGCTGCACCTCGCAAATCGGCGAACCCTCCGTCATCGCCGAACGCCTCCACATCCCCGTCATCTCCGACTTCCGCCCCGCCGACCTCGCCGCCGGTGGCCAGGGCGCACCCCTCGTCCCCATCCTCGACTTCTGCCGCTTCCGCCACCCTACCCGCAACCGCCTGCTCCTCAACCTCGGCGGCATCGCCAACATCACCGCCCTCCCCGCCGCCTGCACCACCGCCAACATCCTCGCCTTCGACACCGGCCCCGCCAATATGCTCATCGACGCCCTCATGCAGCGCCTCTACAACCGCCGCTTCGACACCAACGGTGCCGTCGCCGCGCGCGGCCAGGTCCTCCAGCACGTCCTCGAAGCCTTCCTCTCCGAGCCATACTTCGCCGCCCCACCCCCCAAATCCTGCGGTCGCGAAGAGTTCGGCCCCGCCTTCGCCGACCGCTTCCTCAAGCGCTGCAAGTCCGCCTCCACCCCGGACATCATCGCCACCGCCACCGCTCTCACCGCCGCCACTCTCCTCGACGCCTACCGCCGCTTCTGCTGGCCCCACCTCGGCCAGCACGCACCCCTCGCCCGCGCGACCGAACTCTTCGCCGCCGGCGGCGGAGCCAACAACGCCACCCTCATGCGCATGCTCGCCGGCCACCTCAAGCCCCTCGGCATCAAGGTCTCCACCACCGCCGCCACCGGCCTCCCCGTAGAAGCCAAAGAAGCCGCCGCCTTCGCCCTCCTCGGCTGGCTCACCTGGCACCGCCTCCCCGGCAACATCCCCAGCGCCACCGGCGCCACCCACCCAGCCATCCTCGGCAAGGTCACTTATGCTTCTTGAGGAGAACGCACATGAGTCACACAATCGGAGATAAGGATCGGTTCTGGAACAAGTCAATTCCGCTTCGCCCATTTCTCTTCATCACCATCGCTATCGTCGCGCCTCTTTACGTATGGGCAACGGCAGGAGAACGCGTCAGCGATTGGATCTGGTTCGTGCAGCACCACGGCAACGCAACCTACGATGGAAGACTCATCAAACTCCCATTTCCATGGAGACAAGAAGACACTCCCGCTGGCTTACATGAACTCTCTATACGTCGTGCAAGCCGCAGTTTCGGACTGATTGATGAAGACATGATGATCACAAAGCAGCGAGTATCGCCTGCCGATGTCGGCGACAGAATTGGACGGTTCAGAGACCTAATGCTCAGATTCTCAAACCAGACCACCGTCGAGACCTATCACCCGGATTCCTTCATCGATGCGAACTACGCCTGCATCGTCTCTCGCGCTCCCTTTCCCTCAGACGTCTCGCTCTATTGCGTGTCGAACGATGGACAGTGGAACATGTGGTTGCGCTGGGGAAAAGAAGCCAGCTTAGCGGACGCCACGACGCTCCTGCACACATTACTTCTCCCCCCAAAGGCCAGCTAACCATGGCCTCCCGCGTCCTTCAACGTATCGCGTCCGCCCTCTGCCTCGCCCTCACCGCCTGCCGCGCACCCGCTCCACCACCCAACACCCTCACTTTCCTCATCGAGTCCTCCCCCAACAACCTCGACCTCCGCCAGGGCACCGACGCTCAATCCGAGCGCATCGGCGATCTCATCTACGATCCTCTCGTCCGCAAAGACGCGCACTTCAACCTCCAGCCCTGGCTCGCCGCCTCCTGGCAGCAACCCAACCCCCTCACCTGGATCTTCCACCTCCGCCCCAACGTCCGCTTCCACGACAACCACCCCCTCTCCTCCGCCGACGTCGCCTGGTCCATCCGCAGCATGTCCAACGGCACCCTCATCTCTCCCAAAGCCGGCGCCTTCGCCTCCATCACCGCCATCGACACCCCCGACCCCCTCACCCTCATCCTCCACACCCGCACGCCCGACCCCAGCCTCCTCTTCAACCTATCCGACGGCCTCTTCGGTGTCGTCGAATCCGGTGCCAACCGCAGCGAAGGCCTCCATCCCATCGGCACCGGCCCCTTCCGCTTCGTCTCCCAGGTGCAGGACAAAGACGTCATCCTCGATCGCAACCCAACCTACTGGGCCGGCCCCGCCAGCCCCACCCTGCAGCACCTCATCTTCGAGGTCGTCCCCGACACCATCACCGCCGCCCTCGAGATGAAAAAAGGCTCCGCAGACGTCGAAAGCAATCTCCTCACCATGGACATGGTCCACGCCCTCCGCAATCAGCCCAATCTCCGTACCACCGCCGGCCCCGGCGCGCGCGTCGACTACCTCAATATCAACACGCAGGACCCCGCCCTTCGCGACCCGCGCGTCCGCCAGGCCATCGCCTTCGCCATCGACAAGCCCGCTCTCATCGCCTCCATCTGGCGCGGCCAGGCCCAGCCCGCCGACACTCTCCTTCCACCCGGCCACTGGGCCGCCGCACCCTCTGCTTCGCTCGCCCACTACCCCCACAGCACCGCCCGCGCCATCCAACTCCTCGACGCCGCCGGCCTCCACCCAGACCACAACGGCATCCGCCTCCGCCTCACCATGAAGACCTCCACCGACGAAACCACCCGCCTCGAAGCCCAGGCCATGCAGGCCGAACTCCGCGACGCCGGCATCGACCTCACCCTCCGCTCCACCGAGTTCGGCACCTTCTACGCTGACATCACCAAAGGTGCCTTCCAGCTTTATCTCCTTCGCTGGATCGGCTCCAACGAAGACCCCGACATCTTCCACTACGCCTACGCCACCAGCATGTTCCCGCCCAGGGGAGCCAATCGCGGACGCTACTCCAACCCTCACCTCGACACCCTCCTCCAATCCGCCAGCGCTGCCACCGACCAGCCCACCCGCCGCAACGACTACATCCAGATCCAGCAAATCCTCTCCCAGGATCTCCCCAGCATCCCCCTCTGGTACCCCAATAACATCGTCATTCACACCACCCGCCTCACCCACGTCATCTCCGACCCCGGCGGCAGCTTCGACTTCCTCCGGACTGCTGTGCTTCAATAGCACCGCCAAGTCCCGAAAACGCACCCCCAGCGCCACAAAAAACATCCACAGACGCCAATCCAAAACCCGATCCGCTGCGTTTTTGCGTCGACCATCGACGCCCCATCCACGGCGCTCAGCGCGTCTAAACTCCCTTCAAATCATTACGATGCAGTCAAATCGACTTTGCTGGAAACATGCATCCCGCTTCCAACTCAAACACACAACCTTGAATCCCAGAACTCACCGCGTTCGGGGATCACCCTACAATGTTGAGCAAAATCAGGCCCGATCCCTCAGAACGTCGAGCTTTCCCTAGTGCGAATGGAACCTCATGCTCGACGCACCCAACTTCGACCGCCTGCCAACCCTCCAAGGAGTTCCCCAATGAATCACGAAGACATCGCACGCAGCGCAGCAACCCGTCGCAACTTTCTCAAAGGTGCAGGTATAGCCGGCATCGGTCTCACTGGCGCAGCCATCATGGGCACCAGCTTTGGCAAGAACGAGCAAAAAGTCGAAGCAGCCATTCAACCGGCGTACACCGACACCGACATCCTTAACTTCGCGCTCAATCTCGAATACCTCGAGGCGGAGTTCTACTGTATGTCCACCTGGGGCGCGACCCTTGTCGGGCTCGGCATCATCACCGAAGCTGAAACAAGTGGCCCAACGACCGGCGGCATGATGGTTCCCAACTTCGGAAAGTACCCTGAAGCCACGCTCGCAACCGCCCTTCGCGATACGGAGATCGCCCACGTCAAGTACCTTCGTGCCGCGCTCGGCAGTGCCGCAGCCAAGAAGCCTGCCATCAACCTGAACGCCCTCGGCTACGGTTTCTCGAGCGTCGCTAGCTGGTTGAAGCTGGCTCGGCAATTCGAAGATGTCGGTGTCAGCGCCTATCTTGGTGCCGCCCCGATGATCACGAGCAGCACATACCTCGCCGCAGCCGCTGCGATCATGGCAACCGAAGCGCAGCACTCAGGCTCCATCCGCATCTCCTGCATCTCCAATGGCGTCATGAGTCCAGCGGTGGATTCGCTGGACATTCCTCCCACCACTCAAAACGTCTATGACCTCGATAAAAACGCCCTGAGCATCCCCCGCACGGTCGCTCAGGTCCTCAACATCGTCTACGCCGGCGGCGACTGCTCCGGCGGCTTCTATCCCAACGGCATGAACGGCATGGCCACTTGCAAAGGATAAACGAACCGCAGGGTTGGCATCCTCTTCAGGTTGCCAACCCGCTTTCATTCACCGCCACCGCGCGTCACCGGCCACAGCCCCCCACAATCATGTACCCGAACGGCCCCATATTCTCTGCGGACCTAACGCCAAACCCCGCCTTCTGCAAAGACTCCGCCACCTGCTCCACAGCAATGCGCTGCTCCAGCGGCGGCCCCGGCGGCCGCACCACACCCGGCTTCCAGTCCACAATCGCAATGCTTCCGCCATCCGCAAGGATTCGCTGGGCCTCCAGCAACACTATATCCACGTCATCCAGCTCGTGCCACAGGTACGACATCAGTATCAGGTCGCAGTTCTTCTCCTTCAGCCCCGTCCTCACCGCCTCGCCCACGCTGCAGCGCACATTCGACGCACCTGCTGCCTTCAGCTTCTCCTCGATGAACGCCAGCATCTCCGGCTGCACATCCACCGCAAACACCACTCCGTCCGGCCCTACATCCTCAGCGATGGGCAGCGAAAAATATCCCGTCCCAGCGCCAATATCCGCTACCCGCATGCCCGGCCGCAACGCAAGCCTGTCCAATACGCCCGCGATAGGCAGCCACTCCTTACGCTCCGCCGCATCCAGCCGATGTGCCTGCGACGATGAAAACGTACGTTCGTTCATTATGTCTCCTCCACACTTCACTTCCACCACACGATGACATGCATCCGTGCAGCGTCACAGAAGAAACACACGAAACCCACATCCGTTACAGCAATCGCCGCACCTTCGGCTTCCGCTTCAGCCTCCACTACGCCACAGCGCCGTCTTCAATCACCTTCTTGTAAAACGCCGCGCTCAACTTCGGCGTCCGCTTCAGCGTCTTGAAGTCCACATACACAATCCCAAACCGCTTCGAATACCCGTCCGCCCACTCAAAGTTATCCAGCAGACTCCACAGGAAGTACCCCTTCACCGGCACACCCTCCGCCACCGCACGCTGTAGCTGTGTCAGATAATTCCGCAGATACATCACCCGGTCCGTGTCATACACATGCCCATCCGGCGTCATCTGGTCATTCGACGACGCCCCATTTTCCGTGATGTACAGCACCTTCACCTTCCACAACTCCGCAACCAGCTTCGGCGCCCAGTACAGCGCCTCCGGCCCCACCGTCAGCCAGTCGCTGAACATATGCGGAAACGAGCTCGGCGGCTGGATCATCGCATACCCCGCCTCATTGCTGTCCGCGCGCACATACGATGGCGTGTAGATATTCAGCCCCACAAAATCCAGCGGGCTCGAGATGATCCCCATCTCCTCCTGCGTAAAGTGCGGCGCATCCGGCCCCAGCTTCGCCAGGTACCGCTCCGTATATCGGCCCTCCATAATCGCCGTCAGGAACATCGCATTCTCCTCGCGCATCGCCGTTCCCGCCGCGCGAATATGCTCCGGAGCCTCAATCGCCGGCGTCGCCGCCACAACATTGTCCGCCAGCCCCACCTTCGCCTCCGGTGCCGCCGCGCGGATCGCCCGTACCGCCATTCCATGCGCCAGCAGCACATTATGTGTCAACTGCGCCAGCGGCCCAGGCTCCAGCCGCAGTCCCGGCGCATGATAGCCCGTCTTGTACCCCAGCTCCACGAAGCTGCGCATCTCGTTCATCGTCATGAACTGCTTCACACGGCCCTGCAGCTTGCCCGCCACATACCCCGCATAGTGCGCAAACGCGTCCGCCGTCTCCCTGCTCTGCCACCCGCCTTTGTCCTGCAACGCCTGCGGCAGGTCCCAGTGAAACAGCGTGCAATAAGGCTCAATCCCCGCCGCCAGAAGCGCATCCACCATCTTCTGATAAAACTCAATGCCCTTCGGATTCGGCTCGCCCGTCCCCGTCGGAAAGATCCTCGTCCACGCCACCGAAAACCGAAACGTCTTGATCCCCATCGACTGCATCAGCGCAATATCCTGCTTATACAGGTGGTAGAAGTCATCCGCCACATCCCCCGTATCGCCGTCATGCGTCTTCCCCGGCGTATGCGAAAACGTGTCCCACACCGACGGCCCCCGCCCGTCCTCCTTCACCGCACCCTCCACCTGGTACGCCGCCGTCGCCGTCCCCCACAAAAATCCCTTGGGAAACTGCCCACCCATCGCCCGCCCCGCAGCCTCTCCCGTCTGCCCCAGCAATCCCAACGCATGGCTCAGCGGTGAAACCGACAACGCCGCCGACGATACACCCAACGCCCGCGCAAACGTGCGCCGCGAAAACTTGTTCAACATAAACTCTCCCATCCCAACGCGATCTTCTCTGCAACGTATTCGAGTCTACCCCGAAAGCCCCGCTCACGCCCCAAACCATCAGCGCAGCCGAAACCATCCGCTCGATGCACCCCCGCAAACCCACGCCAACGCTTCGTTACCCCAACCCAAACCGTCTGCGCTCACACATCTATGCCAGCGTACGCGCCGTCGCCGACCCGGCACTCACCGCAACCAGGCCCGCGATCAAACTCACCGCCACATACAGAATTCCCACCCAGAACGCCCCACTCGTCAGGTCCGACCACGTCTCCCACTCAAACGTGGAGAACGTCGAAAATGCCCCGATAAACCCAATCGCAAACGCATATCTCCAGAACGGATTCGGCCCAGCATGGTGGTCCAGGTACTCCAGCACAAACCCAATCATGAAGCACGCGCTGATGTTGATCGACAGCGTCCCCACCGGAAACCTCTGCCCAAACCGCTCTGCCGCCATCATCCCCACAAAATACCGCAGCATCGCTCCGACAGCGCCACCGCACGCAACCAGCAGATACCGCTGCACTGTTACGCCCATATCCCACCACGTTCCTCGCCCGCTTCTCCGCGCCAGCCAATCATGCAGCTCTCCCGCGCACAGGCAATCATCCGCCCATGCCTCTCTCAAGATTTTTCCAGGGATCACTGCGACGAGCGACATCCTCATCAGGGCCATCCCTGAGAGGAGTCATCAGCTGTTACAAACCAACAGCGGTTAAGGTGAACTCCATCACCTTCAACACATCAAACACACAAAAAATTTGGTGGAGCTGAGCGGGATCGAACCGCTGACCTCCTCGTTGCGAACGAGGCGCTCTCCCAGCTGAGCTACAGCCCCACAAACATCACGCAGCGCCTTCGCGCACACATGCTGCTACGTCGCATAGTTTAGCAGGAGACTCCCCTCCGCTCCAAGCAAATCCGCCCAACCTACGTCGCCCGCCTCGGTGCCGACAACCCCATCTCCACCATCACCCGTTGCAGGTCTTTCCACGCCTCGCCCTTCTGCCGCGGGTCGCGCAGCAGAAACGCCGGATGGTACGTCACCGCTACCTTCGCCCCGCGCACGCTGTGCCACTGCCCGCGCAGGCTCGCCAGCGGCTGCTTCACACCCAGCAGATACGTCGCCGCCGTCGCCCCCAGCGCCACAATCACCTCCGGCCGCACCACATCGATTTGCCGCGCCAGAAACTGCGAGCACGTCGTCGCCTCCACAAACTCCGGCACCCGGTTCGCCGGCGGCCGGCACTTCACAATATTCGCGATGTACACCTCCTCGCGCTTCAGCCCCATCGCCGTAATCATATTGTTCAGCAGCTGCCCTGCCTTGCCCACAAACGGCACGCCGGTCTCATCCTCATCCGCGCCCGGCCCCTCGCCCACAAACATCAGCCGTGCATTCGGGTCACCATCTCCAAACACAATATTCCGCCGCCCCGCATACGCCAGCGGACACCGCGTACACTCCCCAATATCCTCCCGCACCGCCTGCAACGCTACCGCGCGCTCTCCCGCCGCCAGCCGCTCCACCGGAACCACACCCACAGCATCCAACGACGGCGGCTTCGGCATCGACGACTCAACCTCTCTCCACTCAGGATCAACCGCCGTCGGCACCGCCTCACGAGCCACAGAAACCATCCGCGCCGCACCCGCAGCCGCAGCACTCGCCGCAACGCTCGTCCGCGCCCCTACACCCTGCGCTGCCACCGCCTGCGTCGCAGCAGCACTTCGCACCACCGGCGCTGCAGGCCGCGCTACAGCAAGCCGCTCCTTCAGCCCCTCCGGCAACATCACCTTCGGATCTTCCCGCCGATACAGATCATAGATCCCCATATCGCGCAGATAGTCCACATATGCCCGAAGCTGCTGCTCGACAACCATAGCCCTCAGTCTACAGCGACGCCGGTGGCACAGGCTTCGCCATCACCGTGTACGTCACCTTCCCATGCCGTATCTCGTCCTGCGCCACTCGGCACACCTTCGTCGAGCTCGACGCTCCTAGCGTCGGCGCTCCCGAGTAGATATGCCGCGCCCTTCGTGCAGCGCCCTTCACAAGGCTGTATTTATTCTGGAATAGGTCTTTCTCAAACATTTGAGGTACCTCCTGGGGGGATGGCTTCATCCTAGCGCGAAATCAAACATGCGTTGCAAAAAATATCAATCCCTCATCAGAATTCTTCCTCACCCTACATCCACGCCCACACCAAAGCTCGTCAGCGCCGCCTCCAGCCGCTCCGACCGCGCACCCGTAACGCACTGCGCCGCCAGATCACCCTCCGCCGGCGTCGCCTCCCCCCGCGCCACCAGCACAATCGCCCTCATCTCCGACGCCGCCTGGTCCAGCACATCATTCACCAGCGCATATCTGTAGTCCTCAAGCTTCCTCAGCTCCGTCCGCGCCTCCGCCAGCCGTGTCTCAATCACCGCTTCATTCGACACGCCCTCCGCCTGGCTCCGGTTCCTCAACCGGCGTTCCAGCACCTCCGGGCTCGGCGGCAAAATAAAAATCGACACCGCATCCGGCATCCGCTCCATCACCTGCAGCGCCCCCTGCACATCGATGTCCAGCAGCAGGTCCATCCCATGCTTCGCCGCCATCTCCAGCGCCGAAAGCGCCGTCCCATAATAGTTCCCGAACACCTCCGCCCACTCCAGAAACTCGCCCGCCGCGATCATCCGCTCGAACTCCTCTCTGCTCGTAAAGTGGTACTCGCGTCCGTCTTCCTCCGACCCTCGCGCGCGCCGTGTCGTATACGAGATCGAGAAGTCCAGCCCCTCAACCAGCCTGCGAACCTCGTTCACAAGCGTCGATTTGCCCGATCCACTAGGCGCCGAAATAATAAACAGTATGCCTGCCATAATTGTTGGTGTGCACCCAGTGTAAACCCTCCCGCACCCAACCCTCAGGCAATTCCCTCGCCCGCCGCCACCATCGCCACTTCCCCCTCGCCAAACTGCAAATTGTACAACCGGCTATACGTCCCGCCCTGCGCAAGCAGCGCCTCATGCGACCCCAGCTCCGTAATGCACCCATCCTCCAGCACTGCAATTCTGTCCGCGCGCCGCACCGTCGACAGCCGATGCGCAATCACCAGCACCGTCCGCCCCTCCATCAGATTTCCCAGCGCCGCCTGCACCGCCGCCTCGCTCTCCGTATCCAGCGACGACGTCGCCTCATCCAGAATCAAGATCGGCGCATCCTTCAGCAGCGCGCGCGCAATCGCCAGCCTCTGCCGCTCCCCGCCCGAAAGCCGCGTCCCCCGCTCCCCGATCATCGTCTCGTACCCCTGCGGCAGCCGCTCGATAAACTCATGCGCCAGTGCCGCCTTCGCCGCCGCCACAATCCGCCCCATCGGCACATCCGGCTGCCCATACGCAATGTTGTTCCGCACCGTATCGTTGAACAGCACCGTCTCCTGCGTCACCTTCCCAATCTGTTTCCGCAGTGACGCCAGCGTCAGATCCCGCACATCATGCTTGTCCAGCAGGATCGCCCCGCCCGTCACATCGAAAAACCGCGGCAGCAGGTTCATCAGCGTCGACTTCCCGGCGCCGCTCGGTCCCACCAGCGCCACCACCTCGCCCCGCTTCACCGTCAGCGAAACCCCATGCAGCACCTCTTTGCACACCCCATCCTGCTCATATCCAAACCTTGCATCGCGAATCTCAATCAACCCCGCAAACCCCTTCAGGTTGATCGCCTTCTTCCGCTCCCACACCTCATCCTGCGCATCGATGAACGCAAAGATCTCCTCACTCGCTCCCACCGCCTGCTGAAACGCGTTGTAGTACGTCGGCATCTTCCGCACCGGGTCATACAGCACAATCACCGCCGCCAGAAACGTGATAAACGTCCCAATCGTCCAGTTCCCATGCAGAATCCTGTCGCGCCCAAACATCAACAGCAGCGCAATCGCCACCGCTCCCAGCGCGTCCATCAGCGGCGACGAGATCGACTGCACCGCCACCGACCGCATATTCGCCATCAACAGCCGGTCCGCCGCCCGCCTGAACCGGTTCATCTCCCAGTTCTCCATCCCGAACGCCTTCACAATCCCGTTGCCGACAATCGTCTCCTGCACAATATTCTGAATCTCCGCCAGCTTGTCCTGCCCCTTGCGCGTCGTCTTCCGCACGCTTCGCCCCACCCTCCGCGTCGACGCCACAATGATCGGCACAAACACCAGCAGCACCCACGCCATCCGCCCGCCCACCACAATCACCACACCGATCATGAACAGCAGCGTGAAAAATTGCTGCAGAAAGTCGCTCATCACCGTCGCCATCGCCGCCTGCACCCGCTCCACATCGTTGATCAGCGTAGAGATCAGCGTCCCCGACGTATGCCTCTGGAAAAACGCCGACGACCGCCCCAGCAGCGAGTTATACAGATCATTGCGCAGGTCCGTAATCATCCCGAACCCCGCCTTGTTCGCCATCAGCGTCCCCAGATAATCCGCAATCGACTTGATGATCGCCGAAGCCACCAGCGCAATCGCCACCACCGTCCACGCATTGTGCACACGGTGCGGCAGCAGCACCTGCAGGTTCAAATGAAAGTGCGTATGCGGAATCACAAAGTTCAGCACCTTGTCCGGCGACGAAGCCGCACTCAGCACATTGTCAATAATCGGCTTGATCAGCAGAATCCGAAACGCCGCCAGCGCTCCCACCACCGCCATCAGCAGCGCCGACACCACCCAGTACACCAGGTACGGACGCATATACCCCAACAGACGCAGCACCAGCTTCATCCGCGTCTCCACGCGCAACCCATGCGCCGCATCCTGTCAAAGCTCCTCATCAACAGCTAGTGTACTGCGGCCACCCACCCCACCGTTGCCCGTCCTAAACCGGGATGCTGGGTGCCCCATATCTCCCCGCGCTTTTGCGGGGAGATGTGGGCCTGAAGTTCCTTACAAATCCAATTCAGGTACGACACCCTACGACCACCCCCAACCCAGGGCTACACCGTCACCACAATCTTCCCAATCTGCGCATTCGACTCCATATACGTATGTGCCGCCACAATCTCATCCAGCGCAAACACCTTATCCACCTTCGGCTTGAATGCCCCGGACTCCAGGTGGTCGAACACATACTTCTTCCCGCGCGCAAAGCTCTCCGGCTCCGCCACCACCTCGAACAGCGTGTACCCCTTGATCGTCAAATGCTCGCTCAGCGCGGCAAACAGAGGATACGGCGTCGCCTCCGCCGCCAGCGCACCATACTCGAAGATCGTTCCGCTCACCGCCATCGCCGCCGCAATCGCCTCCAGTCCCTTGCCAGCCACCGGATCAAACGCAATACGCACGCCCTTTCCGCCGGTGATCTCTTGCACCCGCGCCACCAGGTCGTCCTCGTCGGTCACAATCACGTGGTCCGCACCCAGCGCCAGCAGCTCCGCCTTCTTCTGCGCCGTCCGCGTCGTTGCGATGCTCACCGCGCCCTCGGCCTTCACGATCTCAATCGCCGCAATCCCCACGCTGCTGCTCGCCGCCGTAATCAGCACGAACTCGCCCTTCGTCAGCTTCCCCTGCTCGATCAGCGCTCCATACGCCGTCAGATACTGCATCCAGATGCTCGTCCCCTCTTCAAATGACAGCTTCTTCGGATACTCCGCAATCGCTCCCACCGGTACTACCACCGCCTCGCCGTACACCCCATACTGGTCCGCCGGAAACGCCGGCACCGTGCTCACAATCTTGCCCATCCACGCACCATCCACGCCCGGCCCCACAGCCTCCACCGTCCCTGAAGCCTCATATCCCAGCATCGACGGCAGCTTCGGCTGAACCAGGTACTGCCCCTTGCGAAACATCACCTCCGCGCGATTCAGCCCGATCGCCTTCACCCGAATCCGCACCTCACCCGCCGCAGGCTCCGGCACCGGCAGCTCTTCCAGCTGCAGCACCTCAGCCTCGCCCGTCGTATGAAACCGCACCACCTTCGCCGTCGCCTTGCCTGTATCCTGCGCCATCATTCCTCCTCATTCTTCTGAAGCTGTAGATGCCATGTCGTCATTGAAGGAAGCACAGAATTAACTGCAAATTCTTCCAGCGCCCTACCGCGGCATATCCCTATGCGCCGACTTCGCCCGATACCCCGCCACCGCCAGCCGCTTCTTCAACTCCTCCGCAATCATCACCGACCGATGCTGCCCCCCCGTGCACCCCACCCCAATCGTCAGATAGCTCTTCCCCTCGTGAATATAGTGCGGCAGCAGGAACGTCAGCATCTCCGTCACCTTGTCCAGAAACTCCTTCGTCTGCGGAAACTGCCGCACATACTTCGCCACCTTCGGGTGCTTCCCTGTCAGCTTCCGAAACTCCGGCACAAAATGCGGATTCGGCAGAAACCGCACATCGAACACCAGGTCCGCATCCGTCGGTATCCCGTTCTTGAACCCAAAACTCGTCACCGAAATCGTCAGATTCCGGTCGCTCTTCCCAATCCCACGCGTAAACTGCGCATTGATGTGCGCCCGCAGCTCATGCACATTAAACCGCGACGTATCCAGCACGATATCCGCCACATTCCTGATCGGATCCAGCCGCTTCAGCTCCGCGCGTATCGACGCCAGCACCGTCTCGCCCTGCCCCTTGCCATCCCTCCCCAGCGGGTGCGGCCGCCGTGTCTCCGAGAACCGCCGCACAATCGAATCCTCCGCCGCCTCCAGAAACACCACCCGCGTCGGCAGCACCTTCCGCACCTTCGCCAGAATCGCCGGAAACCGCTCCAGCCGATTTCCCTCCCGCACATCCACCACCAGCGCCGCGTGCGTAATCTCCGCAGACTTCGCCACCAGGTCCGCAAATCGCGGTATCAACTCCAGCGGCAGATTATCCACCGAATAAAATCCCAGATCCTCAAACGCCTTCAGCGCCGAAGCCTTCCCCGCTCCCGACAGCCCCGTCAAAATCACCAGCTCACGAGGCTCACCTCCGCCCGCTCCCGCTCGCACCTCAACCCCGGCCGCGACCGCCTTCACCGCAACTGTCTTCTTCACCGCAGCTGTCTTCTTCACCGCAGCCTTCCGTCCCACGGAACTCCCCTTGGCCGCAGTGCCAGTCTTCTTCTTCATCGCGGAAGTCATAGAAGAATCCTACATCCTGAATCCTTCCGCTCAACGGCAAATTCTCGACGCCGCCCCTGACTTTTCGCCCAAACCCTTTCGCCTCTTCCTGCCAGCCCTCTCCTGTGCGACCCTAGTACGCATGACTCGCCTGTCACCCCTGCTGCTCGCCGCTCTCCTCGCCGCGCCCGCGCTCTCCCAAACCCCGCCCCTCGCGCCAGCGCAGCCCTTCACCGATCCCGCCAACCTCCGCGGCGAGCGCGTCTCTCCCTCCGACGGCCACGAGCTTCCCATCGATACATCCGAAGCCCAATCCGCCCTCGGCCTCGCCCAGCTCCTCCGCCGCCTCAACACCCGCGCCTCCATCCTCAACATCGTCGCTCACCCCGACGACGAAGACGGCGGCATGCTCACCCTCTACTCCCGCGGCCTCGGCGCACGCGTCGCCGACCTCTCCCTCACCCGCGGCGAAGGCGGCCAGAACGCCGTCACCGGCGACTTCGAAGACGCCCTCGGCCTCCTCCGCACCCAGGAACTCCTCTCCTCCGACCGCTATCCCGGCATCTCCCAACTCTTCGGTACTGAAGTCGACTTCGGTTTCTCCAAAACCAAGCAGGAAGCCTTCGAAAAATGGGGCCACCAGCGCGTCCTCTACGACGCCGTCCGCGCCATCCGCCTCTTCCGCCCCCTCGTCATCACCGCCACCTTCGTCGGCTCCGTCACCGACGGCCACGGCCAGCACCAGGTCTCCGGCGAGATCGCCCAGGAAGCCTTCCTCGCCGCCGCCGACCCCACCATCTTCCCCGATATGATCGCCCAGGGCATCCTCCCCTGGCAGGCCCTCCGTGTCTACGCACGCGTCCCCTCCGGTGCCATCTCCTCCAAAGGCCTCTTCGACTACGCTACCAATCAGTACACTCCCGCACGCTTCGTCAA
Source organism: Acidobacteriota bacterium (assembly GCA_019351975.1). Classification (GTDB taxonomy): domain Bacteria; phylum Acidobacteriota; class Terriglobia; order Terriglobales; family Acidobacteriaceae; genus Granulicella. Next base: position 32,288 of record JABBOG010000042.1, read on the forward strand.
CTACGTCACCGGCCAGATCACCACCACCGTCCCCTCCACCGACGTCACCGTCCACGAAGGCACCACCGACCCACTCCTCACCGCCGCCGCCGCCAACCCCGCCGACCTCGCTCTCCTCTCCCTCCCCGGCCAGCCCCTCAATCCCAGCACCCCCCTCAGCTACGTCCAGTTCGCCCGCATAGGCCTCGGCCTCCAGCGCACCCAGATCACCCGCGACCTCCGCCTACCACCCCCCGGCCCCTTCGACGTCAGCTACCACCTCTACGGCTCCTGCACCCCCAACTCGACCCAGTCCAACCACACCCAACCCACGCCCCTGCCAAAATACTGTCATCCTGAGCAGGCGCAGCGCCCCGAAGGACCCGCCACACCCTCCGCAGCCGCACACCCTCCCGCACCTTTCAGCCCCAACCCTCAACCCAAACCCGCTACCCCTGCAACATCCGTCGCCGCAGGCGGTGAACCTGCTTCCTACGTCGCCGCACCCATGTCCGTTCACTTCCGCGCCACCGCTCCACCCTCCGCTCAAAACCCCGCCCTCGCCCACGACCCCTCCTTCTTCACCGGCATCGACACGTCCATCCAAAGCATCGCCGCCCTCGCCCCCGCCGCCTTCCCGCCCAACG
>JABBOG010000043.1 GCA_019351975.1 Acidobacteriota bacterium
CGTACTTTGAACCCTGGTCGTCGAACCCATGCGTCATCTCGTGGCCGATCACCACACCGATGCCGCCAAAGTTCACCGCAGGATCCTTCGAATCATCATAGAAAGGTGGCTGCAAGATTCCGGCAGGGAAGTTGATGTTGTTCTGCGGCGGGTTATAGTACGCATTCACCGTCGGTGGCGTCATCATCCACTCCGACGGATCCACAGGTTTTCCAAACTTATCCAAATTCCGCTTACGCTCAAAGTTATCCGCGTGCTCCACGTTATCCAGCAGTTCATCACGCTTCACCACAACGCTCGAATAGTCCCTCCAGTGCTCCGGATATCCGATCTTATCGGTGATCGCATTGAGTTTCAGCAGCGCCTGCTGCTTGGTCGCCTCGCTCATCCACGGCAGTGTCTTCAAATCCGCAGCCATCGATGCCTCCAGCGCATGCACCAGCTTCTCCATGTTTGCCTTTGCCTCAGGCGGGAAGTTCTGCTTCACCCACTCCTGCCCCACAGACTCACCGAGCGCCTGGTCGGTCAGACGCGTGCACCGCTTCCAGCGTGGCTGCTCTTCCTTCTGTCCCTGCAAGGTCTGCATGAAGAAGTCGAAGTTCGCGTCTTCAAAGGGCTTCGAAAGCAGCGGTGCGGCCTCGTGCACTGCTCGCCACCGCAGATAGCTCTTGATGGACTGCAGCGGTTCCTTGCTGAGCAACTCATTCGCCGTAGCGTCGTAGCCAGGACTCATCACGTCGATCGTCTTCACCTGCTGCATCCCAATGCCATCCAGGTAGACCGACCAGTCGTAGTCGGGCGTCATCTTCTGCAGGTCCGCAACGGACATAACGTGGTAACGGTTTGCCGGGTCGCGCATCGCCACCCGGTCCATCGAACCCTTCGCCAGCGCCGTCTCAATCCGCAGTACATCATTGGCTTCAGAGGCCGCCTTGTCATCGGTGTCTCCGAGCAGCTCAAAGGTCTTCGTCATATTCTCCACATACTGCTGGCGAATCTTGACGTAGCGCGCATCCTGATTCAAGTAGTAGTCGCGATCCGGCAACGTCAGACCACCCTGCCCCGTAGCCGCAATCTGCTGCGAGCTGTCCTTCTGGTCCTGCGTCACCTGAACATTGAAGAATCCATCCAGCCCGCGCTTGGCTTCCTTGGCATTGAACGCCGCAAGGTCCTTCGTGCTCGTGAGTGCAGCAATTGCGTCAAGCTCAGGTTCCAGCGGCTTCGCGCCAAGCTTGTCCACGACTTCGGTATTCATGCACGCTGCAAAAAAATCGCCGTACTGCTTCTGCGCAGCCGACTTCGGGTTTGCCGCCGCCGCTTTCAACTCCGTATACAGCAAATAATTATTGCGTTCGGAGAGCTCGTTGAACCGCCCCCAGCGCGTCTGGTCTGCCGGAATCGGATTGTCCTTCTTCCAGTTCCCGCACGCATATTGATAGAAGTTCGTGCACGGGTCGGCCGTCGTATCGATAGCCGAAACATCAAAGCTGATGGGCTTCTTGGGAGCCGCAGACGGACCGTTATCCGTCGGCGTTGACACGGCTTGCGCTACGCACAGCGGCGTCGCCAATGCCAGAAAGAGAATGGGTGAGAAGATACGCATGGAACTCCTTTGAAATGGAAACAGCAGAACCAGAATTCCATCCAGCATAGTTCACAAACGGAGTTACAGGAAACGGATCCACCTCAAAGGCCAGTTCAGGCGGTCACGCATGAGCGGCACGCTTGCACGTGTCTCCGCCTCCTAAAAGACCTTCATATTGATGCTGAGATACTTCTTCGGGTCTTGTCGGATCGTCGTCACCAGATCCGTGCTCGCGCTCAAAAGCTTGTTCAGGTTGGCATACGCCGCGTCGTCGTTCACCAGCTTTCCAACCGTGCCGTGTCCCTGATTCACCGACGTAAGTATGGCATCGAGCTGCGTCACGGAGTGATTCAGCTTCCGCGCAAACGCCGGATCTTTGGTGAGCAGCCCCAGCCCCCCTCGGCCCGCATCCGCCTCCGCCATCAGCGAATTCGTATGCTTCAGCGTCTCGTTCAGATTGTTATAGAGCGAATCATCCGTCAGCAGCTTTCCAGCCGTCCCTTTGCCCGCCTGCAGCGCCGTCGCAATCGTGTCGAGTTTGGCCGCCGTATCATTCAGCCGGTCGTATAGCTGGTCGTCGTGCAGCAGCTTTCCAGCCGACCCCTTGCCCTCGTTCAGGTTTCGCGTCAGCATTTGTAGTTGGTCGATAGCCTGCGTCGCTTTCTCGTACAGCGCCGGATCTTCGACCAATCTGCCCACCGTACCTTTACCCTCCTGCACATTTCCCGCAATGGCGTTCATCTTGGCCAGAATGACATCCACGCTCTCGATCGTGCCTTGGCTGGATTTCACCACATCGGTCAGATTCGGGCTCTCCAGTGTGCCCAGCTCCGCTCCGCTGTGCAACTCCGGCCCCACCGCGGTTGTACTGCTGATGTTGACGACCGTATCGCCCAGAACTCCCACCGTTGAAAGCGATGCCTTCGAGTCCGTATGAAGGCTGGAGCGGTGCTTCGGGTCAAGCTTCATCACAACCTTTACAGGCGTCATCTTCCGTGCAGGATCATTTGTAATCTGCACCGACTTTACCTCGCCGATGGTGACCCCCTCCAGATCCACCGCCGCGCCAGACTTCAAACCATCCGCATTCTTAAAATAGGTTGTGACAACAATCTTATGGCTGAAAACACTCATGCCCGAGCCCGCCGTCATCAGGAACAGCAGCGCACACAGTAGTGTGACCGAGACCAGAACGATGGACCCCACCTTCAGCTGTGACCACTTGACTTCCTGCTGACTGGGCATAAATCTCCTCGATAAACTGTCAATGGCGGCAGCAAAGTCGGCTGTTCACGCTGTTTTACCCCATCGTATCAGTGGCGTTGTGGTTGACCTCTGGAATTGGATGCGTGCAAGGTCATTCGTGGTGCGTTCTTCGCTAGTCTTCTGCCACAACGACAGCAATGGACATGCTGCGGGAGTGCGACAAGCTCAACGACAGCCGCTTCACCCCAAGTTCCTCCGCAATCGCAGCCGCACGTCCGCTCAGTCGCAGCTCTGGCCGATGCCACGGCTCCCGCACGACCTCGAGCTCCCGCCAGCTCACGCCTCGGCTGATACCGGTTCCCAGCGCCTTCGCCCCAGCCTCCTTGGCTGCAAACCTTGCCGCAAAGCTCTCCGCCGCATTTTTCTTGCGACTGCAGTACGCAATCTCCGCAGGCGTGAAGATACGCTGCAGAAAAACATCCCCAAAACGCTGAATGCTCTGCTCGATGCGATCAATCTCAATCAAATCCGTTCCAAGTCCGAGAACCACAATATCTCCTTCCATCCGAGTCTACGCACACCTTCACCCCGTCGCAGCCTGCGACACACTCATCTGCCGGCACCTGCCGTCCGATATAGGATCAGGAGCACAAAACCGTATGACTGGCAAGACCATGGATACAGCACTGACAAACCTTGCGGCGGCAATCGGTGTCAATGAAGCAGAGGTGCACCTGCGCGGTCACAGCTTCGACGACCACCGCAAGCTCGTCCCCGCCCTGCTCAACAGCATGGCCACCTGCGGATGCTGGGTCACAGAGCAGCGCCCACTTTCCGCCACCCAGACCGAGCTTTTGTTTGAGGTGCAGCTGCGCTCTGTCTACGAGCTGTACAGCGGCATCCTGAGCGCCGGCCTCGAACTCACGCGCGACAGCCATATGCGCATGTCCAGCCTGTGCAACGTGCGCGACCACAATCCCCGCCAGGCCAAACGCCGTCGCATCATCACCGTGCGTCTGGAGATCAGCTTTCTGGAGCAGCACGAAGGCAGTCTGCGCGGTACCTCCATCCCTTCGTCCTGAACCTGCCAGCAGACGCAGCTACAAAACAACCGCAACACTCCTGTAGACTTCTACAAGCCTATGGAATCTACAATCAAACTCGAACAGGTCGGCAAATCCGGACCGCCTTCAGCCAACGGCCCCATCATCTCGGCACGGCAACTCGGTAAAACCTACCGCTCCGGCAAACTGAGCGTGAGCGCCCTGCGCGATGTCACATTCGACGTCGAACCTGGAGAGTTCGTCGCTATCGTCGGTCCCTCCGGCTCCGGCAAATCAACGCTCTTCTATATTCTTGGTGGCCTCACCTCCGCTACCTCCGGCTCCCTCCTCATTCAGGGAAAGGATTTTTCGCGCCTCTCCGACCCGCAGCGCACCAGTCTTCGCCGCTCCGAGATCGGCTTCGTCTTCCAGCGCTTCAACCTGCTGCCGACCATCTCTGCCCACGCCAACATCGAACTCGCGCACGACATCGCCGCCTCCGGCCGCCCCTTCGACACCGAACTGCTCGACCACCTCTCCGACCTGCTGAAGATCAAAGGCAGGCTCGCGCATCGCCCCAACGAGCTCTCCGGTGGCGAACAACAGCGCGTCGCCATCGCCCGTGCCCTCATCACCCGCCCGGCCATTCTCCTCGCCGACGAGCCCACCGGCAACCTCGACTCCCAGAACGCCGACGCCGTCCTGTCCATGCTCCACACCTCCAGCCGCGACCTCAACCAGACCGTAATGATGATCACCCACAACCCCGAAGCCGCTCAGATCGCCGACCGCATTATCTACATGCGCGACGGCCAGGTAATCAAAATCGAGCGCGGCTGCCGCAGAGTTCCCCACATCCCAGCACCCCAGATCCTCGCTCCACACTTAATCTAACCATGCGCTGTACCGCCATCATTGCGCTGCTTTTGATCGCCGCCATAGCCCGCGTTGGCGCCAGTCAGGCTCCTGTTCCGCCCGTTGTTCCGCCGCACAGCCATCCCGCAGCCGCTCCCGCAACGGCTCCGCTCGACATCAATACAGCGACCATCGACCAGCTCAGAGCCCTTCCCGGATTCGGCATCGTCTACGCCCGCCGCGTCATCGACGGCCGCCCGTATACCTCTAGAAATCAACTGCTTACGCGCGGCGTCATCCCCCCAGCCGCCTACGCCCGCGTCTCTTCGCTGATCGTGGCCCACCGTTCGCACCGCTAACGGTTCCTGGCAGCCATCCTGTATCCTGCGAGAATCCTTACCCCGGCTGGATCAACCAGCCCGCAATTGAATCTATGATGGTGGTAGCACAGACGCATGCATGCCCTCATTCCCCATAGCGCAGAAAGCAGCTCTCGCGTCGCTTCGCACAAGCCTCCCCTGCTCCGTCGCGCCCAGAACATCGCAGCGATCCTGATCGCAGCGGCTGCGCTCTCCGGCTGCCAGAGCATGACCATGAACTCCGCACAGGTGCGCGTCATCGATGCCTCTTCCAACTCCGGTCCAATCGACTCCTATCAGGACAGCACCGCCCTTGCCTACAACCTCGACTACGGTACCGCCACCAGCTACGTCCCGTCCGCGCCCGGCACCTCCACCCTCTCTCTCGACAAGGCCGGAACCCGCCAGACTTTAGTCGCAGCGAAAAATATACTTACGGCAGGCAAGCAGTACACCGAAATCGTCGCCGGTAGCCTTGCCAACATGCAGCAAACCACACTCGTCGATCAATCCACCCCCGCCCCGTCCGGTCAATTCGCCATCCGCGTCGTGAATGAAGCCTCCAACGCCGGCCCCATCGACGTCTACATGGTCCCGCCGCGCGCCCGGCTGTCAAACACCTCGCCCATCGCCACCAGCCTCGCTGTCGGCATGAACACCGGCTACATCACCATCCCCGACGGCACCTTTTCCCTCAGCGTCTTGCCCTCCGGCGTCGCTCCTTCCGCTGCCGCCAGGCTCTTCAGCGGCCCGCAAGTGGACTACCCATCCGGCACCGCGCGTACCACCGTGCTCATCGACCGGCAATCCACCAATCCCGACAACCCATCGCCATCCCAGGCCATTCAGGCCATCACTGCCACGGACGCCGACGCGCAGTAGGCGCCAAAGCTCCGCTCCTGCGCAACGAAAAAGGCCACCGATCTCTCGGCGGCCTTCTTTACGTCACCTTCACCAGCTGCTTAGTAACGATAGTGCTCCGGCTTGTAGGGGCCTTCGACAGGAACGCTCAGATACGCAGCCTGCTTGTCCGTCAGCGTCGTCAGTTTCACGCCAATCTTATCCAGATGCAACCGCGCGACCTCCTCGTCCAGATGCTTCGGCAGAATGTAGATTCCAACCTTATACACATCCTTGTTCTTCCACAGATCGAGCTGCGCCAGCGTCTGGTTGCTGAAGCTAGCCGACATCACAAAGCTCGGATGACCTGTCGCGCAACCAAGATTGACCAGACGTCCTTCGGCGAGGACAAAGATCGAGTTCCCGTTCTCAAACGTGTACTTGTCCACCTGCGGCTTGATGTTCTCCCGCACCGCGCCCTTGTACGCATTCAGCGGCTCCATCTGGATCTCGTTATCGAAGTGCCCGATATTGCAGACGATCGCCTGGTCCTTCATATGCTTCATGTGCTCAAGCGTGATGATGTCCACGTTCCCGGTGCACGTGACATAAATGTCGCCGCGTCCCAGCGTGTCTTCGAGCGTGGTCACCTCATAGCCCTCGATCGCAGCCTGCAGCGCGTTGATCGGGTCGATCTCCGTAACGATCACCCGCGCACCCAGTCCACGCAGGCTCGCCGCCGAACCCTTGCCTACATCGCCATAGCCACAAACCACCGCGACCTTGCCCGCAACCATCACGTCCGTCGCGCGCTTAATGCCGTCCACCAGCGACTCGCGGCAGCCGTACAAGTTATCAAACTTGCTCTTCGTCACCGAGTCGTTCACATTGATCGCAGGCACCAGCAGCGTACCCTTTTCCATCATCTTGTACAGCCGGTGTACGCCAGTTGTCGTCTCTTCCGAAACACCGCGCCACTCCTTCGCAACATCGCTCCAGCGCGTCGGATACGCTGCATGAACCTTCTTCAGCAGGTCCTTGATCACGCCCTCTTCCTGCGATCCTGAAGCCGAATCGACCCACTTGTCGCCGCGCTCCATCTCCACACCCTTGTGGATCAGCAGTGTCACGTCGCCGCCGTCATCGATCACCAACTGCGGGCCCAGCAGCCCGCCCTTGCCGTCCGGAAAGCTCAGCGCTTCGTTCGTGCACCACCAGAACTCCTCCAGCGTCTCGCCCTTCCACGCAAACACCGGCACACCGGCCGCCGCGATCGCCGCCGCCGCATGGTCCTGCGTGGAGAAGATGTTGCAGCTCGCCCAGCGCACATCCGCGCCCAGGTCCACCATCGTCTCAATCAGCACAGCCGTCTGAATCGTCATATGCAGCGATCCCGTGATGCGCACACCTGCCAGCGGCTTGCCTGCCGCGTACTTGCGCCGTATCGACATCAGGCCGGGCATCTCCTGCTCGGCGATAACGATTTCCTTGCGGCCCCAATCGGCCAGTCCAATGTCGGCTACTTTGTATGCCTTTACCTCTTCAAGTGTCGCGGTTGCCATGTCTTCTCCTGAATCCTTCGCGGTTCAATCTGCAGTTTCGCTCTATCGCTCTTAAGAGTATCAAACGCCCGCCCCATGCAAGCCAGCTAAATCGCCAGCTTCTTACCGAATCGCTGCATGAATTGATGCCGTAAACCATTCCCGCGACACAAACGATCTCCTGAAGCAGCCGCGCATCATCCCTTCCCCTCCGCCTCAAATTGCTTCAACTGCTGCCATACCGCATCCACCTGCGCCTCAAGTTGTTCCACGTCGCCATCGTTATGCACCACCATGCAATCAGCCGCATACGCCGTCGCATGCTGCACCGCCAGCCGTTGCCGGGCATCCGCCTCCGTCGCCGCAACCGCCTCAGCGGACATCGGACGTCCCGCCGCCACGCGCTCCACAAACCGCGCAATCTTCACGCTCTCCGGTGCCTCCACCAGCACAATGCAGTCGAATCGCCGGCTCCAGTGAACGCCCGTCGTCTCCAGCGTCGAGAAGATCAGCGCCGATTCCACCACCGCAATCGTATCCGGGCGCGTCCTCCCAATCTCCTCAAACTCCTTCGCCTGCGCTGCAAGCACCGCCGGGTGCACAATTGCGTTCAACTCCTCCACGCGCGGCGCTACCGGATCAAACGCCAGCCTCGCCAGCCTTCGGCGATCGATCTGCCCCCCCGCCGCGACGATTGCCTCACCGAACGCCGCCACAATCTCCGCATACACAGCCTCCCCCGGCTGCATCAGCGCGCGCCCAATCTCATCCGACGACAGCACCACCGCACCGCGCTCCGCAAGCATCCGCGCCACCGTCGACTTCCCGCTCCCAAGATCGCCCGTAAGCCCTATTCGTAGCATCCGCCTCAGCCTCGCCGCATCCGTGCTGCCTTCACCGTATTCACCATCAGCATCGCAATCGTCATCGCGCCCACGCCTCCCGGAACCGGCGTATACGCCCCCGACACCGCAAACGCCGCCGGGTCCACATCCCCCACAATCGTCGATCCGCGCTTGGCCAATCCCGCCAGCCGCGCCGCGTCACCTGGAAAAAATCTCTCGACCTCTGCCTTCGTCACCATCCGGTGAATCCCCACGTCAATAACCGTCGCACCCGGCCGCACCATATCTTTCGTCACAAAACCAGCTCGTCCTATCGCCGCCACCAGAATCTCTGCCTCTCGCGTAATTGCGACCAGATCGCGCGTCTGCGAGTGGCACACCGTCACCGTGGCTGAAGCATTCAGCAGCATCGCTGCAACAGGCTTCCCTACAATACTCGACCGACCCAGAACAACAGCACGTTTCCCTCGAACAGGGATATCGCTCCGTCGCAGCATCTCCATAATCCCGGCCGGAGTGCACGGTGCCAGCACCTGCTCTGCCGCAGCGCCACGCAACAACCTGCCCATATTCATCGGATGCAGCCCATCCACATCCTTCTCCGGAGCCACAGCCTCCAACAGCCTCGCCGTGTCCACATGCTCCGGCAGCGGTAGCTGAATCAAAATCCCATCGATCTCCTCACGCGCATTCAGCGACGCCACAAGCCCCAGCAGTTCTTCCGTTGTCGCCGTTCCTGCACGCGTGTGCATCTCGGAGTACATGCCCAACTCCGTGCACGCCCTCACCTTGCTCCGCACATACATCTCCGACGCAGCCTCGCCGCCCACCAGAACAACCGCCAAACCTGGCGTCGACCCCTGCGCCCGCGCGACAGCCACCTCCGCTGCCAACTCAAGTTTGATCTGCGAGGCGATGGCGATGCCATCCAGCGCAACGGGTGCCGCAATGGGTGCCGCAATGGGTGTAACGATAGCCGAAGACATACCTACAGACTACAGCGGCCGCCACGCACGCACGACACCCCCCATCCATGCTGGCTAAAGCCCACACACCGCAAAACTATTGATGACAAATACAGAATCCCTGCAACCCCTCAGCCCCAATTCACTTCTAAACCAAAGAATCCGCGAGTATCAACCCTGGCGGAATGAGGAGGTCGACTGTGAGCGATAACTGCGATACCACATACGTTGAACAATTCACGCCGACGGACCTCATCCTCCTTCGCAACGAACTGCTGCAGTCTGGCGTCGATTCCTTTCAGGCTGCCGAGATCGTCGCCAACTTCCTAAGCGGCCGCGGATACGGCGTCTCCAACCATGAGGCTCGCGATGCCGCCTCGCGCATCGAAGTTCACGGCTGCACCGCCGCGCACATCCAGGCCGAACTCGAACGCGTCGCCCTCGCGATGTAAAACGCAGCAAAGCCCAATTACTGCAAACCCCACCGCTACTGCGTGATCTCTCCGTCCGGCTCGTCGGTCGGAGAATCGATCTCCGCCTGAAACCCCTCCAGCATCCGCTCTAAAAACGCAATCTCATCAAGGTCCTTGCGCTGTAGCACCTCCGCGTTCACAATATGTCGCGCCAGATCCGCCAGCACAATCCCCCACGCGAACGGGTCTTCCCACGCTCCGGCACGCAGGCTCACATGCTGCCCGCCATCCGCCACCCACACCCGCAACAACTCAAAGGAAGCCTTGTCCCGCGTCGCCGCCGGAGGCGGATCAAGAAACTTGTTCGATGCCATGGAACTCTCCTGAAAAACGTCGTCTCAACCAGTCTATGCCGTCATCTCAGCGCTTTACGAGCGCCGCTTCAATCCCCGCGTTTACCTCTGCCGCCGCAAACTCCGCCGCCACCCGGATCCCATTCATCACCGCGCGCTCATTCGACGACCCATGCCCCACAATGCACACCCCGCGCACCCCAAGCAGCGGCGCTCCACCATACTCGGAGTAATCCAGCCGCTTCTTGAACGCCTTGAACGCCTTCTGCGACAGCAACGCTCCCACCTGCGATGTCACCGTCGACTTCAGGCTCTCCCGCATCGTCGAATTCACCAGCTTCACCAGCCCTTCGCTCGTCTTCAGCGCAACATTCCCGATAAAACCATCACAGACGATCACATCCGCCTGCCCGTTATACAAATCGCGCCCCTCAACATTGCCGATAAAGTTGATCGGGATCTCGCGCGTCGTCAGCTCCTTCAGTAACGGAAATGTGTCCCGGGTGAGGGAATTGCCCTTCGAATCTTCCTCGCCGATTGACAGCAACCCCACGCGCGGCTGCGCCACACGCAACACATTCTTTGCATACATGTGCCCCATCACCGCAAACTGCACCAGGTTCTCCGGATCGCAATCCACATTCGCGCCCACATCCAGCAGCACGCACGGCTGCCCCGTCGTCGTTGGCAAAACCCCCGCCAGCGCAGGCCGATCCACTCCCGCCAGCGATCCCAGCACCATCTTCGCCGTGGCCATCGCCGCGCCCGTATTCCCCGCCGTGACAAACCCCGCCGCGCGCCCCTCGCGCACCATCTTCAACCCTACCCGCATGGACGAATCGCGCTTCGATCGCACCGCCTGCGCGGCCTTATCGCCCATCCCGATCCACTCGCTTGCCTGCACAATAAAAATCGGCAGCCGCGCCTGCTCCCCAAATCCAGAGCGAGAATACGTCTTCAGCGCTTCACGTAATTTTGGGCGCAGAACGTCCTCTGGTCCCACCAGATGAACGCGAACGTCCAACTGACGGCAGGCCAGAATGGCTCCACGAATCTCAGGCTCGGGGGACTTGTCGGACCCCATGGCATCGAGGACGATGTCTATCGGCATGGCTCGCGTTAGCTCGCGTCTCTGGTTACGTAATGAATGTGGTCAACGACGATCGAAGTCCCGCGGAACGCAGAACCTAAGCCGCATCCTTTACTGCGATCACAGCGCGGCCCTTGTACTCGCCGCACTTCTTGCAAACGCAGTGGGGAAGCTTCTTTTCGCCGCAGTTCGGGCAGTTGGAGACACCCGTCGGCGTCAGAAAATCATGGCTACGGCGTTTTGCTGTGCGCTGCTTGGAGTGCCGGCGCTTCGGATTAGGCATGGTAAAACCTCTTCTAGTCAGCCAGTGAGCTCATGCTCTACCGCTGATATCTCTCAAAATTCAAATGCTGCGGCGACTGCACCGCATTGCTGCCTCACGACTTCGTCACAACCGAAATCCCAGCCAGCACCGACAACCGTGGATCAACCGGTTTCTCGACGCACGCACACGCTGTGATATTGCGATTTACGCCGCAATGCGGGCAAAGACCCTTGCAGTCCTCCCGGCAGAGCGTCCGTCCCGGCAGGGTCAGAAGCACCTGCTCGCGCACGGCGTCCTCCAGCAGCAGGCCGCTCTCTTCATAATACCCGATTTCCGTCTCATCTTCCGTAATCGCTCGCTCCCCGGCCTCCGCATCCACACCGCCAGGTCGGAAGATCAGGTCGAACGTCCCACGCAGCGGCTCCCGAACAGGCTCCAGGCACCGCGCGCAAAGCTGCTCGAACTCTCCCGCAAAGCTCGCGCGCAATCGAATGTCCTCCACGAAATCCTTCGGCCCGCGGTGCTCCACGATCAACTCTGCCTGCCCCTTCAGCGTCAACGACCCTATCTGTCGAATGTCCGGAGCATAGTCTATGGCCTCCGCCGGAATCGACTCATCCAGCTTCAGCGGCTCATCCACGAGTTGTGCAGGTGTGATCAACATGTCCTAACGGTAGGACGATCCAGCGGGTACGTCAATTCCACCGCATCCAACTCCACTGCAACCAAATCGCCCGCACAGCGCAACTCGAACGGATCCAATGTTTTGTTTCGCTACACCGCTCACGGAACCCGCCCTCGCCGGTCAAACAGAAATCAATTGGCTCGAAAGGGAAGTCTCCACCTTGCAAAAGGAGCTAAAAAACGTCTACTTCCGCACCTCGATCCTCCTTATCGCAACGCTCTCCGGCGTCGGCATCGGTGCGTGCGGCTTCCTCGTCGACCGCCTCGTCCACCACGCAGACCGTCTCTATGCCTCCGACTTCTACACCACTCTCGTAGCTTTTCTCTTCTCCTACACCGTCATGATCTATCAGGTCCGCCGCCGCCGCATGCTCCTGCGCCGCATGCAGATCGCCGCCGAAGTCAACCACCACATCCGTAACGCCCTCTCCGCCATCGTCTACACCGCCGCCGTGCAGGGCGACGCCGATCTCCAGGCCGTCATTCAGGACGCCACCGCACGCATCGACTGGGTCCTCTCCACCGTCCTTCCCGACGGAGAAGACGAACTTCGCTGGCCGGTCCAGGTCACCTCCTGGATTCCTTCTGCCTGGAAGCGCGAACCGATTCCCGGAACCCACGACATCCTCTAACGCCCCTCCTCTCACCTCGCTGCATCGCGCAGCCCCGTTCCCCGCGCAAATAACCGAATCCCCGCGATCCCCGCCGCACCTGCCTCCTCGCATTGCGCGGAGTTCGCCTCCGTCACCCCGCCCAGCGCCAGCACCCTTACCCCCTTCGCCATCGCACAAGCCTCTCGCAGCGCCTCCACTCCTGCTCCCGCCATCACCAGCTCTCCACTCACCCGCTTCTCATACACCGGCCCAAACAGAATCAAGTCCACACCGCTCGCCGCCGCCCGCCGCACCTCCTCCACCGTGTGGCACGATACGCTGATCTCCACCGATGCGTTGGCCGATGCGTCTCGCATCACCGCTCGCGCCTGCGCTACCGTCAGCTCCCCCGCCCGCGCCGTCAAGTGCACCCCGCACCCCGCAGCCGCAGCCACATCCACCCGATGGTTCACCAGCAGCTTCGTTGTCCCACCCGCCTCCCCAAAGACTGCAAGCATTCCCCGCGCCACACGCACCATCGCTCCCGCACAGAGCTGCGGCTCGCGAAGCTGCACATAGTCAACGCCGTCCGCAGCCCAGCGCCGCGCCAGCTCCAGCAGCTCCGCCTCCCCGTCACCTTTCACTCCGCCCGAAATGGCGTACCGTATCATCCCGCCAGTGTAGTACTTTCGCTCTCCTCCAGCCTCGTTCAACGACCCAGTACCCAAATAGGTCTATGATGGGATTCGGCTATCCTGATTCTGGCCGCATCAACGGTTTCTAACCCAAGCCGTATTCAATATGGAGACGCATCCGAAACGCCTATGGCAAGTGTTTATGACCTTATCGTGATCGGTTCCGGCCCCGCAGGCCAGCGCGCCGCCATCTACGGCGCAAAGTTGGGTAAAAAAGTAGCTCTCGTCGAGATGCGCGAAGTTGTCGGCGGCGCGTGCATCAACACCGGCACCATTCCCTCCAAAACCATGCGCGAGGCCGTCCTTCACCTCTCCGGCTATAACTACAAGTCCATCTACGGCATGAACTACCGTGTCAAAGAGCGCATCACCATGGCCGACCTGGCCTTCCGCGTCCAACACGTCATCAAGACCGAAATCGACGTCACCGAAGCCCAGCTCTCCCGCAACAACATCGAAATGCTCACCGGCATCGCCAGCTTTGTCGATCCCACCCACGTCAAAGTCACCAACTCCAAAGGCTCCACCGTCTACGAAGCCAAGAGCATCCTGATCGCCACCGGCACCAAGCCTGCCAGCTCGCCCAAGGTTCCCATCAACGGAACCACCGTGATCAACTCCGACCTTGTCCTCAACCTCGTCAGCCTCCCCAAGACCATGATCATCGTCGGCGGCGGTGTCATCGGCGTCGAATACTGCTGCATGTTCGCCGCGCTCGGCGTGCGCGTCACCCTCATCGAGCGCCGCCCCCGCCTGCTCGAATTCGCCGATCAGGAGATCGTCGAAGCCCTCAGCTACCACCTTCGCGACGCACGCGTCACCATGCGCCTCAACGAAGAAGTGGAGTCTGTCGAAGAGTCCGACGGCAGCGTCACTGCGTACCTCGAATCCAAGAAAAAAGTGCAGGGCGAGGCTCTCCTGTACGCCGTCGGCCGCCAGGGTAACGTGGACGAACTCGAGCTCGCCAACGCCGGCATCGAAGCCGACAGCCGCGGCCGCATCCCCGTCGACAAAGACTTCCGCACCAAAACCCCAAGCGTCTTCGCTGTCGGCGACGTCATCGGCTTCCCATCCCTCGCCTCCGTCTCCATGGAGCAGGGCCGCATCGCCGCCGCCCGCGCCTTCGGCGACGAAAAGATCGTCTCCAACCCCAGCTTCTACCCCTACGGCATCTGGACCATCCCCGAGATCAGCTTCGTCGGCAAGACCGAAGAGCAGCTCACCGAAGAGGATGTCCCCTACGAAGTCGGCGTCGCCTACTACCGCGAGATCGCCCGCGGCCAGATTCGCGGCGACACCACCGGTCGTTTCAAGCTCATCTTCCACCGCGAAACCCGCGCCCTGCTCGGCGTGCACATCATCGGCGAAGGTGCCAGCGAGCTCGTACACATCGGTCAGGCCGTCATGGCCCTCGGCGGTAAGCTCGACTACTTCGTCGAGACCGTCTTCAACTACCCCACCCTCGCCGAGTGCTACAAGGTCGCCGCCTTCAACGGCCTCAACCGCGTCTCCAGAATGGATTAACGATTCGATAGCGAGAATTCGCGCTGCCAAACCGTGGATTCCCGCTGCGAAAGCGGTAATCGCTCCCTCGCAGTTGACGGTCGTACGTTTTGCCAGCTACTTTCGCAGTCCTGTACTGTATTCCGTGCGTCAAAACAGTGACCCGGCCAGTGAACCGGATCAACGCATGTTTGGGAGCCTAAGGTGACAGAGAAGACAGCAGCAGACGAACCGGCGCACAGCAAAACCATCGGCGTCGTCCTTTCCGACCACATCTGCGCCGGTCTGATCGTCGATCACGCGCTCCAGGGTTCCCTCCTCCGCTCACCCCGCGACACCGACCCTCAAGACCTCGAAGACGGCAACTCCATGGTCGAGATGCCCACCGAGGCGGTTGTCGCCGCCATCTGCGATCTCGTCGTCGACGTCGCCAAAGGCCACGAAAGCAGCATCACCGCCGTCGGCATCGCCATCCCCGGTCTCGTCCGCCAGGGTGTCGTCGAAGAGGCTCCAAACCTCCCCCAGCTCAAAGGCGCGCGCATCAAAGATCTGGTCGCCCGCGGCCTTACCGCCCACAACATCCACGCCCCTCTCGTCGTCGTCAACGACGCCGACGCCATGGCCGCCGGTCTCGCCTCCATCCACGGTAAGCTCGACAGCTTCATTCGCGTCTGGACCCTCGGCACCGGCATCGGCTACGGCGTCTACCCCTCCGAAGACGGCGTCTGGGAGGGCGGCCACTGCGTCGTCTCCGTCGACGAAAAAGAAAACTACTGCGGCTGCGGCGGTCGCGGCCACCTCGAAGGCATCATGGGCCACCGCGCCATGCGCCTCCGCTTCCTCGATATGGAGCCCGAAGAAGTCTTCGAGGCCGCCAACCGCCGCCACAACCCCGACCCTCGCTGCCTGGAGTTCAAGCACCTCTTCCATCGCGCGCTCGCCGCAGGTACAGCCAGCTCCATCCACTTTCGCGGTGCAGGGAAGTTCTTCCTCACCGGCTACAACATGCGCTTCCTCGACATCAACATGCTCAAAGACTACCTCCACCAGATGGTCAAAATGAGCTCCCTCCAGAGCTACATGCTGGAGGTCGTCGACGACGATGAAGTCACCCGCGCCATCGGTGCCGCCGTCGCCGCAGAGCACGTCACACGCCGCGACTCCTACCGCTGACACCTCGGGCAGTACACCGTCGTTCGCCCACCCACGACGATCTTCTTCAGCGCCGATCCACAATTCAGGCACAGCGCCCCGGCCCGCCCATACACCTTGTGCTCCAGCTGAAAGAACCCCCGCACCCCATCCGCATCCACATAGTCCGACACCGACGATCCCCCCAGCTCGATCGCATGCGCCAGCACCTGCTGCAGCGCCGCGTGCAGCCCCGCCAGCTCCGCCTTCGTCAGCCTCTCCGCCTGCTTGCGTGGCCGGATCCCCGCCCGAAACAAGCTCTCATCGGCATATATATTTCCCACCCCATGCACAATCGACTGGTTCAGCAGCGCCGCCTTGATCGCCAGCTTCCTCCCCTTGAACAACGCCCCAAACGCCTCCGCCCCAATCGTCGTCGGCTCCTCTCCCGGCCCCGCGTACCCCCCAGCCTCACGCACAACCGACAGCCGCCCAAACCTCCGCGCGTCCACAAAACGCACCTCCCGCCCATCCCCCAGCGACAGCACCGCGTGCGTATGCAGAGGCAGCGGAACCTCCGGCTGCGAGACCAGCAGCCGCCCCGTCATCCCCAGATGAACCAGAAATTGTCGCGAGGCCGGCTGCCCCGCCATAGACTGCCCCACGCCGCCCCTGCTCCCGTCCTTGCTTTCCTGGCTGTCATTCCCGAAGGGAATCTGCATCTCCCGCCCCTCACGCCTCAAATCCATCACCACCGTCTTTCCCACCCGATGCACGCGCTCAATCCGCGCCCCCGTCAGCGCCTCCGCAATCTCCGCCTCGCTCGACTTGAACGTCTGCGGCTTGCCGCTGGTCCACACCCGCTCAATCCGCTGCCCACGCACCCGCGCGTCCACCCCGTTTGCAACAGTCTCGACCTCGGGCAGCTCCGGCATCCCTCCTAGAATACGCACGCCAGCCGTAAAATGGCTCATGTCCACCAACGCCGTCGCCGACAACTTTATCGCCTACGCCGTCAAACGCCTCGAACAGCTGCAGCAGACCATCGCAAGCTGCCTCGAAAAGCTCACCGGCGAGCAGCTCAACCACCGTGGCGGCGACCACGAAAACTCCATCGCCAACCTCCTTCTTCACCTCGAAGGCAACCTGCGCCAGTGGATTCTCCACGGCATTGACGGCCAGCCCGACATCCGCCAGCGCGACGCCGAATTCTCCCTCACTTTAGCCGTTGCGCCCGCCGAAGCCCGCGCCCGCTTCAACGCCGCAATGGAAGCCTCCGCCAGCGTCATCGCCGCCCTTCCTCCCGAGCGCCTGCTCCTCATTATCGATCCGCAACCCACCGGCATCGCCCGCTACCCCACCATCCTCGAAGCCATCTTCAAGGTGGTCGGCCACGTCGAAACCCACACCGGCCAAATCATTCTCTTCACCAAACAAATGACCGGCAAAGACCTGGATCTCTCCATTCCGCGCAAGCGTTAGACGTCTCGTTGGTAGGCAGCAGAATATTCTTTGAAGCTGACTGCACGACCCTTGTGAGCGTTAATGCGGCCAGCCAGTCGGAAATCCGTCGTGATCACGACGGCTTCCTGCTGAAAGTCAATCAGTCCGCAGTCAGTAAGTCCCAGCGGAATAAATCCATCGAGGGCTGCCAGTTCCTTTGCGAGTCGATAACGCTCTGGGGCGCGTTCGATAAATCTAATCAACGCCTTTTTGAGGTCCAGCCGACGATAGGCTGGAGCTTGGTCGAGAAAGTTATCGGTTTCGGAGAGTACGTGCGGCGTTGTCGCCAATTCCGGGAACGGCCTGAGCAGGTCCTCGAGAGCCACGGTGTCCTGGACTGTAAACTGTGAAACACGCTTGTAAGTCCGCAATAGCGAAATATCAACGCTGGCAACCAGTAGCAGTAAAAGAACGTTTGTATCGAGCACTGCTACTTGCGTGGTTCGCATATCAAGCGGAGGCGAGCATACCATTGCGAAGGCCCACGAATTCGCCACTCGCGGCCTTTATCCGGATCGTCTTATACTGCCGAATGACGAGTGGAACCGTCGTGTCGACCGGAAGATACGAGAAGGTGACGGTCCAGAACTTGTCATCTTCAGAGAGTTCGACCTCCTCCAGCCGCACATCCGCGATTTGATGCGAAGTGTCGAATAAGAGCCCCGGCAGGTACGATTTCGCTCGCTTTACGGCATCTTGTACTTGCAGCATGAAGCATCTCCTTCTCAATACTCAACCAGTATAAAATGAATCATGGGCGCGAGCACTTCTTCCTGAACTCTGCTGCGCGCACTTTCCCCGAGCATCACCCCGGAGCAACCTTCTTCGTGAGCCAAACCGCAAGCCAACTCTCGCCGCGCGCGCAGCGCCGCCCGTCCGCCGTCATCCTCGGAGCCCAGTGGGGCGACGAAGGCAAGGGCAAGATCGTCGACGTCCTCAGCGAAAAGTTCGACATCGTCGCCCGCTACGCCGGAGGCCACAACGCCGGTCATACGGTCATCATTCACGGCAAAAGGTTTGTCCTCCAGCTCATCCCCTGCGGCGTCCTTCGCCCCGGCTGCAAAGGCGTCATCGGCAACGGCGTCGTGCTCGACCCCATGGCCTTCCTCGGCGAAGTCAAAAAGCTCCGCGACGCCGGCCTTCCAGTAAACGGCGGCGCAGACGGCCAGCTCTTCATCTCCAACCGCGCCCAGGTCATCCTTCCCTACCACCGCATGATCGAGCTCGCCGCCGAAACCGCACCGGGACGGCAGACCATCGGCACCACCCGCCGCGGCATCGGCCCCGCCTACGAGGACAAGATCCACCGCAACGGCCTGCGCGTCGTCGATCTCCTCAACAACTCCCTGCTTCGTACCCACATCAACAACGCCTGCCACGAGAAAAACACCATCGCCCACGCTCTCTTCGGCACCGAGCCCCTCGATCCCAAGCAGATGTACGAGGACTACGCCCGCGTCGCCGAAGAGATCGCTCCCTTCGTTACTGACACCGCCGCCATGCTCAACAAAGCCCTCAACGAAGGCCAGAATGTCATGTTTGAAGGCGCGCAGGGAGCCCTCCTCGACATCGACCACGGCACCTACCCCTTCGTCACCAGCTCCTCCTCCACCGCTGGCGGAGCCGTCACCGGCACCGGCGTCGGCCCAACGAAGATCGGTACCGTCATCGGCGTCACCAAGGCCTACGTCACACGCGTCGGCGAAGGCCCCTTCCCAACCCAGATCGACGGCTACTCCGCCGACCTCCTCCGCGCCCGCGGTCAGGAGTACGGTGCTGTCACCGGTCGCCCCCGCCGCTGCGGCTGGCTCGATCTCCCCCTCCTGCGCTACTCCAACATGATCAACGCCACCGAATGGCTCGTCGTCACCAAGATGGACGTCATGGACGAGTGCACCGAGATCCCCGTCTGCACCGCCTACGAGATCGACGGCAAGATCACCGACCAGATTCCCGCCGACGTCCGTGGCTTCAAATCCATCCAGCCCATCTACACCACCCTCAAGGGCTGGAACTGCTCCACCGAAGGCATCACCGAGTACGACAAGCTGCCGAAACTCGCGCAGGAATACCTCGAATTCCTTCAAAAGGAGAGCGGAGCGAAGATCGGCATGATCTCCACCGGCCCCGACCGCGTCCAGACCATGACCATGCCCGGCTTCGAGCAAATGTTCGCCTGACAGCGTCGTCGGTAAGTCTTTCATCAATTCTCGCCCTGTTCACTGGGAACAGCGGTCGGGAAGTGGCATTATCATTTACAGGAACCGAGATACACCATGATCAGCTTTACCGTACGCATGACTTTTCGCAGTGAAGATCGTGATGAGATCGTCCGCATCCTTCGCGAACTTACCCGCCTCACCCGTCAGGAAGAGGGTTGTGTCACCTACATTCCGCACTTCGTCGAAGGCAACTCTGACACCATCGTCATCTACGAGCAGTACCGTAACGAAGCCGCCGTCGAACACCACCGCTCCTCCCCTCACTTCGCCAAGTTCGCCATCGGCGGCCTGTACCAGAAGATGCTCGAACGCTCCATGGAAAACCTCACCGCGATTGCATGATCGCGAATGACCGAATCGCTGTCCGATGCGTTCCAGAACCATAGAGGTGCAGCATGGTAGATCGCACAAGCCAGATCAGGGTCTTTGACGACCCTTCCCCTTCCGGTCTACCATCCGTGTACGTTGATGTTTAAGCGACCGCAATTCCGACGCGCCATCACCCTGATCGCTCTTGTGTCCGCCATCGCGCCCTCCACCTTCGCCCAGAAAAACCCCCACCACGAGCGCAAACATCTCGAACGCGAGCAAATCGTCGCTCTTGAAGCTGCCTGGCAGCAGGCTGCCCTGGCCGACGATGTCGCTACCATGGATAAGCTACTCTCCGACGACTACCTCGGCATCACGGCGACCGGCGAAGTCCTCACCAAAGCCCAGCAACTCGATCACATGCGTGACAAGAAGCTCGTCCTCACGCAGCTGAAAACATCGCAGCTGAAGATCAAACTGATCGGCCACATCGCCATCGTCACATCGCTGGCAGAGGTCGAGGGAACCTCCGACGGCGACACCCTCCAGGGCGCCTACCGCTACACCCGTGTCTACCAGCGCATGCCCAACGGATCGTGGAAGATCACCAGCTTTGAAGTCACACCTACAACAAAACTGCACGCGTCAGCCGCCGACCCCGACTAACGCTCCCTCGGAAACACACAAATAGACGGTACGCTCGGTACTGGTCTCAACGACGCGTCCGAGGTTTGCGCCGCGTCATTACGCGCGTTGCAGCCGTGCCGCAGCCGATACCGCAGCCACCTCTTTACGCCCCATCGAGCCCACATTCAGCCCCAGCAGCCGACGGTTCAACGTCCGAGTACCGCCCGTCAACCGCGCGTCCTCCGACTCGTTCAGCACATTGCTATGCCTGTGCGCGGCCATGCGTACCACCTGGTTCCCCGAGGTCGTTGCTCCATCCTGCGGTTGACGCGTCATCTTCTCCGCGTTCGGCAGTGACCAGGCCGTTCCGCCCCGCCCACCCGTACGAATCGCCGGAATCGTCATTCGCGACACACCGGACCACAAGTTGCTCTTAACGTTGGCCGTACTGGAAATCTCTGCATGTGTCATATAGGCCCCTTGGGAGGGTAGTCAACCCTCTGCAACATCGGATGCCGATGCTACACAGAAGGGTTGTTTCACTCGATGCCCCAATTTCGTACAAGCCTTTGATTCGGCGAGGACTTACGCGATCACGCCGCACCTTCAACAGATCCGTTTGCGCTTTCCAGTACATCCTTCGCCAGAGCCTCGCGCAGCCGCCGCCAACCCTCCTCGAGCATCTCCGGCAGCACCCGCGTCTCGCCCACCACACTCATAAAGTTATTATCTCCCGCCCATCGCGGCACCGCATGCAGATGCAGGTGGTCCGCCACCCCCGCACCCGCCGCCTTTCCCAGGTTCAGTCCAAAGTTCATCCCGTTCGGCTGGTACACCTGCTGCAGCACCCGCTCCGCCCTGCGCCCCATCCGCATCATCTCTTCCGCCGCAATCCACTCCAGCGCTGCCAGCGAATGCTCATGCCGGTACGGCACCACCATCAAATGTCCGCTGTTATACGGAAACGCGTTCAGCACCATGAAGCAGTGCGCCCCCCGCTCCAGCACATACGCATACCCCTCCGCCTCATCCGCGGCCATGCCATGGTCCACCGCATACTCAATCGCAGCAATCATGTTGCAGAAGACGCAATGCCGGTCTTCAGGCCACGCCGCCAACGCCTCCGGAACACCCGCGCGCCCCGCCGCCTTATCGTCCGAAGTCACATACGCGTAGCGCCACGGCGTCCAAAGATAGTCCATCTCCAGAAGTATAGGCTGACTCTTCCGGCTCGCAACGCATCACCCCAAGTGCGTACCTCTCCGATCGCGCATCTAACCCGCCAGATGTCTGGTGTGCCAGAGGACACGATGCGCGACAGCCCATGCGGCTCCTACAGCATAGTCCGAAAATCGGCCAGCGTCGTTGACCCCTTATGATTGCACTGCTACACTTTGAACTGAAGCTGCGCGCGGGATCCAGTCGCAGACTTTCTTCCCATGATTCACATCACTCCCGCTGACAGTATCGTGTAACACCAACCTCCCCGAGGGTGGCGTCTCTTGCCTTCTTCGCTGGTTCGATACCCGACTGCGTGAATGAATCACTGGAGCCCGGAGCAACAAACCCATGGCCGACCACGACCACAATCCCTTTCATCCCGAGAGCACAGCCCTGAACACCACATTGGAATCAACCTCCCCTGACGTGACGACCGACACATCGGCGTCGAATGACCTCTCCCATCCCTCCAACCCCACGCACGATGAGCAGCCCTCGCAATCCCTCGTCGCAGAGCCGCAGCACGTCGCCGACGATGTCGCCGCTCCCACCGAGCCCGAGTACGACGCCGAGGACTTCGCCAAGGCCCTCGAAAGCTTCGACCGCGAACAGGCCGCAGAGAAAGACGCTGCCCAGGCCCTCACCGCTGAAGAAGCCGTCGTCTCCGGAACCATCGTCAAGATCACCGACAAGCACGCCGTCGTTGACATCGGCCTCAAGTCCGAAGGTCTCATCCCCCTCGATCAGGTTCTCGACCACGCCGGTGTTCCCAAGTTTAATGTGGGCGATACTGTTGAAGTCGTCGTAGAGCGCGAGGAAAAGGAGGGCGGCTATCTCGTCAGCTACGAGAAAGCACTCCGCCACAAGGTCTGGGACAAGCTCGAAGAGGCTGCCAACACCAAGATCCCCGTCAAGGGCATGGTCGTCTCCCGCGTCAAGGGCGGTCTCACCGTCGATATCGGCATCAAGGCATTCCTCCCCGGATCGCAGGTTGAGGTTCGCCCCGTCCGCAATCTCGACGCCTACATCGGCACAGAGATCGAAGTCCGCGTCATCAAGCTCAATAAGAAGCGCGGCAACGTCGTCATCTCCCGCAAGGAGATCCTCGAAGAGGAGCAGAACGAGAAGAAGAGCGTTACGCTCTCCACCCTCGAAGAAGGCTCCATCTTTACCGGCGTCGTCAAGAACCTCACCGACTACGGCGCATTCGTCGATATGGGCGGCCTCGACGGCCTGCTCCACATCACCGACATGAGCTGGGGACGCCTCACCCATCCCCGCGACCTCGTCAACGTTGGCGACGAGATCCAGGTCAAGGTCCTCAAGTTCGACAAGGAAAAGCAGCGCGTCTCGCTCGGCTTCAAGCAGCTCTCGCCTGATCCATGGCTCGACGCCATCGAGCGCTATCCCGTCGGCGCACACGTCCGCGGCCGCGTCCTCTCCGTCACCGACTACGGCTCCTTCGTCGAGCTGGAGCAGGGAATCGAAGGCCTCGTTCACGTCTCCGAGATGACCTGGTCCAAGCGGATGAAGCATCCCTCCAAGCTGGTCAAACCCGGCGACGAAGTCGAAACCATCATCCTCTCCGTCAACCCCAACGACCGCCGCATCTCCCTCGGTATGAAGCAACTCCAGGACAATCCCTGGGAGCAGCTCGAAGACAAGTACCCCATCGGTGCCGTCATCGAGGGCCGCGTCCGCAACCTCACCGACTTTGGCGCCTTCATCGAGATCGAAGACGGCATCGACGGCCTGGTCCACGTCTCCAACCTCAGCTGGACCAAGCGCATCAAGCACCCCTCCGAAGTCCTCAAGAAGGGTGAAAAGGTCAAGGCTGTCGTTCTCGGCGTCGAACCCGAAAACCGCCGCCTCTCGCTCGGTGTCAAGCAGATGCAGCCCGATGTCTGGGATACCTTCTTCGCCCAGCACCGCGTCGGCGACGTCATCAAGGGCAAGGTGCTTCGCACCGCGCAGTTCGGTGCCTTCATCGAGATTGCCGAAGGTGTGGAAGGTCTCTGCCACGTCTCCGAGGCCGTCGACGACCACGGCAAGCAGATCACCCTCGAAGTCGATCAGGAACACGAGTTCAAGATCGTCAAGATGAACCAGGAAGAGAAGAAGGTCGGCCTCTCGATCAAGGCAGTTGGCGAAGAAGCCAGCCGCGCCGAAGTCGAAAGCTACAAGGAATCCTCTTCCAAGGGCAACAAGGGCGGCGGCAAGGGCCAGGGCAGCAGCTCCAGCTCCAGCAACTCCGGCAGCACCACCCTCGGCGACCTCCTCAAGTGGAAGCAGTCCGAGAACGAAGACGCCGAGTAAGCAGCGCCTTCTCACCACCCGGATGCCCTCGCGCCAAGCGAGGGCATCTTTTTGTGCCACTATTCCCAGCGCCAAGTCCCCTAACGCCGTCCTACACGCCATCCTCCGACGGCAGTTCAACCCCTTTGCGGCCATCAAACACCTTCCGCACAATAAACAGCACCAGCCAGATCAACGCCGCGATCCCAATCCCCACCACCAGGTCGAAGTGCGCGTGAATCAGGTGTTTGAGGCTATGCAGCAACGCCGGCCCAAACCAGATCGTCAAAATCGAGCACACCAGAAACTGCGTCAGCTTGCCGCAGAAGATCGCCAGCAGAAACGGCATCGTCTTCATCTCAAAGACGCCCGCGGCGAACTCGAACAGCTTCAGCGGCGTCGGCGGCGGAAGCATCGCCGGAACCATGATCGCCAGGAACTCCTGCCGCTCAAACCGGTCGCGTATCCGCTCATACCGCTCCCGATTGATCCGTTTCAACAGAAACAGCTCTCCACCCGCACGCCCGATATAAAAGGGAACCAGCGATCCCAGCGCTGACGCCGCCGCCGCCACCAGGCTATACAGCAGAAACTTATGGTGGTTCGTAGCCACATACCCGATCACCACGCCGTCCATCGACACAGGAATCGGAATCAACGCCGAATCGATAAACGCCAGACCGCCCACGCCCCATATCCCCAGTGGCTTCAGCAGCGCGAGGAGGGTCACAGAAAACTTATGTAAAAAAACGATAGGTGCCAGTTTCACAGAGTCTTTATTCTAGCGGTCTTGCTGCTCCACCGTTGGATGCTCCGTCTCTCCTCCGAGTAGGTCCAGCGCATGCGGTAGCAGCGGCAGCACCACACGCAGCGAACTCTCCGCTCCCCTCGGGCTTCCCGGCAGATTCACCACCAGGCATCCGCCAATCGTCCCGCACACCCCCCGGCTCAGCGCCGCATACCTCGTATGCCGCATCCCATCGCTCCGCATCAGCTCGCTCAGCCCCGGAACCAACCGCTCGCACGCCGCCAGCGTCGCCTCAGGAGTCACATCCCGCGCCGCCAGCCCCGTTCCTCCGGTCGTCACCACCAGGTCTGCACGCCCCGCCACCGCCCGCAACGACTGCGTAATCTGCGCCGCCTCATCCGGCAACACCAGCATCTCCAGCACCTCCGCTCCTTCCTCCGCAAGCACCCTCGCCACCGCTGGCCCGGACACATCGTCTCGCGTGCCCGCAGCGCAGCGATCGCTCACCGTAATCACCACTGCCCTTCGTCCACCCAGCCTTCCACCCTGCTTCATCGTTCCAGAATAGATGCCCGCACGCGGAAATTGCTGGAAGATGAGAAAATAGCTATGCCAGCGTGGTATGGTCTGGTGATCTACGGCGTCGAACGCAACCTTCGCTGTCGCTCGTCCGTCAGAGACGTTACAGCCCAATGCCACCCATTCCGCCAGAGATCGATCCAGAAATTTCGCGCCCCGAGAGCAACACCCGGAACACCGGGCACGGATCGACCCCCGCCACTCCCCATATCAAAGCAGATGACGCTCAAATCTCCTCCACCGGCCCCGTCTCCGTCGTTCCGCACGACGCCACCGGCCACACCGTCACCGCGCCCGTCCGCATCCGCACCAACCGCTACGGCGAACTCGACGAGCACGAGCTCGTCCGCCTCCTCGACACCATCGAGGACGAGCGTGCCCGCAGCCGCTTCCGCGAGTCCATCTATATCTCCGTCTTCATCTGGACCGCCATCGTCTTTGTGCTCTTCTACGGTCCCAAATACCTCTGGCACGCGCCGCAGCTCATCAGCCCCACCGAGGCCCTGCAGCGCCAGGAGGTCGTCCGCCTCAACGCACCGCGTCTCCCCCACCACGCCTCCGTCGCCCCGCCCAAGATCGACCGCGCCACCATCGCCAAGCTCCGCGCCATGGAGCCCAAGCCCGCACCTACCCCCTCGCCTGCGCCCACACCCAGGATTCCCACCCAGCCGCCACCTCCTGCGCCCGTAGCCACGCAGCCTGCCACGCCGCAGCCCGCGCCCGCGCTCCCGCTGCCCGCCGCTCCCAAGCCTACCGTCTCTCACAACACGCAGCCTGTCCCCGACGCTCCCGCACCCCAGGCTCCCACCAAACCTACCTTCGACACCGGCGGCTCCGCCAGCCAGGAGATGCACCGGGCCATGCGCGGCTCCGAGAACGCTGGCAGCGGCGCCGGCGTCGCCATCCAGGGCGGCAGCGGCAGAGGCGCAGCCCTCGGCCAGGGCGTCGACATCCTCTCTGACACTCAGGGCGTCAACTTCCAGCCATACCTCCAGCGCATCCTGCGCGAGATCTACGAGCAGTGGATCCCCCTCATCCCCGAAGAAGCCCAGCCACCCCTCCGCAAACAGGGTGGCACCCTCATCCGCTTTACCATCAACCCCGACGGCACCATCGCCGCCATGAACCTCGACGGATCCACCCACGACGACGCCCTCAACCGCGCCGCCTGGGGCTCCATCACCGGCGTCGGCCAGTTTCCGCCCCTTCCCAAAGAGTTCCACGGACCCAACCTCGAACTCCGCATCCACTACCTCGTCAACGAGCCAACCAACTAGGCTCGATACGCTGAGTCGAGAGCAAAGCACAGTCAGTGTAGACTCGACTTTGCTCTTTTGTTGTCATTCCCGAAGGGAATCCGCGTTGGTTCTCCTCGACACCGGCAACAAAATCGCTCAAAATCTTCGTCTTGAAGGGGATGGGCTTCAGCCCATCCATCACCCGCAAAGCATCCAAGTGGCTTTAGCCACGGAGGGAACTGCAATCGAACCCGCCGAACATCGCGCCGCTCCCGTCCAGATTCCCACGCCAACCCGCGCCCTTCAGCGAGATCGCGACCAGTACCGGATCTACCTCCGCAGCCGCGAGCTCCTTGAGCGCAGTAGCATCGTCCGCGGCCTCATCCTGCTCGCACTTCTCATCCTCTCCGCGAGCATGCTCCGCGCCGGCCTTCACCGCGTCTTCGTTCCGCACTGGTGGTAGCGTCCCATGAAGGTCCACGGCTTCAGCCGTGCCATAACGTCGCGCCATCCCTGCGGCTTTAGCCGCTGAGGCGCACCACTCTCCAACCCCACCCTCACCCTCGGAACCCTCAATGCCAAACTCCGAAGCCCCCGACCACCCGCTCATCGTCCTCTCCGGACCCACCGCCAGCGGCAAAACCTCCCTCGCCATCCATCTCGCCCAGGCCCTCAACGGCGAGATCGTCAGCTGCGACTCCGTCGCCGTCTACCGCCTCATGGAGATCGGCACCGCCAAGCCCACCCTCGCCGAGCGCGCACTCATCCCCCACCACTGCATCGACCTCTACTGGCCCAACGAGCCCTGCACCGCCGGAGACTACGCCCGCCACGCCCGCGCCGCCATCGCCGACATCCGCCAGCGCGGCAAACTCCCCATCGTCGCCGGTGGCACCGGCCTCTACCTCCGCGCTCTCCTCGAAGGCCTCGCCCCAGCGCCTCAGCGCGACGAGTCTCTGCGCACCCGCCTCCGCACCCGCGCCGCCCACCGCGGCTCCCCCTGGCTGCATCGCATCCTGCAACGCCTCGATCCTATCGCAGCCGCCAACATCCATCCCAACGACCTCCCCAAGCTCGTCCGCAGCATCGAAGTCACCCTCGCCGCCCGCCAGCCCCAGCGCGAGCAGTGGAAGGCCGGCCGCGACCCCCTGCGCGGCTACCGCGTCCTCCACCTCGGCCTCGCTCCCACCGAACTCCGCACCGAGCTCTACGACCGCATCAACGCCCGCGCCGCCGCCATGTTCCAGTGCGGCCTCCTCGCCGAAACCCAGACCCTCCGCACCCGCTACGGCGACCACTGCCGCTCCCTCACCGCCCTCGGCTACGCGCAGGCCCTCGCCGTTCTCCGCCACGAACTCCCGCTCGAAGCCGCCATCGCCGCCGCCCAGCAGGGCCACCGCAACTACGCCAAGCGCCAGGCCACATGGTTCCGCCGCGACCCCTCCATCCACTGGCTCCCCGGCTTCGGCGACCACCCAGCCACCCAAACCGCCGCCCTCCATCAAGCCCTCCAGCACACCGCCAACCAACCGTAGGTGGCTTTGCTTTTTGTTTGTCGCTTTGTTTGTCATTCTCGAAGGGAATCTGCGTCTCCCCTTGCTTGCACACTAACAATAAATCTACTTTCGCCTGTAGCCAGCCCATAACCGAGCAAAATATTGTCATCTCGACCGAACCCAAACAGCTTCATCGTTTGGCGCAGCGGAGAGACCCGCAGCTTCGTTTCGCGACCAACAGCAGCCCCCATCAACCCTTCAGCCCTGAGCACCCCAGCTCAATCCCTGCCTTGAAGGGGACGGGCTTCAGCCCGTCCATGAACACCACAAAAGAACAGGGGCTTTAAGCCCCGGAGGGAGCAGCTTCGGCCTGGCAAATGTTTTCCGCCACAGCTCACCCCACCTACTGCGCCGCACCGCCCGAAACCCCACCCTCCGCATTCACCCAGTACCCATCCCGCGCATCCACATTGAGCTGCGGATAATTCCGCAGCTTCAACGAAATATAGTGGAACCCCGGCGTCGGCGACGTCGGCTGGAACGTCAGCACATACCGGTTCGGTATATGGTTTGAGATCGTAAACAGGTCCTTGTCCAGCGTCTTCACATTCTTGAACTTGAAGTACTCGCCACCCGTCAGCTTCGCCACCGACTTCGAAATATTGTGCCGCATTGCATTCCGCGCCGCAATCTCCGCCATATGCGCCAGCCGCAGCGGCGGCAGCAGCTCCTCCACGCAGTTCGTGTCTTGCGCCGTCTTGCTCTCCTTCGCCTTCACCGCATTCCCATCCTCATCCGTCCCAAAGTCGCGGCTGAAGCACCCATGCTGCGGCCCCGGCTCATCCGATCCGAACTTCGCCGCCTCATGCCCCACATCCGTCTTCGTCGTATGAAACCCCACGCTGTAGATCGTCGTATTCGTATCGCTGATTGCGTGCAGCGCCTGCGTCACCGTTGTATGGCTTCCATCATCAGTCGTCTCCGAAAGCAGCAGAATCGCCCGCCGATACGTCGTCGGCTGCTGCCCCAGCAGCTTCACCGCATACGCAACCGCATCCAGCACCGCCGCCTTCTGGTCGCCCGGATCAAGAATATCCAGCGAGTGCGTAATGAACGCCAGGTTCGGCGTAAACCCATGCAGCAGCGTCGGCGTGCCGTCGAACCCCACCACCGCCACCTTGTGCTCGATATTCCCCACCAGGTTGTCCAGCATCGGCTCCATCCCCTGGTACTGCTCCAGGTGCGCCGACGCATCCCCACCCGTCTGCACCACAATCACCAGCGCCAGCGGCTGGTCGCCCGTATTCTGCTCCAGATGCAGCGTCTGCTCCACGCCATCGTCGGTCAGGCGGAAGTCGTCCGCCTTCAGCGTGTACACCAGCTGCCCAGCCTTCGTCCGCACCAGCGCCGGAACCACCACCAGGCTCGACCGCACCGTGATCGACGCTCCCGGCGGCATCGCCTCCGTCTGTCCAGCATCGGCGTCCTGCGCCGCAGCATCGGCGGCCGGGGTCGCAGCAGCAGGCGTCTGCCCCAGGCTGAAGGACGTGGCAGCAACCAGAACTACTACAGCAAAGATTCTCATCATCGTCCTCATCCTACCCAATGCAGCCTCCAGTGTAGCCGCGACCATGCATGTCCCAAAACACGCGCGCAGAAGCCCGAAACACCAACGCCAATCTCCTCAAAACGCACCCATAGGATGCAAAGACGGCCTCAAGGCGCTACGATAAAGTGTTTGCGCCGCCTGCTTCCACAGACGGTCAGCCGCAGGAAAGAGATTCAATCCAATGACGTTACAGCCCATCCCCAAGACCATGCGCGCCCTCATGAAGCCCACCGCCGCCCCCGGCATGGAGATGCGCGAAGTCCCCGTCCCCCACATCGGCGCGACCGATGTCCTCGTCGCCGTCGACACCGCCTCCGTCTGCGGCACCGATCTCCACATCTTCCACTGGGACGAGTGGGCCCAGGCCCGCATCAAGCCGCCCTACATCCCCGGCCACGAGTTCTGCGGCACCGTCGCCGCCGTCGGCAACCTCGTCCAGGGCGTCAGCGTCGGCGACTTCGTCTCCGCCGAGATGCACGTCGCCTGCGGCCACTGCCTCCAATGCCGCAGCGGCCAGGCCCACGTCTGCCAGTTCGTCAAAATCCTTGGCGTCGACGCCGACGGTGCCTTCGCCAACTACGTCCGCATCCCCGCCTCCAACATCTGGAAGCTCGACCCCGCCATCCCCCGCGACTTCGGCTCCCTCTTCGACCCCTTCGGCAACGCCGTCCACACCGTCCTCTCCGGCCCCATCGCCGGCCAAACCGTCGCCGTCACCGGCTGCGGCCCCATCGGCCTCTTCTCCATCGCCGTCGCACGCGCCTGCGGAGCCGCCCGCATCTTCGCCATCGAGCCCAACGCAACCCGCCGCGATCTCGCCAAACAGCTCGGTGCCGACGTTCTCCTGAACCCCTCAAACGCCAACCTGGAGCAGCAGGTCATGGACGCCACCCACGGCAACGGCGTCGATGTCCTCCTTGAGATGTCCGGCCACCCCTCTGCCATACGCCAGGGCTTCCGCCTGCTCCGCATGGGTGGCCGCGCATCCCTCCTCGGCATCCCCTCCCGCCCCGTCGAGCTCGATCTCGCCAACGCCCTCATCTTCAAAGGCGCCACCGTCCACGGCATCAACGGCCGCAAGATGTACGAAACCTGGTATCAAGCCGAAGCCCTCATCCGCGACCGCGGCGTGGACCTCTCGCCCGTCATCACCCACCGCCTCCCGCTCGACCGCTTCGACGAAGCCATGCACCTGCTCGAAAACGGCGAAGCCAGCAAAATCCTCCTCACAGTCAGACAGTAGTTAGGTGAGTTCTCAGTTCTAGAGCAGAATCAGAGACCCTGTACCCAAATTCTGTCATCCTGAGCGCAGCAATTGCGCTCTTTGCAATTGCGCAGCCGAAGGACCCCGAAGCATTTCACATTACCCATACCCTTTCAGCCTTTTCAGCCACCACCTTGGTACAGCTATCCTGATAACGCCTTAAGTTCTAAGCTGCTCTTCGCCGAAGAGCAGCTGAAGGTCCGACTGACAACTTTCCTTCCTACTGCACCACCAGCGCATCCGCCAGCCGGAACCGCACAATCGACTCCGCCGGAATATTGATATCCCGGTTGCCCGTCGCGCCCGCCAGCACCGTCCCCGCGCCCGCGCCCGCCGCTCCACCGATCGCCAGCCCAACGCCGCCCGTAGCCAGTCCGCCAATCAGCATCCCCGCTCCCGTCATGCCGCCGATAAATCCCGCCGTCCGGCGTCCCTTACCGCGCTTCGTCCGCACGCTGTCGGTCGTATCCAGCTGATACGGATTCCCGTTCAGCGTCATCGACGTCAGCCGCAGCTCCAGAACCGATCTGCCCTTGAAGTGTCCGCGCCGATGCGCCTCGTCGATCCGCCCGCCCACCGGCGTCCCGCGCGGAATCACCACCACGCCGTTATTCTCCACTGGCTCCACTACCTCGCCGTCGAAGCGATCGCCAGCCCGGCTGGTCTTCACACTGATCCGCTGATTGATCCGGATCGAAAGCTCCGTCCCCGCAGGCACCGTCAACGAAACCGTCAGAGCCGCCTGCCCGTTGCCCGCCTGGCCGCCGCCATACACTCCCGGCCCGCCCTGCATCGCGCCACCCTGTGCCACCGATCCCAGCGGTGTAATCACCGGGTCCGTGCTCTTCGGCTTCGACCCCGGCGGCGGCGGCATGATCAGCGTCGATACCGCTGGCTTCTCATTCGGCGCAGCCGGCGGATTCACCGTCTTCGTCACCGTGTTTCCATCCCCGTCAATGTACTGCACCTGTTGCGGAATATGCGTCGCAGTCGCCTGCGACTCCGCACGGTCCAGCGCCTTCTTCTCTTTACTGGCGCATCCTGCAAGCAGTGCCAGGGCAATCATCCCTGTGCCTGCAAACCTGCGTCGACGATAGCTCTGCAATGTCACCGATTCTCCTCCATGCGCACCATGCGTTCCGTCCGTTTAGCGCAGGACGCTCGCTCGTAACTTGCCCAAAATTCAAGGCAACTGTCTCAGGCCCGACAAAAGGTTTAAACTAAATGCTATGAGCAGTATGATAACGCCCTCGCAGCCCTCCTCGTCAGCGCGCCCCCAACTCGCCCACCTCACCGCGCAGCTGAACGAACTCCGCGAGCGCGGCACCTACTTCAAACTCCGCGTCCTCGACGACGAACAAGGCCCCGTCTGCCACTACGACGGCCGCGAGGTCATCAACCTCGCCTCCAACAACTACCTCGGCCTCTGCAACCACCCCAAACTCCGCGAAGCCGCCATCGCCGCCACGCAGAAGTACGGCGTTGGCTCCGGCGCCGTCCGCACCATCGCCGGCACCATGCGCATCCACATGGAGCTCGAAGAAAAAATCGCCCGCTTCAAAGGCGTCGAAGCCTGCGTCG
>JABBOG010000094.1 GCA_019351975.1 Acidobacteriota bacterium
GTACAGGCGGGTACTCAGCCGACATCTGCTGATACTTCGTCACCTGCAACTCATAGGCGCGGCGGGCTCGCGGCAGCATCTCGGTTCGGTAACGCTCCGCTGTGAACCGGGCTGTCTGATATTCCTGTGCAAGCGGTTCGGTTTGATTGCGCGTCCAGAGCTTCGTACGCTCCACATCGTGGTGAGCGCGATCAACCAGAATCTTTGCCGCTTCGACATTGCCTTGATTGCGATTCCACAAGGGTAGATTGACTCCCGCTTGCGCAAAGCTCTCCCAGCCCGCTTTCCTTCCACTGTTGACCTCTTCGCCTGAGTACCACTCACCGGCGGTTACATACAGATTCGGCACGCGCTCACGTTTAGCATCCTTCAGGCGTGCGTCCCCGAGAGCCTCTTCAGCCTGGGCTCGTTTGACGAGAGGACTCTCTTCAGAGTCCTTCTGCACGTATTCTTCTGGGTCGAACGTGGGAGGTTCAACAAGCGCACCCTGAAGCGGATGGATCTCCAAAGAGTGCTGCCCAGCGTATGTTGCGAGACGCGCGTAGTGCGCGAGGAAGATACGTTGTGCATTGAGGAAGTCTATCCGCGCTTGTTCGGCTGCGACTTCGGTAGTGAGAATCGCTGCCGCATCTACCTGGCCTATGCGGGAGAGTTCATGCGCATTCGTGTCAGCGTCCAGCGCCACCTTCAGCAGTCGGTCGTGGATCAGCACCGACTGTTGCGCAGCCAGCGTATCGAAGAAGGCACGCGCCACATCGTTGTGGACACGTGCAAGCTGCACCTGGCGGGCATACTCGTTCGAGCCGCCTTCAGCGCGATAGATGTCACGACGCAACGCGAGCTTGTGCCCGAGCACAAACTCCTGAGTGAAAAACGCGCCCTCCTCGCCGCCATGGTATTGACCACCACGGATATGGTCACCGCTGTATCCCACGATCGGATCCGGCGCCAAGCTCACCTGGCGGGCCTGCTGATTTGAGCGGTCCACGTTGCGCTGTGCCTGTGCGAGCGTCGGATTCGCCTTGTCTGCTAGCGCAAGAAACTGCTCCAACGTCATAGGATCGCGCTTCACAACATCTCCGAGCAGTTCGGGCGCAGGCATGTCACTTCCGGTACGAAAGTCCGTGGCTTCCGGCTCCTGAAGTTCTTGGATGGGAACCTGAATCGATTGCTGGTCGCTACTCGCTCTAGGCTTCACGTTGGTCTGCCCTGCCTGCTCCTGAACGGAGTTCCGCTCGCTCGCGGCGTTTTGCTGCGCCTTCGTATCTCCAGAGTCATGGCCCATGCCTTGCATGTCTTTCGGCATGGGGTCCGGCCGATTCTCATTGCGATTCAGCTTGCCTGTCTTCGCTTGCGGGCTAGTCTTCGAACCTTGCGTCATTGGCATATTCATGCCGGGCATGTCCGGCATGGACTGCTGCTGGGGCTGCTTTGATTTGTCCGGTTTTGCCGGTTGTGACTGCTGCGGCATGTTCATACCGCGCATGTCCTGCATCGGCTGTTGCTGCGCAGACAGAGCGCAAGCGGTGGCGCTGAGCATAAGACCAATCGCCAGTGTCGCTGTTTTCATCGTTTTCTCCAGAAAGTTCGCGTGTGCCTATGTGACTTGTTTGGTCGAGCGAGATGTCGCCATGTGCCGCTTGTATCGCTTTGCCTACCCTCGCGCCCGATCATTCGGGGCAACGTAGATCGACGCATACGGGTCACCGGGACGGTTTGCCTGTTTCATTGCAGAGACCACCTGGTCGTACTGTTCCGGAGGCAATACGCGAACAAACGTCATCATGCCCTGCATGAATCGGCTCCAACTCGCCCGCAGGCCGAGATTCTCCGGCTTCTCCACCAGCTTATTCATGTCCATCATCGGACCTTCCATATACACATCCTGCGGAAAGTTCGGCACGTTGTTCGCGTTCGGAGAGGTCTCCGTCATCTGCTCCTGCATGCCTTGTTCGCCCATATCAAAGGCATTCAGATTTCGTCTCTGCAGGTCGCTCAGCCGTGGGTAAGTACCCATCTGCTCGGCCATCATGCCGTCCATGCTTGCGTCCAACGCTGTATTCGCGAGTGGACCGTCAGGCTTTCCGGCCTGCGTGCCCGCTGAAAGCGTTGCCGAAGGCACAGATGGATCGGAAGAGGCATTCGGATGCTTCGTACCGGCCATACCCATGCCCTGCATGTTCTTCATGTCCATGCTTTGCATACTGCCCGTACTCATGTCCTCGCCGGGTTCCATCATGTGACCGTGGCTGTCATCTCCGTGTAATCCCTTCCCACCAGGAAAGCCAGCCATGCGCGTCATGGGCCCGGCCTGGTTGGCCATGCTGTTCATCATGTGGTGCGGCAGATGGCAGTGCAGCATCCAGTCGCCGGGGTTGTCGGCGATGAACTCGATGTTGCGGGCTTGCGCCACCCCCACCAGCACCGTGTTCCCCGGCCACCACGCCGTCTCGGGAATGCGGCCGCCTTCGGTGCCCGTGACGTAGAAGGTATGCCCGTGCATGTGCATCGGATGGTGATTCATACTCAGGTTTACAAAGCGAATACGAACGCGGTCTCCCTGCCGTACGATCAACGGCGTGGAGGCTGGCCCTGCTTTCCCGTTCAGCACCAGCCAGTTGAACTCCATGTTCATGGTGTTCGGAGTGGTGCCGTTCGGCAACACCCAGTACGCCTGAAGATTGATCAGGAAGTCCTTGTCGCAATGCGGCCGATAGGGTGTCTTCGGGTGCATGATGAAGCCACCCAGCATGCCAGCCATCTCTTGCATCGCCATATGCGAGTGATAGAAGAACGTGCCCTCCTGCTTGATGACGAACTTGTAGGTAAAGCTCTCGCCTGGCTTGATCGGGGCCTGGCTGATGCCGGGCATACCGTCGTAGCCAATCTGATCCTCAAAACCATGCCAGTGCAGCGATGTCGATTCGGGCAGCTCGTTCTTGAAGATCACCCTGACCTTGTCCCCCTGTGTCACCTGGATGGTTGGGCCCGGTGCGCTGCCGTTAAAGCCCCAGACATCGATGGTTTTTTGCGGAGCCACCTGCTGTTGAAAGACATGCGCGGTGAGGCGAAATACCTTCACGTCACCGTCCATCTCATAGGGCAGATCGCCCACATCGGTCGTCACCACAGGGGTGTTGAATGCGGGGCCACCAGCAGGCAGCGTCTTGGCCAGCGATCCGCTGCTGACTCCGAGATATCCGCCGTTGAGGGCTATTTGAGTTGTCGAGGACGCCGAATATGTGCTCGCCGCCTCGGCGCGGTTCACAGCGATCAGGCCTGCGCCCAAAGTTGCAGTGTGCTGCAAGAAGGTTCTACGTGTAGACATGATATTTCTCCGTTGGAAACCGGCAAAGAGTGGCGTCGCCCGAAACGGAGTGTTGCTGCAATCCAGAAGAATGGAAGACGCGACGCACTCCGGCCCGGCGACTTAGATGGAAGTCGTCGGCTGAAAGGTCGCCTAACTAGACGCGGAGGGTCGTTCGAAGGGAAACCGGCGTGGTCTCTCGCAAGTCGGGCGGATCACGAGATGGCGGCTTCGTATGCGATGGCTCAGCAGAAAACTGGAGCGTCGTTTGCGATACCACGGCAACCATGACCTGGGTATGGTCGAGCGCCGTCAATTCGCTCACCTTCGCGGAAAGCTGAGAGCAGACGTGGTTGGCACAAGCTGCGTTAGCCAGCGAAACCGCTTTGGTCTGCCTCGGAGCGCTCGCCCCACCTTCTTGGGGCATCCCTTCCATCGGCGGCATAGGCTGATGGTTTTGCGCCTGCGGAACTACCTCATGGCAACTCGGCGCCATGCTGCCGAGAGCGCACCTGACCTGACATATCGAGGCAGTCGTAGAGAGTGACAGCAACAATGCTGCCAGCAAGCCCCCAAGTATGCCACGAAACCTCATACCACCAGTATGCACCCTCCGAGTTGTTTTGGGGTAGAAGAGTGCCGAAGAGGTCACAGACATGAGGCAGCTTCAGGGCGTACAGGAGAAGCCTCTGGTCCGCCTTGCCCCGCGCCGACCTGAGCAAGCATCGTTCGCGGGACGTAGTAGTTGGGGTCAACGTATGTCCTCATCGGTGAGGGCGAAAACAGCTCCGGTGCTCCCTACCCAGACAGCCTTAGCGTTTCGAGATCAAAGCAACCTTGTGTCTCATGAAGTTAGATGTTACTCAATGAGCGTTTGGGGGAGCCGGCGGGCTTCTGAGCCAGTTCCTGGCGTTCAATCCATATAACACGATGCAAAACGTGTTTGCAGGGATGAATCCAATCTGTGCCGTCTCCAGCCCTATGAAGCAGATGAGGACGCTATTAGCCCCGGCAACCATCCATCCTTCCCATCTCCGTTTACCGACGAGGATCGTCGAAACGACGGTGAGAGCGCATGAAACGTAATCAAGATGGATCATCAGGTGTCTCTCTGAGGAGGAATCCAATTTCAGTGAGGTATTGGCAAGTTCAGAGCCAATACCAAACCGGGAGCCTGAGAGACTTCTTAGCAAGCACTGTTCGCGGGACATCGTTAGGAGAGGTCAACGTATCTCCTAATCCGTAAGAGCGAAAACAATTCTGGTGCGCCCCCGCAAACAACTCGAGTCACCCACGATCGGGAAGGTCGAAAGCGGAGAACACCCGGCTCCATGGAGCTGAGCTTTATAGGCTTAGACATACATCCACACCTTCCCGACCGCAAGAATCGTAGGGAAACCTTCAGCGCGCCAAAAGCGACATGCCTAGGTTCGGGGTTTTGAAACCCAAGGGCGGTGCCTGCCCGTCGCGCCTCTAACGCCTGCGAACGAAGGCACTTAGGCAAACACCGATTGCTTCATTTGGAGGGAGGAGTTCCTCCTCGCCTGCCTCCAGCCGCTGACGCGTCTTCCGCCACCCTCCACAGCGGCCCGTTCCTGCCGCAACTCGACCCTGAAAATCAGGTGCGCTTACGCGCACCAATAAGGAAACCAGACCTCGCTGAGGGCGCTGCCCTGGCGCGGCGACAAGGGCTTCCCCAATCTTCCGCGCTTCGCTTGTGCAGACCTCCGCTGCGCTCCGCCCTTTCCGTTCCGCCTTCGGCTCCCTCTCCAAGGGTGGGGAGACCCCTCCCTTGCGCCTTGCCGCCCCGCCTTCGCCGGGAGGCGTTCGGCATGTAGGTACATACCCCTTTCAAAACACCAGCGATACAGCAGGAACGGACCATTTCTAGGATGAGCTAAAGAGCACAGACTCGTGACAGCCCTCAGGTGAAGAATGGAAGCCAGAAAGACTTCATGCGTTCGACACTGAGCGTGGACGTCACTTTTGCGTTCGCTGATGTGCGTGTGAGCGGGATCACAGCCGTCCACACACAGCCAATGTAATGTTGTCCGAAGTCAATGAAAGATGGCGACATGAGCGCATCGAACGGAACGCGGCGATCAAACCCATACCGACTCTTGTATGCGCTTGTGCTTACGCTTCTCATCATGCAAGTAACTGTCTCGCGAGCAGATTGTTCTCCACATCAGCCTCGCAACTTCCCGAGCGTTCCGACCTGCCTTCATGATTGTTGTCAGAGCTGGATTGCCGCTTCCGCTCCAACGATAGCCTTCCAGCAAATGACCACTCTGACCCTTGTGAATTGGACAGTCGAAACTCGGTCGAACCAGAGTGATCCTCTCTCGAACAAAGGTACTAGCAGTACATCGCCTCCATCTACCTCCCTTCAAGTGTTCCTGCACACCCGCGCCCAGAGGATCTAGGCTTCCTCAGATCTTTATGGCTATTCGCCGGTGAGAACGCGCGCGCGTTGAAAATCCACTTGTAAGCAAAATCCCTGACAACAGAACCTACTACGAGCGTTGTGGCTGGGATAGAGGTCCTTGGATGACTGGTAGGAAGCAAATGATCGCAGCCGCGATCCTGTCTGTAGTCTTGGCGAAGTTCGCCAACGGGCAAGCTCTGCCCCGTGAGTCCAAGGCGAAGAGCGTTGAAGCTCAGTCTCCAAACGCGAAGCTTGTCGGGGCATGGGAATCTCCGGCGCAGCTATACCACGCAAGCATAGGAAAGACGCTTGGGACTCTGCGCATTGGCGCGCAAGGTATTGAGTTCGTGCCGACCAAGGGGACGAGCGTCCACTGGACATTCGCTCAGATCAAACAGCTCGATATTGACACACATCGTTTAGTTCTGATCGGGTACGACAATCGCAAATGGCCTCTTCCTGACACGCGACGGGTTGAGTTGCGATTCAAGAACGATATCCCGGCGACTGTCGCAGGGTCGCTGACAGCGAAGATCGCTAGACCTGTCCGAAACGGTATTCCCGACCCTGACGCTCGGGCAGATACGGTGATCGCAGTTCGTCGAAGTAAACACTATGGAGGAAGTAATGGCTTTCTTCGCATTCGGCAGCAAGGGATAGACTACGTCACCACGCAGCCAGGACAGAGCCGTAGCTGGCGCTGGCAGGATATCCAAACGGTCTCCAATCCCGACCCCTACCATCTATTTGTCTTTGGCTATCGGGACAGTTACGCATTCGATCTCAAGGACTCGCTTACGCGTCAAGTGTTCAACCACATAAGCGATGAAATCTGGACGTACAACGACGGTGAAATGA
>JABBOG010000095.1 GCA_019351975.1 Acidobacteriota bacterium
CCACCACTCCTCCTCCGTCACATCCGACGGATACACCTTGCGAGTCTTGCCCATCCTTCCATCCTGAAGACAATACAGACACCAGCAAAGACTCTACTCAGGTGCAAAGTGCATAACACCCTCTAGTGAGACTAAACACCTAGCGTAGTGCGTCAGGCAGACAGGCTGTTATTGAGGGAAGTTCTACCACGTTTGACCTTTTCGAGGATGTCGGATGCGTTAGCGGTCCAGATGAAGGGTTTGGGCTTCTGGTTATGCAGTGCGATGTAGTTTTCGATTGCCGTCTCCAGTGCGTCGACGCTGCGGAAGACGCCTCGCCGGAGTTGATTTTCGGTGAGGTCGCGGAAGAAGCGTTCGACCATGTTGAGCCAACTGCTGGCGGTTGGGGTGAAGTGAAAATGAAAGCGCGGGTGGCGTTGGGCCCAGGCTTGCACCGCGGGATGCTTGTGGGTGGCATAGTTATCGACGATCAGGTGAAGTTGCTTGCCGGACGGCGTCTGGCGGTCGATCATGCGCAGGAACTTCAGCCACTCCTGATGGCGGTGGCGCGGCATGCAGGTCGCCATGACGGTGCCGTCCAGCGTGTTGAGCGCGGCGAATAAGGTGGTGGTTCGGTGGCGCTTGTAGTCGTGGGTCATGGTCTGGGCGCGGCCCTTTTTCATGGGCAGTCCGGGCTGGGTGCGGTCCAGCGCCTGGATCTGGCTCTTCTCATCCAGCGAGAGCACCAGCGCATGTTCGGGTGGATTCAAATAGAGTCCGATGATGTCTTCCAGCTTCTCGGCAAAGCGGGGATCGTTGCTCAACTTGAAGCTGTCGAAGCGGTGCGGCTTCAGCCCATGCGCTCTCCACACCCGGCGCACGCTGGCCTCGCTCACCCCGGACGCCGCGGCCATGGTGCGGGTCGACCAGTGGGTTGCCTGCACCGGCTTCTGCCGGGTGGTCAGGGCGACGATGCGGCGCACCGTCTGCTGCGTCAGCACGGTGGCGCGGCCCCCGCGAGGAGCGTCCTTCTCCAACCCCGCCACCCCGCCGGTCAAAAAGCGCGCGCCAGCGAGCCGCCGTCCGAGGCACAATGCCAAGCGTCGCCGCGATCTCCAGGTCCTGCTTGCCCTCTGCCGCAAGAAGAACAATCCGCGCACGAAGCACCAGACGCGCCGCCGTCCTGCGCCCGCGCGCATGCGCCTTCAACTGCGCAGCCTGCTCCTCCGTCAAAACTACTTCCGCCGCAACACGCATCAACCGTATCCTCCATCCTAAAGAACACGGTCGATCAATAAATGTTGTTAATGCCGACGCACTACACTAGAAAATCCGCTTCCGTTGCGGGAGCAACGGTTAGGAGGTTCGAATCCTCTCGCCCCAACCACTTCTCTGATTGGCTTCCTCGCGATCCACCCGCGCCGCTCAGTTCCCTTGCACAGTGCCCGGCGCGGTACTCTGGAACATCAACGGAAACACCGCACACAGGAATCTCCGCG
Organism: Acidobacteriota bacterium; assembly: GCA_019351975.1. Lineage (GTDB taxonomy): Bacteria > Acidobacteriota > Terriglobia > Terriglobales > Acidobacteriaceae > Granulicella. The sequence goes on from JABBOG010000095.1 coordinate 1,479, forward strand.
CAGGCACGAACGAGTGGATCCCCGGCAGAGCGATGTCCCGATGCGGAATCTTGAAGTCGTCCAGCATCTGAATCGTCGCTTTATCGTTCGCCCCGATCAGCGTGTCGCTCTTTCCTCGTTCCGTCACCATCAGCTTGAACGGATGCCTCGCCACCTTCTCCAGCACCGCCTTGTCCTCGATCTCCATCTGCTGGATGCTCGAAGGAAAGTACCCCGTACTCATCGGAAACACATACCCGAAGATCTCCGGATGCCACAGCGCGAGGTTCAACGTCTGCACACCTCCCATCGAAAATCCTGCAATGGCGGTATCGTCCCGCGTAGTCGAGACGTTGTACGTCTTTGCGACATAGGGCATCAGATCGTGCAGAAAGTCGTCCGAAAAAGGATCGCCGCCCGGAGCCTCAGGCTGCATCGTCCGGTGGACCACCCCCGGAATATGCCCGCTCGGCATCACCACGATCATGTTCTTCACCTTTCCGGCAGCATATAAGTTGTCCAAAATGAGGTTGATCTTGCCCGCGCTCGTCCAGGAGATGTCGTTGTCCCCGACTCCATGCAGCAGATACAGCACCGGCAGCTTCGTATGAATGTCCTGATAGTTCGGCGGCAGGTACACATGCGCGCGCCGTTCCATCTTGAGCGTTGCCGAGTGGTAGATAATGGCCTCCACCCGCCCGTGCGGCACATCCTTCAACGCCATGAAATCCGTCGACCGGTCCGGCATGTCGAAGAAGTTGAACAACGCATTCGGTGTGTCTCTGAAGTTCTGGTTCGAGCTGTCCAGCACACCCACACCGTCCACCGTAAAGTTATAGGTGTACGTGTCCGGAGTAAGCGGTGGCGACGTATACGTCCACGTGCCGTCGTCACCCTTCGTCAGCGACGCCGGCGGTGCGCCCAGCAGGAAGTCCCCGTTGACCGTCACCGTCCTCGCCTCCGGCGCATGGATGCGAAACGTCACCCGATGGTCCGCTCCAACCGAGATGCTCGGCAGGGCCTGGGGCACGGCCGGCGTCGGGTTGGTGGGGTTATACGCCGGACGTTGCGCCGCCTGCGCCATCGCTCTGTGTACCGGTGGAAGGACCGCACTTGCACCTATCACCAGCAGTGCCAGTGCCTTGTACCGTTTGTCCATCTGGATTGCCGCCTGCATCATCGATACTCTCCTCTATCTCTCGCTCTCCTGTCTCGCGCTCTTCAAAAATCTGACCGCCCGATCCAGCGAGACTCCACACTGCCGCCGTCTACTCGACCGTCGCCGCTCCCGCCAGGCCCGCCGGACGTCCCAACTCCGACGCCTCCACCAGCACGCTGATCGTTCTCTCTCCGGCCTTCGCTGCCAGCGGGACCGTAATCGTCTCCTTCGCCGGGTTCGTTCGCGTCGCCACCAGCGTGCCATCCACATAGACTTCCGCCTTCCCCACCACATCGCGCAGCACGATCCGGCCTCCTCCCTTCCGGGTAGCCTCGCGCGGTGTAAACGTCGCCCGGTATACCACATAGCGCCCTCCGCGCAGCGGCCGAAGATACGGCCCCGGTCGCACATCCGCCCACGAGTTCATATCGCTCGCCAGCAGCTGCACATTCGGATCGATCCGCTCCATCGCAGCCGGCGACCGCTTCCACGAGAGGATCGTCAACGGCGGATTCGGTATCTCCGCCACCGCCGGCGGCGGTGCCACCGCCCTCACCTCGATCCTCACTTCCGCAGCCCTCAGGCCAGGGCTCGTCGCCTGTAACACATAGCTTCCCCTCCCGTTCAGGCTGCTCTGCACCACCACCTGCGCAAGCCCATGGAACACCGTATGCTTCGTTCCCTTCTCCGACTCGTGGTTCCGGGGATCGCCATTGTTCAGCCCGATGATCGCACCCGCCCCTGCACTGCTAAACGTCACCTCATTGTCCGCAGTCGGGACCACACGCCCCTTCCCGTCCACCACCTCCACCGTCACCGGCTCCGCATCGTCTCCGTCTCCGTTCAGCCCTGCCCGGTCAGCCACCAGCCGCAGCGCCGCAGGCGCGCCCGTCGTCTCCACATCGTAGCGCGCAACTTCCTTTCCCCCATTGCTCGCTCTCGCCTCCAGGACCCCCGGCGCATACGGTATCTCGAAGGTCGCCATCTCGTACTTGTCCACCGCCGCCGATCCCGCCGGCTTGCCGTTGAGGAACATATCCACGTGCTCCGTATTCGTGGCGACAAACACCTTGATCGGCTTGCCTTCGCTCCCCTCCCAGTTCCAGTGCGGCACAATATGCAGAATCGGACGCTCCGTGATCCACTGGGCCTGGTGTATCCAATACGCTGTCTTCGGAAACCCACACAGATCCATGATCCCGAACGACGACCCCGCCGCCGGCCACGACAGCGGCTGCGGTTCGCCGCGATAATCGAAGCCCGTCCACACCATGGTTCCCATCATGAACGGACGCTCGTCCACCTCCTTCCACGCGTCCCGGTGCGAGAGTCCCCACGGAAGCACCTCGTCGTCATACGCATCCAGCAGCATGGCCGCACGGTCCGTCACATACTGGTCCCGCGTCATTACCGTCGACGTGTCCTCCGAGCTGAACATTGGCTTGCCCGGATTGATCTTGTGATACTCGTCGAAGTCTCGGTACACATAATTGAATCCGGCGACATCGGCCGCCTGCGAAGCGTTCACTGGGTTCAGATCGGAGTTGCTCTGCGCCGCCGTCACCGGACGCGTCGTGTCCAGCGTCTTCACCGACGCACTCATCCGCCGCACCAGCTGATACCCCATCTCCGTGCCCTGCGATGGCTCCTCATTGAACACCGACCACATGATCACGCTCGGATGGTTCCGATCCCGGCGCACCATCCAGTCCAGCTGACGAAGATGCTCGGGGCTCGATCCGAAGTTGCGGTTCTCATCCATCACCAGCATCCCAAGTCGGTCCGTCGCATCCAGAAACTCCGCCGCCGGTGCATTATGCGCCGAGCGATACGCGTTCGATCCCATCTCCTTCAACCGGCGCACCCGAAAATCCCAAAGCGAATCCGATACCGCCACACCGACCCCCGCCATATCCTGGTGGTTCGCCGTGCCCTTCAGCTTCACCGGCTTGTCGTTCAGAAAGAATCCCTTGTCCGGATCGAAGCGGATCGTTCGAAATCCGTTATGGATCGTCGCTTCATCCACCACCACGCCGTCGCGCTTAACCACAGTGCGGACCGTATACAGCGTCGGGTGCTCGACCGACCAGAGCTTCGGAGCCGACACCGGAAGCGTGTACTTCGCCACCGATTCCCCCAAAGGTGCGACCGTCACCTCCGTCTGTCCGCTCACCACCTTCTTTCCCGCGGGATCGTACAGCGTCGATTCGACCTGCACCCTCGCCGGCTTCTCTTCAATGCTGTAAAGCGTCGTCTCCACCGGAATCGTCCAGCTCATGTCCGCATTCCGGACTGGATTGGCAAAAACGGCTCTGTTGCAACTTTTCGGCATGGACGCAGGCGTGCGAGACATTACCTTGGACCAGACATCAAGCAGGTTGGAGTTCGCGTTGTTCACCAATGAGTGCGACGGCGTCCGCGAGCGCACTTGCTCCGATGCCAAACGCTCGTTCGACAATGCGTGCCTCGCCATGGATGTCTTGCGTGATGTTGAAGATCGCCGCCTGGCCCTTGCGCAGTGCGCGCATCACCTCAAATCCCCGAATGGTCGCATAGGCGGTCTTCAGCGTTTTGAAACCCCGCACTGGCCGGATCAGTTGCTTCAGCTTACCGTGGTCGGCCTCGACGACATTGTTGAGATACCTGACCTGCCGATGCACCGTTTCCTCAGGACACTTACCTTCGGCCTTCAACTCTGAAATTGCGATACTGTAGGTCGGCGCTTTGTCCGTGTTGATGACCTCCGGCTTCTCCCAATCCTTCAAGCCGTTCAGTGCCTTGCTGAGGAAGCGCTTCGCCGCTTTGGCGTTCCGTGTTGGCGAGAGATAGAAATCGATTGTGTTTCCTTCTTTGTCGAGCGCCCGGTACAGATAGGTCCATGTACCGCGCACTTTCACGTACGTCTCGTCGACCCGCCAGCTTGTTGAACGTGGGCGACGCCATTGCCAGCGCAGCCGTTTTTCAATCTCCGGCGCGTACTTCTGAACCCAACGGTAGATCGTGGAATGATCGACGCCCACGCCACTCTCGCCCATCATCTGTTCAAGATCACGGTAGCTAATCCCATAGCGGCAGTACCAGCGCACTGCCCACAGAATGATCTCGCCTTCAAAATGACGCCACTTGAACTCTGACATGAACAGATTCCTTTGTGCTCATCCAATTTTGACCCCGCCCCAGCAACTTTGCAACAGAACCTTTCAAAACGCTGAAGACCGCCTATGCGACCATTCGGGGATTTGAGGTGATGCGCGCACTGCGCAAGGGCCAGGCGGCGATCTTCAACATCACGCAAGACATCCATGGCGAGGCACGCATTGTCGAACGAGCGTTTGGCATCGGAGCAAGTGCGCTCGCGGACGCCGTCGCACTCATTGGTGAACAACGCGAACTCCAACCTGCTTGATGTCTGGTCCAAGGTAATGTCTCGCACGCCTGCGTCCATGCCGAAACGTTGCAACAGAGCCACCCCAACACCCGCCGCGCCTACCGGGAGGCTGTCCGGCAGTTCTCCGCTTTCTGTGCCGAGCACGGCATTGTGGATCTGGCTCAGGTAGAGCCGATCCATGTCGCGGCGTTCGTCGAGACGCAGCTCAAGCTCCACTCCAAGCCCACGGTAAAGCTGCGGCTGGCCGCTCTGCGAATGCTCTTCGATTGGATGGTGGTCGGCCAGGTCATACCGACAAACCCGGCCCACGCCGTGCGCGGGCCGAAGCACTCACAGAGGCGCGGCAAGACGCCGGTTCTCCAGGCCGACGAGGCACGGACCTTGCTCGACGCAATCGACGCCACGTCCCTTGCCGGGCTGCGAGATCGAGCGTTGATTGGCCTCATGGTCTACACCTTCGCCAGGGTTGGAGCGGCGATTTCGATGAAGGTGGAAGACTTCTTTGTGCAGGGACGGCGCGGCTGGGTGCGGCTTCACGAGAAGGGCGGCAAAGAGCATGAGATGCCCACGCACCACAATTTAGACC
>JABBOG010000044.1 GCA_019351975.1 Acidobacteriota bacterium
CCATGCTCGCCCAGGGCCCGCTGCTGTTCTGGAGCACGCTCACGACGCTCGCCGACCACCCCCTGCACCCTCCCACCCGCCTCCGCGCCCTCCCTCCTCATCGCCCTCACCCCGCTCCATGATCAAGCCGCCCACTCCAACACCCAGCTCCAGATCGGCGACGTCCTCTGGTCCCCGGAACCCATGCACGCACCCTCCACCCTCAGCCCCGGCGCGCAGGCCCTCCGCATCACCCTCCTCTACGCCGCTCCCCACTAGCGCCGCTTTCGCTTCGCATCCACCCTGGCCCAATACGTCCACTCATCCGCGAACAGCTCTCCGCTTAGATCCAGCGCGCGCTGCTGCATGCGCCCCTGCGCATCGGCGATCGCCTTGTTATAGACCACCGGCGCAATCTCCTCCAGAAAATAGTTCAGCAGCATCCCCGCCGGCAGCTCGCCGATCCCTTCCGGCATATTCTCCTCAAAATATCGCTGGATTGACGCTACCGCATCCGCGTGCGCCTGCTTCGACAGCTCAATCTTCATCCGTTCCACCCTCCCCGTTATCCTCCACTCTATCCTCTACTCTCCGTCTCCCGTACAATCATCTAGGTCATACGCTATGGCAGAAAACACACAGCATAAGCCCGTTCCCGCACCCGCTCCCCCCGTTCCCGAAGCCTGGGTCAAAACCGAGCTAGCCCGGCATCCTCAGCGCCCTTACCCGATGGACTACATCGAAGCACTGTTCACCGACTTCAACGAAATCCACGGCGACCGCCAATTCTGCGACGACGCCGCGATGACCGCTGGCATGGCGCGCTTCCACGGCCAGGCCGTCCTCGTCGTCGGCAACCTCAAAGGCCGCAGCCTTAAAGAGCGTGTGCATCGCAAGTTCGGCTCGCCTGACCCCGAAGGCTATCGCAAAGCCCTCCGCGCCATGCGCATCGCCGAAAAATTCGGCCACCCCGTCTTCACCTTCATCGACGTCGCCGGTGCCTATCCCGGCCTCGGTGCCGAAGAACGCGGCCAGGGCGAAGCCATCGCCCGCAACCTCCTCGAAATGTCCCGCCTCCGCGTCCCCACCATCGCCACCATCACCGGCGAAGGCGGCTCCGGCGGCGCTCTCGGCCTCGCCGTCGCCGACCGCGTCCTCATGCTCGAGAACGCCATCTACTCCGTCATCTCCCCGGAAGGCTGCGCCTCCATCATGTGGAAGGATGCCTCCAAAAAACAGCAGGCCGCCGCTGCTCTCCGATATACCGCTACCGACGTCAAAATGCTAGGTTGCGTCGACGATGTCATCCCAGAGCCCGAAGGCGGTACTCACAACGATCCAGCTCTCGCCATGAAGCTCGTCGACCAATCCCTGGAGCACCACCTCCGCGACCTTCAGAAGTTCTCCATCGACGACCTGCTGGCCGCGCGCTATACCAAGTTCCGCAACATCGCCCAGTTCTACACCACCGCCTAGGGAAGATCTTCAAGTTCGCTGCAATCAACAAAATTGTCATCCTTCGCCGTAGGCGGAGGACCTGCTTGTTGCCTCAATGCGGCTAAGCTCTCAATGCGGTTACATTCTCACCAGAGCAAGCTGCAAACAAAGATAGAACCGCTGCCTCCGCACCCAGATTCTCCTCCAGAAGGGAGTGTTACATCCCGTTGATCACCACCCGCCGCGCACTCCCACGCACCTTCAATCTCGCTCTCGTCCTCGCCGGCTCGCTCTGGATCGTCGCCTCCGGCAATATCGCCGCACGCGCCGCGCAGGGCATCATCAACCGCTTCGATCTTCCCGCATTCGACGGCCTCCTCCAACAGGCATTCTTCCTCTTTCTCCTCCTCTGGGGCTTCACCACCATCCGCTGGATCGCCACTCGCTCCACCAGCGACATGCGCTCCACTAACGCCCTCCCCAGCCGTCCAACCATCCGCGAAGAGTGGCAGCGCGGTGCAGCCCTGGGCTGGGGTATGCTCCTCCTCGCCGTTCTTCCCATGATGCTCACCGGCACGCTCCACCCGGAGTTCTCTCCCGAGCTGCGCAACTGGGGCCTCGCCCTCATCGCTCTCGCCACCATCGCCTTCTCCACGCTCGCGCTTGAGGTCGCCTTCCGCGGCTTCATCTTCTCGCGCCTCATCACCGCCACCAGCCCCGTAGCGGCCACCATCCTCATCTCGCTCTTCTACGCCATCCTCTCCGGTTACGGCTCGAACGCCACCCCCCGCAGCGTCGTCGTCACCTTCTTCCTCGCCGTCCTCTTCTGCATCGCCTACCTGCGTACCCACGCCCTCTGGCTCGGCTGGGGCATCCACTTCGCCTGGAACGCTGCCATGGCCGTCCTCTTCGGCCTGCCCATCGCCAGCAACTCCGTCTACAACGATCTCGTCTTCACCTCCGTCACCGGCCCCGACTGGCTCACCGGCGGCCCCTACGGTCCTCAGGGCGCCATCCTCACCCTCTTCGTCCTCCTCGCCGCCATCGTCGTCCTCTACCGCATCAGCCGCACCTACGAGTGGAACTATACCCACGCTCCCATCATCTCCGCCGGCTACCCCATGGACATCGCTCCACCCCCCGCCCACACCGCCATGGAGGCCTCCGCCGCAGCCGCTCCCGCACCCCTCGTCCAGATCCTCACCGCCACGCCCACAGCGGCCTCCACCCTCCCCATCATCGACGACCACCTCCGCCGCGACCCCATCACCGAAACCCTCCCCACCGACCCCACCCCCTGAGCCCTTCCGTGTCCACTCCCGACGGCTTCATCCTCATCAGTGGTGCAGCGACACCGTCACCTCCACCACATGCCGATGCCCCGGATAGCTGCAGTCAAACGGACACAGCACGCTCGGGTCAGGATGCAGCTTCGCGCACATCACGCTCTCTCTGCCAAACCTCCGCCAGTACACCTCCGCCGCTCCCACCATGCCTAGCAGCGGAGCCGCAAAGTACACCCACACCGCCGTCCAAACCCCCGCAAACACCGCCGACCCCACCGTCCGCGCCGGATTCATACTGAACCCTGACACCGGCGCAAACAAAAACACATACACCACAATCAGCGCTCCCACCGTGTAGCTCGTGTAGTGCGCCAACCTCGGCCGGTTGGTCAGCCACAGCACCACCCCCATCAGCACCACCGACATCCCCCACTCCGCCGCAAACGCTCCCGCCGTTCCACCAACTCCCGGCACCGTGACCACAAACTCCACCCCCGGTTGCGCCAGCCACCGCCCCAGCACCGCCGCCGACAGTCCCACCCCCACCACAGCTCCCACAAACTGCCCCACCACATACCCCACCGCATCCCACACCCCAATCTTCCCCAGCCGCAGGTACGACAGCGTGATCGCCGGATTGAAGTGCGCCCCCGACCGCTTGCCCATCGGCGAATGGATAATCATCACCGCCGTCCCACCCATCGCAACCCCCATCAGCACCCTACGCCACACCGCGCTGGGTATCTCCCGCACCACCGGCGACGCACCCCCGAACAGCACCACCGCCGCAAAGCACGCAGCCACCATAAACCACCCCAGCTCCGCGCCTTCATACACATACAGCCGCCAATGCATCCGCAGCGCCTCCATCGGCGTTCCCGGCACCGCTTCAACCGCCCCAGCAGAAGGCCTCCTCATCGTCCCATCCATCTCCTCATGGCGATCCTAACCCACCATCCCTCCACAGCTGGAACCCAGGCAGGGAACCGGCGCTGCCTTCTTCCTTACCACCATGATCCTCGCATCGTGTAAACTAGCAGAGAGCTTTACCCGGCACTCGCCCTCGCAGCCTCCCGTTCGGCCCAGCCTTACCGCCCAGCCCAAGGATCTCGCAAGGTCGCCCACGGTTCGCAGCCTCGCTGCTAGCAGGGAACCGGCAAGCCCCACATTCGTTCTCAGGGAGATCATCACAATGGCAAAGATTGCCAAGACCGGCGACCGCAACAAGGTCATGGATACACAGCAGAGCACAGCTTGCCCCAAATGCTCCAAGCCCACACGCATCGTCAAGCGCGTCAAAGACCGCGAACGCAACATCCCCGGCGGCGTCTACATCTCCTGCTCTGCCTGCGAGTTTTTCGAGAAACTCTAGGTCAACTCAGGCAACCGAAAGACAACGTCACTTTCCTCAGAAAGGTTCGCCGATTCCGGCGGACCTTTTTGTTGTCCGGCCCGTCTCACATCTTGTTCCTCCTCGGACAACGTACCCCGAAGGGCAACGGCGACGCACTTGACGAACGTCCTCTTGTGTAGGCAAACTCCTTGACGGTACTAGGAAATCGAATCATTATGGCTACAAGCATCGCCGTTTCAACCGCTGCATCAAACATCTTCGCTCCAACGCCCCAATTCACCCGCCCCACCTTCCTCATGTGTCCGCCGGAGTGGTACAACGTCGACTACGTCCTCAATCCCTGGATGGCCGGCAACGTTCACCGCTCCTCCCGAGACCTCGCCTTCGCCCAGTGGAAGAGCATGCACAACATCCTCCGCAGCGTCGCCGACGTGCGCCTCCTGCACCCCGAGCCCGGCTGTCCCGACATGGTCTTCATCGGCCACGGAGCGCTCATCCATCACGGCGTCGCTGCCGTCTCCAGCTTCGATCCGCCCCAGCGCCGCGCCGAGACATCCTTCCTCCGCCGCTGGCTCGTCAGCCAGGGCTTTCTCCTCTGGGAGACCCCACGCCAGACCCCCTTCGAAGGCGAAGGCGACATCCTCTTCAACGACACCGGCACCGCCCTCTGGGCCGCTCACGGCGTCCGCACCTGCCGCGCCGCCCACCGCCACGTCGCTGACGCATGGCACGTCCCAGTCACCTCGCTCCACCTCACCGACCCCCGTTTCTATCACCTCGACACCTGCTTCACACCTCTCCACCACGACTCCGCAGACCCCCTCGATCCCGGCTATCTGCTCTACTATCCCGGCGCCTTCGATACCGCCTCCAACGCCGCCATCGATCGCGCCTACCCAGCCTCGCACCGCATCGCCGTCTCCGAACTCGACGCCACCCGCATGGCCTGCTGCGCCCTCAACATCGGCCACACCATCTTCACCGGCGAGATCACCCGCGAGCTCTCCACCCGCCTCTTCGACGCCGGCTTCGACGTCGTCCAGCTCGAACTCTCGGAGTTCATCAAAGGCGGCGGCGGCGCAAAATCTCTCGCCCTGCGCCTCAGCGACCTCCCCATCACCCACCGCCGTCTCGGCCTCGCTTAGCCCGCCTATGCGTTGCCATCCTTACGCAAAGGCGAAGAACCCTCTTCATGCCGCTGCCCTTGCCTTTCTTTCTGTCTTTCCCGCAGGGAATCTGCTTCTGTGATCACCATTGAAGCGCAAACTAACGCCAAAAAGGCTCCGCGAACATCGCGGAGCCTTTTTGACAACCTCATCCAGAAACTATCGCGCAGCAGCGGTCAACATTCCCGGTGCCAGAAACCCAGTATCCACAGGCTCATCGATTCGCTGCAACCGCGCCGGATCATCCATCCGAACCTGCGCTACCATCTGGTCTGCGATCTTCGGGTCCGTCGGACTGACCTGCTCAATGCGCACCTTGCCCAGACCTTCGATACCCAGCTTCTGCGCTGCGGCATACGACAGATCCACAATCCGGCCGGGAACCATCGGTCCGCGGTCGTTGACACGTAAGAATGTCCACTTCTTATTCTTCAGGTTCGTCACCCGAATCCAGCTTCCCAGCGGCAGCGTCTTGTGGGCGCACGTAAAGTCGTACATATCGTACGTCTCTCCATTCGCCGTCAATTTCCCATTGAACGACCCGCCATACCACGACGCCTTCCCGATCTGAAACCAATGGCGCTTCGGTACCGCATTGTCCGCTTGTGTCTTATCCTGGGAAACTGTACTCTCTCGTTTCACCATTGGACTCGCTAGCAGGGAAGCCGTCAGTCCCAGGGTCACAGCCAGCACGCCGATGCGCGTCGACTTGCGGCCTTCCTTCTCTGGCTGCTCTTCCGTCATCTGCTCTTCTATCGTTGGTTCACTCATAGTAGTATTGTCACCTTTTGGGGTTGCCTAAGTCAAAGAAATCAAAGGCACTTATTTGGCAATTTCGCTTGTAAAACAGCTCCTTGTATGATAGGTTTTTCACCAGTAAGGTTGCTCACGTGGAACCCTTCTCTGTCGCTCCAAGACCGACAAGCAGCGCCGTACCGACGCTATTGACCATCGCCGGCCATGATCCTTCCAGCGGCGCCGGCATCACAGCCGACCTTAAAACCTTTGCCGCTCACGGATTCTTCGGCACCTCTGCCATCACTGCACTCACGGTTCAATCCACCCTGGGCGTCGCTGAAGTCCACGCCATTCAACCCCACCTCCTCCGCCACACCCTCGAGCACCTCTGCGCCGACCTCCCGCCCGCAGGCATCAAGATCGGCATGCTGGGCTCCGCGGAGACCGCCTCCGTCGTCTCGGACTTTCTCCAGGCGTTCCTTTCCAACCTCCCCACCCCGCGAAAGGGAACACAGCATCCGCTCCCCGTCGTCCTCGATCCTGTCCTCCGTTCCAGCTCAGGTGCAACGCTTCTACCGCCGCAGGCTCTCGACGTCCTCCACAGCCAGCTCATCCCTCACGTCTCCTGGATCACGCCCAACTGGTCCGAGTTATCCGCCCTCACCGGCCTGCCCGTCTCCAACTTCGCTGAAGCCGAAGCCTCCACCCTCGCCCTCGCACGCCGCCACCCCCATCTCCACGTCGTCGCTACCGCCGGCGGGCACTCTCACCCCACCGACATCCTCCGTCAGCCCTCCGGCGAAACGCATGCCTTCCTCGGCGAGCACATCCCCTCCACCTCCACCCACGGCACCGGTTGTGCCTTCTCCTCGTCGCTCCTCTCCCGGCTCGTCCTCGGCGACACCCCCACCCACGCAGTCCGCTCCGCCAAGAGCTTCGTCGCCGATGCGATCCGTCGCGCCCCCTCCCTCGGACATGGAAACGGGCCGCTGAACCTCACCGCCCAACCGGTCGACCCGGCTCCTGCCACCTCCCGCTGAAGCAATGTCACCCAAAACCCGGCGAGTATGCCACTAACCCCGTCCAAAGCGCCTTTAACGGCGCTCAATTTTGTCTATCGCTGCATCCCGGTGAGCCTCAACAGCAGCGCCTCCCACCGCGCTCCATACTCATTCCACCCGCCCATCTCCTGCACCCGGCGCATCCCCGCAGCACCCATCGCACGCCCCACATCCGGCTGGTCCGCCAGCAGCTGCAGCTTGTCTCCAATCGCCCTCACGTCTCGTATCGGCACGATAAACCCTTCCACACCATCGGTATACAGATCATCCCCACCAGAGTTCGTTGAGCTGATGACGGGGCAGCCGCACGCCATCGCCTCCGCCTGCACCAGCGCTAGCCCCTCTTCGATCGAAGGCAAAACCATCACATGACTGCGGCTCATCAGGTCAATCAGCTCCGGCTGCGCGACCGGCCCTAAGAACTGCACATTCTCCAGCGGCAAGCGCTTCAAAACACCCTTTAAATTCTCTTGAACGTATCCCGCAATCATTAAACGTTTCCTCGGATGTTTCACATTCGCAAAGGCTTGCAGCAGGTACGGAATGCCTTTACGCAGTCCCGGCGCACCTGCGAACAACACGTTAAATTCACCCTCAGCAGGCACTGCCGTCGGCCGGAAGTTCTCTAATCTCACCCCATACGGAATCGTAAAAACCTTCTCGGCAGGCACTCCCATCGCAACAAAAGATCGCGCCACAAAACGGGAAGGAACTGTTATCGCATCTGCTTTGTTATAGATAGCCTCCTCTCGAACCGTATCGCGCTCGTCGGAAACCGGCCGCGTCACCCCCCAGATCGCATATTCTTCTTCAACGATCTGCTGCTGGTACCGCTGATGCGTAGAACCTCGGTCGCAAATAAAAATTCCGCCCTCCCGCTGCACCCAGGCACCCGCAGACATGCTAGAACCAGAGATCCCGATCAGCGCATCCGGCCTTTCTTTCAACAACTTAAGTCGCTTCTCACACCATCGGTCAAAAGCCAGAGCATTGGCGTATCCGAGCTCATCCGAGAGCCAGCGCAGGTCGATCGGACTCCGCCCAACGGCATACTCCGCCACATGCAGCCAAGGGAACGTCTCCACCAATCCATGCTCCACACCCTCCCGCTGCAGCCGACGCCACGGAAAAGTCGAATAAACCCTCTCCAAATGGCCACGTTTCTCCAACTCTCGAGCCAAATTGAAGTGATGGAACACTCCAAACACCGTCTGAACAACACGCATAAAAGAACCGGCTCCAGCGTCACGTAGAAAAACAAGTCTACCAAAGCGCTGTACGTGCCAGGCTCCGTCTCAATTGTCCTGCTGGTACGCTTAAACATATGTGCGCACCCCTGAACATTCATCTCAATGGTCAACCTCACGCCATCCCAGGAACCGAAAAATCACTACAACCCGTTGATCTTGCTGGATTAGTCACGATCCTTGGCCTCAAAGAGGACCGCGTCGCCGTTGAACTGAATGGCAATATCGTCACGCGCAGCGCTTGGGCTTCAACACAAGTTCTGGACGGGGACCGACTCGAGATTGTCCATTTTGTCGGTGGCGGTCGTTAGTAAATGGCGCAAGATCCGTTCATGAAGTTTGCGACATCCTGAAAAGGAGATCATCGATTCCTGCCTCATACCGTTCAACGACGCCATCTTTCTCCAGACGTTCTACAGCTAAGATCCCGGCCTCCCCCAGCCGCTCTCGAGTCTCTTTTGATTCATACAGATGCAGCACAGCTGCCTCGATCTGGTCTACGCTAAAGGCGTCGATCAAGAGAAAATCGCGCTCAGAAACCAGAAGCTCAGAAGCGCCACAATGTCGTGTAGCGATGGATGGAATCCCACTCCCGATAGCCTCAAACAGAGACATGCCGAAACCATCGTCCACACTTGGAAGAATATAAGCATCGCAATCCGCATAGAAAGCACGTATATCTTCCATATATTCAATTACATGGATGTTAGACTGGCTCGTCACTAACTGTTTCAGGGTAGAAAATGCATAGATCTCATTACTCGTACGAATCTTCAGCTGGGCATCCGGCAGGGCCAGCCTCTTCCACGCCTCTAGTAAATAAAGATATCCCTTGCGCAGCGGACTACCCCCTATCACTCCTAAAACGAACGCGGAACCTGCTTGTTTTCTGTGTCTTCCAGTAATTCTGGCTCGCCCACAGAGTGGCGCCAAGATCATCTTTTTCCTCAGAGCCTCAGGGAAACTGCGTCTGCTGTAGTCAGATGGCGTAAGAATGAAGTCCGCAGCGTCATACTCTTCCACTTGCCGATCCAAAAACCACGAAGAGCTGCGCCGAAACCACCCGCCCGCTTTTCTGGCCTCCTCGACCAACATATCCTGCTGCACGCGTACGTCTGGACAAGCTCGGTCAAGTACAAAGACCGCACCCATCTTCTGAGCAGCCTTCCCGCTCACCAAACTTGAGCTTGAGGCTCCGAGAAACAGACCGCAGTCGCCCAGTGCCATTGCGACTCCACGGTCGAAGAACGCCGAATCAAGCTCATCTAGAACGAGCGGCGTACGTGAGTGCGTCAGAGCGCTGAGCATCGCAACCGGAGCTGGAATCCAATGCGTCCGCATATCCGGGCCAAATCCTCGCATACGGTTCTTGGGTGTGGCCGTGTACATTGATACGTCGCAATCCCTCCTCAGAAATGAGTTCGCCGGGAGGCGATAGTGGGCCTGTCTACCCGTCGCGATCGCTACATGCATGGACAATCTCCCAACATCTACAGTGCGCCAACGTGCGCCCTCCGGCAAGAGTATCAAGCAGATAGCCAGTTGCCACCAAAACCCGCCTTCTGGCGACGCCTGCTCGCATAGAAGATTTACTCGCGCAACTTCGAGCGCTTCATCATCATTTCATGAATGAATCGTTACACTATGTAGAAACACCATGGACCGATAGCCTCTTAGGTTGATCGTTCAGATAGTTTGCTTGATTTTGGAGAGCCAGATAATGAAACGAATTCTTGGGTTAGTGGCAGTGTGTGTTCTTGCCAATGTGATGCGAGCGCAATCTACCTCGCAGGGAGCAATTTCGGGAACAGTGGAAGACGCAACAAGCGCGGCGATTCCAGGCGCGACGATCACGATCCACAACAACGGAACGAATGCAGATCAGCACCTGACATCTGACGGAAGTGGATTCTTCAACGACCCTCTTGTAGAGCCCGGCGAGTACACGGTGACGGTTGCGGCCCCCAGCTTCGGAACCTCCGTCCAAAACAACGTCGTTGTGGATGTGGGTCACATGACGACGTTGATGCCCAGGCTGGCATCGGGAAGCACAGAGCAGATCGTGACGGTTTCGGCAGACCAAACGACGCTGAACTTTGAGAGCCCGGATATGTCCGATGTTCTGCCGAAGGCGGCGGTGGACAATATCCCGATCCAGAACAGGCGGTGGTCGGCGCTGGCCATGACAACGCCGGGCGTAGTGGCGGATGCAAGCGGGTTTGGCCTGGTGAGCGTGCGCGGTATGAGCACCCTGCTGAACAATGTAGAAATAGACGGCGCGGACGACAATCAGGCTTTCTTTTCTGAGGAGCGCGGACGGACGCGCGAGGGATATTCGAGCTCCTCGAACACGATTCAGGAGTTCGAGGTGAACACGGGCGTGTACTCTGCGCAGTATGGCCGGGCCGCAGGCGGCGTCATCAACTCCGTGACGCGCAGCGGAACCAACCAATTACATGGCGAGGCATACTTCAGCGATCTGGACCGCGGGTTTGGAGCGTATGATCCGGGTTCAGATGGGCCGACCGGACAGCCGATTAAGCCGCAAGATCTCCGCAAGATATACGGTGCATCCGTCGGTGGTGCGCTGCTCAAAGACAAGCTCTTCTGGTATTACACCTATGACCAGCTAACCCATATCAATCCGGCGATTGCTCGGGCGAAGAGTTACGGCAGTGCGACGACGCCTGGAAGCTTTCTGGATCAACCGACGCTGACAGCCCCCGGCACCTGCAACGTCACGACTGGATACCTTACCGGCAGTGCGAATAGTGCGCAGCCGAACTACGACGCAAACTACGTCCTGGACAGCCAGGTTTGTACGATGGCTGCGAGATTAGGTCTGCCGTCGTATGCGGCTGCAGTGGCGCAGTATGATGCAGGGCTCGCTGCGCTTCAGACAGACCTTGGACTTGTGCCGCGCGCGGGCTACCAGGAGATCAATACTCCGAAGCTGGATTATCAAATCGACGCGAAGAACCATTTGAGTTTGCTGTACAACCGTCTTCGCTGGGATGCTCCGGGAGACGTGCAGACGAATACGAGTGCGGACTACTCCGTGGACGCATTTGGTGAAGATTTTGTGAAGTTGGATTATGGCGTGGCGAAGCTATCCACGATCCTGGGTAAAAGCGTCACAAACGAAGTTTTGTATCAGTACAGTCGCGAATTGGATGACGAGAGCCAACAGCCCTACAGTCAGTACACACTCAACAATTTAGTGGCTCCGGGTGGAATCCTGCCATACAGTAACGCGCCCAGCGGAGGAACAATCCCATACGTGACGCTGGATTCCGCAATCGGTTTCAATCTCGGATCACCGTATTACTCGTACCGAGGTGCATTCCCGGATGAGCGCAAGTGGCAGGTGGATGACATCCTGTACTGGAACATCGGAAATCAAACGATCCGCTTTGGAGCGGACGTGCTTCATAATAATGATCTGGTAAATCAGCAGCCAAACTATTATGGCGTCTATAGCTACAGCACAATTCCGAACTACCTGACGGACTTGGCAACCAAGGGTGCGCACGGAACATGCAATGCATCGGGAGCAGCTGCGACTGCCACCACGAGTGGCATTGGAACGTATGATTGCTACACATCTGCAACGCAGGACTTTGGCCAATCGACGTTTGCCATCTCTACCCTGGACTACGCTGGCTTTGTGCAGGACAACTGGAAAGTGACGCCGCGTCTCACGCTCGAGCTTGGGCTGCGGTATGACGTAGAGACGCTGCCAGCGCCTTCGGCAAATCTGACGTCTGCTACAGGCACCTTTGTACCATACTCGGCGCTGAACAATCATCCAAGCGACAAGAACAACTTTGGTCCGCGTGCCGGATTCTCGCTCGACGTCTTCGGGAACGGCCAGACAGTTCTGCGCGGCGGCACGGGCATGTACTTCGGTCGCATCATCAATGGAACGATCGAGAGCGCGCTGTTTGGAACCGGCAGTCCGAACGGGCAGTATGCCCTCGCCAGCACGAAGCCCACTGCGTCCGGCGCACCACTGTTCCCCAATCCCTTTGCCGCAGGCTCAGGATCGAAGCCGTCGTCCATCTATATGGCTTCGAATCTGCAGAATCCGCAGGTCGATGAGTTTGACCTACAGGTGCAGCAGCAGATGGGCAAGGGAACTGTGATGCAGGTAAGCTATCTCGGAGCTTTGGGCCGTGAACTGCCAAACTTCCTGAACGTAAATCTCGCACCGCCTCAGGTTACGTCGACGATCACGATTGGACAGACCGCCAGCGGAACAAAGAGTGGTCCCCTGCCTGTCGGGTCGCAATATGAAGTGCCAACATTTGGCAAGTGCACGGCCAGCGCAACCTGTGCGAATCCGACCGGCTACTTAAACCCGAACTTCACGAACATCACGGAGTTCTTAAGCAACATCAACTCCAACTACAACGCGTTGGTATTCGAGATTCAGAACCATTCCATCCACGGATTCCAGTTCGATGCAAACTACACGTGGTCGCATGCTCTGGATTACAACCAAAACGCAAGCTCAACGGTAAGCGGGAGCACTAACAACTGGCTGAACCCGTATGCATTGGCACGCCAGAACTACGGCACGTCGCAGTTCAATGTAGGCAACCGGTTTGTGGCATACGTCATCTATAACTTCCCGGAGACCTCTTCAGGCGGCCCGCTGAAATACCTCGTGAATGGGTGGAGCATCGACGACACATATCAGGTTCAGAATGGCCTTCCGTACTCAGCATTGATCCAGACAGGCTATAACTCCAGCGCAGCGTTAAACAGCGGGTCTTGGAATGGTGTCAACGGGGTGTACTACATTCCGGTGATTGGCTTGAACACATATCAAGTACCCCGCGCGATGGTCGATGATATGCGCTTGCAAAAGCAGTTTACGATTCGCGAGCGGTACCATCTGCAACTCAACGCAGATATGTACAACGTGGCGAACCACCAGAACTTCAGCACGTCAGACATCAACCAAAATGCGTATACGTACACAGCAAGTGGAACCGGCGGAAGTACGCTGACCTATCTGCCAAATACGGGTCCGGGCGTCGGATTCGGATCGCACTCGACCTCAAACGACTCGGGCTTTCTGTATACACCGCGCGAGATCCAGATTCAAGCACGACTGGAGTTCTAACATCTTCCAACACCAAACTGCGTTAGGAGAATCTTTGCGGCTGCCGTAAGTGTTCTCCATGTATTGGGTCGAAGTAGCTGGGTGATCTGTCAAAGCCACCCGGCTACTTCGACCTCGGCTGTGCCGGTTACGTTGATCATCGCACGGCTCGCACATGTTACTGCATGAAGCAGAATCGAGCCTCAGGCTCCGTGCATGTTCCATGACAACTCCGGGATGGTGCCTTTACTTACAGTGACGAGAAATCATGGTCCGCTACCTGCTCGATCTATAAAACAATAGTGCATTGACATGTAAGCCAAGCCGAAATTCAGGAAAGCAGTCCTAAGAGAGAGGCGTGGGAAGATAATTCAGAAATCGCTGCGGATCAAGCTTGGCATTCGGAAAGACCCGGTTCATATCCCTGGCACCAACATTCTTCCAAATAGCCTCTCCAAGCACCGTCCTGTAATCTGTACCGATTGCAAGATCTCGACCTTGGTACAGGTTTTCCGGTTCGAGGCCAGGCCACGGACCATAGACTTCGCCCCCCTTGACCTGCCCCCCTAGAAGAAACATCACATTCGCGTGCCCATGATCTGTCCCACCTGTTCCGTTCTGGTGGACAGTCCGTCCGAACTCCGACATCGTCACAACCGTCACATTTTCAGCGGAGGAGCCCATATCCTGCCAGAATGCGCCAATTCCTTGGGAAAGATCACGCAGGCTGCGAGCCAGTTGGCCTTCTGCGCCCCCCTCGTTTACATGATGGTCCCAGCCGCCAATATCTGCGAATGCCACCTCTACGCCAAGATCTGCTTTGATCAACTGAGCGATCTGCTTCATGCTGTCTCCGAATGCGCTTCGAGGATACTGCGCCCCATTTGAAGGTCTGTATTGAGCAGGGTTTGTGGCCTTGAGCATGCGAATTGCTTCGAATGTCTCCGTCGCCGTGCCATGGAAACGTGAGGAGCGATCTGCTGCATACATGCTGCGGAACGCGTCACTAACACGGGCCGCATCTGGCTTGTGATCATCGACTCCGAAATCAGTCACATCTCCGATGGCAACCGTAGGAACTCTTCCACGCATCGTGAGTGCAATGCTCGATCCCACCGAAACTGAGCGAAATGGCGAGGCAATTCGATGGTCTCGCTCGTCCTGCGCTTGTAGGGCGCGATTCATCCAACCGTCGGCAGTCGCTCTGTACCCAGGCGTGCCAGATTCCATGTAATCCTGAGCATCGAAGTGAGAGCGTGAGGGATCAGGCGACCCTGTAGCGTGGATGATTGCTAGCTCTTTACGATCCCAAAGGGGCTTCAGCTCCGACAATGCAGGATGAAGACCAAAAAATCCATCGAGATCCAGCACTTGACTCTGTGGAATTGCGATGCTCGTGCGGGCCTTATAGTAGTAGCTCTCTGCATGAGGAATAACGATATTGAGCCCATCTGCAGCACCACGCTGAAAGAGCACAACCATGACCTGTTTCTTTGCGCGAGGAGAGATTTCACTGGCATAGACCGTCCGTTTCAAGAAACTGGGAATCGAGGCCGTCCCAATCAGTGCCATCGCGCCATCCCGCATCATTGCTCGTCTCGTGATTTCCATTTTGCTCCTCCTCACGCCATCTGTGTTGTGCTACCGCTGCTGAAATTGTGGCGACCCAATGATCATTCCAGCCGCCACTGAAGCGGACGCAAGCGCGCTGGGATGTTTCATCGGAGACAAACTTCGGTCCTGTGGCTGCTTGTCACCAGACTCAGCGACCGATGTAGTTACAGGCGGCGTCGCTCTTGCTCTTGACATTTGCTTCAGAGTCAAGCTCAAGGATCGATCCGCTGGTCCATTCAGGAGTGTCTTCTCCAGTTGACTTGTTTGCTGCACAGTCGAAAGTTCGTCGGCGCCAGCACCGAGCATATCTCGCACAGAAACGGTGACGCCGGGGATTCGATTAGAGGTTAGGTCCACAGCGAAGTTCATGCGACTGACTAATTCCGACGTACTATTCCATGCATCATTGGTCATCGCATAACCATTTGGTTCTTGTGTGCCTGTAAGTGGCATTCCCATGTGATTCAAAGAACTCAAGAGCCCTGAGGCGTCAGACACCGTTGCGTTTGTTGCTCTTACTGAGGAAACCACATAGTCCAGAGGAGTTTTTACTTTGTTTCCGCTGTCCGTGGCAGACCAAAACTCATCGGAATCGACCATAGTCTGTAGCACTCTACCGATATCCCCACCCGTTGACAGGAAAGTCTTCACCATACAGTTGATAAGGTTTGAAGAAGGGTGATCACTTACAAATCGAACAGCTAACTTGAGAGAAATGAAGCGAGCCGTTGCAGGACTCGTCGCTAAAACATGCAACATCTCTATACCTTCATTCTCTCCCCCATCGGGAATCGTGTGCCCCAGCACGATCTTATCGCCGGGTTCGTGCTGTGCAGTGTTGAACCGAAAACCTCCCCCTTGGCGCATTGGTGTTACTGTCCAACCCGTAAGAACCTTTGCTGCCTCAATGACATCCTGCTGCGTATATCCGCCGTTTACTCCAATAGTATGAAGCTCCATCAATTCACGACCGTAGTTCTCATTGATTCCTTCGAGCGAAGGATGGACTGTTTGAAACCCAGGACGCATCCTCCGTTGAGCTGCTAAGGAATCAGGGCCGATGCTTCGAGCATTGTCTAGATAGATAAGCATCGCGGGGCTTTTGGCAACAGATACGAGTAAATCCTCGAACGAGCCCAATGCATGCGGTGCGATGACCGTCTGCTCAAACTGAGATATGTAATAGGGTTCGATTTGATTCTTTTTGCTATATAGATTGAAGTGGTTCATCCAGAATTCTGTCATCACCCGCTGAAGTTGCCGTTGACTGTAAATATCCTTAAGCAATCGAACAGATTGGGCTTCTCCGATTACAACCTGCTCAGGACGCAATAGTGCGCCAACTGTCTCTTGTTGTTCCAGGGTCATACCAGACGTCAGCGCAGTGAGTCGGGCTGGGGTTAGCGGCCGTAGAAGCTGTATATCAGTCAATGGCGGTGCATTCAGCAGCGCGTGATATCGCGCTGCAGCGGGTAGCCCAATGATCTCTTCGATATTCGTAGCAGGATGGGCCGGTTGCACGGAGTTTGGCGGCGCCTTCTCGCTCCTGTTCTCGCGTTCCTGCATGATTGCCATCTGGCTTGTCCAAACGGTATGCACCGGTTCGTCCGCAGGGACAGGGATGGCACCCTTCAACGCCTGTCGGATAATGGATCCGTTCGGGAAATTCATCATCATCTGTTCGGGAGACATGAATTGAGTTTTATAGTCTCCCACCCAATGAGACAGATCGCTATCGTCAATCATCTGAGGATGTAACTGCTGCTCAATCCAGTTATGTAACCCCATAGCCTCCACGGCTTCAACTTCACCGGGGCGCGGACCAAACGTTAAGCGATTCAACGCATGAAGTGCTTTGGAGTGTTCACTTTGTACCTCGCGTTTGCTCAATCGATCAGGTGGCGTAGCATCACCGGATTGTTGAAGTGCAAACCCCAGCGAGCTCTGCAGCACTCCTATCACCACGAGAAGAGATACTCTGTAACGTGCACGCCGCATAATCCACTGACCCCGGAGTAGGCTACTCGTTCTTGCTGACACGTTACTGAACGAAAAGTTCTGCCCTTCGCGAAGAATCCTCAAACATCTGCCATGATCACGGGTTCTCTCGAAAAACAGCGCACCGCAGACGGCTGACAAGCTCTAGCGTGGATTCTCACCGTTTATTCTGATATTTGGAGATCGCTCAGAACGTACATTGGTGGCCAAATGAAAGAGCGGAACTAGATTCTAGTTCCGCTCTCTCATTGATTTTGTCGTAGGATTATTTTGCGACAACCGCTGTAGCTTGCTTCTTTACAGGAGCCGTTTTCTTGGTAGACGCTGACTGCTGCTTGCGACGCTCAGCCCAGCGCCGCTTCATAGCTTCAGCAATCGCGCTCCGCCCCTCCGGGCTAAGCGTCCGCTTGCGTTTTGAAGGCTTGGCTATCTTTATCGTCTCAATCGTTTTCGATGTCTTTGCGGTTCCTCTGGGCCTGCCGCGACGCGGCTTCGATTCGATCGTTTCATCATTGAGATCGAGAAGGACTGCCCTCGCATGCTGAAGGGAAGCTATTTCTGCATCGATTTCAGCAACGATCTTACTCATGTCCATGGGTCGAATCCTTTCTTTTGGTACTTTTTATTCCAGAGTAACTTGGAATTCCGTAACTAGATGAATTCTATAAGCACGAAACGACTTATCGCAAATCATTCATGAAATTTGAAGAGTTAGTTAATCTTTGGTTTTAAGAATACTTGGCAGATTGAACTAAGAAAACCCGCCAGTACCAATGCTCCTCATGATGCTAGACTTAAGCAGATGCGATCCATTCCAGCACGGTTATGGGCAATGTCCCTCTTGTCTGCGATATTGCAAATTTTGATCTTCCCGATCGCCGGTCCTGCACTGTGGTGGTGTAACGCACTTAGCTGGATTTGTCTGATTCCTCTACTGGCTGCACTTCTGGGGCGCACGCGAAGCGGAACCAAGCTATCGATATCTCAGGCCGCTTTACTGGCATACCTTTGCGGTGTGGTTTGGTATACAGGCAATTGTTATTGGATCTATCGGACGATGCATGTCTATGAGAACATCCCAATCGCTGCGTCCTTGGGAATTCTGCTTTTATTTGCGCTGTACGTCGGTCTATATCACGCATTGTTCGGCGGTCTTGTAGGTGCGATTCACGGGCGCTACTCGAGGACACTGACGCTAGCAGCTACGCCTTTCTTATGGGTTACCGTTGAAGTAGCAAGGGCGCGGGTAACTAGCTTTCCGTGGGACCTTCTTGGCTATACACAGGTCAATAATTTAATTGCAACGAAATTGGCACCGGAAACGGGAGTGATGGGACTGTCGTTCGTGGTTGCTGCTGTCAATGCGATGTGGCTCGTGCGGCCGGCGGCCAAGCAGCCTCGCAACCGATTCGCGTGGGTTGCTGCAGCGGCAACGGTATCCGTCATCATGACGCTGATCGGACTCCTGTATCACCCCCGGATAAACGAGCCAACACAGGCGCTCGCTACATTGGTGCAGGAGAATCTGGGGGTAGGAAACGAAAGGCGAGCCTTCGAAAGTAAGGAGCAGATGATTGCATCGTTCTCGCGTCTTAGTCTGCATCCAATGATTGAAGCATCTGGCGGCGATCAAGCCAACGGTGGTCCTGTGAAACGATCGCAGCTCATAGTATGGCCGGAGGCGCCGACGGACTTTGTCGACTCAGATCCTGTTCTACGTCAGGCGATGAGTAAGCTGGCCATACAGTCTGGATCGGCAGTGATCGTCAACGATGTGACAATTGCACCTACTGGAGATGATGGACAGCGCAATTTATATAACTCGGCCAGCTTTTATCAGCCCGATGGAAGCTATGCGGGTCGCTATAACAAGATGCACTTGGTGCCTTTTGGAGAGTACACGCCGTACAAACCGCTGTTTTTCTTTGTAGGACATCTACTGGATGACCTCGTATTTATTCCCGGAGCAAATCGGACATTGTTTACGACCAGTGGCAGGAAGTATGGGGTCTTCATCTGTTATGAATCCATCTTTGGAAACGACCTGCGGGAGTTTGCGCGTGAGGGTGCCCAGGCACTCGTAAATATATCAGACGATGGGTGGTACGGAGATACAAGCGCTCCGTGGGAGCATTTGGATATGGTGCGAATGCGTGCGATTGAGAATCGGCGATGGATTGTGCGCGCGACAAACACCGGAATCACCGCTGCGATCGATCCCTTGGGCCGGGTGACTGCGATAATTCCACGGCATCAGCGAACATCCGTCCAAGTAGCGTTTGGATACCGAAGCGATCTTACGTTTTATAGCAAGTATGGAGACTGGTTTGGATGGTTCTGCGGGATCGTTACAGCACTTTTGCTAGTGCTGGGTTTTGGGCATGAAAGATTTGCAACCAATCAGGAAGTAAACTAGAGCTATGTTGAGTGACCTCGAATATTCCTACTCCCCGGTTCGCGATAAGGTGCGCGAATTGCGGGAGTATCTTTGACTCTCCCCGGCTGAAGGATGAGCTCGCTGCATTAGAACTGAAAATCTCGGACCCTGCGGTATGGGCAGACGCGTCGAAGTCGCAACCCCTGATGCGCGAGCGGAAGCGACTGGAGACCTTGCTGGCAGACGACGCGGAGTTGGCGCGGCGTTCCGATGATATCGAAGCGTACTTTGAGCTTGCGCGTGAAGGCGAAGATACCGAAGGAGACTTGACTCGGGATATACCTGCGTTGGTTGAGTTCGCGGAGGCGCTGGAGTCCAAGACAATGCTGTCGGGCGAGACGGACCCGCTCAATGCCATCGTGACGGTACACCCTGGAGCGGGTGGAACAGAGTCGCAGGATTGGGCCGAGATGCTGATGCGGATGTACCTGCGTTGGGCTGAACGGCAGGGATTCAAGGTGGAGATTAACGAAATACAAGACGGCGATGAAGCCGGAATTAAATCGGCGACGTTTACGATCACAGGAGAATTTGCGTTCGGGCTATTGAGCGGCGAGACAGGTGTCCATCGACTGGTGCGCATTTCGCCCTTTGATTCCGCCAAACGCCGCCATACCAGCTTTGCCAGCGTCTTCGTTTCACCGGAGATCGACGACACGATCGTCATCGACATCAAGGTTGAAGATCTTCGCATCGATACGTACCGGTCAGGTGGTAAGGGCGGTCAGCATGTGAACACCACGGACTCCGCCGTGCGCATTACGCATCTTCCGACAGGGCTTGTGACAGGCTGTCAGAATGAGCGGTCGCAGCACAAGAATAAGGAACGAGCTATGAAGATGATGCGCTCGAAGCTGTATGAGTATGAGCTGGACAAGAAGAAGGCAATCAGCCGGAAGCTCGAAGACTCCAAGCTGGACATCAAATTTGGGTCACAGATTCGAAGCTATGTGCTTCAGCCTTACCGAATGGCGAAAGACCTTAGAACGCGCGTGGAGGTCGGTGATGTGGACAAGGTGCTCGATGGTGCGTTGGAGCCCTTTATTCGAGGGTATCTACGCATGCGGCGCGAGGGTGGCATGATGGTACCAGTGGCGGACGACGAAGACTAGCTAATCGGCTCTACTGTGCAGCCATCGATGAAGCCAGCTAACATGCAGATCGCACAACAGCGCGGTGTAACTGAGCATCTCGTGAAGGATGCGTTCGGCGGAGTCAAGATCATCAATGTGTCCCAGCGTGGCTCGTGGCGAGGTGTAAACGCTGAGACCAGCGCGACGGCAGAGGAGCATGATGCGATAGAGATGCGTGCCGTCGCTAACGACAATAATATGCTTGAAGTGATCGCGCGTCGCGATAGCGGCCAGGCTTTGAACTTGCTGTTCTGTATCGATGGATTGAGTTTCCGCGATAATACGGTCGTAGGGCACGCCATTGGCAAGAAGGTAATCGCGACCGACGGCGCCTTCAGTTTGGCCCGAGTCGCGATCCGAGCCGCCACCAAGAGTAACGATAAACGGCGCGAGGCCGCGCTCGTAGAGTCCGACGGCCTTATCAAGACGTGCATGGAGGACGGGAGATGGACGTCCGACGTACTCCGCTGCACCAAAGACCGCAATGGCATCCGCCGACTGCGCGTTATCTACCATGGCCGTAGACGAAATCTGGAGATAAAGCCACAAAAACCACGCGAAGACGAGAACAAGCACGAAAAGCAACCAGCGCTTCCAGTGGCTGGATGAGGACGTGGCTGTGCTTGCTTTGCCGTGTACAGCGCTCATATCGTTTCATGGACCTGCAGCCAGTATGACGCGAGAGCTTGTGCAGAATCCAGTAACGGTGGATGTTCGCTAGCTTTGCAATGCGAGCGCAATCTCATGGGTCGGTATGGCACCTTCCCGCAGGATCATCCACGAACTGCCGCCGCCGCTGAGGTCAACAATCGTGGTGGCCACGGAACGGGCTGTCGGGCCACCATCGACGATCAGCGGAATTTTTTCACCGAACTGCTCGCGCACGCAAGCAGCAAAGGTACATTCAGGGAGCCCGCTCAGGTTCGCTGAGGTTGCCGTAATTGGGAAGCCCAATTGGCTTACCACGCTGCGGCAGATCGTGGCCTCAGGCACTCGCAGCGCTACGTTTCCCGTGTTTGCAGTCACACGCAAAGGAAGCTTGCTGCCGGCTTTTACGACGATGGTGAGCGGTCCAGGCCAGAACTTCTCAGCGAGCTTATCAAACGTGTTGTCGATGGAGCGAGCGAGTTCGTAAGCCTGTGCCACATCCGCGATGAGGAGGGACAAAGGTTTGTGGCGTGCGCGGGATTTGAGATCGTAAATTCGTTCAACAGCGTAGAGATTAACTGGATCAACAGCGAGACCGTAGAAGGTATCAGTGGGAAGCGCGACGACGTCGCCACGCTGGAGCGACTTGACGACTTGCGCGATCAGGTGAGGTTCCGGTTCGTCGGGATGAATGCGAAGGACTTCAGCGCTCAAAGGTAGTTTCCCCAACAGTAACTCTATCGTATCTGCGATTCCTGGGGAAGCGTGCATCGCATGATACGGCGAACCAACGCGTACACTGAGCACTGGCATTTTGCCTTATGCTGATGACTCCGGTGTGCTCCATGACGAATCAATCCATCCCGATTACGAGCCGTGCGAACGCGCGTGTTAAAGCGCTGCGTGCGTCGTTTCGAGGTAACGCTTGCAACGCGGGTGATCTGCTCGGCCTTGAAGGAGAGCACCTGATCACCGAGGCCTTACGCTCGGGGTTGAAGCTGCATACGGTCTTCATTCGTGAGGCCAGCCACGCAGCGCTGGAGCGCGTCTCTGTAGGTGCAGCCGAGGTACTTATCCTCACCCATGACGTCTTTGCGAGCGCTGTCGAAACCGCGTCGCCGCAGGGGATTGCGGCAATGGTGGAGATCTGCCCGCCAGATCCCAAAGAACCCTCGGAGGATCCGGTGCTCATCGTGGAAAACCTTCAGGATCCGGGAAACCTCGGCACGCTGATCCGTTCTGCGGAAGCCTTCGGAGCGCAGCGCATCTATGCAACGGAGCGCACGGTGAACGCATGGAATCCGAAAGTGGTGCGGGCCTCAGCAGGGTCTGTATTTCGCGTCCCCGTACTTCGAATGCCGATATCGCAGATTGCAGCGGAGGCAAAAACAATGAATGTTGTGCTGTATGCTGCAGTGGCACAGGCGCAGGGCGTCGAGTCAGTGCTCGAGATCGTCTTCGCACCGAAATGCGGTCTCATGATCGGCAACGAGGGTGCGGGCTTGTCAGCCGAGGCGCTGGCACTCGCGCAGCATCGTGTTCGAATACCCTGTGCCGTAGAGTCGCTGAACGCTTCAGTCGCGGGGTCTATGCTCCTGTATGAGGTGATGCGGCAGCGCACCGCGCACAAGGACGATTTGCAATGAGCCTCTTTGATCCGGAACGGTCGACCGAAATACCCGGGCGACGGCACCGCGCTCCGCTCGCGGAACGAATGCGGCCGCGCACGCTTGAAGAGTTCTCAGGGCAGACCCATCTGCTGGGTTCAGGTATGCCGCTCTACTTGCAAATCGTGAATGATGACGCGGCTTCATTGATCTTCTGGGGCCCGCCGGGGGTAGGGAAGACGACGCTCGCAAAGATTATCGCAAAGGTGACCTCCGCGAGTTTCATCGAATTCTCCGCCGTGCTGTCGGGAATTAAAGAGATCAAGCAGGTGATGGTGGAGGCGGAGAAAGCTGCGGAGTTTGGCTCTCGCACGATCCTCTTTGTGGATGAGATTCATAGATTCAATAAGGCGCAGCAGGATGCCTTTTTGCCCTATGTGGAGCGGGGAAGCATCCGGCTGATCGGCGCTACAACTGAGAATCCTTCGTTTGAGATCAACGCGGCGCTGCTCTCCCGGTGCAGGGTATATACACTCCGCGCGCTGGAGCAAACGGAGATTCTTGCGCTGCTGGAACGGGCGTTTTCGGATGCGGAACGCGGCGTCGGCGGCCTTGGACTGGTAGCGGATGAGGGTGCATTGGAGATGATCGCGTCCTACTCCAGCGGAGATGCGCGAAGCGCGCTCAATGCCTTGGAGGTCGCGGCAAAGCTGACCGCAGATCGAGGTGAGGCTACGCTGACGGATTCGATCGCTCGCGAGGCGCTGCAGCAACGAGTACTGCTCTACGACAAAAAAGGTGAGCAGCATTATGACTTGATCTCGGCGCTGCACAAGTCGGTGCGGAACTCAGACGCGGATGCTGCGATCTATTGGCTGGGACGAATGCTGGCGGCAGGCGAAGATGCGATGTACGTCGCACGAAGAGTGGTGCGAATGGCCGTGGAGGACATCGGTCTGGCAGCGCCAGAAGCGTTGAATCTGTGCCTGTCAGCACGCGATGCAATGCACTTTCTGGGCTCGCCGGAGGGTGAGCTGGCACTCGCGCAGGCAGTCGTGTACCTCGCTCTCGCTCCCAAGTCGAATGCAGTGTACAAGGCCTACAACGCTGTGCGCGCGGACATCGAATCGCGGCCGGCGGAAGTCGTACCACTGCATCTGCGTAACGCCCCCACAAGGCTGATGAAGGAGTTGGATTACGGGAAGGAATATCAGTACGCGCATGACGTGGAGGGGAAGGTTGCAGCGATGCAATGCCTGCCGAAAGGGTTGCAGGGGCGCAGGTATTACGAGCCTACAGGGGAGGGCCGCGAGAAACTGTTAGCACAGCGCATGGCCGAGATCGCGCGGCTGCGTGAAGCAAAGTCTTGAAACAGGAGCGCTTTGTTGTGGTGGGATGAAGCTTTCTGTGTGCGTAGGAGATGCACAGCGCGGCATGTAGGTGTTCAATGAAGTCAGGTGGTTAAGGAAAGGAACGTGATGGGATACGAGAGTTTGCGGGATTGGATCAGAGCGCTCGATAAAGCGGGGGAGTTGAAGCGCGTGAAGGCGGAGGTCTCACCCGTGCTGGAGATGGCGGAGATTGCGGATCGCGCGGCAAAGTCGGGCAAAGGCACACCACGTGCAGGTGGGCCCGCTCTGCTGTTTGAGAATGTGAAAGACTACAAGTCCGCCAGCGTGCTGATGAACCAGTTTGGCAGCGAACGGCGCATGCGTTTGGCGTTGGATGTCGAGTCGCTGGATGACGTAGCCAAACGCATTGAGACCCTGCTGCACCCCGTGGCACCCACGGGTTTCATGGACAAGCTGAAACTCCTGCCAATGCTGGCGGAGGTGGGTGGCTTCTTCCCGAAGGTCATCGACGCAAAAAGGGCACCATGCAAAGACGTGATTCTGCGTGGCGAAGATGTCGATGTGCTGAAGTTTCCTGTACTACAGACGTGGCCTCATGACGGTGGGCGGTTCATTACGCTGCCGTGTGTTGTGACGCGCGATCCGAAGAGCGGAAAGCGGAACGTGGGCATGTACCGCATGCAGGTGTATGACGGAAAGACGACGGGCATGCATTGGCAACGGCAAAAGGTGGCTGCAGAGCATGCTAGGGATCGCATGCGCGCGACAGCGGACGACACTGCGGGCATGGTGGAGATGATGGCGCTCACGGCAGGCGGGACCGCTGCAGCGGAGCATACGCACACAATTCCGCAGACCGTGGTGACCAAGATACGCGGCGAGCGGATGGAAGTTGCGGTCGTAATTGGGACGGATCCGGCGACGACATTTTCGGCAATCGTACCAGCGCCGCCGGAGGTCGAGGAGTACCTTATCGCCGGTTTTCTCCGGCAGAAAGCTCTGGAGCTCGTGAAGTGCGAAACCGTCGATCTTGATGTCCCGGCACATGCGGAGATCGTGCTCGAGGGATACGTGGAACTCGGTGAATTGCGGACCGAAGGTCCATTCGGCGATCACACTGGGTTCTACACGATGCAGGACGAGTACCCGGTCTTCCACATCACATGCATCACGCATCGAAAGGACCCGATCTTTGCGGCCACCGTTGTAGGCAAACCGCCCATGGAAGATGCCTGGATGGGCAAAGCTGTAGAGCGGATTTTCCTCCCGCTGATGCGCTTGACGCTTCCGGAAATTGTCGATGTAAATCTGCCGGCGGAGGGCGTCTTCCATAACCTGATGATTGTGAGCATACGCAAGAGCTATGCAGGTCACGCGCGCAAGGTAATGAGTGGAATCTGGGCGATGGGGCAGGCAATGTTCACCAAGTGTGTCATCGTCGTCGACGAGGATTGCGATGTGCAGGATGTCGCCGAGGTAACACTGCGTGTGGCAAATAATATCGACCCTGAGCGCGATATTCAGTTCACGCTCGGCCCCGTCGACTCGCTCGACCACGCCTCGCGGCTGCCAAACTTTGGCAGCAAGATGGGCATCGACGCCACTCGGAAGTGGGCTGCTGAAGGCTTTACCCGGCAGTGGCCGCAGATGCTGACCATGCCGAAAGATGTGAAGGCAAGGGTTGATGAAATTTGCAAGGGCCTGGGTTTGTAGCGCAAAGGATATACTGCACGGGGCGCGATGGCGCAAAGAGATTGCTCGAAGGAGATGCGTTTGGCGAAGGCAGAGATTGGCATCATTGGCGGCAGCGGGCTTTACAACATGGACGGGCTGTCCGAGACTTCAGAGGTACGCGTGGAGACGCCGTTCGGCGATCCGAGCGAGTCGATCGTGCTGGGTAAGCTGGAGGGACGCAAGGTTGCGTTTCTCGCGCGCCACGGCAAGGGGCACCGAATTTTGCCGAGTGAGTTGAACTTCAAGGCAAACATCTACGCACTTAAAAAGCTTGGCGTCACCAGCATCCTCAGCGTCAGCGCCGTCGGAAGCTTGAAGGAAGAGCACAAGCCCACGGACTTTGTGATCCCGGACCAATTCATCGATCGCACCTTTGCGCGGAGCAGTACCTTCTTCGGCGATGGCGTCGTAGGACACATCGCGTTTGGCGACCCTGTGTGCCCGATCGTCAGCGACGTCTTCGCAAAAGCCTGCGAAGAAACCGGCGTTGTTGGCAAGCGCGGAGGAACGTATATCTGCATGGAGGGCCCACAGTTTTCGACGCGAGCAGAGTCGAATCTCTACCGGTCGTGGGGCGCGGATGTCATCGGAATGACGAATCTCCAGGAGGCAAAACTGGCCCGCGAAGCAGAGATCAGCTACGCAACGCTCGCCATGGTAACGGACTATGATTGCTGGTTCGAGGGCCACGACGCAGTAACGGTGGACCAGGTGATTGCAGTGATGCATCAGAACTCTGGGAATGCACAGAAGGTCGTCAAGACCGCTGTGCGCCTCATGCCGGAAGACCTGAGCGCCAGCCCCGCCCAGACAGCTGCGAAGTTCGCGATCATGACGGACAAGAGTGCGATCCCGGCGCAGACGAAGGCTAAGCTGGAATTGCTCTACGGAAAATATTGGTAGCCTCGAGCTACATAAGTTGCATCAGGAGACGTATGTCAATACTTGTAGTTGGCTCAGTGGCGTTTGATACTTTGGAGACGCCGAGCGGTAAGCGCGGACGCGTGCTCGGTGGTGCAGCGACGCACTTCGCGTTGGCAGCAAGCTTCTTTACGGACGTCCGTGTCGTCGGCGTCGTCGGCGATGATTTTCTGCCAGAGCATGAAGCTGTTCTCACCTCCAAGGGCGTGGACACGGCAGGCATTGAACGCGCCGAAGGGAAGAGCTTTCACTGGACCGGCAGCTACGTAAAGGACCTGAACAGCGCCGAGACGCTGGCGACAGATCTCAACGTCTTCGCAGCGTTTGAGCCAAAGATCCCATCCAGCTACCTCGACTCCGAATTTCTCTTCCTCGCCAATATCGATCCTGTACTTCAATCGAGGGTGCGGGCGCAGATGCCACACGTAAAGATGGTTGCGGGCGACACAATGAACTACTGGATTGGAGCACATCGCGACGACCTTCTGAAGGTCTTGCGCGAGCTGGATATCCTGCTGATCAACGACGCAGAGGTGCGCATGCTCAGCGGCGAACCAAACGGCCTGCGCGGCGCAGAATCCGTCATGGCAATGGGACCGAAAACCTTGGTGGTAAAGCACGGTGAGTACGGCTCGACAGCATACTTTTCTTCGCGAAGCTTCAACGAGAGCGCGACCAGAAAACCCTTCCGCACACCAACCATGCCCCTGGGTGAAGTGGTGGACCCGACAGGCGCAGGTGACTCATTTGCCGGTGGGTTCTACGGCTACATCGCGTCGCAGCCCACAGTCACGCCGGATGTCTTCCGCAAGGCCATGTTCTATGGCAGCGTCATGGGATCGTTCGCCGTAGAGGCATTCGGAACCGAGCGACTGCAGCGCACCACACGCTCTGAGATCGACGAGCGCTTCGAACACCTGAAGGAAATCTCGCACCTCTAGAGATCACTATGGCGAGATCATTGTCAGAGCGTCGCGCGAAGCGGGAGTCAAAGACCTTAGAGCTCGGACGAAAAAGCAGCCGGAAAGGATCGTTTCGCGAAGCGCCCGTCTGGGTTCCGGGCGATCCTGAGGCGGTGAGGCCCACCGTCCCAGGCGAGACGTACCCACTTTTCGTCGCCGCGATCATTCTCGGTTTCATCGCTCTGTTTGTAAGCTATCACCGCGGCTACATGCTGCTCTACGGCGACGCTGTCGCGCATCTCGCGAATGCGCGGCGCATCCTTGACTCCAGATGGCCCGGAATGGCGCAACTCGGCGGCGTGTGGCTTCCATTGCCGCATATCCTGATGCTGCCCTTCATCATGAATCTACAGATGTGGCAGACCGGATTGGCTGCCGCACCCATGTCTCTGATCAGCTTTGCGGCGAGCGTTGCAGGCGTGTGGCGTCTCTCCCGACGCTTGATGCGGCTGCGTTGGGCACTCGTCGCAACGACCTTCTACGCTCTCAACCCAAATCTGCTGTATCTGGCAACGACGGCCATGACTGAGACGCTGTTTCTGGCAATCTTTGTGTGGTCGACGATCGCGACAATGGAAGGAATCGCCGCGCTGCGCGCAAAGGACGCAGTGACCGCCCGCGCCCGCATGATGCTAGCCGGCCTTCTCGTCCCGGCCGAGGTCATGACGCGCTACGACGGATGGATTGTTGGCGCTGTGGTGTGGGCATGCTTCGCCTGGGCACTGTGGCGGTGCGATGCCACGATCCGCCGACAGATGAGAGTATGGTTTGCTGTCTTCACCGTCCTGTGCGTTGCGGGTCCGCTATTCTGGTTCTGGTACAACCACCATTTTGATGGTGACTGGCTGGACTTCATGCGCGGTCCCTATTCGGCTGCCCAGATCGAGCGACGAACCGCGCCACCCGGCCAGCATTACCGTGGCTGGCACAATATGGGTTGGTCGGCGTTATTCTACGCGCGTACCGCACAGATCGACGCAGCAGCATGGGAGACAGGCTTTGGCTTGATGGCTGCGGCCCTCTATGGCCTATGGCGTTCATGGCGGCGCAGGGCAGTCGTCGAGGTCCGAGCGCGCGCGGAGGGGTTCGCGGCAATCCTATGGATTCCGCTGCCGTTTTACATCTATGCCGTCGCGTACAGCTCCGTACCCATCTTCATTCCCCAGCTCTGGCCTCACGCCTACTACAACGCCCGCTACGGAATGGAGTTGCTTCCAGCGCTGGCAATCTACGCAGCTCTAGCCGCCGAGCGCTTGGAGATCTGCTTCCAGAGCAGAGCATCGAACGGGGCGCGTGCTGCAGTCAGGTTCTGGCAGCCGATCGCCATGGTACTATGCGCGCTCAATTGCCTCGTTATGATGTACATGATTCCGCTCGTGCTCAAAGAAGCGATGGTGAATTCCACGACGCGCGTCTCGCTGGAGCAGGCTTTGGCGACGTCGCTGGAGTCGATACCCCAAAATGTTCCCGTAATGATGTCGCTCACCAACCACGTTGGAGCCGTCCAGACCTCTGGCCGAACTCTCCGCAGCATGATCAGCGAAAACGATGAGCAGGCATGGGAGGCTGCGCTTCACGATCCCGCCGCGCGCGCCGCCTATGTCATCGCGCTCGTCGGAGACCCCGTGGCTAAGGCCGTCACAGAGCACCCGCAGGGCCTGCAGGAGATCGAGGTGATCTGCACCACGGGCCAGCCGTGTGCCAAGGTCTACCAATCCACGCAATGGCACCCAGCATCGAAATAGCGCGTAAAAGCCACGCCATAGCGCATAGCTGCATCACAATCTATGTCTGACACGAAGGTTCGGTGAGGAACGCGCCACCGGGCATCAACGCTATCAACCTACCGTTTGCCACTCTCGTCTGCACGAGAAAATACGCGCGGGTGGGAAACAATTCGAAGGAGTACGGGCCATGGGAGTTTTTACACCGGATGTAAACAACCTGCGTGAGTTATATATCGCAAAGCTGGAACACACCTTGAATAGTGAACGGCAGATTGCAGATAAGGGTCTGCCTGCGATGATCGAAAAGTCGACCAATCCGCAGCTGCAACAAGCTTTCCGCAAGCATTTTGAGGAAACCAGAGAGCACGTCTCCCGCCTCGAGCAGATCCTTAGCTCCAACAAGGGAGAAGCCAGCGATTCAAAATGCAAAATCACCGCAGCGATGATCAGCGCTGCAGAGTCAGAGATCGGCGATGCTGCTAATGAGGGTATCCGCGATGTGATCTTGATTGCCGCAGGCAATGGAATTGAGCACCATGAGATTGCAACCTACGGAACACTTCGTACATGGGCCCAGATCCTTGGAGAAAAGCAGGATGCAGCGATCCTGGAAAAGACCTTGGGTGAAGAACGTAACGCCGATGAGTTGCTCACCCGGCTTTCGCAGCAGATCAACGTAGAAGCACCCGTAGCGTAAGCGCGACCTGCATTTCTTGAGTACGGAAGGGAAGCTTCAGGACAGAGTGGTGAGCTTGCCACTCTGTCCTGCGTTATAGCGATTCAGATACCCGGCCAACTACCATCCAAAATGCAGAATTGTGGCGGAGAGACAGGGATTCGAACCCTGGATACCTTGCGGTATACACGCTTTCCAAGCGTGCGCCTTCAGCCACTCGGCCATCTCTCCAACGCCCTAGATCAACTTCACCAATGTACCATAGCGCGGCTGGAAACACCGACCGAAGATGTCGCCCCGCCAGATGCAATACTAGCGTTCATGTCTGATAACACATATTCTGTATAGCTACAGTGTAGGCGCAAAGCAGTGTGAGCTTGTGGCAGGCCCAGCGGTTGGTGGCGGCGGAGCCCTGATCCACAAGGGTCGTGGACGGGCGGCAAGCAATAAGCTGGGCGCAGGCAGTTGATCCTGGAATTGGTTCGGCAGAACTATCGTGACTTTGGGCCGACGCTCGCATCTGAGGTGCTGCTGGAGCGCCACGGAGTTGAGGTCTCACGCGAGACCTTGCGCAAGTGGATGGTCGAGGACGGCGCGTGGCTATCGCGCAAGCAGCGCAGGAGCTTCCACCAGCCGCCCCTTCGGCGGGAGAGCTACAGCGAGCTGATCCAGATCGACGGCAGCGACCACCGCTGGTTCGAGCAGCGTGGTGAACCCTGCACGCTGCTGGTCTTCATCGACGATGCGACCAGCAAGCTGATGCAGCTCCGCTTCGTGCCCAGCGAGAGTACGGACTCCTACTTCGAAGCCTTACAAGGCTATCTCCAGACGCATGGATGCCCTGTTGCCTTCTACTCGGACAAGCACACAGTCTTTCGCGTCGGTCGGCAGAACACGAAGTGCGGCGCAGGGATGACGCAGTTTGGACGTGCGCTGGCGGGGTCAGGCGAAGGGCCGCGTCGAGCGTGCAAACCTTACGCTGCAGGATCGCCTGGTGAAGGAGTTTCGGCTCGCCGAGGTCTCCATCATCGAAGCTGGTAACGCCTTCCTGCCAGGCTTCATGGAGCGCTTCAACGAACGCTTCGCCTTGCGTCCCGTAAAGACCCAAGACCTGCACCGAACTCTGAATGTGCCAGCATCTCGCCTGAAGGACATCCTGTGTCATTGCGAGCAGCGCTACGTAGGTGCACAACTTCACTTCCATTACGACCGCAGGCAGATCATCCTGGATCGCAGCCAGCTCAGCGAAGGGCTTGCCGGCCAATACGTCGACTTGTACGACTTCGGAGACGGGCGGCTGGAGGTGCGTTTCAAGGGACGTGTGCTTCCCTACCGCACCTTCCACAAGGATCAGCGAGTCAACGCCGCAGCCACCGTTGAGAACAAGAGACTCGGTCATGCTCTTACGATCATCAAGGCACAGCAGGATCTGAAGAGCCAGCCGAAAGTCAAAACCAACAGCGAGAAGACCGGCTATAAGAAAACTCCACGTCAACTCTTCGTCCCCGATTACAAAGCAGAAATCGCTGCCGCACCCACGGTGGAAATGACAGCCTGATGGAAAGCGTGGAACGACGAAACTGTCCCACCCTTTCCACAGCCCTTGGAAACCGCCAGAGAACGGCGGTTCCCACATTACGCACCGCACCACGACGACTACAAAGAAGAAAGACTTATACTGTCACTTCTAACGAGCGAAGTTCCTGTTAGTTCTAAAAAGCACCAACATACATAACAGCTTGGCTCTCAACTCAACCCTCTTTGCGCGTGCGCTTACGAGCGATACTCTTCCGTGTCCAGGGTTCACTGTGCTTGTGAGCTTCACAAGACGTCGCTCGCGTAGAACCTTGA
>JABBOG010000096.1 GCA_019351975.1 Acidobacteriota bacterium
TCTCGCGATTGATGGTGTAACGATAGTTCGCCCAATCGGTGAGATACGTCCGCACTTCACCTTCGCGGGGGCTGTAATTGAGGTCCGTGTACTGGATCGCCTGAGCGCGTCCCATCTCGTCGATGCGGATATAGCGGTCGGTAATGGGGCGGTGCGCCAGGGAGAAGTTCAGCCACATCGAACCGCAGAGGAGCGCAGTCCCGCAGCCGATGATGAGTCGGTATGCTTTGCGCTCGGCATAGTGCGACGAATAGACCTCATTGCCGATTTGATCCGCCAGCATTGCTTGCGAAGGTCTGAGCGCGTAGTCAACGGGTGCTGTGCGTGTGGACATGATGGTGTTCACTCCTTTCCGAGACTGCTCTGAAGACGACGGCTGCATAAATAAATCCGGCGATCACAACTCCTACCAGGAACAGGAAAAGTAGGGGGCGAATGAACCTGGAAAGCCCGGTCGCGCGTGCAAAGAAAAAGCCTGTTAGGAATTCCCACATCTCATGCCCCTCCTGACATCATCGCTATCGTTCCCGCAGCCCCACCGGCAGTCTTCGTGGTTGCGGATACAAGTCCAGCCGCCCCGCCAAAGATGGCCTGCGTCATGCTCGGAATGAACAGCATGTTAATGATGAACGCGACGAAAACCATTAAGCAAGGGATTAGATTGGCGATCCACATATCCATCGAATAGTTGCCGTTAAAGGTTTGCTGGAGGAAGCCGTTCATGAATCCTGCCCACACGTAAATAAATGCAGCCGCAACGGCGCGAATCATCGCAAAACTAATCAATACGTCGAGGAACTGGAAGAATTTGGCTTTGAAGCTCTGCGTCATCAGCAGCGGGATGAATACAGGACCGAATAGAGCGGTAACGCCGTAGAGGATGAAGGCGCTGCAATTAATGACGAACAAGATCGCGGACGCGAGGCCAAGCATGATTTGGACGAGTACATAGCAAAGGATCTGAACCGGGGCGGTGAACGAGGGCATCGCAGTTCCGTCACCAGCGGTCTTGAGAAGCTGGAGCAACTGGTCTAGCGAGTGCTGATCGAATGCCGCGACCATCGCCTGGGCGATGTAACTGAAGAAGTGATTGATGCCGAAGCTCGCACCGGGGAATGGGTTCACCCAATAGTTTTCCAATAGGCAGCACAGGATGAGCTTGAGCAGGAAGTTTGTGAGATCGCCGGCGCGGACAGGATGGGTATGAAAGCGGAGCGTCATGCTGGACGTGTTCCAGTTGATGACCATACTGATGAGCGTGAAGAGCGCGATGCAACTCAGCTCCGTCAAGCCAAGCTGCGTGAGGGCGCCGCCGTTCTGAGTCGTGAGATTGGTCAGGTTGTTGGTGAACTGATAGAGCCAGTCCATGCCCGACGATGCGGACGGCAGTGCTTGTGCGAGAACGACGACGGCGCTCATATCAAATCTCTCCTATACGAACTACGGAATATAGCTCTTCCAAGTCTTGCCTTCGTTACCAGCGGCGGAGTTGTGGCGCTTACGGTCTTGCTCAACCTTCTTGCGGAACGCTTCATCTTCTTTCTTTCGCTGTTCCGTGTCTCGCTGCTGCTGTTCGAGAATGGCCACAGCCTTCGCGGCCTCATGGCGTTGATAGATCGCGGCGCTGGCGATAGCGGCCAGCACCGCAAGGATGGCAATCAACAGTTTGGTATTGAGGAGCTTCAGCATGGCTCTCCGTTTACGGCAAATACGTCTGCCAGGTGTTGTCTTCGCTCGCGGCAGTCATGTCGTGCGTTGCGTGCTGCGTCTGAACGAAGACGGCGGTGTTGAGGTCAGTAGCAGCGGCGTTCCGCTGCTGCATGTTGGCGACAGCCATTTGCGATGCGACGCAGGCTTGCAAGACGCCCTGGGACTGCATCTCGGACATCCTCTGGGCTTCCGCCGCGTTGAGCAGGTTGAGTTGCTGCACTTCACTGTTGGTGGAGGGACCGCCATCGAGCTGGTTGGCTGTGAGGCTGCTGTTGGCGGTGGTGTTCTGCGTCCGGGCGGCGCGGTATTGCCCGACTGCGGTAATGCAGTCCGGCGACACCGAATCGGACATCTCGATCATCGCAAGCTGCGAGAGTTGGGGACTTCCCGGAGTCTGGCTGCCGATGTAGGCCGGCAGGTCGGAGCTGACGGGAACCGTCGCCGCACTCCATCCGGTCGTCGAAGCTGACGGCGAGTTGCTGTTGAGCGCCGTCGTCATACCGTTGGTTTCGCCGAACATATTCTTGACGTTGGCGTTCTTGAGAGCCGTCAGTGTGGTTTGCCACTGCTGCTTGATGGAGAAATGCTCAATGTTGTTTTTGAGCATCGTGTATTGCGTCTGGAGGGTGGTGAGCTGGGATACGAGGCTGGCGTAGCTGGTCGGATCGAAGACGATATCTCCGATGCCGAACAACGCGAAGCTCGGCGTGGCGGTTAGCAGTAACAGACCGCATCCAAGAAGCCACTTGCGCCGGTTCTTTAGTGAAAGCTGCATAGAAACCTCCAATACAAAAAGCGTCAGAAACAACGGGGATACGTCGGATCGAGCCGGTCCAGGGAGAAGTCATGGAACCCGCTGATGAGGTGGCCGACAAACTCTAGGACGGCATCGCCACCACGCACAAGCAAGGAGAACCCTCCGCTCACACCGGAAACTGAAAGCGCGAGGACAAGCAAAGCCGTGAGGAGAAACTGCTTGCGGGGAATGGCGATGGACAGATGCACAATGCCTCCTTTCGTTACAGGGTGGGATCGACGCGGTGTTCTGCGTAAGACGGGATGAGGATGTCGCGCCCGATATAGACACGCGCGCGGGAACCCTCCTTGAGCGTGATGATCGGAAGCCGATTGAGGAAGTGATTGAGCACCTGCTCGCCTTCTGCGGCCGTCTGTTCCGAAATGCCATTACGAATCTGCGTGGAAGGATCAAGAACCGTACCGCTGTTGCCGATCTGCGCTAAGCCTCCGAGTCCGCCGATGGCGGCGGCTGCGCCGAACGCCATCAGGTATCCGTGGTCCACCTTCGTCGCCAGGCCGGTTGTGCCGATCTGATCCAGACCGAGATACTTATCGAAGTCGAGCGAGAACCCATCGGGACACACCGCCCGGTGAAAGGTAACGAACATCTTCCGCTGCTGGGCATTGCCC
The DNA here is from genome assembly GCA_019351975.1 of Acidobacteriota bacterium. Taxonomy (GTDB): domain Bacteria; phylum Acidobacteriota; class Terriglobia; order Terriglobales; family Acidobacteriaceae; genus Granulicella. The sequence goes on from JABBOG010000096.1 coordinate 3,139, forward strand.
ACGCTCTGCACGGTGCCAATCAGCCGTGTACCCTGCGGCATCAATAATTGCTGATGGTCGTGGGAGTAATAATCCGTTGTGAGCATGACGAGGATAGGGCCGGAGAGTCCGCCGTCAATGTGGTTCGTGACGACACCTTCCAACACCGTGCCCTCGAAGATCCGGTAGAGATGTCCCTGATACTGATCGAAGTTGTAAGAGGACATCGCATCTGACTTGGCCGTCTGACCGGGAACGGCGTCCTTGGGCGATGGCCTGCCGGATGTATCTTCAGCAGATGCCTTGTCGGGGCTTTCTTCTTTAGCGGCGAGGACAGGAGTCGGTGCAGCCGAGCCCGCATGAGAGAAGTCGATGGCAACGGTATCGCTGTTGAGTGCATCCTGCTGCTGCTTCTCGATGGCAAGCCTCTTCTGCTTCGCTTCCGCCTGGGCTTCCGAGACGTTGGAGGTATGCTGTGGGGCATTGCTGCTTCCGCCGTAGATGGCATCCCGCTGAGCGGGAGTCATCGGTGCGGCGGTGGCGCTCTCCGGCCCGGGCACGCTCTGTTCCTGCTGCAGCTGTTGCATCGCTTCCGCAAGTGCCTGTTGCCGCTGGCGCTCCTCGGCATCGTGCCGCGCCTGCATTTGCTGCTGCGTCTCAAAGCTCGATACCTGCTGTGCGTTTGGCGTGGTCGGGCTCATGGTCAGCGAACTGGCAGGAGCGATCTTCTTGGTCCCACTCAACAGGCTGGAGAGGTTGGCGATACCGATCAAGCCGACGATCACCACCAGCGCGATGATGACCGGCATACCCTTCCGCAGCGGTGGCTTCGCTTCTGGCTGTTCGGGGACGGTGGCAGGCGTAAACTCATTCGGCTCCGGCATGGCTACCTCTCCTCTGTGCTGCGATGGAAGTCCACGCGTTGCTTGCCGATGGCGAGATAACCCGAATCCACCTCTTTCGGGACGGTATACAGGCCATTCGAGAAATCGAAGTTGATGAGTGATGGTTTCTTGTCCTTCACCTCGTAGAGGGCGGGCGTCTCTTGAAACTGCCCGCGCAGGTAGGTGAACTTGTCATCCCGCCATATCTGCTGTAAGCCCAGTTCCTTGCCCTTCTTCTCGTCCCACACGTAATCGAAGTGGAGCGAGCCAGGATACTGGCTTCGGTAGGTTTCTTCTTTGGTTCGTACCGACTTCAGCGTAGCTGTCTGGGCTGCCAGAGCAGCGGCGGCTTCCTGCTTGGCTTTGTCCAGGTCCGCAGCCGGCACGAACACCGGCAACTGCGCCAGGCGGTCTTTGGCAGCTTTGTTACTGGGTTCGATGAGCACCTTGGAGTCGTAGTGCGGATCGGTATCGTCCGAGATTTCGCGCAACTCAAGCGTGTACTCGTTGCCATGATCGGAGACGATGTGGATGTCGGTCGATCCGTTCGCCGTCTTCGGCTTCACACTGATAAAGCGTGAAGCCACATGGCCGCCGTCGAAGACCCAATCTACGGTGTCCCCGGCAAAGACGTTGGCAACCTTCTCCTCGGGAGGCAGAACAATCAACGTGGACTGCAACAGGCCAGCGCGGATCACAGGCGGAGTCTGCGACTCCGAGACAGTCACCGTGCGCGGGGCGCTGGGTTGGAGGGGATGCGCCGGTGTCGATGCGCTAAGCGGCAACGACGCCAGCGCGAATCCTGCCGTGACGATGATGGGAATGAGTGGCTTCATGGTTCTTGTCCTTTCTGCGTTTACTCGGTATCACCCTGGGCAAAGCGATCTATGCCCTCGGTGAGTCCGTACTTGGCAATGAGCTTGGAGCGGCGAACACGGTCTTTCGGCTTCGTGGAGAAGGCTGCATAGCTACGGTTGTCCAGATTCAGTCGCACAACCTTAATCAGCCCGTCGCGGCGCATGTAAAGCGCCTCCCGGTCGCGCAAGCTCTCGAAGAGAGCGAGCTGTTGCTCGTTCATCTTGAACAATTCGGCATACCGCTTGCGATTGAACGTGGCATCACGCAGGAACAGGAACGACGTGCAGGAGTTCACGATGCTGTCGGCGTTTGCGCCGAGGTCTTCCGCGGACTGGCCGATCATGGTCACGCCGCCAAGGTTTTTGCGGACGGTCTTGATGGAAGCCAATGCCGCCTCAAGAAGCTGCCGGTTCTTCATCGAAGAGAAGATCTCTTCGATAAGGATGTGCTTGGGGACACCCAGATTGGCTGGGTTGTAGAGCACATCGTTGATGCGTCGCAACAGCCACACCATCAGTGGCTCAATCAGGTCGGCATACTGAGCGTTGTTGACGCCCTGGAAGTCGAAGCACTGAACGCGCGACAAGGAAAGACTGTCTTCTACGTTGTCGAAGATCGCGCTGTACACGCCTCTGCCGACCCATTTCGAGATATACCTGTCGAGTTTTTTTGGTAGGTAGAGATTGGATAGGCGGCGGTTCGCGGCGTCAAGCAGGTACATATCCTGAACCGCCTTATGGATCACGTCATCGTCTTCCGGCTCCAGCTCTGCGCCGCTATTCGTGAGCAGCAACTTAATGAAGCTGTAGAGGAACTGGATGTTGCTCTCGGTCGGCTCCAGCGTGAATGGGTTCACACGCGGGCCGTCTTTCCCGATGCGGTCTACACGCCCGCCATAAAGCTCGACGACGCTTTCATAGCTGCCGCCGATGTCGAAAATGTAGGTGAATCCGCCGTACTTCTGTTCGTGGGCGATGGTGACATTGCCGGTCACGGACTTACCGGAACCTGTAGGCCCGAGGATGAGTTGCACCCGCACGCCATCCACATAGGCATCCTGAAAGAAAGGAGTTCCCGTCCGTGTCTCGAAAACGTTCAGGTACTCCGCGTCAAGGTCATCGGAATAGGGGTGACCGAGACTTGGGGCGAAGATGGAGGACAGCCGCGCGTGGTGGTCTTCGGCCAGCCACATCGGGAAGACGTTGAATCGTGCATTTCCGGGAAACATCGCGTAGAACGCGGAGAGGTTCCCCAGCGTCTCTTCCATGATCTGTGCGCGTGCTTCCACGAAGACGCGATGCACAGCGGGAGAAAGGGTGTGCAGTTCCGCGACGCTGCGAGCGGCTACAAGCAAGCGGAGTGAGTATTCGCCCTGGGATTTCTTATCAAGCGAGCGAATTACTTCGCCGAGGTCATCGACGGCGTTATTGGCTGCCTTCGCGCCTGCCCCGGTGTCGAGCGAAGCCGTGTCTTTGCCAGCCATGACGCGGGAGAGCACCCCGACTTTGAAGAACGAGATGAACTTTTCTTGCTGGTCGATCTCATGTCGTGCCGTCGCCGTTGACTTAGGCCGCCACGTCGAGCACAGGATGCTGTCACAGTCGAGCTTGAGCAGGTCCGCGAAGAGACAGGGACGGGATGCCTCCGGCGTAG
>JABBOG010000045.1 GCA_019351975.1 Acidobacteriota bacterium
CTCTACACCTTCGGCAGCGGCGTTCCAGCCGACACCTTCCTCCCCAGCACCTCCGCCACCCTCCTCCAACTCGTCCACCCCACCAACGCCACCTTCACCCTCACCGGCTCCTCCATCACCGTTGCGTACGGCCACACCGGCACCAGCAGCCTCGAACTAGCCTCCATCAACGGCTTCACCGGCACCGTCGCCATCACCTGCACGCCGCCCTTCCCAACCAACTTCACCTGCTCCACCCAGTTCGCTTCCATCGCCCTCACCCCCGGCCTCACCGACGCTTTCTCCTACACGCTCCGCCCCATCCTCTCCGCCAGCGCCCTTCCCGCGCCGCCGTTCTCCCGCAGCCATCGCGATCTCCTCGCAGCCATCTTCCCTCTCTCGCTACTCTCGCTTCTCGGTCTCCAGCGCCGCCGCCGCTCGCACCTCCGCGCCCTGCTCACCCTCGCTCTGCTCGCCATCCTCGCCAGCGCCACCACCGCCTGCGGCCCCAACCACTTTCTCCCTATCGCCGACACCGGCACCTACCCCCTCACCTTCACCGCCACCGCCACACCGCAAGGAGCCACCGCCCCCATCACCCGCACCCTTACCCTCAACGCCATCATCACTCCCTAGCGCACACGCACATTCGTGATAGCCTCAGCCCCACCTCTGTTTGTCATTCCCAAACGGAATCTGCGTTTTACTCTCCTCCGCCACAACCCCACCACCACCTCAAACCCTTCCAGCCACAGCCATCCAACAAGCGAAACCCATCACTGACCACTGACAACTCTCCCAACCTAGGCCGCCACAGCGTCCGGCTCCGCACGCGGCGTGAACGCCCGCAGGATCAGCCACACGCCCAGCGAGATCAGCAGCCCGCGCCGTATCGGCTGCGCGTTGAAGCTCCACCCAAACGCCGCCATCACCGCAAACGCTGCGATAAAGTAAAACTCACCCAGCGCCCCCTGTAGCCAATGCGCCCGCGCTCCCGCAGCCGGTACCTGTGGCGCAGGCGTCGGTAGAAACCGCGGCACGGCTGCCTTGTACGCCAGATACGGCGCCCCAAACCGCGTCGCCAGAAACGGCTCCTCCGCCAACGCCAGCCGAACCTGAAAGATCCAGATCAACGCCACCGCCAGCAGCGCTCCGCTTGGCGGCATCAGGATGGCGAGCCCCACTGTGTGCAGCAGCGTCCCAAGGTACAGCGGATTCCTCGTCCTACGATACGGTCCGTCCGCCAGCATCGTCGTCCCATGCATCTCCGGCGAGCGCACCACGCTCGCTCCCACATACGCCGCCCCCCAAACCCGTAACAGCGCCCCCGCAGCCATAAACGCCAGCGCCACGACCAGCAATACCACCGTCGCCGCACCAAACGTCAGCCATCCCTGCCGCGATACCATCGTCGAAAACACCAGCCACGTCGAGTTCGCCGTAAACCCCGGCACCTCCGCCAGCGACGGCACCAGCAGCCAGGGCGCCCAAAACCCCAGCAAAAAGACCATCCCATGAATCAAAAACCTGTACCGATACTCAAATCCTGTCGCCTGCATCAGAAGCTGTTCTCCGCCACCGGTTTCTCCTGCGCCGTCCCGGCAGCCACCAGCTTGTCCACCGCCGCCGGCTGCGCTTCGTCCTTGTAAATCACGCCACCCTTCATCACAAACGGCACATGCTCCAGAATCCGCACATCCGCCAGCGGATCGCCCTTCACCGCAATCACGTCCGCCCACTTGCCCGCGTCCAGCGACCCCACTCTGTCCGTCCATCCCATCAGGTCCGCCGCATTCACCGTCCCCGTCTGGATCGCCGCCAGCGGCGTCATCCCAAACTGGTTCACATACACATCCAGCTCATGCGCGTTCAGCCCATGCGGATACACCGCCGCATCCGTCCCCAGCGCAATCTTCACGCCTGCCTTGATCGCCTTGCGCGCATTCTGCTTCTCCACCGCGCTCACGTCCTTCATCTTCTGCGCATAGATCGGCGGCAGATTTCCATTCTCCTGCATCCAGTCAATCAAATACGCCGTCGGCACCAGGTACGTCCCGTGCTGTTTCATCAGAGCAATATCTTCGTCGTTTAAATAGCTACCGTGTTCAATCGAATCCACTCCCGCCTCGGTCGCCCACTCGATCGCCTGCGCTCCATGCGCATGCGCCGCCACCTTGCGACCCAAACGGTGCGCGTCCGCCACAATCGCCTGCATCTCTTCCAGCGTGTACTGCGACGCCTGCGGATCGTCTCCCTTCGACAGAACCCCGCCCGAAGCCCCAATCTTGATCAGGTCAGCACCATACTTAATATCCGTCCTCACCATATGCTGCACCGCCGGAATCCCGTCCGCCACACCCTCGCCCTGCACGTGGTACTGCTCCGGCAGCAGGTTCTCGTCCATGTGCCCGCCTGTAATGCCGAGCGGCGGCCCCGACGCCTGCATATGCGGTCCCGGAATATGTCCCGCATTGATCTCATCTCGCAGCGCCACGTCCGTAAAGCTGTTCGCGCCCACATTCCGCACCGTCGTAAACCCCGCCTCCAGCGTCGTCTTCGCATTCTCCACGCCAAGGATCGCCTCCTTCCCCGGCGTCATCGACAGCTCAAAGTACGGATCGAAGTTCGTCGCCGATGTCAGGTGCGTATGCACGTCGATCAGCCCCGGCATCACCGTATACGCCGTCAGGTCTACCACCCGGTCTCCCGCCTTCGCAACCGTCTCCTGCGTCGCAGCGACGGCCGTTATCCGGTCGCCCTGCACGATTACCGTCTCATCCGGCGTCTCTTTCCCCGTGTGCACATCCAGCACCCGCCCCGCACGCAGCAGCGTCCGCCCCTGCAGCGGCTTGTACATCGGCTGATAATCCGGCTCCTGCGCCGCTACACCCACAATGCCCAACCCGCCGGCCGCCAGCATCACCATCGCCGTCAACCTTGCAACCGACCTCGTCCACCTCATCCCCTGCATTGCTGCCAGCCTCATGACCTGCCTCGCTTCCATGCCCTTTTCTTTGTCTTTCCCGAAGGGAATCTGCGTCTCTCCCGGCACCCACAACAAATCGAAACAGCGACAGTCTCTGCTTCTACCTGCCCAGCGCCCCCAAAATCGAGTCGAAATCCTCGACACCCGAGTACTCAATAATCACCCTGCCCTTGCCCTTCTTGTCCTCGATCGTCACCTTCAGCCCCAGACTTCGCCGCAACTGGTCTTGCGCCTCCCGCACATTCGGGTCTACTGCCGCCACCACCTTAGGCTCCTTTGCCCGCGACTCCGGATGCAGCAGCCCCGACACATAATTCTCCGTCGCCCGCACCGACAGGTGCAGCGCCAGCACCTTCTGCGCCGCCGCCGCAATCACCTCTGGATCTTCCAGCGCCAGCAACGCCCTTGCATGTCCAAAACTCAGCGCTCCAGCCTCCACATATCGCTGAACGGATTCGGGTAACTTCAACAAACGAAGGAAGTTAGATACGCTGGCTCGGTCCTTGCCCGTCCGCTCCGCCATCTGCTCCTGCGTCATGTGGAAGTCGCGGCTCAGGCGTGCATACGCATGCGCCTGCTCCATTGGGTTCAGGTCCGCACGCTGCAGATTCTCGACGATCGTCATCTCCATCGCCTGCAGGTTTGACACCTCCCGAACAATCGCCGGAATCGTCTCTTTGCCCGCCTTCTTGCTCGCCAGCAGCCGCCGTTCGCCCGTAATCAGCGTGAACCGGCCGTCTTTCCCATGCCGCACCACTACCGGCTGCACCACTCCTGACGCCGCAATCGAGCTCGCCAACTCCGCCAGCTTCCCTTCATCGAAGTTCGTCCGCGTCTGGAACGGATTGCGGTCAATCAACCCTAGCGCAATCTCCAGCGGCTTTCCCGCCGTCTCCGCCGCCGCCGCAATCGACACCGATGCCGCAGCCACCGGCTTCGATGGCAGCAACGACTCCAACCCCTTACCCAACGCCCTCGGTTTACTCTTCAAAACCGCTTCACTCATGTTCATACCCGGCATCCATTCAACCTCAAACCAACATCCAGCAATCTACTTCCGAAACGGCCATCCACGCTTCGATTCCCCAATGCTCTCCAGCACCGAAAACGTTGGCGCCGGCATCGCCTTCTTCGCTGGTTTCACCCCGTTATTCTCCATCAACTCCAGCGCAAGGCTCCTGTACGCCTCCGCGCCCTTCGACTTCGGATCATACAGCGCTACCGGCTTTCCATGGCTCGGAGCCTCAGCCAACCGAATATTCCTCGGAATCGTCGTCTTGTAGAGCTTGTCCTCAAAAAAATTCTTCAGATTCTCCCGGACCTGCTGCGAAAGATTGGTCCGATCGTCAAACATCGTCAAAAGAACCCCCTCGATCGCCAGCTCCGGGTTGAAGCTCCCTGAAACCCGATCCAGCGTCGCCATCAGCTCCGAGATTCCCTCCAACGCAAAATACTCCGCCTGCATTGGCACCAGCAGCGTATCCGCGGCCACCAGCGCGTTCAGCGTCAGCAGATCCAGCGCGGGCGGGCAATCCAGAAAGATGAATCTATACTCCCCGCGCACCGTCTCCAGCGCCTCCCGCAGTCTCGACTCCCTGTGCTCCGCTGCCACAAGCTCCAGGTTCGCCCCAATCATATTCTTCGTCCCGGGAATCATCGATAGCTTCGGAATCTCCGTCGCTAGAATCACTTCCTTCGCCGTGGCGTTCCCCAGAATCAGGTCATAGATCGATAGCCGCGCTTCGTCGCGCGAAAATCCCAGTCCACCCGTAGTGTTTGCCTGCGGATCGACGTCTAGCAGTAACACCGGCACCCCCTCCAGCGCTACCGCAGCCGCCAGATTGATCGCGGTCGTTGTCTTTCCTACGCCGCCCTTCTGGTTCACGATGCCAATGACCTTACACGCCGTTTCAGACGGCTGGAGACTCTTCGAAGAGGGTGCGGGCGGATTCTGTTGAGCAGTTTTTTCGGGCATGGTCAGACAAATCCAGCCTAGCAGATGCCAGCCATGCAATGTTCCACGTGGAACGCTGCAACCGCTGTTCCACGTGGAACATCCGTGGAAATCGTGTGCACCGCCCCTAAACTCTCTCGAACACAACCCGTCCCGCAGCCGAACCCGGCATCGTCACCACGTCAGCACCTTCATCCACCGCATCTCCAGCAGTAAGCCTCACCATCCAACCCCCCCCCGCCACTCGCTCTCGCGCCGTCACCACCGCCTCCTCCATCCGGTCCACCGCTCGCAGCGTCACCACATCAAACCGCCTATCCGCAGCCATCTCCTCCACCCTGCCACCCCACACCTCCGTCTCCAGCCCAAGAACACGCACAGCCTCCCGCAAAAAACTCGCCTTCTTCCCCTGAGACTCCGCCAGCGTCACCCGCATCTCCGGCAGCAGCAACTGTATCGGTAGCCCGGGAAACCCCGCTCCCGATCCAAAATCCAGGATCCGACCCCCAGCCGCCACGCGTCCCGCCAACTGCCGCCCTGCAAACAGGCTCTCCCCAAAGTGCCGCACGACCATCTCCTCTGGCGCGCGAATCGCCGTCAGATTCGTCCGTGCATTCCACTTCACCAGCAGATCCAGATACGACGATAGCTGCTGCAGCAAAGCGTCCCCTGCCTCTAACCCATCCATGTACGGCTCAACCAGACGCCTGATCGTCTCCACAGGGAGTGCACGCATCATTCACCGCCCGCATTCGCGCGCATCGCCGCCAGCGCCATCGCGCTCTCCCGCGCCTCCTCTATCAACCGCGCAAATAGCATCCGGCTCGCCAGGCTGATCTCGTAGCTCCGCTCCGGGTGCCACTGGACACCCAGCAGAAACTGCCGCCGCCCACGATGTTCCACGTGGAACACCTCTCCCTCCGAAATCGACTCCAGCGCCTCAACCACCCCATCCTCCGGACACCGCGCCACCACCCGCAATCCCTCTCCCGGCGTCCCCACCGCCTGATGATGGCTGCTATTCACCGGCAATCGCATAAATCCGCCGACCCAAGGAGCCTCCTGCTCCCCCAGCAGCGACCCCAACACGCTCTCCGGAGCCACCACAGCCGTATGTGCCACCGCAACCTGCCCTCCCGCACCGTGATTCACCGGCACCGGGGTCAAATCCTGCACCAGCGAGCCACCGCGCCACACGTTCATCGACTGCAGCCCAAAACAAATCCCCAATACCGGCTTCGCATACCGTGCCGCATGATCCAACAACAGCCAATCCACCCGCTCGCGCTCCACGTCTGCATCCGCCGTCGCCGGGTTCCTCGCCTCGCCAAACTTCGCTGGATCCACATCCGCCGGACTCCCCGGCAGAACGAACCCATCGCACCGCCCCGCCTTTGCATGCATCTCCGCCGCCGACAACCCCAGCTCGAAGGCGATCGGTTCTCCGCCCGCGCGTCGCACACACGCCGCATATGCTCCCCAGGAACGCTGGTTATACGCAACATCTCGCAAAGTCGGTATAGGAATTCCAATTCGTGGCGTCATCGTTGAACCCTCCGCACTCGACCAGCCGTGTATCTACACCAATATCCATCGCCCCCAAGTTGCATGTTAATCAACTTGGTAATCCCCATCTTCATCGAGGATGCGCTTACCCGATCCAGACCACCGCTTCACCAAACCCAGCCAAAACACTGCCTGACGAAATCGTCATTCTCAAAAAGCCTCTTGCAAAACGAGACTTCCCTTGCCATCATGTTCTAATATCCTAGACGATATGAATTCAACCCTCACAGATTCGGAAGCGGACCAGAAGGTCAACAGCCCATTTCCCTCATCTTCTGGCGAAATGTTTGGCGACTATTTCACGCCCAATAAAAAGTGGAGCTTCAAGAAGAACGATCTCCTTGACGCTCGCGCCCGCCGCATCTTCGAGGGTACAGCGATGGCTGTTGAAGCCGACGCCTATCCCTTCCACATGCCGCTTCAGGCCAAGGCAGGCCCCTGCGTGACCGCTGACGGTCACCAGATGCTGATGATGTCGTCCTACGACTACCTCGGCCTCATCGGACACCCGCGCATCGATCACGCCGCCATCGAGGCCGTCAAGCGCTACGGCACCAGCACCAGCGGCGCGCGCCTCCTCACCGGCACCCTCGACATCCACCGCAAGATGGAAGCCGACCTCGCCGCCTTCAAGGGCACCGAGGACGCCATCACCGTCAGCTCCGGCTATATGGCCAACCTCGCCGTCATCTACGGACTCTTCGGCCCTTCCGACCGCGTCATCATCGACGAACTCTGCCACCGCAGCCTTCTCGACGCCTGCAAGATGGCCGGCGTAGCCATCCAGCGCTTCCGCCACAACGATCCCCAGTCCGCGCGCGATGAGCTCCAGAAGCCATCTCACGCCAACCGTACCCTCCTTATCTCCGACGGCGTCTTCTCCATGGACGGCGACATCTGCTGCCTTCCCGACCTCATCGCCCTCAAGAAAGAGTTCGGCTGCTTCCTCATGATGGACGAAGCTCACGCCTCCGGCGTTCTCGGAGCCACCGGCCGCGGCACCGACGAGCACTTCGGCATCGACACCAGCGACGTCGACATCTGGACCGGCTCTCTCGCCAAGTCCATCCCGTCCACCGGCGGCTTCGTGGCCGTCTCGCAGGAGGTCGCCATCTTCCTCCAGCACGCCTCTTCGCCCTATATCTTCTCCGCCGCCATGGCGCCCTCCTCGGTCGCCGCTATCCAGACCGGCCTCGCCATCCTTCGCGAAGAACCGCAGCGCGTCGCCATCGTCAAGCGTAACGGCGACTTCCTTCGCAAGGGCCTCCGCGAGCTCGGCTACGACGTCGGCCTCTCCGAAACCGCCGTGGTTCCCGTCATCCTCAAAGACGAAGTCACCACCGCTCTCTTCGCCCGCCGCCTCCGCGACTTCGGCATCATCGCCGCTCCGGTCATGTTCCCGGCCGTCGCACAGGGCCTCGCGCGTCTACGCCTCTGCGTCACTGCCGCTCACACGCTCGAGCAACTCACATCCGTACTGGAGGCCTTCCGCCAGTTGGCGCAGGCCTAGCCGATGCGCGCAGTCGTCACCGGTGCCAGCGGCTTCCTCGGTGGCCGCCTCACCCAGATGCTCGCAGCTCAGGGTGCGCAGGTCACCATCCTCGCCCGCGCTACCTCTGACCTGCGCCATCTCGCCTCTTTCCCCGTCACCGTCGTTCGCGGCGATCTTTCAGATTCTAAGTCACTTATATCCGCAGCGCAGAATTCCACCCACATCTTCCACTGCGCTGCCTGCTCAACCGACTGGGCCCCCCGGCAGACCTACATCGACGCCAATATCACCGGCACGCAGAACGTCATCGCAGCTGCCCTCGCCACGCCCACCCTGCAGCGCTTCATCCACGTCAGCACCACCGACGTCTACGGTTACCCTGAAATCCCCTGTTCTGAGGACCAACCCCCCGTCGAAACCGCCTTACCCTACAACCAGACCAAGCTCCGCGGCGAGCGCGCCGTCTGGCAAGCCAGCTTCGACCATGGCCTCCCCGTAACCATCCTCCGCCCCGCCACCATCTACGGCCCCCGCGGCAAAGACTTTACCCTCGATATGGCCGCGCTCCTCCGCCAGCGCCTCATGGCGTACGTCGATCACGGCTCCGCTACCGGTGGCTTCACCTACGTCGACAACGTAGCGCAGGCCATGATCTCCGCCGCCACGCACCCCCAAACCATCGGCCAGGCCTTCAATATCTCCGACGGAACCAACGCCAGCTGGAAGCAGTACCTCACCCTCTTCGCCCAGCATCTCGGCACCAAACCACCCTGGATCAACCTCTCCTTCGCCACCGCGATGTCCCTCGCCGGCCTCATGGAGACGCCCCACCGTCTCGGCCTCCCCGGCAAACCCCTGCTCACCAGGCACGCCGTCTATCTCCTCGGCCGCAACCAGGAGTTCCCCATCGCCAAAGCCCGCGCTACCTTCGGCTTCACCCCCGCAATCGGCCTCGACGAAGGCCTTCGCCGGTCCGTGGCCTGGCTCCGCGCCTAATCCCGCCCCGCCGCAACCACAATCCTACCGATACGCCTTGAACGCCAGCACCGCATTCAGCCCGCCAAACGCGAACGAACTCGACAGGCAGGCCTCCACCTCGCGCTCCCGCGCTACATTCGGCACCACATCCAGATCGCATTCCGGGTCGAACGTCGTATAGTTCGCCGTCGGCGGCACAATCCCATGCTGCAGCGTCATCACCGACGCCACCGCCTCCAGCGCCCCCGCTGCACCCAGCGTATGTCCGTGCATCGACTTCGTCGAGCTCACCAGCAGGTCCTTGCACTGCTCTCCAAACACCTGCCGAATCCCCGCCGTCTCGCTTCTGTCATTGGCCTGCGTCGCCGTTCCATGCGCGTTAATGTACCCAAACTGCTCCACCGCCATGCCTGCATCGGCAATCGCATTCCGCATCGCCCGCGCCGCCCCATCCGGGCTCGGCTGCGTAATATGGCTCGCATCCGACGACATCCCAAACCCCACAATCTCCGCCAGCGGCTTCGCTCCCCGCGCCAGCGCAGCCTCCAGCGGCTCCATCACAAGCATCGCTCCGCCCTCACCCAGCACCAGCCCTGACCTGTCCGCAGAAAACGGCCTGCACGTATCCTTGCTGATCACGCGCATCGCCTCCCACGCCTTCAGCCCGCCCATAAACATCGGTGCTTCGCTCCCACCCGCAATCGCCATCGGCGCCATCCCCGACCGCACCATCCAGAACGCCTGCCCAATCGCATGCGCTGACGACGAACACGCCGTCGAAACCGTATACGTCGGCCCCTGCACCCCATACTTCATCGATATATGGCTCGCCCCCGCATTGGCCATGCTCAGCGGGATCGTCAGCGGATGTACCCTCGTCCGATTATGGTGAAACAGCTCCCAGTACCCAGCCTCCTCTGCCACGCGCCCACCCAGGCATGACCCCGTCACAATCGCCGTCCGCTCCCGTAGCGCGTCCGTCCACTCCACTCCAGCCTGCTTCACCGCCTCATCGGCCGAAATCATCGCAAACTGCGCAAAACGCTCCAGAAACGCCAGTTCCTTCGTCGGAAAATAATCCTCCGGCGTATACCGATGGACCTCCGCCGCATTCGGAAAACGCAGCTGCCCTGCGTCCATCGATGTAATCTCGCCGATTCCCGACCGTCCCGCCGTCAACGCATCCCAGAACTCATTCTGATCGACGCCCAGCGCGCTGATCACACCCATCCCCGTGATGACGACCCGGTGCATCACGATCCCTCTTTCGCAGAGTCTTCTTCCTTCGCATCCAGCAAACGCTGAATCCCTGCGATCAGCTCCTGCATGTTCGTTACCGTCTTCGCCTGCTCGTCATTAATCTGAATATCGAACTCTCCTTCGAGATCAAACAGGATATTCAGCCGATCAAGCGAGTCGATGCCCAACCCCTCAAACGTGCTGTCCGCTGTCACCGACTCGACCGGAATCCTTTGATTCGCCGCAATTACTCGCAAAACTCGTTGCTCAACACTTTCAGACATAGCAAACACCATTCCACATCCCTTAGCTGATTGGGAGGATGTTAAAGCTTAGCAAAGAACCCATCACGAAGGTACTCCATCTGCCCTCCTCGCGCACCCTCCCATTCATCCCAGCCCACAAAAACCGTGCCATCCTTCGCCAACCCGCAAAGACCTCGTTATTCTTCGCCGCAGGCGGAGGACCTTATTCTGCTCTCCGTTTCACCCACAATCCATTCCGTCACTTCCCGATACAAAATGTCGCAAAAATGCGCGCCAGGATATCCTCCGCCGTCGTCACTCCCGTCAGCGAATCCAACCCCCGCAGCGCCCCATGCAGGTCCATCAGGATCACCTCATGCGGCATCCCCCCCGCATTCGCCGCCGCCGCCGCGCTCAGCGCCTCCATCGACCCACCCACAGCCTCCTGCTGCCGCACATTGTTCAGCATTCCCACCTCTGCCACAGATCCCGCACCGCCCAGCCACTCCAGAATCGCCTCTCGCAGCGCCTCCAGACCCTCGCCCGTGATCGCACTCGTCCCAACCACCCCCGCAGTCAACTCCCTTCGCCGTTCCTCCACCAGGTCTATCTTGTTGAAGACAAGCACATACGGCCGCGCCAACCCACCGCCCTCAAGCCCCTCCACCAATGCCATCTCCTCTCCCGTCATCGCCACCGACGCATCATGCACCACCACCACCACGTCCGCCTCCGCCATCGCCTCCCGCGACCGCGCCATGCCCATCGCCTCCGCTGTATCTATAGATACGCCAGATGCACCCCCAACCTCCCGCAGCCCCGCCGTATCCACCAGCCGCACCGGCACCCCACCCACCGCCACCGACTCCTCCACCGTATCCCGCGTCGTCCCCGCCACAGCCGTCACAATCGACCGCTCCCGCTCCAGCAGCCGATTAAACAGCGACGACTTCCCAGCATTTGGCCTCCCCACCAGCGCAATCGCCGCCCCCTCACGCATCAACTGCCCTCGCCGGAACGTCCCCGCCAGCTCCCGCAGCGGCTCCTCTACTGCTGAAATCTCCGCCGCAATCTCCTCCCGAGCCACCACCTCCACATCATCCAGCTCGCCCGACGCAAAATCCATCCCTGCCTCCAGCAGCGCAATCAGCCGCAGCAGCCGTTCCTTCGACGGCCCCACCCGCCGCGCCAGCGCCCCTCCCATCTGCTGCGCCGCCACCCGCGCCTGATCCAGCGTCTTGGCCGCAATCAGGTCCCTCACCGCCTCCGCCTGGGTCAAATCCATCCGTCCCGACAAAAACGCTCGCTGCGTAAACTCCCCCGGCTCCGCCAGCCGCGCTCCGCGCTCCATCGCCCCCCGCACCACAGCCTCCAGCACCACCGGAGCGCCATGCGTCGCAATCTCCACCACCGTCTCCCCTGTATACGATCGCGGCCCATAAAACGCCGTCACCAGCGCCTCATCGATCCTCCCTCCGCGCCCACTCCCGCCTCCGCGTCCACTCCCGCCCCCGCGCCCACTCCCGACCCCACGCCCATCCCCGCCACCCGCCCACTCCCCGCCACAAGCCAAATCCCGCACCCACCCAAGCCGCGCCCGCCCCTGCTCCAGCGCGCCCCGCACCTCCACCAGCTCCCCCGCAATCCGCACCGCCTCATCCCCCGACAGCCGCACAATCCCCACCCCACCCCGCCCCGGCGCCGTAGCCACCGCCACAATCGTCCCTGCCCCTACACAGCTGTTCGCCATTGCCTCAAATCCCCGGGGTGAATCCCCCAACGTTCTTCCTTCCCAACTCTACGGCAAAATATATAAATTATTCACGTGCCAGAAGGTGACGATCCGTTAAATCATAGAATTGCGCCTTGATCCTCGCAGGCAACCCTATAACGAAGGCAGTCTGTGAATGGCATGTGAATTGCATCGGTCCAAGTGTCACAGGGCCCTGGCCGTAATGATGTAGGGCGCCGTAATCGCGTGAGCAGTCTTGCTAACCGCATTCCGACGCGATGAGATCTACAGCTTGTTCTCCGGAGGATGTTAATGCGTTTTACCCGTTTTGCTCGTCCCGCTTCGATAGCTCTGGCATTCGTGATTGCCTTCTTCTCGGTGCCAGCATCGCTGCAAGCCCAGGCTGGCGACTCTTCTTCTATGGTTGGTACGGTTACGGACTCCAGCGGCGCGGCTCTCCCGGATACCACGGTGACCTTGAGAAATCCCCTTACAGGCTCAAGCTTTACCCAAACGACCAACAGGCAGGGTTCCTACCACTTCGCCAACGTTCCCCCGGCGGAAGGCTACACTGTCGTCTTCTCTCATTCCGGCTTTGCCAACGTCAGGGTACCGAACCTCGCTCTCAGCGTAGGCATCACCCGCACTCAGGACGCCAAGCTTGCAGCAGGCAGCACTGAGGTCGTTGACGTCTCAGCCGCCAATCAGGCCGTCACCCTCAATACCACCGACGCCTCTATCGGTAACAACATCAACGTAAGCGAGCTCAACAGCCTGCCGGTCTACGACCGCACCAACGGCATCACAACCTTGTTTACCCTCCAGCCCGGTGTTGACTCCTTCAGTGGGTCGGTAACCGGCGCACGCTCCGACCAGTCCGAGGTGACCATCGACGGTCTCGACGTCAATGACCTGGGTACCGGTCAAAGCTTCGCCATCGTCGCCAAGGCCCCCGTCGATTCCGTCCAGCAGTTCACCGGAACCGTCGCCGGCATGGTCTCTGACATCGGCACAGGCAGCGGCGGTCAGTTTCAGCTCGTCACCAAGAGCGGCACCAACAAATTTCACGGCAATATCAACGAGTACCACCGCGACACATCCACAGTCGCCAACACCTACTTCAACAACCTCAATGGTCTCCCCCGCACCCCACTCATCCAGAATCAGTTCGGCGGCAACCTCGGCGGCCCCATCAAGCGCGATAAGCTCTTCTTCTTCTTCGATGTTGCTGACTCCCGCATCGTTCAGTCGTCCTCCTCTGAGCCCATCGTCCCTCTCAGCAATCTCACCAGTGCCACGCCCACCTTCAACTACATCAACAATAGCAGCGGCTGCGGCGACAGCAGCCGTATCAACACCAGCCCTCAGTGCATCTCCAGCCTGAGTGCAGCGCAGGTAGCCGCGCTTGACCCCTCCGGCGTTGGCTTCAATCTTCCGGAGCTCGCGTTCATCGATAAGCGCTACCCCGCCGCCAACGACCTCACGCAGGGCGATGGTGTCAACACTGGTGGTTACCGTTTCACATCGCCGACCCCCGATAATGCGATCACCTACGTAGGTCGTATTGATTACAACATCACGCAGACACAAAAGCTCTATGGCCGCTTCACTATCAACCGAGAGAACGCCATCCAAAGTCTTCCCGAGTTTCCGACCGATCCCGTGACGCACCCCTTCATCGACCGCAGCTATGGGTATGTGGTAAGCGACGTCTGGACGATTGGCCGCAACAAAGTCAACCAGATCTACTACGGAGATAACATCTCCAAGCTGGACTTCCCCGACCTCTACAATCCAACTGGCCTCAATCAGTACTCCTTCAGCGGCCTGAGCGGTCCCTACACGAACTTCGATGGCCAAAAGCGTCGCATCCCTATTCCCGTAGTCCGCGATGACTTCAACTGGCAGATCGGCAACCACAGCCTCGCCATGGGTGGAACCTTCAAGTTCATCAAAACCGACAGCAACCTGATCAACAACTTCAACTTCCCAGAGGTGGGTGAATACGGAGCACTTGCTGGCGGTCTGAATCCGAGCCTCCGCCCTGGAACCATCGGTAATGGCCCCAACAATGTCGCAGTCAATGATTACGACCAACTGTTTACCAGTATGCTCGGCGTCATCCCGACCATCAACACCAACTATGACTACAGCAATACCGGCGCTGCCCTCCCGGGTGGTGCTGGTAGCCCCAGAGCCTACCGCTTCTTCGAAACGGAAGCCTATGTTGCCGATACCTGGAAGCTCACCTCAAAGCTCACCCTCTCGTATGGCCTCCGCTACCAGCTTTACTCGGTTCCCTATGAAACACACGGCGAAGAATCGGTTCCTGTCATCCAGGGCTTGACGCATCAGCAGTCCACCTTCGACGCCTTCTTTAGTGATCGCGTCGCACAGAGCGCGGCCGGCAACACTTCCGCTACGGGTCTCCCCTTCTTTCAGGAAGTCCTGGGTGGAAAGGCAAACAAGGGACCGGATCTCTACGCTATGGCCAAGAAGGACTTCGCACCACGCGTAGCCTTTGCATACAATCCAACGCCCAAGACTGTCATCAACGGCGGTGCTGGCATCGACTATGACCGCACAGTCATCAACGCTGTAAACTTCCTGCAGGATCAGCTATCGTTCTTATTCTCAAACCAGCAAACCTCTCAGTTGGCTCTTGGGAGCAGCGCAAACCAGCAGCTCGGTCCACAGACCGCTACCACCGGCTCTCCGCGTGTAGGCTCCAATCTGTCCTATGCCTCCACTAACAATCCAGCTCCAGCTCCCGTAACGACCCCCTATACCCCTTTCGTGTATCAGGGCACCCCGTATGGACTCGGTCTGGGACAGAGTGCTTTCGTCGTCAATCCTGATATTAAAGATCCATACTCCATCGCGATGAATGCAGGAATCCAACAACAGCTTCCCGGTCAAATGGTTCTATCCATCAACTACTCAGGTCGTCTCGGTCGCCGCCTCCTCGCCAACGCAGATGCCAACCAGGTTCTCGACTTCCCGGATCATCAGTCGGGGCAAACCATGTCACAGGCCTTCGCCGCAGTCACCAAGCAGTTGCGGGCCGGCACGCAGGTGGGTAACCTTACTCCCCAGCCTTGGTTTGAAAACGTTATGGCTCCTGGAACTGGCGCAGCCGCCGGCTATGGCAACAACACAAACTTGGCGGTAGCGCTTGCAGGCCAATATCCCGTACGCGGCGATATCTCCGATAGCATCTATCTCTTGGCACAAAACAGCAGTGCCGTTCTCGGCGGCTCTTATCCGGGTTTCCTTCCGTACAACGTCGGTATCCCTTCGCAGTTCGGCACCAACGCGTACCTCACCAATAAGGGCAACTCCAACTACAACGCCCTTCTGTTAAGCCTTACGAAGAACTACTCCCACGGTCTCAGCTTCGGCTTCAACTACACTTGGTCTCACTCCATCGACAATACGTCGTTGACCGCCAACAACAATCCACTGACGCAATCCAATCCCACAGGCTATATCTGCGATGTCACCCAACCACGTGCCTGCCGCGGAGACTCCGACTTCGACGTCCGTCAGGAGATCAACTCGAACTTCATCTACCAACTGCCAATCGGTCGCGGCAAGCAATTCTTCGCCAACACACCGTTCTTGTTGAACGAGCTAATCGGTGACTGGTCTGTCTCTGGTCTGCCTTCGTACCGCACGGGTCTCTCCAATACGGTCGCTTCGGATGCCTTTCTGGCTTCGTTCGATAACCTGGATCCGGCGATCTTCACCGGCAACATCAGCGACCTCAAAGCTAAGGTCAACAAAGCAAACAACACCGTCTACAACTTCGCAGGCGGTGCAAACGGAGCCAACAAGGTTCTCTCTGAGTTCGCTGGTCCAGAGGGTATTGAATATGGACAGCGCAACCTCTTGAAAGGACCTGGAGCCTTCTATTTCGACGCTGGCCTCGCCAAGACATTCGCAATCGTCCCGGAGAAGGTCAACCTGAACTTCCGCGCTGACTTCTACAACATCCTCAACCATCCCAACTTCGCTAATCCGACGTTGAACATTGTCACAGCGGTCTCTCCCTTCGGACAAATCACGTCCGCGGACCCTAACTCGGGAGCAGCATTTGCACCCGACCACCAGCGCGTAGGCCAGTTCTCGCTGCGTCTGGAGTTCTAGTTTCTGCTGAAGCTGAACTCCATAGATGTATTCCCATCGAGGCACCCTTCCCGGGTGCCTCTATGCTTTTTCGCTCCGAACAGATCCGCCACTCATCCGGATCCACCTAATCCCAAAATTCTATTATTTTCCATAGCTCATCCCTTCCCGACTACAGCTTTCTGTCTGACGCCCGCTTTTTGTCGCTCATAAACCCCAATTTCACGCCCAAAACTCTCCGTTCTCCGTCCCGTAACATTTGGCATGCAAATTGCACTAATTTCCGCAGAGCTTTCCTCGCCAACCTCAGCCCGCACTCTGGAGCACGATACATGTCCTTGATGTCCTGCCGGAACGCTGTACGCAATCTTCTCTTCGCTGCGATCTTCGCCCTCGCGATTCAATCCGCTCACGCGGTAGACACCAACGGCCGTATCATCGGTAAGGTGACCGATCCGACAGGTGCCTTGGTCCCTGGAGCTCAAATCACCGCCACCAACCTCCTCACGGGTGTCAAATACACGACAGTCTCCCAGAAGGATGGCGGCTACTTCTTTGCTCAGCTTCCCATTGGTACCTACAGCATCACCGCCACAGCGCACGGTTTCAAGGCCTTCCAAGCGACCGGTATGCAGCTCAAGATCGACCAGGAGTACAACGAGCCCGTCCAGTTTACGGCTGGCAGCGAAAACGAGACTGTCTCCGTCTCTGCAGACTCCATCCAGGTCAATACGACCGACTCGCAGCTAAACAACGTTGTTCAGTCAGACCAGATGGTCGAACTGCCCGATATCTCCCGCGGCTTTACGCAGTATGAACTCATTGAGCCCGGTGTTCAGGCGTCCAGCGACCGTTTTGGTGGGTTCTCTGCAGACGGCGGCCAGACCCAGCAGTCCAGCTACCTTATTAATGGAGCTGACGCCAACGATCTTCCTTTGAATACGGTTGGCTTGAATCCCAACCTCGACGCTATCGGACAGTTCAATCTCGTCACTGGCCCTCTGAATGCCGAATACGACCGTAATTCCGGCGGCATCGTCAACGCCACCCTCAAGCAGGGTACCAATCAGTTCCACGGGGACGCCTTCGAGTTCTATCGCGATACCTTCCTGAACACCGGCAACTACTTCGCAAACGTAGCAGCCACACCCACGACGCCGCAGCACAAGCTGGTCACCCCGTACCACCAGAACATCTTTGGTGGCACAATCGGCGGCCCGATCCTCAAGGATAAGCTCTTCTTCTTCGGCGCCTATCAAGGTATCCGTCAGAGTGTGCCGAATAACAACCAGAGCGCACTTGGTACGATCAGTCCCTCCAGCACTGTCTTCACGCAGGGCCAACTCGCCGGTGACTTCTCTTCGGACATCAACGGTAGCGTGTTAGGTTATACGTTCTCCACTGCCCCTATTCCTGGAACGCTGAACATCCCTGGATGCCCTGGCGGCACAACGTGGGCCGCTTGCGCTGCATCGAACGGCGGCGTCTTTCCTATTTCCACCTTCAACCCCATCTCTTCGTCGCTGGTCTCGAAGTACATGCCGGCTGCCAATCAAGGGTCAAACAGCTACGTCTTCAACAATGTCCAAACTTCGTCAACGAATCAGTACATCGGTCGCGTCGATTTTGACCCCAATCCAAAGAATCAGTTTTACTTCATCTGGATCAATGAAAAGCTTACCGAACTCTCGACTGCCCCTTTCACGGGCGCGACTCTCCCGGGCTTCGGCGAAATCGATGGGCACACCGACAACCAGTTCACCTTCGATTATGTTCGCCAGCTTAGTCCAACGGCCGTCAACGACTTCGCGGTTCACTACACACGCTTCAATGACATCAGCGTCCAGCCGCAGAATGTCGTGGATCCCGCAAGTCTCGGCTTCTCCATTCACCCGGAGAATGTCACTGCTGAAAGCGTTCCCCTCATAAACACCGGGGACTTCGCACTCGGTTTCAGCAACAACGGACCGCAAAACCGCATCGATCAAACCTACCAGATCGACGACAGTTTCTCGAAGACATTCGGAAACCACTCTTTGAAGTTTGGCTATGACGGTCAACGCTTCAATGTCAGCAATCCGTTCTCCTCCAACAATAACGGCACCTTTGGTTATGCTGCGGGCAGTGCATATGGCTCAGGCGATCCTGATCTGGATTTCCTTCTCGGAAATCCCAGTAGCTACGCCCAAGGTACCGGCGCTACGATTCAGGCCTACGCCTTCCTGAATTATTTCTATGCTCAGGATGCATGGAAGGTTACGAACAGCCTTACGGTCAACTACGGTCTTGGTTACCAGATCGATACGCCGCTCCATAATCAGCAATACGGCGGGGAGGCTATCACTTGTTTCATCCCGGGTCAGCAGTCCACCGTCTTCCCCAACGCGCCTGTAGGAGTCAACTATCCTGGTGATCCAGGCTGTACCAATAGCGCCCAGGCGTACACCCGCTACACCGACCTCGGCCCGCGACTCGGCTTCGCATGGGCTCCAGATCTCGGCAGGCTCTCGGCTGGCAACAGCGGCAAGTTCTCCATCCGCGGCGGCTTTGGTATCTACTACGACCGCACAGAGGAAGAGAGCTCGCTCAACAACTTGAACACTCCACCCTTCGGTCTAGCCTCTCAGGGTGCAGTCGACTATGGTGTTGCTCAAGCTACTGCCTTCGCGAATCCTTATCAAGACATCGATTCGGGAATGGTTTACAACAACAAATTCCCCTACACTTTTCCAACGAAGGGTCAGACGATCAACTATGGCGTCTTTGAGCCGTTGGAGCTGAACACATACGCCAAGGGATTCCGCTCTCCTTCGTCGGATAACTTCCAGATCTCAGTGGAGCGAGAATTCCCGTCGAATGTCATCGCTCGCGTTAGCTACGTCGGTGCTTTGGGTCGTCACAACCAGATCGTCTACGAGGGTAACCCCATCACTCAGGCGGGTCATGATGCCTGCCTCGCGGACACAGCACAATGCGGCAGCCCAACCACATCCGGCTATCGCAACCAGCAAAGCGTCCGCTTTCCTGACCACACGGCGTACGGGTTCGTTGATCCCAATACGCAAAGAAGCGCCTTCGCATCAATTGGCGTAGTTAGCTCGGAAGGTTCGTCAAACTACAACTCTCTCCAGGCCAGCGTCGAGAAAGGCGCTTCCCATGGTCTCGCCTTCCAGCTCAGCTACACGCTGGCGCACTCGCTGGACGACGGCTCCAGCTACGAAGGCGTCGGTTACGGCGGCAGCAACGGCCGCGGCTATAACCAGTTCGACAAGGCGCTCAATTACGGTAACTCCTCCTTCGATGCACGTCAGCGCATCGTATTCGCTCCAATCTATACGGTTCCATCTCTCTCCGGTCACAGCGCTCTCTCGCCGATCAATCTTGCTCTGTCCGGATGGCAAGTGAGTGGCATCTCTTCAGCTGCGACGGGCTTCCCATTCGACATCTCCTATGGCGGCGGCTCCTCGAACTCCCTATGGTGCTCCCCCTCCTACTACTTCTATGCCTGCCCGGATGAGCCGAACCAAACCGGTCCGCTCGTTCGCGCCAACCCGCGTACCTTCCTCGCCGGTACCAACCGCACCCAGTGGTTTGTTGCGAAGAGCTCCGGCTTGTCGCAGGCTCCCCTCGGTCAGTTCGGTACACTCTCCCGCAACAAGTATCACGGACCGGGCAGCGTGAACACCAACCTGATCCTCGCCAAGAACTTCAATATCCGTGCAGACGGATCCATGCGCCTCCAGATTCGTATGGAAAGCGACAACGTCTTCAATCACACGAACTTCCTCAACCCCAGCAGCGGAGTGTCCAGCACGACGAACGGAGAGACCCTGGCCAGCCCGGGAACTCTCTCCTTCGGCAGCGCGGGAGATATCTCTACTGCCGGCCCCGCACGTCAAACGCAACTCGCCGCAAAGTTCTACTTCTAGTCAGCGACACGATCAGCGCGAGTAACGAGGCACCCCGACTCTTGGGGTGCCTCGTCACGTTTTGCACTGGAACACACTCTCTCGTCGACTGCGCACCAGTCGCTGCATAGTGCGCACGAACACCGGCGGCAAATCCCTCAATGTCCACCGTGGTATGGGTGGCCAGCCAGGATCGTCAGTGCACGATACAACTGCTCCGCCGCCACCAGCGTAGCCAATTCATGCGGCAAAGTTATCTTTCCAAACGAGATAGCGTGATCCGCCCGCGCTCGTGCGTCCGCCGTCCACCCGTCCGCCGCTCCCACCGCAAAAATGAGGTGTTGCGTGCCTCCGTCCCTGCACTCACCCACGAACCGCGCCAGATCCTCAGAGCTAACTGCTTTCCCTGCAACATCTAGAAGCACGAATATCGCTCGCGTCCGCCCCCCGACGCCTTCTACGAACTCCAAAACCTGCCGCTCGCTCCCAAAAATCCTCCGCTCAAATCCTACATACCTCCCCCCCCGCCTCACGTAACTCTGCACGAACGGCTCTAACTCCCCGCCCTTCTTACTTCCCGCTATGTTAGATAAACATAAATTCATATATTTACTCCTGCATTACATGATCGTATAGCGATCCGTTTGCCGAAGCCCTGCATGAGTCAAGTTAGGCTCTAAAGCTACAACATGAGCCAATTTAAGTTTGGCCTACAACGTGCCGCAAGCTTACGCGTCAGGCGAATTTTTCGCGCTACCTCAGGAGAACCATTCGAATTTGAAGCAATTCGGCCTCGCGCTCTACATCGCCCTGTTTTTCACGTTCCTCGGTCTAGGGTTGAGTAGCTCTGCTCAAAATAACGTCTCGGGGGATATCGCAGGCACAGTAAGCGACCCTACGGGAGCTGCAGTCCCGGGAGCATCAGTGACCGCAACGTACGAAGCTACCGGCGCTGTGAAGGCGGCTACGACCGGCCCGACCGGCACGTTTCGAATCTCTTTCCTTACGCCAGGTAATTATCACCTTGCATTCAAGGCGAACGGTTTTAGTATGGCTGCCACCGAAGTGACCGTTCACGCCGGAGGTGTCGCGGAAGGTAGCGCAAAATTACAACTCGGAAGTGGAAGTGAGACGGTTGAAGTGACCGAGGCATCGCCCTTACTTCAAACTCAAAATGCCGAGATTACAACAGAATTCAACCAAGAACAGATCTCTAGCCTGCCCAATCCCGGTAACGACCTTACCTTCATCGCGCAAACATCACCGGGTGCCGTGATGAATACGCAATCCGGGTATGGCAACTTTGCTTCATTTGGCCTTCCGGGGACATCGAACACATTCACCGTCAATGGTGGTTACGAAAATGACCCTTTTCTGAATATCAGCAACTCGGGCGCGTCAAACCTCCTTCTTGGCAACAACGACATCGCGACAGTCACAGTTCTCAGCAACGCCTACGGTGCCCAATATGGCGGGCTGGGTGGAACTCAGGTGAACGAGATCACGCGCAGCGGAGGAAACAAATTCCATGGCGATGCCACCTACCAGTGGAACGGAAGTGCCATGAACGGAAACGACTACTTCAATAATCAGCAAGGAATCAAGCGGCCGCGCAGCAACGCCAATCAGTGGTCTGGGGCCATCGGCGGTCCGATTGTTAAGGACAAGACGTTTTTCTTCTTCAACACTGAAGGGCTCCGGGTCATCATTCCCGTCCGCGGTACCGTCTATGCGCCGAATGCCAGTTTCATTGCTGCAACTGAGAAGAGCGCTGCAACCCAAGGAACCGCCGCTTTAGCGTTCTACCAGTCGTATTTTGGGGCGTACACCGGCGCCGCAGGGTATGCGACGGCTACGCCTGACGCAAACGACCCCAATGTTGTTATATTCGGTGCCAACGCTGCTAACTTCGCGCATGAGGCGCAGTACACAGGCCGTATTGACCAGGTGTTCAGCCAGAAGGACAACGCTTTTGTTCATTTCACCTACGATAACGGCGTCCAACCTACTTTCACGAGTCTTCTCAACCCGATCTTCGATACGAACAGCCCTCAACCCCAATATGAGGGCCAGTTCAACGAAACACACGTCTTCAACTCAAATGTCACCAACCAGTTCATCGCTGCGGAAATCTACTACAAGGCTGTCTTTCAAAATACGAACGCCGCCGCCGCTGATGCTATCTTCCCGGCCTCCATTATTTTCATAGGCCAGAAGAATGCGCCCAGTGATATGGCAAACAACGGGTTAGCGGAGACTCCGGGCGGAGAGGACTATGCCTTTCCTCAGGGTCGTAAGGTCAATGGATATCAGTTTTCGGATGACTTTAGTGTCAACCACGGCAATCACACCTTGAAAACTGGTGTTTACTTCCGACGCGATGATGTTACCGATCTGAGTCCGCAGCAATACGTGACACCCCTTGTTCAAAGCGATGAAGCAGATTTTGAGGCTGGGAGCGCCAGTGTCTACACTCAACAATTTCCAACTCGCCTCGAGCAACCGATCTCTGTCTATAACCTCGGGATTTATGTCCAGGATCAATGGAAGGTTACTCCAAACCTTGTACTCACGGCAGGAATGCGTTTCGAGCACAATGCAGATCCCGTTTGCCATACAGGTTGCTTTGATTCCTTCCCTGTGAACTTCTCCGCTGAACCAACCTCGACCACCACTCCTTACAGCAATTCAACAGGGGCGGGCCTGATCAACAGTGGTGAGCATGAGGCTTTTCGCGATTTTCAGAAGGTGGGCTACGAGCCCCGCATAGACTTTGCGTGGACACCGACAGCGCTTGGGTCGAAGACAGTTCTCCGCGGTGGTTTCGGAATGTTCGCCGATGCTTTTCCCGCGCAGGTAGCTGATCTACTCCTCAACAATGCTCCAACGAACGTGGGCTTCACACTCAACGGACCACATGGTGGTGGCCCGGCAAGTCCCTTATTCGCTGGGGCTGCGAATAGCTTCTACAGCATCGCCTCTCAGTCCAGCGCAGGATTTCAATCCGCATACAACACTGGCGGAAGTCTAACTTCAATCAGTGCAGCCGTTCCGGCCTTTTCCGCACCAAACCTCGCGAGCCTATCACCAAAATCTCCTATCCTACGTATGAGGAGTGGAATCTGATGGTTGAACAGCAGGTTGGCCGCACGACCACGATAGGAATTGACTACGTCGGAAACCACACGTATCACCAACCGGTGAACAACAACAGCGTCAATGCCTACAACGCAAATGGTGCACCCGGCTTCCCGACCCTCGGTACGACGGCGCCCAACCCCAACTTCGCTCAGGTAACGCAGATCTACACTGGTGCAACATCTAACTACAATGGCGTGGTCTTGACGGCCACTAGACGTTCAACTCTTCTTACGCTTCAATTCAACTACACGTACAGCCATGCCCTGGACGAAATCTCCAACGGAGGGTTCGATGGTTTTAGTAACAACTCGGTCAATCCGACCAATCCAAACCCCGCGTTGTTGCGCCAGAACTACGGGAACTCAGACTACGATACTCGCAACTACATCAGCAGCAGCTATGTCTTCAATCTGCCGTACTACGGCGGGCCCAAGATTCTCACGAAGGGTTGGCAGATAGCCGGCACTGTGTTTCATAGCACAGGTCTGCCCTTCACGTTTACCGACTCTCCAACAGCGGCTTTGTTCGCTAACTACGGTAGCACTCCACAACCTGAACTCTTCGCCCAGCAGACGGTGCCGCATCTTCCAGGCAAGTGCTCAGGCTCCAATATCGAAAATCTTGCGACCGGAACGGGTCATCAGTGCTCAGCCGCTTTGGATGTAACGACCGCAACGGACTTCGGTCAGCAGGAGCGAAATCAGGTCTTTGGCCCGAGCTATACGGATACCGACATGTCCGTGTACAAGATCTTTGATATCCCAAGGTATGAAACGGCCCACCTGAAGCTCGGCGTCCAATTCTTTAACCTGCTCAATCACCCCAACTTTGCACAGCCTGCTCACGAGCTAGGTGATGGCGCAGTCAATGGATTGATCAGCGCCACGGTCAATCCCCCAACCTCCATCCTTGGATCGTTCCTTGGCGGCGATGCATCGCCGAGGCTCATCCAGTTGAAGGCCAACATTAGTTTCTAGCGCACACCATCTTTTGATGGTGAGAGCTATGTTTGTGCAGTGGCGGGTTTCTTGGGAAAGCCGCCACTGCGCATGCTACCGAAACTGAACCTCTAACCCTTTTGCATACCCTGCGGTGGCTACGGAAGAGCCAATGCGGACTGGATGCATCTGCGCTCGCGCGCAACCATTCTTTCTACGCAAGCTTGATTTACGAGGTGGAACCTCGCATAAGCCTACGAGCAAAAAAATGCTCGACAATTAAGATTCGCGGGGCACCGAGGACTTCGGGCGGCCAGGCTTAGCTTTCTTTACCGTAGCCCTCTTGGTAGTCACTTTTTTTGAGGCGGTCTTCTTAGACGCGGCTTTCTTTAAGCCGTCACTTTGTGCTCTAGAACTTTTAGAGCTAGTACTCTTTTTGGCGACAGTGGCCTTTTTTGTGACAGTGGTCTTCTTGGCGACAGCTGTCTTCTTTGCGACAGAGGTGGAAGCCTTCGCTCGGGTCGACGCGATAGACTCTTTGATTGCAGCATTGAGATCAGCGATGGATAAGACGGTTGCGGTTTTACGCAGGCGCTCCAAATTATAGAAAGCTCTCTTTTCGGGAGAAAATACATGGACGATGAAATCTACATAGTCCATGAGTATCCAATCACCTTGCCTTCGACCTTCCACCGATGTCGGGTAGGTGCCGAAGTCCCGCTTAAGTCTGATCTCAATTTCATCCGTAATTGCAACATTTTGACGATCATTGTTCCCGTTACAAATCAAAAAATAATCTGTAAGGCCGCTCTCTGCTGGGTCGAGGGCGAAAACGCGAATATCTTCGGCCTTCTTGTCTTCGCAAGCCGCTACCGCCATTGCAAGTAACTGCTGCACATGTTGCTTCTTAGTGCTCGCCATTAAATCTCCTTGTTCAAGTCCTTCTCATGGTAGCGCAGCGCATTGACCTTCGGGTGGCCTTCATGGGGAGCCTCATACAAGTGGTGTTCGTGAATGTACTGATAGACACTCGACGTGAGTATCTTTGCGCAATCCTCCCCGCGCAGAAGGAGTTCTCTGATCTGTGTTGCGCTCGCTGGTTCGGACACGCCATCGAGCAGATGCACATGATCAAGACGCGCGGACGGAATCTCTAATGAATGCACACTAAATCCTGGGCGGCTTACCACAATCCAATCGGCCATCTCCAAGACGGCGGGCGATGCACGCCAATGACGTAAGCCGACGAAAGCGTCTGCTCCGAGAATGACGAAGAGGCTATCGTCAGCACTCAAAGTCTTCTTCGTCCGCGATAACGTATCAACGGCGTAATTGGGTGTGCCGTCCGAGATTGGCGCATCGAGATCCGACGCGACGAACACCGAACCCTCATGCTGATCTGCGCATAAGAGGCAAACCATCTGTAGCCGATCGGTGAACGATGCGACAGCACCTTGAGGCTTCAGCGGTTGCAGCGCCGTCGGAACAAACATTACTTTATCTAACGAGAAGGCGAATGCTGCTGCTCGAGCGACCGCTAGATGCCCTATGTGTGGAGGATCAAAACTCCCGCCGAAAAACCCAATTCGCATGCAACGATCCCTAGCCGAGGATCTGGGTAGCCCTCACCTATAACCATAAACTAGTCAAAAGGGATCACACCGATGTGTGATCCCCTTGGCGGTCTACCGATGGCCTCCACCTCCACCTCCGTGGCCTCCACCTCCACCTCCGTGGCCTCCACCGAAGCCCCCTCCTCGACCTCCGGCAAAACCACCACCACCGCGTCCACCCCATCCGCCGCCGCGCCCACCCCATCCACCACCGCGGCCATCCCATCGGCCACCGCGGCCCCAGTCATCGCGATCCCATCCGCCGTAGCCGCGACCCCAACCGCCATAGCCTCCCCAGCCCCAGCCGCCATAGAAGCCCAAACCCAAGCCCCAGCCAAAGGGGTAACCATAGAGGAAGGGATCACCATAGGCGTAAGGGTAACCATACGCGTATGGTCCTGCGTAACCGTCACTATAAGGTCCAGGCTGGTAACCAGTCGTTCCAGAGCCACCTGTCCCCGGGGAGTACGGTATCACGTCCGCGCGCGCCTCATAAGGATGAAACTCGAAAGGTTTGGTATTCGCGCCGCCGAATGTGACCGCATGATCTTCCTTCACCTTGATTGGTTTTGCATTCGGGGCATTCGACGGGTAGGCGTACGCCTCGCCCTTAATAACCCGAATGGTATTGCTATCTGCGTTGAACGTGTAGAAACCGTCTTTCACCAATGTGACTTCGCCGCGCGGCAAATCGATCATAATCTGGGCGTGATCCACGGAGTTATGGACGCTCACATTGGCGATGCCTTGTTCCAGCTTTAGCTGCGTTTTGTCTTCACTGATGGCGACCGCGCGAACGGAACTATGATCACCTACTCTTAGGTACACACCCGTTCCTGGTTCGGCACTGGCCGTCCCGTGGGTGGGTGCGATCAGTTGGCCTACCTTCACCTTTGGAATGAAGGTGTTGTACGTGTAGTCGGGCTGCGCCGTGTCGTCCGCTGGATGATTCGCTGCTGGACTATTCGCTTCGTCCGGCTGACCGGTTGCTGGCATGCGCTCAATGGGGGCTGCTTGGGATTGCGTGGTGCTGGTAGGTGCGTTAGCGGGACCGCCGGGATTCGCATCCTGGGCGAGCGATGCGCAGGGCGTCACGCTGAGAGTGGATATGGCGAAAAATAAGGCGAATTGCCGAAACATTTTCAAGTCCTCTACCCCATTAGACGGGCTCAGAATTCCAAACGTTGCGGCGGCACTGAGCTTGCCTGCAAAGGGCGCGTGCATTTTGCTGCGTGCTCAACAACATGCCGCGCTGCGTGAATCCGCGGCTGGGGCCTGCGCTGTTCGCTAGTGGGTGTGGAGTGCGGCGCGGACCTTGTCGACGTGCGTGCCGTGGGAGCGGATGGCTTCGTGGAGCTGGTCGCCGGTGACGTTAAACTCTCTGGCCCAGTAGGCGATATCGGAGGCTATCTTGGGGTTGATCTCTTTGGGGTCGTGGGGGCCGGTGGTGTGCTCTTCGTGGATGGCGTGGGGTTCGTGGGCTTTGGGTGCGTCGTGGTGCTCGGACATGCTTGTTTTCCTCATTTCGGTGCTAGTAGGTGGATGTGCGGACGGTATTAGAGGATGTACGGACGGGTTTAGTGCACATGACGCTTGCTTATCGCCGATGCGATCTGCGGCCCGTGGGCCATTCTATTGTGGCCTAGGCATAGTGCGCGTGGAGGGCTGTGCGCACCTCATAGCTTCGGAAGGGCATCTGTCGCCAGCGTTCGCTCGGCGGCTTCATTCTGTGCCTTGGTGAAGCCCACACCGTCCACCGTAACGAGCAGGAGATGTTTGCCCTTGAGCACGTAAAGGGCGGCGCTGTTGCCGGAGCTGGAGATGTAGAAGGCGTCCGCTGCGAGGCCTGAGACGGGGACGAGGCGACCGGTGGCCTGCATGGAGTTGCGGAAGGAGTTGTACGTGATGCCGGGCTCTTTGAGCGAGAGATAGATGCGGGTCTCACCCTTTGCGTCGGGCCAGGTGCAGTCGACGGTGCCATCGGAGGGGGTGCCGGGCTTGCCGATGAGTGCGGGGGTATTCGGGCTGGCGCTGAGGGCTGTCTTGATCTGCTGGGGAGTGAGCAGAGTGCACGGGGATGTGGGAGGCTCGGCGTGCAGCGGGCGGACGGCGGCGATGGCGGTGAAGACGATGGCTGCTGTGGCAAGGGTGACGAGACGAGACGTGCGTGGGGTCATGGTGTGGGCGCTCTGAGGAATTAGATGCAAAGGGGGATTCGATGCAAAGGGCTCAGGGCCTTGTTGCGCTGCACTTCAACAGCGCGTGATGCATTAGAGTTCGAGTTCGTTGGCGTATACGCATATGTGTATATACAATACCTTTTGTAGAGGATCGCGTTGAGATTTGATTGGGATGAGACAAAGGACGCGATCAACCTGCGGAAGCATGGCATTGGGTTTGAAGCGGCGTCGCTGGTCTTTGATGATCCGATGCACTTGTCGGTACAGGACCGCGAGGTCGATGGCGAGCAGCGCTGGCAGACGATTGGGATGGCAGAGGGTGTGTTGCTGCTGCTGGTGGCACACACGGTTGAGGATGAGGACGACGAAGAGGTAGTCCGCATCCTCTCGGCGCGCAGGGCGACTGCGCAGGAGAGGAGTCGGTATGAAGACGATTAGTAAGCGGAAAGCGGGGACGCCGACAACGGCAGAGCAGCGGCGGCAGTTGGCGGCGGCGGCGAAGATGCCGGAGAGCAGGATCGACACGTCCGACGCGCCGGAGCTGCCTGCGGAGACGTGGAAGGATGCGATGCGGGGGCGGTTCTATCGGCCAGTGAAGCAGGCGGTGAGCCTGCGGCTGGATGCGGATGTGCTTGCGTGGCTGAAGAAGGACGGCGAGGGCTACCAGACGCGCGCAAACCAGATGCTGCGGGAGCGGATGCTGAAGGATTGTGAACTGTAGGGCTTTGGAGCGGCGGAGGAAGGCAGGTCAGTCGTTGCGCCTTGCGGGCTGCACTCCGGTCTGCGGCAGCGTGGTATCCCACTCATGCCGCAAAGAGGGCGGTATGGAGGGGTACCCGGCAGGGCGGCCTAGTGAGGTTGTAGGCTAGAGGTAGCATCGGAGGACTGGTATGGCGGATTTCGATCGGATTACGCAGAACCCTGCTGTGATGGGGGGCAAAGCCTGCGTGCGCGGGATGCGGGTGACGGTGGGGATGGTCGTGGGGCAGATTGGCTCCGGGACCAGTGTGGATGAGCTTCTGAGTGCCTATCCGTACCTTGAGCGCGAGGATGTGCTGCAGGCGCTGCGGTATGCGGCGTGGCTGTCCAGTGCGCATGAGGTTGAGCTGGCGTCGGCATGAAGCTGCTGCTGGACATGAACCTGTCGCCGCTATGGGTGGAAACGTTGCGTGCTGCTGGATTTGAGGCGGTTCACTGGTCTGCTGTAGGCGAAGCGGGTGCTGCCGACGTGGAGATCATGCGATTTGCCAGAGAAGGTGGGTATGTTGTATGCACGCAGGATCTGGATTTTGGCTTAATGCTGATGGCTACAGATAGCCCGAAGCCGAGTGTTGTGCAGCTACGCGCACAGGATGTATTGCCAAAGTCGATTGGTGGCCGCGTTGTGGACGCGCTGCGGCAGATGGAAGCGGAGTTGGATGCAGGTGCGCTGGTCACTGTCGATTTGAAGAAGACGCGGTTGCGGGTGCTGCCGCTTACGCGGCGTGATTGAGATTCGTACGGCGGGAAAGGAAGGCGAGGCTGGTCGTTGCGCCTTACGTCTGCACTCCGGCCTTCGGCAGAGTGGTATCCCACCCATGCCGCAAGCAGCGCGTCATGAGTGGAATGCCTCTAGCTCTTATGGAGATGTGACTTTTACCTGTTTCTTCTCCACCATCTTATTCAACTGCTTTGCAAGGGTGTAGAAGTCTTTGTAATCGTCAGTCAGAGGCTTCGCTGTTGTCTCGAATTCTCTAAAGTACAGTTTCTTCAACGAAGACTTCGCACTTCTTGCGTCCGCAGTTACTGCTCCTGTGGCCTTTTGTACAAGTTGTACGTTCTTTGAGAAAACAGACTGGAAAGTTTGCTCCGGCAAGAGTCCTTCGATGCACTTCTTGGTCGGGGCATTCTTGCCCACCGCTATGTAACCAGACCCTTTCGCGAGTCCAAGTTCCTTCAAGTGGACCTCTACTTCGGCTTCCACATCTAGGTCATAAGTGACGATGAAGTGCTTGAATCTCGACATTATGAAGCGGAGCAAATCTTTATGCCTGAGCGTGTCCTTCCCTCCGTACGGAAAAATGATTCCGTCAAAGACAAATCTGGAAGTACCATGCACTTCACTACGCAGCAGTTCGAGATACGATTTGTCGATCTCACCTTCCACGAGAAGAACGGAATCCCTACCAGAAAATAGAGCATCTTTCCAGGGGCCAAGTTCTGCTTCTGACAGCCCTAAGGCCAAACTGAAGGGCTCGACCCATTTGTCTCCCGAAGTATCGATTAGACCCGTCTCCCTAACTCCCTTTTTCACTGTCGTTCTTTTTAATAGAATGTTAGCTTCTGGTTCGTCTAAGCTCAGCAGATAAGGGCTGTGGGTAGTCACGACGACTTGTATCTTGAACTCCTCAGCTAGGTCGCGAAGGGTTCTTCCGAACTCCGCTTGAGCCGATGGGTGAAGGTAGCTTTCCGGTTCCTCTATGACTATAACGGGGACGACCTTTTCGGAAGAGGTGGAGGTCTCGCGAATCTTACTCGCTTTGAAAAGAGTCATCAAAATCCGCGTGCGATTTTGCGTGCCACTACCCCAATTTTCAAGCTCCACATCGCCGTCATCAGTTCCGAGAGTGATCGTATATGGCACATTAGTTTCGGCCGTATTGATGATGCTGAAGCCTATCTTGTACTTATCTTTTAGGCGACCAAGCATCTCGGTAAGATCCTCCTGATTTCTTTTTGCTACCTTCGTGAGTACCTTGCCCACGTTCTCTTGTGCATCCTTAAGTCGCCTCTCATCGCTTGGGGACATTTCCCGAAATACATCTGCCGATTGTCTAAAACGGTAAGGATGGAAGAACTCCGTCGAATCATGAAAAAGGATTGCGCTTGTTGATTGCAGCCGCTTGTAGACTTCTTGGGCTTTTAAAACTTCGTATGGTTTCCCGTCAATTGATAGACCCACCTGTTCTGCTTTTTCATCAGCTATTCTTTTGATTGAAAGGGTAATCGCAAGGATGGGTGCCGCTTTCAACTCGTCTGGAAGTGATAGATAGGTGACGAGGAATAAGTGTAAGCCCTCATCGTCTGCCTGACTGATTTGGAGCACAAAATCAACTTGGATGAATCGTTCTGACGCGGGTACGTCCTTCTGCCGCCACTTAGTAAAGTCGTCTTTCACTGATATATCTGGATCCGGCATAAAGAACATCCGATCCGGCTTTTGAAAGGCGCTCCTCAGAACGCGAATGATGTTGCTCTTGCCTGCGTCGTTTTTACCGCATATGGCCGTATCGTACTTCGGAAACTTAATCGAAAGATTGGTTATTGTCCTGTAATTCTGAATACGAACTTCTGAAATGCGCACGTATTATTTGCCTCCGAGTTCGGCATGGTTTCCTATCACTTTAGCAGCCATTCAAAGACTGCTTTCTGTAGTCGTTGAATGGTTTAGATGGGAAGCATATTCGTACTGCAATCCTAGGAGCTGCAAGGAACTAGTAGTAAAGCCAAAAGACGCGAGCTGATGCTCGCGGCTTTTGGCTTTGTTTAATGGCGTTGTGTGGCTTGGCTGAAGCGTGGTGGTGCGGATGAAGCAGATCCTCCGCCTGCGGCGAAGGATGACAAGCGCTGGGTGACGCGGCTGAATGAGACAAACTCTGGGCGACGCGGCTATTGCAACAGCGTGCCGGGGTCGGTGGGGTTTTTGGGGTCTTCGGGGGGGATGACCATGGCGGCGGCGACTTTGTCGTCGGTGTCGAGGTCGAGGAGCTTGACGCCCATGGTGGCGCGGCCGGCGGCGCGGACGGATTTGGTGTCGATGCGGATGATCTTGCCGAACTGGCTGATGACCATCATCTCGGTGGTGT
>JABBOG010000097.1 GCA_019351975.1 Acidobacteriota bacterium
GTTATGGACAGGGTTTCGTTATCGCCAGGTTCGTTATAGACAGGGTTTACTGTATCTACATTCCCAAAAGAGGTAATATTAGTCTGAGAACCCACACTCAACCGACCAGTAGATCATATGGAGGACTAAGGCCCTGTTTGGTTGCCGCTTTGTTGCGAAATATGATGTACCGGTACCTAGTTTTTCGCGTCGGAGTGTTTGTTTCCGGGGTACAGAGTACAAATTTGGGTCTTGGCGAAAAGGAAACCACTTTTTCCTAGCCACTTCAAGTTAGTACAAAATAGCGCCACGCTGAATACATGTACCTATGTACTAGCTACCTAGGTACTACCTACGTAGTACTAGTACATACCTCAATATTCCAAGTAGTAGTATGGACCTTTGGGCAGATTACGAGGTCCTTGAGGTTTGTATTTTCCTAATAGCAGTAGTAATTATTAGAGTTGTCGAGTATTACTATCAGCCACACTACATAAAGGAAGCCTACGATACACAGGTTGCTACAGCGTAGTTCAATGCGCTCAATCCAACACATGATGGTAGTGCTTGATAAAATGCACCATAGCTAAATTTTCAAGTGTCAACACAAGTGAAAGGTTTTTACCAATACTACTTGTTCGAGAACCAATTCCGGCACATAGAATATCTGAAGGTTTGGCCGCAACCAAACAGGGCCGAAATGTAACAAAATGCTGAAAAGTCATTCCTAAAACAGCCATTCAAGCCACCGTCCCAACACCATACAAGACACCAAATAATCAAAAGCTCCCTCAATGCCCGTGGCTACCTTGATGTTCGTGGGCGTCGCCATGTCCTTGTTTACTGACAGATGCCTGTTTCGAGCCCACTGGCACAGCCTCACCTTCCTCGACGACTACGCCTCCATCCCCCGCATCGCCCTCGCCCTCCGCTCCTGATAGCAAATAGCCGATTGCATAGAACGAATAGCCGATTGCATAGAACGAAAGAATGTCATCTCGACCGAAGCCAAACGGCATCATCGTTTGGCGCAGTGGAGAGACCTGCAGCACTTTCGTGCACCCAAACCAGAATCCACCTATCCAGCACCCAATCACCCGCCAAATATGCCTCAAACCTCGTCCCTTGAAGGCGCGGTGCTTCAGCCGAAGGCCCGGTGCTTCTGTTGAAGGGGCGGGGCTTCAGCCCCGCCATACCATCCGCCAACGCAAGTGGCTTTAGCCACGGAGGAAATCCCGCCTTGGGCTTACAGGCGCGCCCACACCCCGCCCAACCCACTTTCGCCCCGTCAAAACAATGTTCCTGTACCCTCAATCTCATCGCTCCATCGGCCTTACCACCCCCGCTCGTGCGTCGTCTTCCCATGCACAATGCATCCTAGTACCCATTCGGAGGAAACTGAGTGACGCAGGCTTACATCAATCGCATCGCAACCGCTGTTCCCGACGGTGACGTCCACAACGCCTTCGTCGCCTACGCGGACCAGATGCTCGACGACCCCCAGACCCAGCCCATCTTCCGCCGCATGGCCGCACGCTCCGGCATCCGCCGCCGCTTCTCCGTCCTCACCCCCAACAACAAAACCCTCGAATTCAGCGTCAACGCCCACGAGTTCTACACCCGCGGCCGCTTCCCCGACACCGCCTCCCGCATGAAAATGTACGAGCGCTTCGCCCCCATCCTCGCCCAGCGCACCCTCGACAAGCTCCACCTCACCGACGCCGAACGCTCCGGCATCACCCACATCCTCGTCACCACCTGCACCGGCCTCTACGCCCCCGGCCTCGACTTCGACATCATGGACCACCTCCACCTCGACACCTCCGTCGAGCGCACCATGATCGGCTTCATGGGCTGCTACGCCGCCATCAACGGCCTCAAGCAGGCCCGCCACATCGTCCGCTCCGAACCCCACGCCAAAGTCCTCCTCCTCAACCTCGAACTCTGCACCCTCCACCTTCAGGAGACTCAGGACCTCGAACAGGTCCTCTCCTTCCTCGTCTTCGGCGATGGCTGCGCCGCCAGCCTCATCAGCGCCGAGCCCACCGGCTTCGCCATGGACAGCTTCCGCTCCGTCCTCATCCCCGACACCCGCGACCTCATCACCTGGCGCATCCGCGGCGTCGGCTTCGACATGCTCCTCTCCGGCAAAGTCCCCGGCGAAATCGCCAAAGCCCTCGCCGCCTCCAGCACCGAAGTCCTCTCCCACCACCACAAAGACGACATCACCCTCTGGGGCGTCCATCCCGGCGGCAAGTCCGTCCTCGACGCCGTCCAGCGCGGCCTCGACCTTCCCGCCGACGCCCTCGCAGCCTCCCGCCAGGTCCTCGAATGCTTCGGCAACATGAGCTCCGCCACCGTCATGTTCGTCCTCGAAAAGCTCATGAAGCACGCCACCCCCGGCGAAAAAGGATGCGCCATGTCCTTCGGCCCCGGCCTCACCGCCGAGACCATGCTCTTCCACGCGGTCTGAGCTATCCCAGAGCTATCCCAGAGCTATCCCAGAGCTATCCCGGAGCCCGCGCCCATGCCGCCGCAACCACCCATCGACCTCTCCCGCCGCGCCCCTCCCTCCGAGCTGCCCGAGTGGATGGACGAGCCCTGCACCTACGACGACTTCCGCCAGTGCCTCCTCGACCTCCGCCAGGTCAACCGCCTCACCCTCTCCTACCGCCCCACTCTCGACTTCCTCGACCGCATCCTCGACGCAACCCGCCCCACCCATCCCCTCCGCATCGTCGACGTCGGCTCCGGCGGCGGCGATATGCTCCGCCGCATCGAGCGCTGGGCCGACCACCGCGGCGTCGCCGTCTACCTCACCGGCATCGACCTCAACCCATTCGCCGCCCGCGCCGCCCGCGAATTCACATCGCATCACAACGAGATCTCCTGGATCACCGGCAACGCCTTCGCCACCACCCAGCCCATCGACATCGTCCTCAGCTCCCTCTTCACCCACCACCTCGAAGCCCCCGAGATCGTCCGCTTCCTCGCCTGGAGCGAGTCCGTCGCCTCCTGCGGCTGGTTCATCAACGACCTCGTCCGCGAACGCATCCCGCACGACCTCTTCGCCATCGTCTCCAAACTCCTCCGCTGGCACCGCTTCGTCCAGCACGACGGCCCCGTCTCCTTCCGCCGCGCCTTCCGCGAACCCGACTGGCAACACCTCCTCACCGCAGCCGGCATCCCTCTCTCCGCCGTCAGCCTCACCCGCTGGACCCCCGGCCGCCTCTGCGTCAGCCGCATCAAAACCCCCGAGCACCCCGCCCGATGAACCCTGCACCCAAACCTTGTCATCCTGCACCAGAATCTTGTCATCCTGCACCAGAATCTTGTCATCCTGCACCAGAATCTTGTCATCCTTCGCCGAAGGCGGAGGACCTGCTTCTTGACCGCACCACCGACATCGCCATCCTCGGCGGCGGTCTTGCCGGCTCCGCTGCCGCCATCCTCCTCGCCCGCGCCGGTCGCGACGTCCTCCTCATCGAGCGCGAAACTCAGCCCCAGCACAAAGTCTGCGGCGAGTTCCTCAGCCAGGAAGCTCTCGCCTACCTCAACCTCCTCGGCCTCGACGCCGCCGCCCTCACCACCCTCGGCGCCGTCCCCATCCGCTCCGTCCGCCTCGCCCACGGCACCAGCGTCAGCCACGCCCAACTCCCCTTCGCCGCCCGGTCCCTCACCCGCCGCACCCTCGACGCCCACCTCCTCCAGCTCGCCGAAGCCTCCGGCGCGCGCGTCCTCCGCGGCACCCGCGCGCTCTCCCTCGATCCCACCTCCACCGGCTGGTCCATCCACCTCGAATCCAAAGAAGCCAGCAGCGCAAGCGCCGCAGGCCAGTCCCTCACCGCCACCACCGCCCTGCTCGCCACCGGCAAGCACGACCTCAGCAAGCGTCCGCGCCCCAGGGGCAAACAGCCCAACCTCGTCGCCTTCAAGATGTACTTCCGCCTCTCCCCACAGCAGGCCGCCGCGCTCCAATCCCACGTCGAGCTCATCCTCTTCCGTGGCGGCTACGCCGGTCTCCAGCCCGTCGAAGACGGCGTCGCCAACCTCTGCTGCCTCGTCGACCGCACCGCCCTCCAGCGCATCGGCGGCCGCTGGCCCCATCTCCTCCGCACCATGCAGCAGGACTGCGCCCTCCTCCGCGAACGCCTCCACAACGCCACCCCCCTGCTCGAAAAGCCCCTCGCCATCGCCTCCATCCCCTACGGCTACGTCCGCCCCACCGCCACCGACGGCCTCTGGTCCCTCGGCGATCAGGCCGCCGTCATCCCCTCCTTCACCGGCGACGGCATGTCCATCGCCCTGCACAGCGGCTCACTCGCCGCCGCCATGCTCCTCCGCGGCCAGACCCCCGCCGCCTTCCAGCGCCAGCTCCACGACGAACTCTCCACCCAGGTCGCCCTCGCCACCACCCTCTCCCGCGGCCTCCTCTGGACGCCCACCCGCAGCCTCTTCACCGCCGCCGCC
Organism: Acidobacteriota bacterium; assembly: GCA_019351975.1. Taxonomy (GTDB): domain Bacteria; phylum Acidobacteriota; class Terriglobia; order Terriglobales; family Acidobacteriaceae; genus Granulicella. The sequence continues at coordinate 4,450 of JABBOG010000097.1, forward strand.
ACCCTCTGGCCTACCCTCATCACCACCGCCGCCCGCACCACCCGCATCTCCCCCACCGCCCTCGCAAATATCCTTCAGGCTCGCACCACACCAGCATGAAGCACCTCTCGCGCCGTATGCAGCGTGATGCCTCAATGAGAGAAGACCGCCCGAGACCAGAAGGGGCGCGAGTTGTTGCCTTTCTTTCTGTCATTCCCCAAGGGAATCTGCTTGTCGCTCAGCGACGGACGAATGTTGAAAGCATCAGAGCAGCCTTACCCACAGCACCTACGCCCGCCCCGCGAACTCCCCAGTCTCCGTCGTCACTTTCACCTTTTCTCCCTCTTTGATGAACAGTGGCACGCGGATCTCCACGCCCGTCTCCAGCTTCGCCGCCTTCGTCACGCTTCCGCTCGACGAATCCCCCCGCACCGCCGGCTCCGTATACGCCACATCCAGCTCCACAAAGATCGGCAACTGCACCCCAATCGGGTTGCCGTTGTACATATGCACCTGGATCAGCGCACCCTCCAGCAGATAATCCAGCGCATTGCCGATCCGGTCCGCACCCAGCGTCAGCGTCTCAAAGCTCTCCTGGTCCAGAAAGTGCGACCCATCCCCGTCCGTATACAGGTACGACGCCGGAACCAGCACCAGGTCCGGCTCCTTGAACTTGTCGTTGGCCTTGAACGTCTTCTCGAACACCGCGTTGGTCAGCAGGTTGCGCATCTTCAGCCGCACCAGCGTCTGCCCGCCCCGCGCCGTCGGCGTGCTGATGTCCGAGTCCAGACACACATACGGTGCATTCTCCAGCTCAAACAAATCCTTGCGCTTTACATGAATCGCTTCAACCAATGCCGCCATAAGTCCCCTTGGAACCGACGCCCTCACAGCCCGCGCCGCCTCATCCTCTCTCCAAGTATAAAATGACCCGCAACATCGCACCCGCAAATCCACCCACGCCAGCTACACTGGCAGAAATGGCCAAGCTCCCGAAGACCTCACCCGTGCCCGCCGCGCACGCTGCCGTGTCCACCGCACCGGCGCGCTCACCCGACGCCGAGCTTGGCTTCTCCGCCATCGCCTTCCGCCGCCGTCTCCATGCCTGGTATCGCGACAACGCCCGCACCCTCCCCTGGCGGGGCGTCCACAACCCCTACGCCACCTGGCTCTCCGAGATCATGCTCCAGCAGACCCGCGTCGCCACCGTCCTCGACCGCTACACCGCCTTCCTCCACCGCTTCCCCACCATCCGCGACCTCGCCGCCGCCGACGAGTCCGCCGTCCTCGCCCTCTGGAGCGGCCTCGGCTACTACCGCCGCGCCCGCCTCCTCCACCGCGGCGCCCAGTTCGTCGAGCGCGAACTCTCCGGCACCCTCCCCCGCACCGCCATCGAGCTCCGCACCCTCCCCGGTGTCGGCGAGTACACCGCCGCCGCCATCGCCAGCATCGCCTTCGGCCAGCCCATCGCCGTCCTCGACGGCAACGTCGAGCGCGTCCTCCTCCGCCTTCTCGGCGAACCCGAAGTCAAATCCCCCCATCTCCACGGCCGCCTCCTCCACCTCGCCCAGCTCCTCATGCCCTCCGCCAAACCCTCCACCGCCGCCCGCAATCGCTCCTCCAACCCCGCCGGCGACCACAACCAGGCCATGATGGAGCTCGGCGCCACCATCTGCCTCCCCCGCTCCCCGCGTTGCTCCGATTGCCCCGTCTTCGATTGCTGCAAAACCCGCGGCGAGCACCTCACCCCCCGCCGCGCCACCATGCTCAGCCAGAACATCGCCCACCTCCTCGCCACCCGCAAACGCTCCGTCGCCACCGAAATCCTCCTCCACCGCCGACCCTCCACCGCCTCCCTCATGCCCGGCATGATGGAGCTTCCCGCCCTCCCCCACGCCGACGGCCGCGAGCCCGTCCTCCGCCTCCGCCACGCCATCACCACCACCAACTACTACGCCCAGATCTTCACCGAAAGC
>JABBOG010000098.1 GCA_019351975.1 Acidobacteriota bacterium
CGGCCGTCAGCACTCCGACGGGTTCGGTGACGTTCCTCGATACGGCTTCGACGGCTCCGCTGGGCAGCGCCCCTCTGGTGAACGGGGTGGCGATGCTCTCGCTGTCGACCCTGACGGTTGGGAGCCACTCGATCACGGCGGTCTACTCGGGTGATGCGAACTTCGTTGGCGTGACCAGCAGTGCGCTGCCGGAGGCGGTGGACGACTTCAACCTGAACATCACAACCGGCGCTGGCAGCACGACCTCGGCGTCGGTGCTGCCGGGTGCGACGGCGACGTACCTGTTCACGATCAGCCCGACGGGATCGACGACTTTCCCGGCGGCGGTAACGCTGAGTGTGAGCGGGCTGCCCGCAGGAGCGACCTACACGCTGACGCCTGCGACGATCGCCAGCGGTGCATCGGCGACCAGCGTGACGCTGGCGGTGCAGGTGCCGAACACAACGGCGAAGATTTATCCAGCTGAACATCCGGGTAAGGGTCTGGAGCGGAGGCTTGCGCCGATCGCGCTTGGACTGCTGCTGCTGCCGTTCTCGCGACGGATGCGACGGTCGGCCAGCCGACTGGCGCGCACCACGGCGCTGCTGTTGCTGCTCCTAATGGGTGCCGGGGCGGTCGCCGGTCTGAGTGGCTGCGGTAGCACGACGGGCTACTTCGGCCAGCCACAGCAGACCTACACCGTCACAGTAACGGGTACCTCCGGCGCACTCGTCCACTCGACCAACTTCACCCTCACCGTCCAGTAAAGGAGATCGAACAATGCATCAAGGATTCAACAAGCGTGTTCTCCGGGTCGGGGCGCTGACTGGAGTCTTGGCCGGGGCGCTGACGTTTACGACCGGCATGGGCGCTGCTCAACAGACGACCGCGACGCAGAAGCAGTCGGCGGCCTCGAAGTCTTCGGCGCTGCCGGAGTTCACGGACTTCGCGGTGACCTACACGGCGGAGCGGGCCAAGCTGGCACCTTCCACGGGCAGCTACTTCTGGCTCAACGGCGCAAGCGGCGATGCGGCTGCGACCTTCTACAAGGGCCTCGGCGTCGCCGCGAACCTGACGGTAAACCATGCCTCGAACATTACGCCGGGCGTCAACCTCAGCCAGACGACGTTCGTCATCGGCCCGCGGTATACGTTGGATACCTCGCGTTTTACCGATGGCCGACTGACGAAGAACCATGCCACCTACCTCTTTGCTGAGTCGCTGTTTGGTGTGGTACACGGATTTGGCAGCGTCTTCCCGACGAACTCCGGTGTTGCGACGAGCGCCAGCGCCTTTGCAATGCAACTAGGCGGCGGCGCGAACGTTGCACTGAGCAGAGGCTTTGGTCTGCGGCTTTTTGAGCTTGACTATGTGCGGACCACGCTGCCTAACAACGGCTCGAACTCGCAGAACGACCTGCGGCTGGCCTTCGGTGTCTCCTACCACCTGCAGAGGTGGTAGGAGCAGGACAGGTCAGGGTAGCTGCGCTGTCAGTGGCACTCAGGGTGAACCGAACATTGACACTCGTAGCGAATTCAGTGGGTGAGGAATCAACTCTGGTGCGGGAGGCGATGGTTTGCGTGCGAGAAGCGTCTGCGCGCTGGAAGATTCAACCCTGTCCCTCAACCTCACGAAAGCTTCGGTGTTCCGGACGAGACGCGCCACGTAGGATTGGCGGCCTTTCCGAAAGGGTGTGCCTACCTTCGCATCGCCGATGCGCCGGGCGGCGTGTAACAAGACAGGCAATTTGGACCCACGGTAAGGATTTGTGTTGAATTACCCCCTTGCAGTGTTCTCAGCAGACTGCGTCTAAGGGCATCAACGAACGTTATCTGGACGCCTCGGAAGGCGGCCCTGCGGTATCATTCTGCTGAGGGGAGAGCGCCATGAAAATAATCGATTCCGTCGATACGGAAGCATCTCCGGTTTACTCGCCCCTGTGCCAGCGGATCGTCCGTGACGGAACAGAAGTCGATATCCAGATATACAAAGACGACGCAGGCGGATGGCTGCTTGAGATCGTCGATCAATCCTGGAATTCAACGACTTGGGACGATTCTTTTGCGACCGATAAGGCTGCGCTTGCGGAAGCACTAAAGACGATCGAAACCGAAGGCATTGCCTCGCTGCTCGGGTTCGGAGCCGCCACCAAAGCGCGTCATTAGGACACGCAGGAAGCTGCAATTTGGGCCAAGCTTTCGTAAGCGTGCACCCGCTGACTATTTTCTTGGAAACTGAACCGCATAACCGCCCCATCCAGTTCACAAGCGAAGAGCATTCAAAACTGTCAAGGGCGGAGTAAAACTCTACCATTCGGAGAAGAGCTCTTTTCACGCATGATAATCACTGATGGCCGCGGAGCGGCCGCACCTGAGGATGAGAAGGTGGTTCTTGACCAGGAACCTCAGGGCGGTGGAGACTTTGGGTGCGAACAGGTAAAGGGTCGCGGACTTATTGGTGGTCTGACCCCGAATGATAATCTGACCCGCCGGCGGCTCACGTACACCTGACTGGTGCTCCTTTGAGCCCGTAGAACAATATGCCCAACTCGCCCGCCGGCTGCTTGTCCGCATTGGAGGAGCAGATGATCGAAGCGATTCTAGAGCGGTGTGCCGGCATCGATGTCGGCAAGAAGTTCGTCGTGGTCTGCGTCATGACGGGCGGAGCCAAAGACGAACCCCATACGCAGATCAAGAAGTTCGGCACGGTCGTGAGCGAGCTTCAGCGGCTCGCCTCATGGCTAGTCGCCGAGGGATGTACTCACGCAGTCATGGAGAGTACCGGCAGCTACTGGAAGCCGGTCTTTAACCTGCTTGAGGCGCATGTCCTTGTGATCCTCGCAAACGCAGCAGACGTACAGAACAGGCGTGGACACAAGACCGATCCGAACGACAGTCGATGGCTGGCCCATCTGCTCAGGCATGGGATGATCCGCCCCAGCTTTATTCCGCCCTTGGCAATCCGAGAACTCAGAGATCTCACGCGACGTAGACGACAGCTAATCGGGGAGAGTTCAAGGGAGCGGAATCGGGTGCAGAAGATGCTCGAAGACGCGAACATCAAGCTAGGCGACGTGCTGTCGGACGTTTTCTGCGTGTCGAGCCGGTTGATGCTTGCGGCGCTGCTCGACGGTCGCATGACTGCGGAGCAGATCGCTGATCTTGCGAAGAAGAAAGCACGCGAGAAGATTCCACAGATTATCGCTTCCGTGGCCGACCACCGATTGAGTGACCATCAGCGATTCCTTATCCGTCACGCGCTTCGGCATCTTGAGTTTCTTGAGGAGGAGGTCGAGGCGCTCAACCGGGAGATCCGAAGGCGCATGGAACCCAACTCTGAACGAGGCATTTGCTCTGCTCCAGAGCATTCCAGGGACCAAGGAGGAGTCCGCAGCCGGCATCCTTGCCGAAGTAGGCGCCGACATGCAGCAGTTTCCTACGGCCGCCCAACTCAGCTCATGGGCAGGCCTGTGTCCGGCCAATCACGAGAGTGCCGGCATCAAGAAGAGTGTCCGCACGAACCGAGGAAACGTCTGGCTGAAGACCACGCTCACTCAGAGTGCATGGGCGGCCACCAACCGCAAAGGATCACGGCTCCAGTCTCGCTACCACGCGCTCCGAGCACGCTGTGGGAACAAGCGAGCTATCGTGGCACTCGGACATATGCTCCTGAAGATTGTTCACGCTGTCTTGTCCGCAAGACTTCCGTATCGGGAAGATACTCTGGCACCTGAAAGCAGTCAGAACGAGGAGCGCGCACGGCACCATATTCGCTGTCTCAAGAAGCTCGGCTACAACACTTTAGCTGCTGAGTAAACCGACCTATTCTCAGAACAATGCCCTTCATCACGCGCTAATGGGAGGTAGGTACAGATGATCAGGAAGGCAATCTTACGAGGACTCTGGCTCGTTGCGTTCTTCGGATTGGTTGTGCTGACGGCCGGAGTGGGTCTTGCACAAGGAACCCGAGCGAATCCTCTTCAGATCAATGTGGCTCGCGTTGGAAGACTTCGGGGTCTCCACTTTTAAAGTCAGCCTGCACAATGTCGGCGATCAGGACCTGATCCTGAATCTCGGCATAATGCTGGGAACGGCAGGCGGCAGTATCCAGATGCCATCCAGCTGCGACTCCCCGATGAGCATGGCAAAACACTGCTCTTGGACCTGACTGGGCCGGCGATCATTGCCGGTCGACCGGATCCTTTTGTTATGCCTCTTCCTCAGGGAGCGACATTCACCTTTCCGGTGAAGCTCGCGGACCACGCCTCTCCAGAAGCCAGGCTCTGGAAGATTGATCTTGCTGCGGGCAAGTACACCCTCAGCGCGCAGTACAAGGGAATTGCTGTTCCGCAGCGGGATGCAAATCATCTTCGATCAAAGCGGCCTTGTCATGGTGCGGATCGGGTGCCCGGAATCGAGAAGCGCAGCGCTCGTTATCCGCAGTTCTTCTCACGTGTAGGGCTCGTCCACGAGTTCCGATCTCTGGCTGACGCCGACGTCCCAGACTTGCTGGAGCAACGGTGGGTGCCAACCAGCACACACCTCCCGGCCATGGTTCCGAGCCGCAGGTGATTACAGCCGTCGTTCGACTCACTCGCGGTATGCCGCGTAAGGTAGCATTTAGAATGCGGCAACGACCCCTTGCTCGGTAACAACCATCATGAGTCAACGCGCAGATATTGCTTAGGGACGATATCGGTTGGGAGTTACCCCGGTAAGCCGCTTGAAGTGCCGTGTGAGATGACTCTGATCTGTGAAGCCCGTGCGGCCAGCCACATCCGCAATGCCCGTTCGAGAACGCAGCAGCCTCTTGGCCGCTTCGACCCTCACCTGGATCAGGTATCCGTGAGGCGTCAGCCCTACTTCCCGACGGAAGGTCCGGAGGAGATGAAATGGACTCGTCTCTACCGCCGTTGACAGATCGGCCAGAGAGATGTTCCTCGGATAGTAGGCCTCGATGTAATCCCTCACTCGGCGGATCAGCTCCTTCTCCGGCCGCGCATCCGGGAGCCCGGGGGACGGCACGCCATGGAGCTCGGCCAGTTGCTCAAAGACATTCAGCAGTCCCGCATCGGCTTCAAGGGAACCTCGATGCTCTTCCAGTTTGAGGTGAAGTCGGAGAAGGGTCTCGGCGAGGCGCGGGGCCTCCACAGCACGAAACGTATGCGCCTTCCTCCGCCCAACAACCCCTTTCACCCTGTCCATCCACACTCCTCGCCAACCCAGGACAAAAGCCCGAGCCGTACCCACAGAGTGCAGACAAAACAGCTCACAGTCCAGACGGCCATGCGGCTACGCTTACGGATAGGCTCGGCGGGAGCGGCGAGAGAACGCGCCTCCCTTCGAAGATGCTCAACCACGACACCAACCGCCGAACGACGCTCGGACAGCTAAACCGCGGCGAGGGACTACACAGCCTCTACAGAGCTACCCGTGCTAGGGACATCCGTGTATACCTGCGTCTAGCTAGAGCCGTCTCATCCCATCTGTTAGGAATTTGTAAGAGCGGCGTTGATGAGTTTGGCAGTCATGAGAATGGCGAAGGCGATGAAGTGGAAGCCAATGCCGGCTGGCAACCGACATCACCAAGACCGCCGCCGTGGACTTCCGCCGACCCAGCCCCACCGAGCAGGCGCGTGAGGTCGTGCAGGCTTTCCGTGCAAACGAACCCGGCAGGTGACTGAGCTATTGCAGCAGCGGGGCCGGGGGTATGAATACGCCAGCCAGGACAGCCGTCTGGCTGCGGTTCCGCTCGACTACGCCGCGCGGCCGGACCGCACGGTGATCATCGCGCCCGATCCGGGCGAACGGCGGGAACTGACGCAGCTCATCCGGGCAGAACTCCCGGGGGCACGGAGGCATCGGGCAGGAGAGCCACTTCGTCCCCCATTCTGGTCGAGCAGGATGTTCCCAATAAGAAGCACGCTGCCAATTACCAACCCGGCGACGAGATCCACTACAAGACTGGCAGCCCGACCGCCGAAGGTATCCCGAACAACAGCGCGGCCACCGTGCTTTCAGTAGACGGCGACAAGAAGATTCTCACCGTCGAGACACGCGAAGGCGAGCAGGTTTCCTACAACCTCGCCCAGCTCAAGAGACAAGCCGCGGAAAGCACCATCTACCGCGAGGAGACCCGCGAGCTGGCCGAGGGAGACCGGATTGCGTTCACCGCCGCCGACCGCGAGAACCGCATCCCGGTCCGGGGACTTCGCCACCGTGGAGCGGATCGGCGACGATAACTCCATCGCGGCCAGGCTCGACAGCGGACGAGCGGTCGAGCTGGACCCGGAGAAGGCCCATCCAT
>JABBOG010000046.1 GCA_019351975.1 Acidobacteriota bacterium
CCCACGACCCCGGCGGCCCCGAAACCGCCACCCAGCTCCCCCAGCGCGGCGGCCTCCTCACCGTTCCCCTCGGAAAAGGCCACTGGACCTACTGCGCCTTCGCCCTCTACCGCCAGCTCCCCGAAGCCGTCCCCGGCGCCTACCGCATCTTCCTCAACCTCCTCACCAACGACCCCCACTAAGCGGGCTCGCCCTGCGACTCCCGCCCACGCCCCCCAACCGGCACGAGCGCACCTAGCATCGCTCAAAAGCCTCAGCCTCCGAAGCCTCGCCTCTAAACCCAGCGAAGAAGCCACTAAGTCCACCCTAATATCCACTAACGCACGCAAAAAAGACGGCCTCCGCAAGGAGGCCGCCTTCTTTGCATACTGCGCTTTTCTTTAATGCGTGCGGTGCGCCGTGTGGTGCACCGGTGCAGCAGCCTTCTTCGGTGCAACAACAGCTCCATCGCTCATCGTGATCATCAATGGGCTCTGCGTAAACGAAGCATACGTTCCATCCAGCGTGATCTTATCTCCAACGGTTGGAAGCGTCTTCAGCGGTTCCTTCATGTTGAACGTGAAGTCCGCAGTCTTACCCTGAACCGCATCGTCGGAAACCGCAACCTGAAGCGCATCCGGCGTTGCAGCAATCACCGTAACTCCCGGCAGCTCAACAGCTTTGCCCTTCACAGCATCGAACACCTTCTGCGCATCGTCCGGCGTTCCATACTGCAGCACAAACTCCCGGTCGCTGATCGCCAAAGCCGCCAGATCCGGCGTCGTCGCGAACAGGTTCTTGATAATATCCTCAGGCTTCGGCGCTGGCGTCACAGCCAGGCATGCCGTCGTTCCACCCGCGGCCGGAGCCGCAGCCGCTGGGGCAGCACCCGCAGCCGGAGTAGCACCCGCAGCGTCAGTTGTAGCCGCTGGCGTCGTTCCAGCCGCAGCTCCCGCAGCACCGCACACCGGAGGAGGATTCAACTGGCTCTGCACCGCCGTCTGCATCACCTGATATCCATCCGAATTGCCGTGGTACTTGTTGTAGCAATACGTTGCAAGTGGTTGAATCGTTGGCTTGTACGCCGCCGGAGCAAACGCCGCAGCGCGCGTCGCATACCATGCGCAGTCCAGATAATCCGGAGGTGTCATCGTGTAGTACGTCTGCGCCAGCACGTACACATCCTGGAGCACAGGGCTTGCCTTCTCCGTATCCGCCGGGTCGGCCGCGATCTCCTTCTTTATTTCTGCGATTGCCGCGGCATTATCCTTCTTTGCAAGGTCATCATCCGCGATTGCGCTTTCGAAGGTTGGTGCCGTCGCCGCCTTCAGCTTGTCGAAGTCTGCCGGGGGCATATCTTTGGGTGCCGTCGCATTCAGCCCCTGCTGCGCATACTGCGCAACCTTGTCCAGTGCCGCGAGCTTCGCCGCAGGATCGGTCAGTTTGTCCGCGTCTGCGCGACGGTAGTACACCTCAAACGTGAGCGCACGCAGGTTGTTCGGATCCACCGCCAACAACCGATCCGCCGCATTCAGCGTAGCTGCCTGATCGCCGGTCTGGCTGTCCGCAAACAAAATCTGGCTCAACACATCCTGTTTTACCGCTGAGTTCGGATACGCCTTCAGATACGCCTCAAACGCAGCAGCTTTACCCGCCGCTGTCGTCTGCGTATTGGCATTGTTATATGCCGCATACTCAGCCTGCGACATCGTAACGCCGCTCCCGCCTGCCTGTCCCGCTGCTGGTTGGGCTGCCTGCAGGGCAAACATGGGAGACGCTGGTACCGCGCCGGCCACAGCCAGCAGCGAAGCAAGTACGACCTTCTTCATATAAAGAACTCCTCGGAGAGATGCGTCTGTTCCAAATTCTGTTTCTCAAGATTAGCGCACATTCCGCCGCTAAGAAAATAAAGCCTCTCCAAAACCGGAGAGCCTAAGTGGATGATGCAAATTATAGAAAGCGTGTTGCTCGCATGCAACCGCAGCCCCATCCTCGAATCCACTAGAATCGTCCAATTGCGCCTCTCTTATCCACAATTACCTTTCCCCACCGCCCAATTCCTCATTGATTCCAGCTCTATCGCCGCTTACGATTCGACCTAGAAGGTTCCGCACGATCCCGGTCAAATGGTGTATCCCGTAAGAACCACACCTTCGCTCCAAGAGGACCTCGCACTTGCTCAAGCTGAAAAAAGTCCAGATTCTTGGCTTCAAATCCTTCTGTGATCGCACCGAAGTCCAACTCGCAGGCCACGGCATCGCCGCCATCGTCGGCCCCAACGGCTGCGGCAAGTCCAACATATCCGACGCCATCACATGGGTCCTCGGCGAGCAATCGGCAAAGAGCCTCCGCGGCATCAAGATGGAAGACGTCATCTTCGCCGGCACACGCGACCGCAAAGCCACAGGCATGGCTGAAGTCTCCCTCACTCTCGTCGATCCTGAAGTCTACGATGGCAACACGCTCGCCGACGGCGAAGCCGAAGTCTTCGGCGACGATCAAAACACCCCGGCCCCAGCCGACCAGAACGTCACTAACATCAATGCCCTCAGTGATTGGGACGAGGCCGCTCTCCGCGCCGAAACCGCCCAGGAGACCGAAGACGCCGTCGCCGAAGCCCAGCCCGGAACCACCTACGAGGCCGAAGCCAATCCTAAAAAGCCCGCCGACGCGGCAACCGATGCCTACGCCACCGCCGAGCTGACGCCGCCCAACAATGTTGTCCTCAAAATCCGACGCCGCAAGTTCGGTCGCGCACCCATCCGCGCCGGCGAGATCACCGTCACCCGCCGCCTCTTCCGCTCCGGCGACTCCGAGTACCTTCTCAACGGCAAGATCTGCCGCCTCCGTGACATCCAGGACATCTTCATGGGCACCGGCCTCGGCGGCGAAAGCTACGCCATGATCAGCCAGGAGCGCATCGGCAGCATCCTCTCCGCCAAGCCACTCGATCGCCGCGCCATCATCGAAGAAGCCGCCGGAATCACCCGTTTCAAGACTAAAAAACGCCTCGCAGAGCTGCGCCTCGAATCCGCCAAACAGAACCTCTCCCGCGTCAACGACATCTTCGAGGAAGTTACCCGGCAGATGGGCGTCCTCAAGCGTCAGGCCTCCAAAGCCGAACGCTACGGAGCCCTCCGCGACGAACTCCGCGGGAAACTCCGCGTCGTTCTCGCCAGCCGCCTCTCGCAGATGGACGCCGAGCAGTCCGCCGCCTCCGCCGAGATCGCCCGCCTCGCAACCCTCATCGACACGCAGTCTGCGCAGCTCGAGACCATGGACGCAGAGCACTCCATCGGCGTCGCCCGGGGTTATGAGCTCGACGCACAAATCCGGGACTCAGGCTCCCGCGCCAACTCCAGCGCCGTCGAACTCGAGCGCATCGCCTCGCGCACCGCAGCCAACGCCGACCGCGTCGCCGACCTCACGCAGCGGCTCGCCACCGGCAACGACGACCTTGCGCAGGCCTGCGCCCAGCTCGAATCCCTCGCCGGAGAGCGCGAACAGCATCGCAGCTTCCTCGAAAACGCCACCTCCGAAGCCTCCATCTCGCGCGCCACCGCACATGAGCAGCAGCAGCAGGCGCAGGAGGCCACCCGCAGCGTCCTCGCCGCCGAAGCCCTCGCCGAAAGCCAGCGCCGCAGCGCCATGCAGTCCATGCAGCGCGCCGCCCAGGCCGCCAATGAGATTGCTCAGGCAGAGGCCGCGCTCGCCGGTCTCGACCGCGAAAACGAGCGCCTCGAAGCCGAATCCCGCACCGCCCGCACCGAACTCGAGTCCCTTGGACAGCAGCGCGGGCAGGTCCGCCTCTCCTTCGAAGGTGTCACCGAGCGACTCAAAGCTCTCGAAGCCGAGATCCTCGCACTTCGCCATACCCTAGAATCCAAACGCCTCGAGGAGACCCAATCCCGCCGTCGTGGCGATGAGCTGCGGGCCCAGCTCGCCACCCTCAGCGGCCGCCGCAGCTCGCTCGAAGCCCTCATCCGCGAGCACAGCTACTCCACCGACACCGTCCGCAACATCTTCCGCGCCACCGCCAAGCGCGACGCCAGCAGCGTCCCCATGGGCACCCTCGCCGACTTCCTCGAAGTCGATGGCCGCTACGAGAGTGTCGTCGACGAGTTCCTCCGCGACGAACTCAACTACATCGTCGTCCGCAGCTGGGACGCAGCCAACGACGGCATCCGCCTCCTGCAAACCGACGTCGCCGGCCGCGCCACCTTCCTCGTCCACACCGACGCCGACACCGCTACGCACCCCACAGAAACACCCCTTCGCCTGCCCTACGGCGTTGTCGCACTCAAAGACTGCATTCGAGTTCTTAACGGTTTGGGCAACTCCTTGCAGACCCTCCTGCCCAAGCTTCGCGACGGCTTTGTCGCACCGGATGCCGACACCGCCCGCACGCTCGCCCTCCAGCATCCCCACGCCTACTTCCTCTCGCCTGCCGGCGAGACCTTCCACTACCTCACCGTTACCGGCGGAAAGCCTCGCGAACAAGGCCCGCTGGCCGTCAAGCGCGAACTCGCCGAGCTACAGACAAAACTCGCCGCGGTCGAAGCCGAGCTCTCGCAGAACGAGCTCTCCACCCTCGCTCTCACCCGCACCATAGCCGAGCACACTACTACCCTCGACGCTCGCAACCACGAACGCCGCGACGCCGAGCGAGAGAGCGCCAACTCCGGCGCCGCGCTGCGTCAAATGGAGCAAGAGGCCGCACGCATCGAAAACCGCCTCCAGCAATGGCAGATCGCCGAAGGCCGCAACAAGGACCAGCGCCAGCAGCGTCAGGACCTCATCGCACGCAAGCGCGACGAAGCCTCTACCCTCGACGCCGAACGCCAGAAGGCCGAGCAGCAGGTCGCCGACCTCACCGAGAAGATCCTCTCCCTCCGCCAGGACCGCGAAGAGCTTCAACTCGCAGCCAGCAGCGCCGCAGCGGCTCTTGCCGGTCTCGAAGAACGCCGCCGCAATGCCAACGCCAACTTCGAACAGACCAACCGCCTCTTCGAAAGCCAGTCCCACCGCATCGCCCAACTTGAGTCCCAACTCACCAATGCTGCCTCCGAAAAGCAGCGCCGCGAAGAGGAGACTGCCGAACTCTCTCTCAAGCACACCGAGCTCGCCGAGATGCGCGCCCAGGCCATCGCCGAGGGCGAAACCCTCTCCTCCGAGGCCACGGCGCTGCGCTCCTCCATGGCCGAACTCGATACCCGCCTCCGCTCCCTCCGACACGAAACCGAGGCCCTGCGCGAGCAGCGCACCACCCTCAGCACACGCGCCGCCAAGCTCTCCTCCGACCTCGAACACCTCCAAGCCACTTGCCTCAACGACCTCTCCGTCGAAGCCTCCAATCTCCGCGAAGACGCCTCCATTCCCCGCATCGAAGCCGAAGCCCTTGCCTCCGAAGACGAAGCCGCGCGCGCCCTCAAGCAGCGCCTCGAAGCCATGGGCCCGGTCAACATGATGGCCCTTGAAGAGTTCACCGAGACCTCCGAGCGCCACGCCTTCCTCGAAGCCCAGCGCAAAGACCTCCTCGACTCCATCGAGAACACCCAGGCCTCTATCAAAGAGATCGACGACGTCTCCCGCATCAAGTTCGACGAAGCCTACGCCATCATCAACGAAAACTTCTCCGCCACCTTTACCAAGCTCTTTGGCGGCGGCCAGGCCTTCATGCGCCTCACCGAAGCAGATCCATCCTCCGGCAAGGGTTCAGACCTCAGCGGAATCGACATCATCGCCTCTCCCCCCGGCAAAAAGCAGCAGAACGTCCTTCTGCTCTCCGGCGGCGAAAAAGCCCTCACGGCGCTCTCCCTGCTCGTCGGCATCTTTCAGTTCCAGCCCGCTCCCTTCTGTGTGCTCGACGAAGTCGACGCCCCGCTCGACGAGACCAACGTCGGCCGCTTCGCCCGCCTCATCGCCGATATGTCTGAAAGCACCCAGTTTGTCGTCATCACCCACTCCAAGCGCACCATGGAGCAGGCCGACGTTATGTACGGCGTCACCATGCAGGAGCCCGGTGTCTCCAAGATCGTCAGCGTCTCCCTCGGCGGCCGCAGCAAAGGCCGCGAAGCCCGCAGCAATCAAGACTCCCGCAGCGCAGCCTAGCCGTGAACCCCCTCGACTGGTCGCTCACCGCCCTTCTCGTCTACTCCGTGGTGCGCGCAGGCATCCGCGGCTTTATCCTGGAAGCCTTCGCTCTCGCAGGCGTCGTACTTGGCTTCCTCTTCTCCTGCTGGTTCTACCGCAGCGGTGCCATGTCGCTTCGCGGCCTCATTACATCACCGGAGCTCGCGCGGTTAGCCTCTTTCTTGCTAATCTTGTCCGCCACCATGATCACCGCCACACTCCTCGGCAAGTTGCTCCACCACACCGTCTCGGCCGTCGGTCTGGGCTTCCTCGACCGGCTCCTCGGTACGTGCTTTGGCCTCCTGAGGGGTACACTAATAGGCGTCGCCCTGCTTCTCGCCGTCACAGCTTTCCTGCCCGCCGCTCCTTGGGTTGAAAATTCTCTTCTCGCACCGTATTTTCTTCGGGCCGCGCATGCTGTATCCTTCGTCATGCCCTCCGATCTAAAATCGCGCCTACTTGACGGCTTGTACGGCCTGAAGCACACGACGCCCTATTGGATCAAACACCCTCTTTCGTCGCACACTAGATAAAGACACAAACGATCCGGTTCCCTTCACGAACCTGCTCAACCTCAGACAAGGAAGCATCCGCGATTGAAACGCGAACTCGACAATCTCGTCCTCCAGATGCACACAGCTGGCCTTTGCTACAACGATGCCGTGCGCGAATTTAAAAAACGCTACATCCTCGAGATTCTGTCGCGACATCGCGGCAATCAGTGCAAGGCTGCCGAAGAGCTCGGCATGCATCGCAACACCCTCAGCCGCACCCTCACCGAGCTTGGCATGGACTCCGCTCAGATTCGCCAGGGCGTTCGCCGCCCACCTACCTCGGTCCCGGCGCGCACCGCTCGCCCCGGTCTGCGCATCGTCTCCGGCGGACGTTAGCCACCATCGCACGTCTAAGTCACCAGATCATGGATCCCAAAAATCATCTGCGCCGGTGTACTCTTCCCCGTCTAACCTGCGCCGCAGTCCTGATCGTTCCATCCATCTTCTTCTGCGCCCTGAACGCGCCATCCAGCTCCGCACAAAACTCGAACCCTGCGAACAGCCCTGCGGTCGCTCCCGCCAACACAACGCCCGCAGCTCCAGCAAAGCCCACGCCAAAGCCATCTGAAGACCAATCCCCTCCGCGCATCTCTCCTAAGCAGTTGCGCGAAGCTGACGACATCTACCTGCAAGGTGCCAAGCAGATCGAGCACAAGAATCTCGCGGCCGCAGAGTCCGACTTTCAACGCGCCGTAAAGCTCAATCCAAACAACCGCGACTACGCTCTGGCCCTCATCGTTACCCGCGAGAACCTTGTCACTGAACTCGTGGAGCACGCCGCACAGGCCCGCGCCAAAGGCAACGCAACGCGCGCCGACGCACTTCTTTCCCAGGCTCACATCCTCGATCCCGACAATCGCGTTGTCTCGCAGCACTTCGCCATCGGCGCAAGTACCTCCGCAGCACCCGCCAAGCCTCCCTTTAAGCCCGGCCTCTTCTATGGCAGCGCCGACCCCGCCAGGTTCCCCGTTGAAGACATCGCCTCCACCCTCAGTGGCCCCGTCATCCTCACGCCCACACCCGGGACCCGCGACATCCACCTTCAGGGTGACCCTCAAACCGTCATCCGCAATCTCTACAGCCTTTACGGCATTCAAGTCAGTTTCGATGCCCCGCTCTCCGGACCTGCTCTCGCCATCGACCTTGACCATGTAACCTTCGAACAGGCCACCCACGTCCTCGATATCGTAGCCAACATCTTCGAGGTTCCACTCCAGCCCAAAGAAGTACTCATCGCTCTGGATACACAAGAGAATCGCGAGTCCCTGTCGCCGCAGGTCGAAGAAACCCTCTACCTACCCGGCAAAACCAACGACCAGATGCAGGAACTCGCCAACCTCGCCCGAAATATCTTTGATCTCAAATCAGTCACAGCCAGCGCCACAGGCGGCTACATGCTTCTCCGCGGAAACGTAAATGTCCTCCGCCAGGTCAACGCGCTCTTCGACGACATGCTTACCGGCGATGCCGAGGTGCTCTTCAACGTGGACCTCTACGAAGTTGATAGCACGGTCAACAACAACGTCGGCGCTGCGCTTCCCACATCCATCAACGCCTTCGACCTACTCACCTCTGCCCAGAATCTCATCACCGCCAACCAGTCTCTTCTCAATCAGGCCATCGCCAGCGGTCTTCTCAAACTCACCGGCTCCACCGGCGCGCAACAACTCACAGAGGTCGCATTCCTCATCGCCGCCGGCGTGTCCGGCTCAAGCCAGTTCACCAGCGTCCTCGGCGTCCTCGGCAGCTACAACGGTCTCCCACTCGCCGGCATCTCCGTTCCCTCAAGTGGCACATTCAATCTCGGCCTCAACACCACAGATATACGCATGGTAGATTCCATGCAGCTACGCGCCAGCAATCATCAGACGGCCACCTTCCGCGCCGGCTCTCGCTATCCCGTCATTACCGGCACCTACAGCTCCGGCGTCAGCAGTTCCCTTGCCTCCTCTCTCTCCGGCGTCAACATCAATGGCACCAGCGCAAGCTCTCTTCTCTCCCAGTACCTCGGCAGCAGCAACGTGAGCGTCCCGCAATTCCAATATGAAGACCTCGGCATCACGTTGAAGATGAAACCGCAGATTCTGCACAACGACGAAGTGACGCTGGATCTCAACCTCAAGATCGAAGCCCTCGGCGGTGGAAGCATCGACAGTATCCCCATCCTCAACAACCGCTCGCTCACCTCGACCATCACCGTTCCCGCTGGCCAGACCGCCATGCTCGCAACCAACATCAATACCAACGAAGTCAAGGCTCTCACCGGCATCCCTGGCCTCAATCAACTTCCCGGCTTTCAAGGTACCGAACAGGATCTCGAGAAGGACTCCTCGGAGCTCCTCATCATCATCACGCCGCACGTCGTACGCACAGGACGCGCCAAGATCTCCAGCCGCCGCATCGCCGCCGTCCGCACCGGGCCCGGTTCCAGTTCTCCAACCGAGCAAACCCCACCCACCAAATAACGCTTCTTCCTGTCTCCTCGCTCGAACACTCCTCATTGCACAACCAGCGGTACGTCGTTATAATCATTTTGGCAGGGCGGGAGTAGCTCAGTGGTAGAGTGCTTCCTTGCCAAGGAAGATGTCGCCGGTTCGACCCCGGTCTCCCGCTCCAAACAGCACCTAATTGGGATACACTCCTCGGGTGGAGGTAGAGTGTCGATCTCGACGCTGTTCCGAGCTTGATCCCTGGTCTCGTAAGCTCTATCGTAAGAGACTGGGTCTTTGGTCTTCAGACGACGGAGCGGGAACCAAGATCAAGCATGGCCGTGAGGCGCGGTACCCAAGTGGTAAGGGAGAGGTCTGCAAAACCTTTATGCGTCGGTTCGATCCCGACCCGCGCCTCCAAACTTATCTGCTTTAGAATCAATACAAATCTATCTTAGCTTTATCTTTGCGCTCAAATGGTGCTTGGACGTCTCGCGGTGGTGTGCACCCAATGGGGCTCCCTATCGTTCTGACCATCTTTGTCCGCCTCACCGGAACATGCAAGGATCGCGACGATGAATTTGCAAAGAGGTGCAACTGCCGCAACACTTCCGGTAGCGTGCATCGGATGGCGTCCAGCACTGTCGCGTTGGTAGGACAAGAAGGTCTAGGGCTGTGATGCCCGGCGTGCTGGCGAAGCAGACGCGAGAATCGGCCCGACTCGTGGAGCATTGCGCCAAGCAGAGAATGCCGTCCATGGCTTGACCCGTGAGTTTTTGACGGGCTACGCAAGTACGTGAGCGGATTCTTATCGTACCCCGGACACGCCACCTCCGAGCGGCGCGTATTGCTGTGACGCATTGCCATTGGGGTCGAAGTGGTACGCCGCGCCACTCCTTTCGACCAACGATACGGCGCCCTGTCATCGTGTGTAGGTTGACGGAGTCGGCTTTTCTATCGAGAGGCCGACTTGATTGGCGCCCAAACCATCGCGCTCTTGCATGGTTCCCTTCGTCATCATTTTGAGTTTGATACGATTGTTCCATTGCAAGCTAATGGTTGCGCATTACACCCATGTACTTTCACGACTACGGCTTGCCAATCGGCTTGCGTGTCATTCTCTTGCACCCTGATTAACTGCATGCGCTCATCATTCAGAACGGCAACGTTTACAAGCCCGGCCTCGGAGCCAAACGGACTAAGACCGGAATACTGGTCGCATCCAAAGACTCATCCTGAGGAGCTTAACCCTTGTTTTTCGTTCGAGGAAGGTAATCAGCGAGTATGCCTCCAGTTCATGTCCAAAATCCTGGAGTGAGGAGTCAAAGGCATAGGTCTTTCGCCATACGCAGCGTCGAAACCAGGAACACAAAACGGTCATTCAGACCAACATTCAACTGTAACCTTTTAGCGCAGCGTAGCTCTAACGAGCGGCGGTAGCTCAACTTGTAACCTTGAGGGAGTACATTGCAATGATGAAGGAAACTGAGTCTCCACCCGTTCCGCTACGTCTGGATCGAAAGCATCCGCTGGCGATCCGGTGGATGCATTGGCTTAATTTCCCTATTCTCTTCCTCATGATCTGGAGCGGTCTTCTGATCTATTGGAACGACTCTGACAATGCTTACCGGCATCCGCACGCGGTGTACCGCATTGGTGTAGGAAAGATCACACTCTTCCGTTTCTTCCCAGAGTGGTTCTGGAAGGCAATCAATGCGCGGTACCACGTGACCCAGGGACTGGGGCACCATTTCTTCTTCATGTGGATCTTCGCAGCCAATGGGATTGCGTATGTCACTTTTCTCGCGCTCTCAGGAGAATGGCGGTTTCTCATTCCACAGAAACAGAGCGTACAGGATGCCATTCAGGTCACGCTGGTCGACCTTCACCTCCGTAAAGGCTTGCCGCCACAGACCAAATACAACGGAGCACAGCGCATCGCCTATACGGCAGTCATTCTGATGGGCTTCGGAATGCTGGTCACTGGCCTTGCGATCTACAAGCCAACGCAGATGCACCTGCTGACGACGATTCTCGGCGGTTACGAGATGGCGCGATGGGAGCACTTCTGGCTCACGATGGGCTTTGTCGGCTTCTTCGTGGTTCATGTGGTGCAGGTGGTCCTTGCCGGATGGAACAACTTCCGAAGCATGGTGAGCGGTCGAGAGATCAAGAAGCAAGAAGACGTCTCCCTTGAAGCAGAAAGGAGGTCCTGGTGAACCCTGATCCGAACCAGAAGAAGCCATCAAATCCTGACGAAACGGAGCAAGTTGCTCCCTCGGGACAACACGTTGAACCAAAGCCGATGATCGTGGAGCCGCTTCCCGAACTGTCAGGTTCTCGTGTCGCTGAGGGAAATGCCGCAGTCGTCTCCGAATCGCGGCGACATACGCGACGTTCCTTCGTGGTGGCAGCCGCAGCCGCAGCCGCCGGATATGGTGCGTATCAATGGGTCAATCATCTGCCTGAGGAAGAGATGCAGCCGGCTGGCTACCGAAAGGTTTTCGATACGAATGCGGCGATCTCGCGCGCTGTCTTTGACGATCGGGGTCTGGCACCGACCTACCCTCTCTCGAAAGCGCAGGATCTTCGGGTTAACGGTATCTACGGGCTCAAGCAGATGCTCGAACCAACAAGCTATAGACTTCAACTCGTTGGATCGACTGCGACCGGCTCTGACCCACGGTACACACCGGATGTGACCGCCTGGAAGTACATCTATCTTGACGCGAAGACAATGGAGAATCAGGGTCACGACACGAAGACGCCACCGCCTTCCGCGAAGACTGCCGAAAAGATGGCTCCCGCTTCAATGCTTGAAATGGCAAAACAACAGCAGGACCGAACTCAAAGGATGCCTCGCGGGAAGGAAGAGGCCGGCGAGAGCCGTTCGACGCTTCCAGTGGGTACACCAGGGCTGCTCCTGACGATGGAAGACATTCTGAAGCTGCCCCGGCATGAGATGGTGACGCAGTTTAAGTGCATCGAAGGCTGGAGCCAGATCGTACACTGGGCCGGTGTGCGCATGGCGGATTTCATCGAGGCGTATCCACCTGCCCTTATCAACGGCAAAGAACCTAGTTATGTATACATGGAGACGCCCGAGGGAGACTACTACACCGGCTATGATCTCCATGTCTGCCGCCACCCCCAAACGCTTCTCGTCACCGAGATGATGGGAGCACCATTGACTCAATACCACGGTGCTCCGCTAAGACTGCATATGCCTATAAAGTATGGGTATAAGCAGATCAAGCGCGTCGGACTGATCAACTACACCGACAGTAAGCCGGACGACTACTGGACCAAGCTTGGCTACGATTGGTATGCCGGACTATGAAGAAATAGCAAAACACTTTTCAGGAGAGACGAACAGCGCATGGACGATGATGCATGTAGCGTTACGATAACGGAGCGCGAGACGGACACCAGGCATCTCTTCGAGGACTGTGCCTGGCTGTATGCGTTTTGCCGTGAGCGCTTGTTCCGCGACCACACGGAAGAGATTTCGCAGGCTCTCTTTCCTGATGGGAATCCTTCGGAAGATACGTCTGTCCTGGAGGTCGGCTGCGGTCCCGGCTTCTATGCCCGCCGGTTAGCACAGCGATATCCTGCCTTGCGGGTGCTGGGGATTGACCGTTCCTCACGTCTGCTCGCCTGGGCGCAGTCGCGAGCTGCCTCGGATGGATTGACCAAATGTCGATTTCAGCATGGGGATGTTGAATGTATCTCCGCTTGCATAGAACCAGTCGATGCGGTCATCAGCTCCCGTCTCCTGCTTGTCGTTGGCAACCGCAGTGCTGTCATGGCTGAGATCTTCCAGGTATTGAAGCCAGGGGGGTGTCTCTTCCTGGTGGAGCCTACAGCGAATCTCAAGACCCAGCTCCCGCTCGCCGCCATGCGATTGGTTACGCGTTTCATACACTCCGCCCATCGCGAAACGTTTCCGCAAAATGCGAAGATACTCTCTTCCCTGGAGTTCGAAGATCTTGTTCGATCTCAGCCATGGAGCAAGGTCTCGATCCAGATGTACGGAGACTATCAATGCGCTGTCTGCCACAAGAGTGGTGGCGCAGTGACAGATTCTAAAGCACTCGAAATGGATGCGGATGGTATCGCTGTCACGGGTCCACGGAGCGTTGCTTAGTGGCATACCCGATCCTCGATCCGAAGCATGCTGATCCGTCGCTCGCATCGATGTGCGCGCTGGCGATCATGGCGAAGGCCCCCCGGCCGGGCAAAGTGAAGACGCGACTTTCCCCGCCACTCACTCCTGATCAAGCCGCTGCGATCAATACATGCTTTCTCCGGGATACGACGATGAATATCGCCAGTCTCACGGAGCAGATGGCCTGCGCTGGTGTGATCTCCTACACACCGATAGGCGATGAGCATCTCTTCGACGGATTGCTGCCCGCAGGATATCGGCTGGTACCACAACGTGGAGACGGTTTCGGCGAGAGGCTTTTGACGACGGCACAAGATCTGTTCGATTGCGGATTTGCTTCGGTCTGCCTCATTGACTCTGACTCTCCCACGGTGCCAAAGGAGGCCTTTGCCATGGCTGTCGACGCTTTACAGCGTCCAGGTGACCGCATCGTACTTGGCCCCTCCCATGATGGCGGCTATTATCTGATCGGTATGAAACAGGCACACGCCGCACCTTTCGAAAACATTACGTGGAGTACTTCTTCGGTCTATTCCGAAACCGTTGCAGCGATTCACAGGAACGGGGTGGAGCTTGTAACCTTGCCACTCTGGTATGACGTGGACGATGCAGCTACTCTGGCAGTCCTCCGATCAGAACTGATCGAAGGCATTCAGCCTGACTTTGCCTCTCTGCCGGGTTATGTTGCAGAGCACAGCCGGAGATTCCTCAAAGCACTGGACGGCCCAGCGTGATCAAGTCTCCGCGTGGCTTGCCATGGATTACCAATGCAATTCTGGCGCTGCTGGGCTTCGGTTTACTCGCCCTTACAAAGCAGCTCATTGTGGAGTTTCATCACTTCACAATCGGGTTCTCCGGCGTCGCGGGCTGGTCGGTGATTCTGTACGCGCTCGCGGCGGCAGTCATCCTCACCCTGCCTGCGAATCGCTTCACTTTGCCTTTGATCATTGGCTTCGCAATCGCGTTCCGGCTCGTGACGTTATTGCCGCCGCCGATTATGTCTTCCGACATCTATCGGTACGCGTGGGATGGCGTCGTACAGCATGCCCACATCTCTCCGTACCGCTACGTTCCTGGCGATCCCGCGCTCACCTTCCTGCGAGAACCCAATCGCGATCTCTTCGATCACATCAATCGCCGCGACTACGCCCGCACCATCTATCCTCCATTCGCGCAATTCCTCTTCTATGGCATCACCTGGATCAATGCTTCGGTGACCTTCATGAAGCTGGCGATGATTCTCTTTGAAGGCCTCACCGTCTATGCGCTCATAGCGTTGCTGCAAGCACTAGGCAGGCGGAGGGAAGAAATATTGCTCTACGCCTGGTGCCCGCTGTTGATCTGGGAGATCGGCAGCTCCGGACACCTGGACTCGGCTGCGATGGCCTTCATCGCGCTTGCCCTGCTTGCCCGGCTTCGGCAGCAGCCGATCAGGACCGGGCTCTTTCTCGGCGCTGCGATCCTCATCAAGTTGTATCCTCTCGTGCTTGTGCCTGCGCTGTGGCAGCGAAAGAATCTCAAGATGCCGTTCACGATCGTCGGCCTCGCCGTCTTCTCCTATGCCTGCTATGCGAGCGTGGGACGGTTGGTCTTTGGGTTTCTCGGCGGTTATGTCCAGGAGGAAGGGATCAAGACAGGTACGCGGTTTTTTCTCCTGGAACTGATCCAGCATCTCCCCGGACTCCACACCATTCCTGCTTCTCTCTATCTACTCGTGTCGGCCGTCGCGTTTGCGGTTCTGGCCTTCTGGAGCTGGAAGGCGGGCAACTCCGAATCCACACAGCCGCGACCGCAGTTTTTGCAACGAGTCTTCCTTTTGCCGGAGAGCGCCGCCTTCCTTCCAGGCGCGCTGTTTCTGGCCTTCGGGATGATGCTCGCCTTCTCTCCGCACTATCCCTGGTATGTCGCGTGGCTGGTCCCGTTTGCCGTGCTGCTCCCCAATCTGCCGATCTTTACGTATACGCTTGGATTGTTCTACCTCTCAGCCACTTCCCTTGGCGCAGGGACCCTAGAGTCAGAATATCGGCTGAACTGCATCCTTTACACGGCAGTACTCCTCGCCTGTGTTCTTGAGTTGGCGGTTCGGATTGGATACGGACGATTCGTGGCTTCCAGGCAACGCCTCGCATGAGTTCTTCGAAGATCTCGGTCATTATCCCAGCGTTGAATGAGCGAGATTCGATTGGGCATGTCGTTGCGTCGATGCCCTGGTTGATGATCGCCGAGTGCATCGTCGTGGATAATGGCTCAACTGATGGTACGGACCAGGTTGCTCGCGAAGCTGGCGCAAGGGTGGTATACGCACCGCGAGGATATGGATCAGCGTGCAAGGCCGGTTCGATGGCTGCGCTTCCTACCAGCAGCATCCTTGTGTATCTCGACGGCGATGGCAGCGACAACATCGACGATCTTCCGCGCATCGTCGCTCCTATCGAAGAAGGCAGCGCGGACTTTGTCGTGGGCTCTCGCCTGCGTGGCCGCGCCGAACCGGGGTCGATGCTGGGAAGTCAGATCTTCGCGGCCCATCTCGTCGGTTTCCTCGTCCGTATGCTGCAAGGCGTACGCTACACCGACATGGGAGCTTTCCGCGCCATTCGACGATCCAGCTTCGATCAACTGTCGATGTCGGAGATGACGTACGGATGGAACCTCGAGATGCAGATCCGTGCTGCTCAGCACAAACTCCGTATCCTCGAGATCCCGGTCGACTATCGTTGCCGGATTGCCGGCATCAGCAAGGTCTCCGGCGACCTCACCGCTTCCATCAAAGCAGCCACGCGCATTCTTGGCGTTGTCTTTCGGATTGGCCTCTCACGCCGCCCCTGAGGGCTTCGCGATGTTTTGTACGATCCCCTTTTCCCGCAGCCCTATCTCAGCGGTGGCGAAGTAATCCTCCACCGCTCCCTGTGTCTTGATCCACGCGATGTAGCGTGCAATGCCTTCTTCGAGTCGGACCCGAGGTTCATAGCCAATGGTTCGGATGCGGGTAATATCCGAGATGAGGGACCGAATCTCCCCAGGCCGGAACTCTCCGCGCGCCATAGGATCAATCGCGACTCCGAGCTGCTCGGCAATAATCCCTGCCAGTTCGCGCACGCTGGTTGCCCTTCCGCTTCCAACGTTTACGGGAAGTCCATCGAGCTTGTCAGACGTGGCCGCGAGAAGATTGGCTTGCGCGATGTCTTCGACGAAACAAAGATCGCGCGTTTGGCCGCCATCTTCATACATCACCGGCGGCTGCCCATTCAGAAGGCGTGTGCAGAAGATTGCGATGACACCGGTATAAGGGTTAAACAGCGACTGCCTCGGACCATACGTGCAGGAGTAGCGAAGCGCGACGGTAGGGATGCCCGTTTGTTTGCCCCACAGCAGTACGAGTCGTTCCTGATCGACCTTGGTCAGCGCATAGACGGTCTCGCCGCCTCCATGCGTTGCTTCCGGCGTCGGAATTGATGTGGTCGCTCTGCCGCAGTGTGGGCAATGCACCTGGAAGTCCCCTCCCCGCAGCTGCTCTGCTCGGCGAAGGAGTGGCACAACATGCCCGTGGACTTCGCACTGTGCCGCGCCCTCGCTGTACACCGCCTGCGAGCTCGCAACAACCACCTTCCGAATTGGAAGCTTATGATCGCGGATGATCTCCAGCATCTGCGCGGTGCCGAAGCTATTCACGAGAACGTACTTCGCCATCTCCGGCATATAGCCGCCATAAGCCGCCTCGTGAAACACGACGTCAATGTCGGTCAACGCGGAGAGCATCGTCTCGTAGTCCTGCACATTTCCCTGCACAAACTCCGCTTCAGGATGTATCCACGACGGCTTCCCATTCTTGTGCGTCTGTGGCTCGAGGTTGTCGAGAATACGGACCTGCCAGCCTTCCTGTAGAAGAAGATCGACAATGTGTGAACCGATCAGTCCAGCCCCACCAGTAACTAACGCGCGCTTCCGTTGTACGTTCATAGTCCTAGGATAACGAGAAATCCAGTGAATATTGCATCGCCGGTTCCGGCTTCCAGATCGAGGCCACGGAGCCAGCATGGTCCGTCATCGCTGGGATTGATAATCAAACTTGCAAAATAAAGCTGCTGGAGGACGTGCCTCAAACTTGAAGTTTGGCCGAGCCCGTGAAGATCATCGAGGAGGATTTACGCTTCGGCCCTCTCATTTGAAAGCCAATCATACAATCGATTTCGTCAAGTGGCGTCGATAAAGATGTACAAGAGCATAGGGACTCCTCAACATCATTTTCAGCCCGCATCAAATGGTGCGTGTAACATACCCATCTGGTAGAAGTCGTATAAGAACGTTTCGTTGCTGAAGCGGCGAAGGTTGCTCCCTCTGGAACCAGGAGCCTTCTACTCGTTGCCACCGTTGCGCAACTGCGGAGAATGGTCAATTCGCTACGCTTACGGCGGCCTTCACTGATCGCAGCGCTTCCAAGGCCGAGTTCGGTTCCGCTGGAAAGGCGTGTTGATTCTCGGCGAGATACCGATGCACGTCTGAGATCACCACAGAACCTTCACCCACCGCGCTCGCGACTCGCTTTACCGAGGCCGATCTCACATCACCTACCGCAAACATTCCTGGCACACTCGTTGCATAGGGAGTTCCGTTGAAACCTTCCTCTCCACCGGTAAGAATAAAACCCTTCCTGTCCAGCTTCACCGTCCCATAGAGCCATCCCGAGTTCGGCTCAGCACCGATCATCACAAACACACTTCGAATAGGCTTCCGGACCATCTCACCTGTTGAACGGTTCGCCCAAGTGACCCACTCCAGGCCCTTTGCACCCTCTAAGCTAACGATCTCTGACTGTGTGTAGAGTGTGATGTGAGACGAGCTGTCAATCCGCGATATCAAATACTGCGACATGGTCGCAGCCAGCGACTTGCCGCGAACGATATAGTGCACATGCTTTGCGATCCCTGAAAGAAATACAGCAGCCTGCCCCGCGGAGTTTCCACCTCCCACAACGATGACTTCGCTATCGCGGCACAGTACACCTTCCATTGCCGTCGCAGCGTAGTACATTCCACGATTCTCATACTCCGCATAGTTCTCCACGGAAAGTCTCCGGTATTGTGCTCCGGAAGCGACCACCACCGCGCGCGAGCATACGGGAATTCCCCCTTCGAGCGTCAGCTTGTGCACGCCGTCCACGTACTCCGCTGTGATCACCTGTCTTGAAATAGCAAACTGTACGCCGAACTTCAAAGCCTGCAGTTGGGCGCGGCTCGCCAGTCGCTGCCCCGAGATGCCTGTTGGAAAGCCGAGGTAGTTCTCGATCTTTGAGCTTGTTCCCGCCTGACCACCGGGCGCAATCCCTTCGATCACAATGGTGCAGAGCCCCTCAGAAGCCGCATAAACTGCCGCCGCGAGTCCCGATGGCCCGGCACCTACGACTGCAACGTCGTAGACCCTCTCCGGGTCGGGCAGTTCCGTAATGCCGAGTTCATCGGCAAGCTCCGCGATGGTAGGCGAGTGTAGCGTTCGTCCATCACAGAAGGTCACTGCCGGAAGCTTTTGTTTTCGACTCTGCTCGGGGCCATCCAATGCCTTATCTTCAACGGGTGCTTGCACCTCTGGTACATAGAGGAGCCGGTGTGGATAGTTATTGCGGATAAGAAACCGTTGTAGTTGCGACGTCGCAGCATCCTCCGCGTGGCCGACTAGAGTGACGCCGCCAGTGTCTTCGCCGATGATTCCTATTCTTCGCCACACCATGGCCGAAGCGATGAGATTGGCGATATCCCCTTCGCTGCGCATCAAGCGTTGTAGTTCCTCACGCGAGATCCTCAAAAGACGACATTCCGTGCAGGTTCTTGCTTCCACAAGAGACCCTTGTGAATTTAGCAGCGTGAGCTCACCCAGGATCTCGTGTCTCTGGTGATGCGCAACGGCCTTTGCTTGGCCCTCGTCCGCAGGCAGCAAGGCATCGACTTCGCCTTCCAGCACCACGAACATGTCGACCTTGCGCTCGCCGTGTGTAAAGAGCACCACATTTGCCGCAAAGCTCTCTTCGTGCCCATAAGCCTGCATGCGGTACACCATGTCTTCCGTGGGCTTCTGGAATGCCAAGTCGGCTCTGAAATCTGGAGAGTTCCAGGCACTTCTCTCGCTTTTTGCTGCATCGACCATACTTTCACCCTACCGCATTCGCGCGAGCACTCCAAGCTCAGCTTGCAGTTGAAATCTCTTACACCCTGTGAGGGGATCAGTCGTGGTCGATCGCTCCAAGCGCGTACCGCTCCACTGTATGCGAGGACTTGAGGCAGGCATGACACCAGATTCAGTCATTGCACTGGTGGCGCTCAGTGGGTCTCTCGGAAGGCAACTTAAGACCGTGCAAATGCTCTTTGCCAAAGCCGCGCTTCGAAATAAGAATCGCTGCGGCTGCGACGATGGAGAGTGCTAATCCAATCCCGAACTCCGAGGTGATGTACTTCGCACAGCCCACGGAAGCTGTGAGCGGATCAAAGATGCCCTCGACAAATGTGTTGTGGGTGGCGTGGAGAAGAACGCACGGCCAGATGCTACCCGAACTCATTCTAAGGTAGCCCATGATATAGGACATCGCGACCACCGCTACTGTGAAGCAAGACATCGCAAAGATGGGATTCGTGCCAGCGTTATAGTCGGCCCAGAGCAGTCCTGGAAAGTGCCAGACTGCCCAGATCAAACCTGAGATCAGGCAAGCACCGTGGAACCCGAACCGTTCCTGAAGTCTCGGGAACAGGAACCCACGCCACCCCAGTTCCTCGCCGAGTGCCCATACGGATGTTGCGATCACTCCAATGGTGAATAAAAGTGGCAGAGCCACGCCAAAGGTACCTAGAGCAGGCCAGTGCCCCAGTCCATACGTAGCTGCCATAGAGGCTTCGTAGCTCTTGAGGGAGAACGAGCGACGTACGATGAGCCAGGTGAGGAGGTAAACGGGCGCAGCATTAGATAAGTGGCAGAAAATATGCGAGTTAAGCTGCACGCCAATGTTTTGACTGTCGTACCGTTCTATCAGGACCCGATTCGCGGAGCGGGTCCAGCGGAACAGAGACTAGATGCGTCTTCCCTTCAGAACAGGCTGGATCGGCAGAATCAGCTCTTCAAAGAACAAGCTGCTTCGGACGCAGCCCCGAGTCCTGGGGAGAAACAATCCCTGCTCGGTGATTTTTCTCTCGCCGCCAGCGCACGTCAGGATGCGATCGACCGCGGGTTCCGCACCCGACTTGCCGCCATCTCTTCCGATGGCTTTCCTGAACAAGATCAGATCTCGCATGAGTTGATGCTGCGGGAGTTGGATCAACGAATGATCGACTACTCTCTGAAGACCTATGAGATGCCGCTCACGCAATTCAGAGGCATTCACACAGATCTTGCGGACGTCCCTCGGTGCTGCCATTCCACTCGGTCAAAGACTATGAGGCTTACATCACCCAACTGCATGAGATGCCGCTGGCCTTTGACCAGACGGTGGAAGTCTTAAAACAGGGGGAAAAGGATGGGTTGATGCCGGTGCGCTTCCTGCTTGAGCAGATTCCCGCTCAGTGCCAGGGGATCATTACTGAAGACCCGTTTCTCTTGCCAACGACGAAGTTTCCATCGTCGATTTCAGCGGCAGATCAGAAGCGTCTCACCGATGCGATTGTCACTGCTACGAATAGTGAGGTACTCCCAGCGTATAAGCGATTTGCCGCCTTTGTCGCGAATGACTATGCGCCTCATGGACGCACCACAATTGGCATGAGCAGCCTTCCGGATGGAGCTCGGCGTTACCAAAATGCCATTCACGAGGAGACCAAGACGAATATGACCCCAGCTGAAATTCATGCGCTCGGGCTTCGAGAAGTCGCTCGCATCAACAGGCTCCTCACCGACCTTGCTCATAGGGCGGGATATCCTGATTTGAAGAGCTTTCGAATTGCGATCAACACTGATCCCAGGTACATCCCGACGTCAGCGGACCAGATCGTCGAAGACTTCAGGCATTACGTTAACCAGATGGAACCCCGCCTGCCTGAGCTTTTTCTTGACTACCCTAAAACGAAGCTGGTCGTCGAAGCGATACCAGCATCTCAGCCCCAAATGGGTACGCATCATGTCGATGGAAGCACAGACGGATGCACGCCGGGCCGCGTCGTCGTAGCTACTTCCAACTACGCCCATCGACGTCTCATAAGCGATGAAGCACAGGCGTATCACGAGGGCATACCGGGACACGAGTTCCAAGTCACCATTGAGCAACATCTGAAGGGCCTACCGGCCTTTCGATCGCAAATTCGAAACAACGCCTATATCGAGGGATGGGCCGTATACGCAGAAGCACTTGGCAAGGAGATTGGATTCTTCCAAGATCCTGCCTCGGATTACGGTCGACTGAATCTTGAGCTCTTGAGGGCTGTTCGCTTAGTGGTCGACACTGGTATTCACGCCGATGGATGGACTCGCGACGAGGCGGTTACCTATTTTCGCGAGAGCGGCGCCGCCGATGAGCCCACCATACAGGCTGAAGTCGATCGATACATTGCCCTCCCTGCTCAAGGCCTCAGTTACAAGATTGGGCAGCTAAAGATCCTCGAATTGCGCTCACGCGCACAGCAGGAGCTTGGTCCGCGCTTTGATATACGCGAGTTCCATGACGAGATTCTCAGCGCCGGCAGCTTACCCATGGACATGCTGGACGCCCGGATCCATGGATGGATCAGAAGCGAACAGGCGGCAGGTGAGAAGCCCCGTCAACCGCAAACCGGAGGCTGAGACCCGATTGCCGATTGAAGGCTCACCTGC
The DNA here is from genome assembly GCA_019351975.1 of Acidobacteriota bacterium. Lineage (GTDB taxonomy): Bacteria > Acidobacteriota > Terriglobia > Terriglobales > Acidobacteriaceae > Granulicella. The sequence goes on from JABBOG010000046.1 coordinate 22,041, forward strand.
AGCAGACTCGCCTTTGGCGTAACGACAACGAACGGTGGCTTGACCACCGGAAAGCAGAGATATCACATGCGATTTTTCTTAGCGACTACACTCCTTCTTACTTCTTTAGCGTCGGCGGCTCCGGCTCAAAGTCCGTGGAACGGTACCTGGGTGCTCGATGCCAGCAGAAGTACTCCGGGAATCAAGAATCAGGCTGCGGATGCCTACCGGTTTACGCTGCAACCCGATGGGCAAATCAATGGGAGATTCCGTCGCTTGGCGAAGTGGTCACAGGCAAAACAGACGGTGTGCCGATGGAGATCCATAGGACCAAGCCGTCGCCTGGTCTAACGCTGAGTGTTACGGCAGAAGGCCCGGAGGTGCTGATCTACAAGGTCGCTCGCAATGGCAAGCCCGAAGGGGAAGGTCGAATGACCTTGGTAGAAAACGGCAAAGCCTGGGTTGATATCTCATGGCCCGCAGGTCAGCCGCAATACGCTGGCGAAGTTGTGTACGTGAAGCAGTAAGGCTAGCCCGTTCCGGATGTGTCTCCGAAGACTAGAGGGTATGACTCAATCGTCTCGAATGGCATCAAGGGTACGCGGACAACGGCGAGTGAGACGGATGATGCAGCGAGTTCGCCTGCAAGGTTTGAATCAAGGAAGCCACGGCGTCACGAAGGAAACGATCGCGATGAAGGGAGTTGTCCTCCGGCATCTCTAGGACAGTCCTGTCGGGGGATACGCCTTGGTCTTCAATGATCCAATCTCCCTTTGCATTGAAGAGAACATCGTGCGGAACGGTGAGAAAAGCCCCATCGAGGAGGGCATACCCAGCGCCGACGCCACGAACGCCGCCCCATGTGCGCTCTCCGAGCACCAGCCCAAGTTTGTTGTGCTTGAAGTAGTAGACGAAGTGCTTGTGGCTCTGAAACGATGTGAAGCTTCGCGTGAATTCAACTCGCTACCTCGATCTGTGATCTCTTCCATGCAGGATGGGCTCCAAGCAAAGCGCCGACCTTGATCTCCTGGATGCAAGCGATCGGGACATAAACACTCTACGTTCGAAGCTGCTCCGTAGTTCCACAACTGACCGCAGCCGTCGGCTGCTAAGAGCCCCAATCATGCCTTCGCTGAGTACTCCCCCATACACTGACGGCACCTTGTCGGCAAAGCCGTCGAGCGGCCTCTTTCGTCATCTGACGCTGCAGCAGGATGCGAGCGCGCCATTTCTGCAGCGACATCGTCCTGAGATCGCATTCGTCGCTCACGGACAGCGATTGATGAACTTATGACATCGTCGCAATGCCACAATGGTTATAAGGTGCACTATGATAGATTTTTCGTCCCGTGTTATAGATGTCGCGGCAATCGCGGATATTCTTAAGGTTCATCATTGGACCGCGTTTCTTACCGTTGTCTGCCTGGGTCTCATTCAAGTGACGGTAACGTACTATAGCGGCACGCTGACGATAGAATCGCTCCCGGGCCACGTGTCTGTAGAGAGAAGGCGTAGGCACAGACGCGTGTTTGGCCTGCTGGTTGGCGTCTTCATCGGCTTGACCTTTCTCCTGGCTAAGCTGAACGATTCCAATCAACACCGCACAGAACTCGTCGTCGAGCAGGAAAAACAGAAGCAAGAAATGCTACAGGCTCAACTCAGGCAGACATTGAATGCCGTTCTTGACTCTCAAGAAAAGCTGCAAGGAATCAAGCTGGCCGTGGACGGGCACCCCTCAAGCAAGGAGCGCTCAGCTATGCTGTCATCCATCGACCAGATTCAACAGAATCTCCAACATGCGACCACAATGAGGCAAGCAGAACCGCAATAGTGCTTTGTGTTTCGTCGAAGCAAGAGCTTCCAATCTAACGGTGACACGTCGGCCATTGCTACCTGGATCGTTTGACGGATGTTCTGCCACGCGAGCGCTCCGAGAGAAATCTCGCGACTCCTGAGCCGTGCCGGCGAGATGTAGCGCCCGTGCTGTGACTCACTCCGCACGACTGGATTGCAGACGACCTCGCGCTTCGTTCAATGTGATGCTGATGAGCAGAGTACTCAACGTTGCATGCCTATGGAAGTCTGCAAGTTTCCTGAAAGTGTTCAGAAAGGCTTCCCGTGTGAGGTCTTCTGCATCAGCTTCATTCTTCATTAGTAAGAGTGCCAGCTTGTATATGCCGTACTCATACGGGCGGATTAACTCGTGGTAATGCTCCCTATCACCAGCGAGTACCGATGCGATCACCCGCGCTTCATGCTGAACTGACAGCTGTGCGTCCATACCGATCAAGCTGCTCCTTCAAGCGTTTCACACTTCGGCCTCGAAGTCTCGCTGGCCGCGTTCGGCTCACTTATCGTGAGTTACCATTGAGGCGGCATTCCCATTGTTATCGCTTGCTTGTACCTCGCGATTTCGACAGATCGCATACTGGTACCAGCCGTCATGGAATGTGAAGTCCAGACGGATAGGGCGCGACAGACTGCATGCGATCGCTGATTCGTTAGACCGTATTCATACGGCCATTTTGCAGGGCAACCAAGAGGTGAGGTAGTGCCACCAGACGCGTGGCATTTTTAAATGTCGCAAGGCTGTATCCTTTACGCAAAGTTTTCATCTCACGTTAGGCATAACAGGTCTGCGGACCACCAAGGGCGTCTCCGACCTTCATTTGAGAAATGAGAGCTTTTCATGAAGAAATCGGCAATATCTCCACTTCCGCTGAGCATTTCACATCTAGAACCTTTGTCCGCGGACCAACCCGGACGCCTCGTCGCGCAAATAATTAGTCACCTCGAAGCCGTTCTTGCTGAAGGGACTGTGCAGCCTGGTGGCCGCTTGCCAAGCGAAAGGACGGTAGCGATCGACCTCCGTGTTAGCCGCACACAGTTGCTGCTGCCTATGATCAGTTGGAAGAGCGAGGTCTGATCAGGAAGACGCGGGGCAAGGGCACCTTCATGTGTAATCCCAGGGACCACGGTGATGTCCCCTTTCTCGAATCGGTCTTCCATAAGCTGCTCCTCAACTTCACATGGTGGGTCAATCGAAAAGACAGGGAAGGCATGAATGTGTTCGAGGGCGGATTTCTCGGGCTTGATAATATCGGCGTGTTTGATCGAAGTGCGCCCCTGCCGACTGGAGGCCACATAGAGCAATCCGATGGAACAAGCTGGATGGCCATGTACACCTTGAACCTCCTTACGATCGCAAACGAACTTGCCAGTAATAACCCTGCTTATGAATATGTCGCAAGCAAGTTTTGGGAACACTTTCTGCATATCGCGCGTGCGATGAATCACCTCGGCAAAGATGGTAAGGACTCTGGGATGACGAAGAAAACTTCTTCTACGCCGTGCTTCATACACCGAACGGCGAACGACGACGAATGAGGGTTAGATCGACTCAAAGGTTTCAGTGCGCGTGAACTAAACCGCTGAACGGCCCCGCGTAGCGTAATACAGCGGATCCGACGCTGATCAAAAGGAGGTAGCATTGCTAATGGAGAACTGCCTTGCTCAAACGGGATGCGTCCGTCGCTACTAGCCCACTGAATGATGTGAAGGGCCGGTCTTGGATCATTGGACTTACAAGCCTGTTTTTTATCTTGCTCCAGAGCGCATGCACAGCTTTCATGGCGCTCAGTGGCCTTCGGCTGCTGATTGGAATCGGTTCATTGGCCGCTGCGACAGCCGGTATGCGTTTGTTCGACTCCATCCATGGAGGAGAAATCCGCATTCCTATGGAGATCGTTGCAGTGACCGGGTCGTTGATAAACCTGTATGCAATACGGCGGGTGCGATCGTTGCGAGCCAAGCCTTCCTCACAATGGCGTATGGTGCAAGTGAGTGCCGACAAGAGGCGCGCTGAATCAGTTCAGATAGCAATTGCCGTCGTCACCCTGCTCCTAGTCGCGGCTGAATGGACATTCCACATCTTCTCGTTCCATTCCATCTAGCTGGAATCGTCAGCGGCGTGTACTGGATGGATTCGCATCTCTTCGGATAACCTCGCATGCAAACGCTCGCTAAAGCCCAACGGTAATTCAAATACCTTATCGTCGGCGGTGAGCACCACAATATTGCGCGTTGAATCGAGGATCGCAGAACAAATCTCGCAATGTTCCAGGTGCCGCTGAACTAGCTCCTTTGTCTCCGGAGACAATGAGTCGTCGATATAGTCGGAGATGTAGTTCCAAACGTGTTTGCATTCTAGAACCATTGAAACCACCTCCTTCGCGGAGCTATGTTCTTGAGTTGCGGCGCGAGTTCTTTCTGCATCATCATTCGAGCACGATGCAACCGAACCTTTACTGTGCCGGTTGTAATCCTTAGTGCGGTGGCCGTTTCCTCGATAGAGAACTCTTCCACGTCTCGCAAAAGTAACACTTCTCGATACATTGGCGACAAATTGGCGATCGCGTCCTGCAGCATTTGAGAGATCTCATGCCGCTCAAGCGCATCTGAAGGAATCTCGCGCCAGTCCCTGAGGAGGGCTGGCGAAAGAGTACCGCCATCTTCGCGGGAATTGTCGAGCGACTCCATGCGGACCGTTGCTTGCCGCCGCAAACGGCCGCGCGCTTCATTCAGTGTGATGCTGATGAGCCATGTGCTGAACTTGGCTTCGCCGCGAAAATCTGCAAGTTTCTTGAACGCCTTCAGAAACGCTTCCTGAGCCACATCTTCGGCATCGGCTTCATTCTTCATAAATGACAGCGCCATCTTGAATACACTACGCTCGTAGGGACGGATTAACTCGTGGTACTGCTCACTGTCACCAGCGAGTATAGCGGCGATCATTCGCGGTTCGTCCCTACCTGAGAGGTCTACATCCATATCAATCAGGCCTGTCCCTCGGCTTGTCTCTCAAGGATATAGTCCAGCGAAAGAATGCCCGCGCCGAAAACCAGGACGATCAAAGACGCAAGCATGAACGTGAAGGGGTCAGCAACGTAGAACTTGCCTGGATCGGAGAAAATTGAAACGAGTGCTTCATGATCGGCCGTCCAATAGGCCACGAACATGTTCGCAGCCAGCAGAAAGCCTACAAGCCTGGTACCCAGGCCAAGGATCAGAAGAATTTCACCGAAGAATTCGAGTCCCGAAATGAAATGAGCATTAAACCCCGGAAATGGAATGATGAGGCTTGTGAAGAACGCAGTGATCTTCGCGATGTCATGCAATTTTCCCCAGCCGGTCTGCGCAAATTGCCAACCCCAATACAGGCGCACCGCGAGAAGAAACGGCGACTGCAGGCGTGACAACAAGGCGGCTGCTTCGGCGTACAACTTGATCAAACGCTTCATCTCATCCCTCGGGCCTCCTTGATCGTAGGGTGTTACCCACACGTCGTCGTCCGGGAGGCTGTTCATCGGGTTAGAGAAGCCGCGCCCAGAATAGTTACAAGCGAGTTCAACTTCAACAAACGCTGAGCACTGGCAGCGAATAACGATGGGGATCGTCTATTATTGCTGCGAGTGATCGTGCATACGCGGTGCCAGGTGCCTGAATGTGTGTGACAAGCCTATTGTCCGAAAGTTTCCAAAGACGACGAGGATCGTAGCCTTCGCCGCTTTACTCCTTCTTCCATCAGCCGGATTTCCGCTCGAGGGCCAGCACACCACCGCTGAAAAAGCTTCAGCACAATCACAGCAGATTGATGGCTTGCGGCTAACAATCGATATCGTTGGTCCGGACCCGCATCTGTCGAACACTGCCTTGAAGCAGTACGCTGTCAGAGCCGCACAGACGGTCTCGCTTTATTATGGCCGTTTTCCAGTCGCGTCAGCGCGCATTGACATCTCAATATCGCCCGGGCAGCATGGGGTTCTTCAAGGCACGACTTGGGGAGATCGCGATGGCTTCCCCGCACTCACGAGACTGCGTATCGGTCAAAACACAGCGCAGCCGGAAACTCGATAACAATGGATCGCTACGCACGAACTCGTACATATGGCACTTCCTTCCCGTCCGGATTCCCAGCACTGGCTCGAAGAAGGAATTGCCACCTATGTCGAACCTGTCGCGCGCGTTCAAGCTCGAGAGCTGACCCCGCAACGCGTCTGGGGCGACATGATCGAGGGTATGGTCCACGGTGAGCCGGAAGCGGGCGATCTTGGGCTGGATCGAACGCACACCTGGGGCCGCATCTACTGGGGCGGAGCCCTGTTCTGCTTGATTGCTGACGTTGAGATCCACAAGAACACAGACAACAAACTTGGACTGCAGGATGCGCTCAGAGGGATCGTCAACGCAGGTGGAACGATCGATAAGGACTGACCCATAGAGCGCGTTCTGAAGACTGGCGATCAAGCAACAGGTACAACGATCCTGGAGGACCTCTACCGCAAATGGAGTATGTCTCCCGTCCAAGTCGCTTTGGGAAGCCTGCGGAGTCAATTGGGTATACGTGTAGCGGATGGCAAAGTGGTCTTTACCGATGACAAACAGCGCGGTCCAACCATGAAAGGCACAACCGATGAAAATGAATACCGCACAAAACCTTGCCGTCGCCGCCGCATTTGCTGGTCTCCTTGGCGGTACGAAAGAGCTATGGCAGCAAGTAAGCTAACGCCTCTTGAGCAGTCAGCCAACATACGAGAGTATTTTGCTCACGCCTCCGAGCTGGGATGGTTTACGGCCAAGTAGATAAAGGCGGTACGGAAAGCATCTTTGCGAAACCAGAGTCGATGCAGAAAGACAGCTGGCTAACGCGCCACTGCTTCACGGCGTCGGTCACCGCGAGCTAACGCCTCTCGCTCAAGGCCGGCGTTGTCATCCCTCTGCATCACGGCTGGGAAATGCACCGAGCCACATGTACGGCAACAAAATCAATAATCCGGAGTTGCCGACACTCCGGTTAGCTTTGTACCTATCAGTATGTACAATAAGTTTGAGCAGCCTCGACCCACCTCGCAACGCGCCTCCCCTGCAATCCTGCCGCCACACATCGATACCCCTGGGGAAATGCATGCTGAGGGCGGTCGAATCATTTCCATTCCGCAGAGGTATCTCCTGTGTCCCGTGTTCGTTTTGCGTTGTTCATTCTCTTCCTGCTGGTACGCTGCGGTTGCCAGCTAAGCGCACAGTCTTCAATCAAGCTTTCTGTAGATCTGCGCGACGCTCCGAGGAAGTTACTTCACACCATAGAAATTATCGCCGTAGAGCCCGGTCCGCTGACGCTTGCCTTTCCACAATGGATCGGAAACGAGCATGCACCGGCTCCGCTCACACAGCAGGTGGGTGTCTTCATCAAAGCTCTCAATGATGACGGCGGCAGCGCGCTGCCCATGCATTGGACACGCGACCCCACGAACCTCTATCTGTACCGCGTGAGCGTCCCAGCTGGGGTGCACTCCATCGAAATTACATTCGACTTCATTACATCCGACACCAGCGGGGACGGCCTCGCATCCTCGGACGCCAACCTCGCCGTGCTGGACTGGAACACCGTACTTCTTTACCCCTACCGCGGTCCCGATACGCGCGTCGCCGACATGACCGTCACGCCGACGGTCATACTACCCAGCGGCTGGCATACGGCAACCGCGCTCAAACCTGTCACGGAAGACGCGCAGCCCATCTCCAGTTCAGTCGTGAGATTTCAGCCCGTGTCCCTCGATCAGTTAGTCGATTCCCCGATGATGAGTGGACGCTACTTCAGCGAAGTTGCGCTCGCGCCCGAGGTTTCACCCAGGCACTTCCTCGACATCGTTGCAGATCGGCCAGAAGATCTGGAAGTGCCTCCAGTCTGGGTTGATGATCTGAGTAAGGCGGTCCGGCAGGCGGGCATCCTGTTTCATAGCCATCACTATGACGAGTACCGATTCCTCATCACGCTTTCGAACAATATCTCGGGTGAGGCGGTCGATCATGGTCAATCGCTCGACGACCGCCGCCCGGCGAACTTCATCCGTAACGAGAAGTGGCAGAAGCTATTCGCGGGCTACACGATTCATGACTTTCTTCATAGCTGGAACGGTAAATACCGGCGACCCGAAGGGATGACGACGCCGAACTTTCAAACTCCAGTGAACACAAGCGGACTCTGGGTCTACGAGGGGCTCACCGCCTATCTTGCCGATGTGACGACCGCCAGGACCGGCATCTGGATCAAGGAAGAGTTCCTGGAATCGATTGCCTCCACAGCGGCTTCTCTTGACCACCGTCCAGGCATGAAGTGGCGCGATCTCGACGACGTCGACCTCATGGCCTATCCGCTCTGGAGCAATGAAGATTCCAGCTACGATAATTGGCGCCTAAATGGCTTTGATCCTTATACGCAGGGTGAATTGATCTGGCTCGACATCGATGTCGCGATCCGCAACAAGTCGCATGGGAAGAGATCTCTCAACGACTTTCTTGTCCTCTTCCATGGCCTTGGTGGAGATACGGGACCCAAGGTGGTGCCTTACTCTTTCGCAGACATCGTAACTTGTCTGAATCAGGTTGTTCCAAATGACTGGGAAACATTTCTGACGAAACGCCTCCACTCCACCTCGGAAACTCCCCTGCAAGGCATCACCGGGTCCGGCTACAAGCTGGTTTACAAGGAAGCCGCTGACCACGACTTCCAGTATTCCCTTGCCATGAGTCTTGGAAAAGACGGAATCATTTCAGACGTTCTGATGGGGGGCATCGCGTACCAGGCGGGGTTCGGAACTGGGATGAAGATCCTTGCGGTGAACGGTCAACCTTTTGCGCTTGCAACGCTACAGCGAGAGATAGACGCCGCGAAGGCCACAACGACGCCTCTCGACTTTCGCGTTGAAAATACTGGCGTCCTCTCGGATCTGCATCTCGACTATCACGGAGGGCAGAGGCATCCCGTGCTGGAGCGTCTCCCAAACACCCCAGACCGGATTGCGGAAATCGTGCAACCCATGGCAGCCAGCCAGTAGCACCTCCTTGTCTGTCGAAGAAGTGCGAAGACATGAGCGCGCTTTTCTTTCGTCTTGCCCAGGAGTGTCTTCCAGAAGAGGTGTAGATCGCGAAAGGTTCATGATGCTACGCCTGCCGCGCGCG
>JABBOG010000047.1 GCA_019351975.1 Acidobacteriota bacterium
CCAAGGATTTGTCATCCTTCGCCGCAGGCGGAGGACCTGCTTCTCCCGCACTTGCTTCTCCACCCTCCGCACCCCCCAAAAACCGTGCCACTTCCTCCAGCGGCCTTTGCGTAGCACTCAGCCCAATCCGCTGCAGCCGCCTCCCGCACATCGCCTCCAGCCGCTCCAGACTCAGCGCCAGGTGCGCCCCCCGCTTCGTCGGCACCAGCGCGTGAATCTCATCCACAATTACCGTCTCAACCGTCCGCAGCGCCTCCCCCGCATCGCTCGTCAGCAGCAGATACAGCGACTCCGGCGTCGTAATCAAAATCTCCCCCGGATGCCTCTTGAACCGCGCCCGCTCCTTCTGGCTCGTATCCCCCGTCCGCACGCTGATCTCCGGCAGCCGCACCGCCACCCCATCCCGCTGCGCCATATTCGCAATCCCCGCCAGCGGCGATCGCAGATTCCTCTCCACATCCACAGCCAGCGCCTTCAGCGGCGAAATGTACACCACCCGGCACCCTTCCACAGCTGGCTCCGGCGTCCGCAGCATCAGCCTGTCCAGACACCACAAGAACGCCGCCAGCGTCTTCCCCGTCCCCGTCGGCGCCAGAATCAGCGTAGACTCCCCCCGCGCAATCGCCGGCCAACCCTCCCGCTGCGGCGCCGTCACCCCCTCAAATACCGCCCGAAACCACCCCGCCGTCACCGGATGAAACAGCTCCAGCACATCCCCCGCCACATCCGCATGAGCCCCAACTCGCGCCACAGCCTCAGCCGCCCGATCGACAGCCGTCTCCCCCGCAGCAGCTTTCGTCTCGCCCTTCTTCCGCTTCTTCAACGATCCGCTCCCTCTACCTCACCCAGAGAAATCCCTGCCTCTTCCACTCAACCAAAAGCCCTACCATCCTAAGCACCAAAAGCCATGTCATCCTGAGCGAAGCGCGCAGCGCGCAGCCGAAGGACCCCGACGAACTCCACCTAGCCCATACTCCACGACCCTTTTCAACCAGCAAATTCGCACGCGGAGGCAAGCGCAGCTTCCAGACACACTTGCCACCTCAACCTGCCCCCTATTGGATGCATCTGGACGAAGCCCTACCCCAGCATCTCCCCCACCACCCCCGCCGCCGCCGCCAGCGTCCGGTTCAGCGCCAGAATATCGCTCCCCCCGGCCTCCGCCAGATCCGCCCTTCCCCCGCCCTTCCCGCCCACCATCCCCGCCAGCGCGCCCACAATCTTCCCCGCCTGCACTCGCCCCGTCAGGTCCTTCGTCACGCCCACAATCAGCGACACCTTACCCTCCGCCGTCGCCGCTCCCAGCACCACCACACCGCTCCCCAGCTTGCCGCGCAGCTCATCCACCAGATTCCTCATCTGAGCCTTATCCAAAGCATCCACCCGCTGCGCCAGCACCTTCACTCCCTTCACCGACACCGCCGCACCCACCGCTCCCGCCGTCGCCGCGCTCGCACTCTTCATCCGCATCGACTCCAGCTCCCGCCGCAGCCTCTTCATCTCCTCTTCCTGAGCCATCACCCGCGCCCGCAGCGCCTCCCCGCTCACCTCACCCGTGCCCACAAACGAAGACGCCGCCCGCGCCACCTCCGCATCCCGCCGGAACAAGCCCAGAGCGCCCGTCCCCGTCACCGCCTCGACCCTTCGCACCCCGCTCGCCACCGCGCCCTCACCCACCAGCTTCACCAGCCCAATCTCCCCCGTAGCCGCCGTATGCGTCCCTCCGCACAGCTCCGTCGAAAACTCCCCAATCCGCACCACCCGCACGCGCTCGCCATACTTCTCCCCAAACAGCGCCATCGCCCCATACTCATGCACCGCCACATCGATCGGCACATCCACCATCGTCACCACCGGCGTATTCTGGAGCACCTGCGCATTCACCAGGCTCTCCACCTCCGCCAGCTCCTCCTCCGCCACGCCCGCAAAGTGGCTAAAGTCGAACCTCAACCGGCTCCGGTCATTCAAACTGCCCGCCTGCTTCACATGCGTCCCTAGCACCTGCCTTAGCGCCGCATGCAGCAGATGCGTCCCCGTATGATTCCGCATCACCGCCGACCGCACCGCACCATCCACCACCGTATCCACCAAATCCCCCACAGCAATCGTCTGCTTCGCCACCACCTGGTGCGCGAACACCCCCTGCACCGGCTTCTTGCACCCCGTCACCTCCGCCACCACCGTCTGATGATCGCCCCCATACAGCCACCCAACATCCCCCACCTGCCCACCCGAATCCGCATAGAAACTCGTAGCATCCAGCACCACCTCGCCCGTCTCCCCCGCGCGCAGCTCCGCCACACCCAGCCCACCGGCGACCAGCGCCAGCACCCGCGCCCCACCCACCCGCAGCGCCGTATACCCCTCAAACTCCGTCTTCGCCAACTCCCGATACACCGGCGCCGCCGACTTCTGCGACCCACCCTTCCAAGAAGCCCGCGCCCGCGCCTGCTCCTCCTCCTTCGCCCTATCGAAACCTTCACTGTCGAACGCAAAGCCCGCATCTCGCGCTGCATCAACCATGAAGTCCAGCGGCAATCCGAAGGTCTCGTAAAGATTAAATGCCTTCCGACCGTCGAATCTCAAGGTGACTGGCAAGTTCAGATGTTTTCTGATGGGCACGAACATTGCGACCAGCAGTTCGAAATTTGGCCGAGCATTGCTCATTTGCCAATCTGTTTCTAATTCGCGCTCCATGATGAGTCCGCCGCTCATTCCCGGAGCAATTTGTTCAAGTGAACCGTATTCCTGTTGGTATGCCTGCCGATATGTAGATATGCCCTCGTGATATTGCTGCCGGACGATTCGAGACATTTCCTCAAACAGCGCCGCATCGAGTTCCAGTGACCCCTTCGCTAACACCCGAGCAAACTGCAACTCCTCCGCCAACACCACCTTCGCCACCCGCTCCGCCGTCTCCTTCAACTCCGGATACGCCGCCACCATCTCATCCCTCACCGCAAACACCATCTCGTGCATAAACGGCTTCTCCTGCCCCAGCAGCCGCCCATGCCGAATCCCTCGCCGCAGAATCTTCCGCAGCACATACCCACGCCCCTCATTCGCCGGCACCACCCCATCCGAGATCAAAAACGTAGCCGCCCGCGCATGGTCCGCAATAATCCTCAGCGAAGCCGCCCCCTTCGCCTCACTCACCGCCAGCTCCTCAACCCACAACAACTCCGGGTGCCCCACATCTCGATTTTGAGATGTGGGTGTGTGACCCGTAAGCTCCGCGGCGCGAGCCAACAACGGCGTAAACAAATCACTCTCATAATTACTAAGCTTCCCCTGCAACACCGCCGCCACCCGCTCCAACCCCATCCCCGTATCGATACTCGGCTTCGGCAACGGTGTCAGCACCCCATCACTGCTCCGGTCAAACTGCATAAACACCAGATTCCAGATCTCCACATACCTCTGGTCATCCTGCGGAAACGGCCTATCTTCCCCCGTCTTCGACGCCGCCAGCCCCAGATCAAAAAAGATCTCCGAGCAAGGCCCACACGGCCCCGTATCTCCCATCTGCCAGAAGTTGTCCTTCGCCGGCATCCCGAAGATCCGCTCCTTCGGCACACCCGTCTCCACCCACAGCCGCTCCGCCTCATCATCCCGCGGCACAGAGCGGTCCCCCTCAAACACCGTGACGTAAAGCCTAGAAGCATCAATCCCAAACCACTCCGGGCTCGTCAGCAGCTCCCACGCATACGCAATCGCATCCCGCTTAAAGTAATCCCCAAACGAAAAGTTCCCCAGCATCTCGAAGAACGTATGGTGCCGCCGCGTGAACCCCACATTCTCCAGGTCATTGTGCTTGCCCCCCGCCCTTACACACTTCTGCGAGCTCACCGCCCGCGTATACGACCGCGTCTCCGTCCCCAGAAACACGTCCTTGAACTGGTTCATCCCCGCATTCGTAAACAGCAGCGTCGGATCATTCACCGGCACCAGCGACGACGAATGCACCCTCCGGTGCCCCTTACCCTCGAAAAACCGCAAAAACTCTTCCCGAATCTGATTCCCAGTCAATGCACGCATATCCCAGATTTTATCCCCTTTCCCTCCCCATCGCCTCCCACCTCCGCACCGCACGCATCTCTCACCCACGAAGCTGACCAATCGTTCCGCCAACTCAAGCGTCTAAGCCACAGAGCCATGCAGCAACAAGCCTCACCCCCCAAAAGCCAGCGCCACCTGTAGCCGCGCCTTCACGCGCCACCCACGGAACAACAAAACTCTTTCAACCCTCACCCACCACGGAGCCCCCATGCCCGACTACGAAAACGACCTCTCCCAACTCGTCTACGAGCTCAACAACTCCGTCCCCACCACCAAATCCCAATCCGGCTTCGCGCTCGACACCCGCTCCTCCATCGACGGCTACCTTGCCCAGGCCGACGAACAAAACGCCTCCGACATCCTCTTCGTCGCCGGAGCCCCCGCCACCCTCCGCATCAACGGCGTCCTCACCCCCGCCAGCGGCAAACCCCTCGCCCCCGAAGACATCCGCTACCTCCTTCTTCCACTCCTCACCGACGCCCAGGCCAAAGAGCTCGAAACCGCCCGCGCCCTCGACCTCTGCTTCGTCAGCAACACCGCCCGCTTCCGCGCCAACATCCACTACCAGCGCGGCACCCTCGCCGCCAGCCTTCGCCTCCTCCCCGCCCAGATTCCCACCCTCGACTCCCTGAACCTTCCCCCCATCCTCGCCCAGCTCACCGAGCGCCGCCAGGGCCTCATCCTCCTCACCGGTCCCACCGGCTGCGGCAAGACATCCACCATGGCAGCCCTCATCGACCACATCAACACCCGCCGCAGCGACCACATCATCACCATCGAAGACCCCATCGAGTACCAGCACTCCAACCGCAACTCCATCGTCGAACAGATCGAAGTCGGCCACGACACCCCCGGCTTCGCACAGGCCGTCCGAGCCGTCCTCCGCCAAAACCCCGACGTCATCCTCATCGGCGAAATGCGCGACACCGAAACCATGGCCGCCGCACTCACCGCCGCCGAAACAGGCCACCTCGTCTTCTCCTCCCTCCACACCAACGACGCCGCCCAGACCATGATCCGTCTCCTCGACAGCTTTCCCGCCAGCAACCAGAACCAGATCCGCCAGCAGCTCTCCCTCGCCCTCCTCGCCGTCATCGCCCAGCAGCTCGTCCCCTCCATCGACCAGGCCACCCGCTACCCCGCCCTCGAGATCATGATCGCCACCACCGCCGTCCGCAACCTCATCCGCACCGGCCAGGACCATCAGATCCGCTCCCAGATTTCCACCGGCTACACCGACGGTATGAGCACCATGGACCAGTCCCTCGCCACCCTCGTCCGCTCCCGCCGCATCTCCCAGGAGACAGCCTTCGCCCACTGCTACCACCCCGACGAACTCCGCGCCCTCCTCAACCACGTCCCCGCACGCTAGCTCCAGAATCCCGCCCTCGTCGCGAAAGCACCCTAATCCCGACCCCAAACGCACTAACCCCGTCCGCAAGCGCGCTAATCCCGCCCAAGTGCGCACAAACCTCAACCGATGCTATACTCAACTTCGGATTGCACGTCACTCCTGCCGCTCCCAAAGCAGCGTCAGGCTCCATGCGGAGGTGGCGAAATTGGCAGACGCACTAGCTTGAGGTGCTAGCGCCGCAAGGCATAGGGGTTCAAGTCCCCTCCTCCGCACCAATCCAAAGAATGAGCAACTTACGCAGAAAAGCCAGCCCCGAAGGCTGGCTCTTCTGCGTTCCATCAACGCTTTAGCAAGTCCATCGGTACATGCACATCCTCAATCCGGAACAACGCCGCCAACCCCGGATGCCGCGCCTCCACTGCCCGATACATCTCCCATGCCACCCGCCGATAGCTGAAGTGCCCCGCAATCCCCGACCGCAGCTCCGAGATATACAACGCCTCTGCAAAATCCATCTTGAACATCGCCCTGCACCGCGTCCCTAAAGGCAATAGATACTGCGAGTTCTGGGCCGCTTCGACATCTCCACTGTCCCGCACGGCCCTGTACGCCGCAAACGCCGCCTCCATCGCTCGCCCGTAGGCAATTGAAAGTCCAGCCGCTTCCAGCGTCGGCTGCCCTGGACACACCGGCTCATCAAACCCGTGCACATCCGAAAACTCCTGGATCAACTGCACGCACCGCCGATGCCGATGCATATCCCGAAACCCGCCAATATCCATCAAAATATCGAACCTGAACCCCCGCCCCGCATGAAATGCCCGCAGCAGCTCATCATGCGCCCCGCGATGTCGCGCTCCCAGCTTGATCAACTCATCCCTCCGCGCCTCGCTCAGCGCGGCCACAGCCCCCCGCAGCTGCCGATAGGAGTAATGGCAGCACCCATACAACAGCGACGTCGCCAACTCCACCTCCAGCCCTTCCTCGTCATCCAGCAGATCCACCATCGGCGCAGGATAAATCTCCGCCTCACCCATCAACTCACGCGCCGCCTGCGCCAACTCACTTCGGCTCACCATCAGGTATTCGTTCTTCTCGGCATACTTCACCAGCGTCGGAGCCGTCCGCACCGGCGGCATTAAGTCGTTCAATATCTGGGCCGTAGCCTCCGGATTGACGACGCCCTCACCCGCCAGTTCCTCCAATTTGTCCCGCTGCACATTCCACGCCGGCTCACTCGCCGCCGCGCGCAACTTCGAGCCCAACTCTCGAATCTCCCCAAACGGACTCGATAGCAGCCTCGAAACCTGCGTCTCCAGCGTCCGCGCATTCACAATCTGCCCAAGCGACGTATTTGTCGCTAAAGGCAGCAAATACCGTGCCGCATCGAACGCCCTCGCCTTCAGCGTCCGCGCATACGCATCAGCCTTCATCTCAGCAGGTTGCGGCACCGCCGCCTTCAGCGCCGCAAACATCCCCTCGCTCAACGCGTCATAGGAAGCAAACAGTTCGTCGATTGCCTTCGTGTACACCCCGTGCAGACGGCCGCTCAAATGCGGCGTGTACCATCCCGACCTTCGAAAATCCTGATAGCGTGTCGACCGCTCCTGCCCGTCCCAACGCGTCTCATCCACCAGCGAAATCGCCGCAAGCAGGCTCAACCGCTCCACGGCAAACGGTATATGCGCCAGATCGGCAATCGATCGGTGCCCGTACTGGAAATAAAACGTATTCAGAAACTGCTCAGCCCGCTGCGAACTGATCTCCGTGAGCGACTCCCGCATCGTCAATGCTGAGCGCGAATATTTCGCCATCGCATAGGCCAGAACCTCAGGTTCTGCTCCATGAATAGCGTAAACTTCGGTTGTATTCTGCGAAGGCTTCTTTGCGGCTGCGTGCTTCTGGTTGTCCGTCATAGCTCGCACCAGCATAACGCGCCTGCAATACTTGATTGTGGAAACAAAAGCATGGAGGCTTCATTTGGACCAGAAAGACCCCAATTCGTACACCCCTGCGGCAGCCGCTGGCGTCACCGGCCGAATCGCACTCATCACAGGTGCATCCCAGGGCATCGGGCGCGCTTGCGCTCTCGAACTGGCAAAATCCGGCGCGAAAGTCATCCTGGCCGCCCGTAATCTCGAGAAACTACACTCCGTAGCAGCCGAAATCAATGCCGCCGGTGGCAAAGCCCACACCTACGCGCTCGATGTCAGCAGCGAAGACTCCATCAAGTCCACCATGAAAACTATCCTCGCCGACCTCGGCAAGGTGGAAATCCTCGTCAACAACGCAGGCATCACCAAAGACGGCCTCGCCATGCGAATGAAGACCTCTGACTTCGAGGATGTCCTCCGCACCAATCTCATCGGAGCCTTCCTTTTATCTCAAGCCGTGATCTCCCCCATGGTCAAGGCCCGTTGGGGGCGCATCATCAACATCACTTCCGTCGTCGGCGAAACTGGCGCAGCAGGCCAGGCAAACTACGCGGCTTCCAAGGCTGGACTCATCGGCCTCACCAAATCCCTCGCGCGCGAACTCGCCAGCCGCAGCATCACCGTCAACGCGATTGCACCAGGCTTCATCCAGACCGCCATGACGGATGAACTCACCGACGCGCAGAAATCCTCCATCCTCGCCCATATCCCGCTCGCCCGCTACGGCGTCGACGCCGATATCGCCGCTGCAGTGGCCTTTCTCGCCAGCGATGCCGCAAGCTACATCACCGGTCACACCCTCGATGTAAACGGCGGAATGTACATGGGTTAGGCACGTTCCCTCCCGTACACGAATCTGGATTGGTTCAAGTATCGTCATCGTTCGTCACTTAGCGCTTGCCACACCCTCTGCGGATGTTTACTTTACGGCTAATGGCAAATATGCACGCAGTCACGCTGGAAGAGCAGTTCATTGGAGACGGGCCGTCCCCGATTAATATTGGGACAACGATTCGCGACTTTCGGCTGCAGCGCGGTATGTCGCAAGGTGACATCGAAAAGCGCACAGGGCTGCTGCGATGCTATCTCTCGCGTGTCGAAAACGGCCACACCGTCCCCTCCCTCGACACACTGCAGAAGATCGCTGCATCGCTCGACATGCCGCTGAGTCAGTTCTTCTCCAACGACCCCGTCAAAGAGAGCTATGGCATCAGTCTCAATGAAGATGAAATTCGCTTCCTTACCCAGGTACAGCGCTATGCTGCCAACCTCAACGAGAGCGACCGCAAACTGCTTCTCGCCATGGTAAGAAAATTTGCAGCAACCGCCACAACCTCAATCAGTTAGCTCCCGAACCTTGGTACGCCCGCCTTCAGGCAAATTTAGAAAGCGCGTATCCGATCAGGCAAAGTAACAAGGTCCCCGCCGCAAATGTGACCGTCTGCCGTGCACGATAGGTCGATCGCCCCGAAGTCATCCGGGGAAAGAGCGGCAGTCCAAGGGCCAATCCACTCAAAAATCCTCCCATATGCGCCGTGTTGTCAATCCTCGGCAAGGCCGACAAGTCTAGATGCATCGCACGCAACTGATTCACCGAAGCCATTCCCATCACCTGCGGCGTCATCCCAATCGCTAAGTTCGCTACAGCAAAGAAGATCACTTGTCGCCGCAGACCGCGCAGCTCCTCCCATGGAAGCGATAGCTTACGATTGGACAGCAGGACGATCAGGATTCCAGCGATCCCGAATACCGCGCCAGATGCGCCCGCCACCAGCGCTACCTGCCCGCTCAGCAGACTCCACCCATACGACAGCATCATCCCCGCCGTGCCCGTCAACAGATAGACGGCCACCAGACCGCGCCTTCCCAGCAAAGGCTCGCCAAGCAGCCCCAGATTCCACAAACACCACATATTCAGCAGAATATGCAAAATCGTCACATGGATAAACGTTCCAGTGACCAGCCGCCACCACTGTCCCTGCTGTATCAACGGCGATGCCGTCGCACCAAAACGCACCAGAGTATCCACGTCGAACGACGCGGTCAGAATGCTCGACCACGCATGCTGATGGATCAAACCCATCACAGGGCCAGACCGAAACATCGCCGCGAACACAGCGAAGTTCAAGCCCATCAACAGATACGTCGCAGGATACTTCCATAGCGGAATCGATCTATCAGACTTGCGCGACTCAACCTCCGTCGTAGCGTCAGCACGGTGCTGCGCCTTAACGGCCACAGAAGCCGACACATCTATCTGGGAATAGTTGGTCACGTTCTCTAGCGTACCGCTCTATGCCGCTTGTTTACGAAGTCGTTCGCGAAGTTCTGGCGATATTCGCTCATGAAAGATCGCGGAAATCATACTCGGAATCGGCGTTGTAATCGTCACCAGCGTCCAAAGCAACATCGACACCACCATGCCGACAATCGCTACCGCTTCCAGGCTGATCGTGATACTTGACGGGATCCGCAATAACTTCGCCGCGGGGTCATCCAAGTGCAGGTGCACGTTCCCAATATGGCTCAGCGCTTCAACTCGATGCATCACCAAAGCCGCCAGTAGAAACGCTACAAATGAAAGCGTAGTTGCCGCCAGCAACAATACGTCAACCGTCCGATGCAGCCGCTGCCGCTTTCTACAGTGCGCGCAACCATACAGGTGGGCCTCGTAGTCTACACGTAAATCAGGAGATATCCCCGATATGTCATACCTCCAACCTGAGAGAATGGCCCCAACGACGGGATCGTTGCAGGTATCTGTACTTAGGTCTCGGGATGATAGCGTGCTTCTCGACATGTCTTATTTTGATGCTCTATTCATCCTAGCCGATTCCGCTCGTGGTTGGAAGCGCACCACGGTGATCGATCCTGATCAGGTACTAACCTTTATAAGCAAATGGGTTCCAGCGGCGTGTCTTGCACAGCAAGCGCCACCCGGTTCCCCAGCAGACTGAGCCGGTCTCCAATCGCCTGCTCCGCGGCCAGCCGGGCAAGCTCCGGCAGATTATTCTTCTCCGAAAGATGCCCAAGAACAATCGTATGCGCGCCGCCGTCGTAGTCCTTTGTCAGAAACTCCGCCGCCGCCGTATTCGACAGATGTCCCACCCGTGAAAGAACCCGCTGCTTCACCGACCACGGATACGGCCCATCCTTCAACATCTCGAGATCGTGGTTCGACTCCAACAGAAGCACGTCGACATTCTTCAGCGCCATCTTTACATTTGGTGGAACATACCCCAAGTCCGTCGCGATCGCCATCCGGATCGACTCGCTCTTCGCATGAAACACAAATCCGCACGGATCCGCCGCGTCATGCGGAATCGTAAACGGATTCACGTCAATCTCACCGATCGAAAATCCATGACCTGACCGGAAATACTCCACTGCCGGAAGAAAAGCCGGATCAGCCTTCACCTTCACCGCTCGCACCTCTTCCCCAATCGTCTCCGCAGATGTGTCCACACCCCTCGAATCCTCGCCGAACTCCTCACACAACGCCTCTTCAGC
Source organism: Acidobacteriota bacterium (assembly GCA_019351975.1). GTDB lineage: Bacteria > Acidobacteriota > Terriglobia > Terriglobales > Acidobacteriaceae > Granulicella. Next base: position 10,858 of record JABBOG010000047.1, read on the forward strand.
ATCGTCCGAAGCGCACGCAGCCGCGGTCTGCTCAGCGCGCGCCTCCTTCTCGCGCTGCACCATCTCCAGCCACTTCGCGTAGCTCATCGTCGTCCTCGGCGTCAACATCCGCACCCATGCGCGGTGCGTCTGCTCTGTAAAAAACACCGGGATCCTCAGCCGCCGTGCCAGCACAGACAGTCCTGCCACATGATCCAGATGCTCATGCGTAATCAAAATCGCATCCAGCGCCTCCGGATCTTCCCCAACCTGCCCCATTCGACGCATCAGTTCCCTGCACGACAACCCGGCATCCACAAGAATCATCGTCGAACCTGCGGCGATAATCGTCGCATTCCCCTTCGACCCCGATGCCAGCACAGTCATTCGCACAGCTTTAAAAATACGCTCCTTCGTTGTGACTATCCCAATCGCCTACCGCAGCGAACCACGCACTACCCCTCCCTGACCGCGTCCCTCACCGGAGCCAGAAAGTTCACCACCGACCGCATCACAATCTCATCCCGCTGGTTAAATACCATCGTTCGCGATCGCACCACACCAAACTCCGGCCGCGACCCAGAGCGGCGCACCGCCAGGATCTCGCTCTCCGTGCGCAGTCTATCCCCGGGCCTCACCGGTTGCATAAACCGAATCTCGTCCACCCCTGCGCCAATCATCCCACCCGCAATCGACGTCGACTCCACCCGCAAGCGCATCACAATCGCCGCCGTCATCCACCCCGAAGCAGCGAGTCCCGCAAAAAATGTCTTTTCCGCCGCCACTTCATCCAAATGGAACGGCTGCGGATCGTACTTTTTCGCAAACTCCTTGATCTCCTCTGCCGTCACCTCATAACTACGCTGGGAATCAAACCGCATCCCAACGCGCAGATCCTGAAAGTACAACGAACCATCCACCGCATCCTCCACATTCTTCTACTGATACATATAGAAACCACGTCCAGACTTCCTTCCCAACCATCCCGCGTCGACCATGCGGATCAGCACCGGACAAGGCCGATACTTCGGATCGCCCAGCCCGGCCTCAAGCACTCGCATGATATCCAGACACACATCCAGACCGATAAAGTCCGCCAGCGTCAACGGTCCCATCGGATGCGCCATGCCAAGCCGAAAAATCTCGTCCACAGCCTCCGCCGTCGCGACCCCTTCCATCACCGCGAACATGGCCTCATTCAGCAGCGGCATCAGCACGCGGTTCGACACAAATCCAGCCGCATCATTCACCTCCACCGGAGTTTTTCCCGCAGCTAAAGCCAGTTCCCGCACCACGGCAAATGTCACATCCGAAGTCTGTAGTCCGCGAATCACTTCCACCAACGCCATCACCGGCACCGGATTGAAGAAGTGCATGCCGATTACGCGATCCGGCCGACCCGTCGCAGCGGCAAGCTTCGTGATCGAAATCGACGAAGTGTTCGTCGCCAATATAGCTTCTTCCCTGAGCAGACCATCCAAATTGCGAAAGATCTCCCGCTTGACCTCCAAGCGCTCCGTTGCAGCTTCCACCACAAGGCTGCAATCCCTCAATGCATCCAACGTCGTCGCTGGCCTGACTCTCGTAAAGATCGAAGGGACCTCCGCCGTGTCAATCTTCCCTTTCAAGGCCTCGCGCTCCAGATTCTTGCGAATCATGCCCAATCCGCGCTCCAGCGCCTGCTCGTTCACCTCTACCATCGTCACATCAAACCCAGCACGCGCGAACACATGCGCAATTCCGTTGCCCATCGTTCCCGCGCCAACCACACCCAACCGCTGCTCCATCGCGTTCATTCCATTCCTTCCACGAAGACCAAAGTCTAGCAGCCAGCCTACATCTCCGGCCATACGACACGCAGCTTCCGCCCGTGTAGCAAGCACCCCTGATAATAGACTTATCTCGGAGCCACCTTTGAACGACGTCCAAACCTGCATTCTACAAAGCGAAAACCTCAGCGCGCTCCGCACGCTACCTGACTCCAGCGTGGAGCTTATCTACATCGATCCTCCGTTCAACACCGGCGTCACTCAAAAGCGAGCGCGCGTCCGCACCGTCCGCGATGACGCAGGCGATCGCACCGGCTTTGGAGGGCACCGCTATCGCACCGAAAAGCTCGCCAACATGCCCCTCTATGCCGACATCTTCGATGATTACATTGGCTTCCTCCGTCCGCGGCTCACAGAAGCCCACCGCATCCTCACGGCCACTGGCTCACTTTTCGTGCACATCGATCCTCGCGAAGTCCACTACGTCAAAGTCATGCTCGACGAGGTCTTCGCTCTCAATGGCGGGGCCGGCCGCGCCTGCTTCCAGAACGAGATCATCTGGGCCTACGACTACGGCGCACGCCCCACAAAACGCTGGCCTGCAAAACACGACAACATCCTTTGGTACACGCGGGACCCCACTTCCTACACCTTCAATCTCAATGCCACCGACCGCATTCCCTACATGGCTCCAGGTCTTGTCGGAGCCGAAAAAGCAGCCCGCGGAAAAACGCCTACAGACGTCTGGTGGCACACGATCGTCTCTCCCACCGGTCGGGAAAAGACCGGCTACCCCACGCAGAAGCCGCTTGGCATCCTCGAACGCATCATCCGCGTCCACAGCAACGCCGGCGATACCGTGCTCGACTTCTTCGCCGGATCCGGTACCACCGGCGTCGCAGCTGTCCGCCACCAACGCAGCTGCATCCTCATCGATCAAAGCTCCGAAGCATGTGCACTCATGCAGCAGCGCCTTAAATCCTCGGCCGATCCAAGGCGCTGACTGGCTACAAATCAGTTCAGCCTCGACCAGCGATATACCAAACCCGTCTCGACGAGCAGATTATTCTGATGATTGTTCCCATCATTCGCGAAGTCCGTCAGATAGTAATCCACTTGGAAGAGCCGCACTGCGAACCCGCGAGCCAGATTCAGATCCATCCCCCCGCCAGCTCTCGCCACAAATACATTGGATCGATCGCCTGCTCCCGCAGCTCCGCCCCCTGCATGCGCAGCGCCAAGAAGAATCTGCGCATAGGGCTCCGGCGTATGGGCCCCATGCTGCCACGACTGAAGCAAACGGAACCGCGGTCCAGCCATGTACGAACTCAAGGTCAGCGACTCGCCAGAGCCAAGCACATTGCTTGCATGATCCAGGCTCAAATCCACAACCCCACTGACCATCGGCGTTAGCCTCCAGGAGCCAGAGACGCTGCCGCCACTGAGGGCAAAACAGTTACACGTCCCGTTTGGAGTGTTCGTCCTAACCCATTGATACGTCGCAGCTACATCCGCCCGATAAGCCGGCTGCTGACCCATAAACGCACTCTGCGCGGTGGCTACCGTCGCGCCAAATAACAAAACTACTGCTAATGCAATCGCCTTCATATGACTCTCCTGAAACGTCTCTAGACTTCGTGAGTGAAACCGCTCAGATGCAGGGTCGGATGTCTCTCATCCGCTCGCGGTCCGGCGGACCGTTCGCCTCCATGACCCGCTGCCATGGGTCACGGAGATGAACAGTTGCGGATATCTCTGTTGCGGTTATGGAGCGCTGATCGTAGCCGTCAAGTTGGAGAACGTAACCGACTCCATCGCCCCTCCGGTCGAGGCCGTGAAGCCCAGGTACGCATTCGGCGGCAGCGTCACCGTTCCCGTGAACAGCTCATTGCCGTCCATGGTCACCGTCATGATGCTGTTCACCACCGTCACCACATACGAGTGCGTCGCATTTGCAAACTGGCTCGGTGTGTAGTCGGTGCTGTTCTGCGTATCCAGTTCCCCGTTGACAAACGTCCACGGGTTCTCCCAAAGGCTGCTGGCACCTTGCCCCACTGCCATGTACGGCACAGGAACAGGATCGCAACTTCCGCATCCGGGATCCGCTTGCTTGTCGCCATTCTGGTACGTGTCGAAGCCCAGCACAAAGCCCGGTATTCCATCCGCACCCAGACCTTGCCCAGTCGCTCCCAAAGAAGCCGTTGTAGCTCCTTGTGAAGGGTCAGCCAGGACCATGGTGAAACCGTCTGCTGGCGTCCCATTCGTTGCCGTGAGTGCAACGGTGAACGACACAGAGAACTTCGCTGTAGAGATGAGCGTTGGCCAGTACACCGCTGAATGCTCTCCCCCCTGATCGTTGGTCAGTTGCATCGTGCATGCGGTCGTATTCTGGTAGGGAACATCTCCTGCCGCAGTTCCGGGATTATTGCCGTTCAGCACCCAGTTCACTGTGTTGCTGTCGCACAGACCACTCCCAGGGGTACTCGCTCCAACGGTGTTTAAGGTACCCACAAAGAGCCCTGCAGTGGTGCTCGTGAGAGGATTCGTGCCGCTGATCTGCGTCGTGCCATCGCTGGTGCTCGTCACAACGACATAGAGTAAAGCTCCAGACGCGCTCGCTGGCACATTCTCCAGAGTGAGTGAGGAAGTCAACGAACCCGAAATTGTGGCTCCCGACAGAACTCCACTCGAGACCGTCTGGTCCGTAAGCGGGGACGCTGTCGTTGCACCAGGCGCATACCAATACCACTGGTACGCCGGAATGCATCCGGTACAGGTTGCGCTCGTTGTAAAGCTCGCTAGCGTATCGACTGCTACATAATCCGTCTGTGGCTCTGCGTTGATCTGCAGCACGATACCCGCTCCAACCGCCAGAACTGCGCGGCTCGATACAGCCGTCCCATATGCATTCGTCACCACGACAAAATAAGCATCTCCGTCATTGCTCTGGGTTGCATACGCCGCAGGAACCACATACGTAGTCGCAGTCGCGCCAGAGATCTCTGAGCCCGCTGTAGGGTTTGTCAGTTCTGTGGATGAGTACGGCACTCGGTACCACTGATAGGAGATCGTTCCTCCGCCGGTTGCACTTACAGAGAACGTCGGGCTGCCAGCCACGGGCGTCGTAACACCCGAGGGCTGAACGATGATCGTCGGCGGCACTGCTGTGTCCGCACCGCTCACCGTCACCGTTGCGGCCGTGCTTGTAACAGTCGTAGAGGTGCAGTCCGGATCAGTCACCGTAACGTAGTAGCTTGTTCCGCTGCTGCCTACCGCCAATGCTGGAGTGGTATAGGTGCTCGATGTCGCTCCATTGATCGCAGCACCGCTTCCAACTGCGCCCTGATACCACTGATACTTCAGCGTTCCCGTCCCGCTCGCAGCAACGGAGAACGTTGCCGTCTGCGTCGCATACACACTCAGCGAGGTCGGTTGCGTCGTAATCGTCAGGGTTGTTGGATTCACAACCTTCAACGTCACCGTGTTCGATGTCACCGACCCGGCAGCATTGCTCACCATGCACGAGTAGCTACCATTGCTCGAAGTCGTCACATCACTCAACGTCAGCGTCGAAGCATCGCCGCCAACTACGCCACCGTTGAACGACCATTGATAGCCCGTTGCATAGTTGGCACCTATGCTGAGCGATGGACTGTATCCGGAGCAGGCGTTCTTGCTGATCGGCTGCGCTGTAATCACCGGCACGGTTACCGTTGCAGTCGTTGTGACGTGGACCGCTGGATCATCCACACTCGTGGCGGTAATCGTATAGCTGCCAGGCGCGCTCGGCGCTGTCCAGACATTTCCACTGAAGCTTCCGCCAGTCGCCGTCCATGTGAGCGTATTTGTTGCTCCGCCCACAGCGGTCGCACCAAAGGTCTGCGACCCAGGCGCCATCGTCTGTGCTGCAGGTGTGATCGGTGTGATAGTCACCGGCGTAGGCGTTGCCGTGCAGCTGTTCACCGTTGCAGCGCCGCCCGAACCAGTCACCGTCAGCGTAAACGTCGTCGCCGTGGTGATTGCAGTGCTCGTGTAAGACGAACCACTCAATGCGGACGTCGTTACATTGGAGCTGCCGTAGCCATTCGTTCCGATCACTCCGGTACCGCCTGAAAAGTTCGGCACGACCGTAATCGTTGCACCAAATGGTGGCGTTACGGAACCACAGACAAGGGTGTTATTTGCTAACGGGGAGTTATTCACCGTCAAATCCGCTGCCACACTTGTCACAGACCCTACACCGTTGGTAACAGTCACCGTGTAAACCGGCACACTGCTCGAAGTAGCCGTCGCTGGCGTCGTGTATGAACTCGCCGTCGCCCCTCCAATCGCCGCTCCATTCTTGTACCACTGATAGCCCAGCGGCGCTGTTCCCGTCACGATAACGCTGAAGCTTGCCGTCTGTGGCACAGTCACCGTCTCGCTCATTGGCTGCATCGTAATCGTTGGCGGCGAATTGACCGTAAGAGTAGCCGCCACGCTCGTCACAGTTCCAGCAGCATTCGTCACGGTTACTGTAAACAACGCTCCACTGTCTCCACTGACCGTCGCAGGAGTGGTGTACGCGCTTGCCGTCGCACCGCTGATCGCGGCCCCATTCCTGAACCACTGGTAACTGAGCGGTGCTGTTCCTGTTGCCGCCACAGTGAAGCTTGCCGTCTGCCCCGCCGTCGCCGTCTGACTATTCGGCTGCAACGTAATCACTGGCGGAGAGTTCACTGAAAGTGTTGCAACAGCACTCGTCACAGACCCTGCAGCATTCGTAACGACGACCGTGTACGCTGACCCATTGCTGCCACTCACCGTCGCGGCGGTGGTGTAATACCTGGACGTCGCTCCAGCGATAGCAACTCCACCGTCGTACCATTGATAGTTCAAGGGTGCCGTGCCTGTTGCCGCGGTGAAAAACGTCGCCGGCTGCCCCAGCGTCACCGTCGCAGCCGTCGGCTGGATCGTGATCGAAGGCGGCGTATTCACCGTCAAGCCGGCCACTACACTTGTGACCGAACCCGCAGCATTGCTCACGATCACCGAGAATGTTGCTCCACTATCTTCGCTGGAGGTTGCAGCTGTTGTGTACGAACTCTGTGTCGCACCCGCAATTACACCTCCGCTGCGATACCACTGATAGGTCAGCGGGCCGGTGCCTGTCGCCGCCACGCTGAAGACCGCAGGTTGACCGACCGTTACCGTCTGGGCCACCGGCTGTACCGCAATCGTTGGCACTACGTTTACAGTCAGCACCGCTGCCACGCTCGTCGTTGAACCCGCTACGTTCGTGGCGGTTACCGTATAGGCTGACCCACTGTTCGTTCCAGCGAGCGCCGGTGTGGTGTAGAAGTTCGCTGTTGCACCGCCAATGGCTGCCCCATTCAGGTACCACTGGTACGTGATCGGTCCGGTACCCGTCACTGCTGCGCTCAGCGTCGCCGTCTGCCCTGCAGTGATCGTCTGGCTCTGCGGCTGCAGCGTAAACGTCGGTCCCACATTTACGGTAAGCCCCGCCGCCGCACTGCTCACCGTTCCAGCCACATTCGCCGCAACCACAGTGAACGAAGCTCCGCTGTCGCCGCTCACCGTCGCCGCCGTCGTGTACGCACTTCCAGTCGCGCCTGGAATGGCAACGCCACTCCGATACCACTGATAGGTAATTGGCGCTGTACCCGTCGCCGCAGCACGATACGTCGCTGTCCTCCCCGCGTCCACCGTATCGCTCACAGGCTGTAGGGTGATCGTTGGCGGTACATTTACCGTCAGCGTCGCGGTATATGTGGTCACCGTACCCGCCATGTTCGTCACCACAGCAGTAAAGATGGCTCCATTATCATTGCCGGAGGTCATCGTCGAATACGAAGCCCCGGTTGCTCCCGGTATGGCCACTCCGTTCCTGTACCACTGATACGCCAGAGGTCCAGTGCCTGTTGCGCCCACAGTAAACGTCGTCATCTGCCCTGCCGTCACCACCTGATTCGCAGGCGGAGTCACAATTGCCGGCGGCAGTTCCACCGTCAGCATCGCCGAAGCGCTCGAAGCACCGCCAACAGCGTTAGTCACTGTTACGCTGAAGACCGCACCGTTATCCGTCCCCGTCGTTGCCGGCGTTGTGTAGGAAGCTCCATTCGCTCCCTTAAGTGCAACCCCGTTCTCCGACCACTGATAACTCAACGGCGCAGTTCCATCAGCCGTCACACTGAATGTCGCCGTCTGTCCCGCAATCACTGTTTGGCTGGCGGGCCCCCGAACCACCTCTGGATGATCGCCCCAGCCGCCGCCGCAAGCCGTCATCACAGCGATGCATACGCTCGCTGCTACGGCAATCACAATACGAAATACTACCCAGCCTGCGAATACAGATGTACTCCTAACAGTTCTGTCCAGACAATGACGCATATTGCTCCTCTTCTTCGATAACTCAAATGATTTGGCAGAGAATCTAGGAAGATAGTAGCCACACACGTACCTGCATCTAACGCATTTATATATACTTGCGTCCCAATTTGAACCACGAGACTAGGGGTTTCTTCCCATTCCCGAAACGGAACCAACATCTCATCAAAGGTCAAAGATTCCTCTAATCATCCCAGGCTCGCGATCCTTTGCTACCCTCTAAGCTGCGTCACCGGATCCTCTGAAGGAACTCAATAAATTCCAAAAGGTGTCAGTATTGTTCATGACATACATGTCACGCGAGCAACCTACCTAATAGGTAACCAATAATTTGAAAAGCGCGTCCCACCTATGTAAAGCGTTTAAGCATTCGCTAAGGAAACATCCACAGCCTGCACCGCAGTAAAGCTTGCAGAGTATGGACTAAAAACGGTAACCTCCGATGAATTTGTAACGGTACTTTGAAAGGTAACTCTAATGTCGAAGCCAGTAAGCTATATCTCAAGCGCCAGGAAGCGTAAATCCCAAAGGACACGTACCTTCGTTGCACCCGCGACTCTCTTCATCGCGTCAACCCTCGGATTGCTCGCAACGGGATGTGGAGGCGGTCCCGCTTACGTCGGCGTCGTAGCTCCTGTATATCCCTGCTACGGTTGCGGCGGGTATGGCTATGGCTACGGCTATGGCTATGGCTACGGTGCGATCTCAACTGTAGCCGTTGCCGGTTCGAGCACAGGAAGCAGCAGTTCTTCCAGCTCTTCAACAGCCAGCACGAGCTTCCACCCTGTTGCTCTGGCGTTTGACTCCTCCGGCAATCTTTTCATCGCTGATCCTGCCAGCAGCAGCGTCCGTGAAGTCGCAGCCTCCGCCGCTCCCGCCACCAACACCGGTTCTTCGACCGTGAGCAGTAAGTCCGTATCGAAAGCCGTCGCGGTCGGTCCCAGCTTTAACGATCCATCGAGCGTAGCCGTCGACCCTACCGGAAACGTGTATGTCCTCGACAAAGTCAGCGGCGTCGTACGCCGCATGGTTCCCTCCACGGGAGCTCTGGCAGTCGTCGTAGGCAGCCCAGTCGCTCACTCTGGCTTCGCCGGTGATAACGGCCTCGCCTCAAGCGCGCAACTCAACCATCCTTCCAGCATGGCATTTGACCCATCCGGAAATCTTTTCATTGCCGACACAGGAAACCACCGCGTTCGTGAAGTAGTAGCCGCTACAGGCATCATCACGACCGTCGCGGGCAGCGGTACGGCAGGGTACGCAGGCGATGGAGGTCTCGCAACCGCTGCGCAAATCGCGACGCCATCGGCCGTTGCAGCTGATACCAAGGGCAATGTTTACATCACCGACGCCTCCAACGGCACCGTACGCAAAGTCACGATGGCTACAGGCGTCATCTCAACGGTTGCCGGTACCGGTACGATCGGCTACTCCGGCGACAATGCTGCTGCGACTGCAGCTCAACTGAACAACCCGCAAGGCGTCGCGCTCGATCCCTACGGCAATCTCTTTATCTCCGATGCTGGAAATCAAGCTGTTCGTGAGGTTGCGGTGCATACCGGCATCATCACAACCGTTGCAGGCAACCACACGCAGGGCTACTCCGGTGACGGTGGCACGTCCTCCAAGGCCCAACTGAACGATCCTTCAGCCGCCGTGATCGACAGTACTGGTAACCTGTGGGTAGCTGATTCAGGCAACGGAGTCATCCGCAAGGTCCTCCCGGATCCTCAGTCCACCTCGGCCTCCAACTAACGCGACCGCGACGCACGATCGAACGCAAAGATGCCCTGTAACCACCGCCTCGCTGGTGTGGTCACGGGGCATAGACGTTTATCCTGACTTACGCAAACACAACGGCATCTACTGGGTAGCCTGCGTCTCTCCAACCCTGCAATCCACCGCGCAACGGTCGAACACGTTTCACGCCCATCCTGCGAAGATCCAGGGCAATCTTCGCGCTGGTCTCTTCGCTCGGGCACGTGCAATAAAGAATGATGTCCCGGTCAATTGGAATCATCTCCCTGCGTTTCTTCAACTCATCAGGTCCTATGCGCACAGCCCCAGGCACCACCAAAGGATCCGTGAGCACATCCAGAGGATGCCGAAGATCGACAATGAACGGAGGCTCATGCCCCGCCCTCTCCGCATCATCCATCATCGCCATCAACTGCGCCGGTTCGAGACGAAGTCCGCGCAGCTCGCTTAAAAATTGACGACGCTTCAACAGTCGATACATCAGCAGCGATGCCACCATTACCGCTACAAGCACAAACCCAAAATGCTCCAACGCAGCAAAGAGATCACGACTGCGGCGCGCCAAATCTCCAAAAAACCTCCCGGCAAACAGCCACGCGCCCGCCCACAGCACCGTTCCCGCCATGTCATACGCGACAAATTTCTTATAAGAGATCCTCGCCTGACCCGCAATCGGCGCAGCCACCGTACTCAGCCCCGGAACGAACTTTGCGAACAGCAGCGTAATCGCACCCCGCTTCGTCACCGTTCCCTGGGTACGATCCACGCAGGTCGCCGCTTCTAACGAAAACTTGCAGAGTACATTCAGCACCTTGCTCCCGTACGTTCTGCCCAAAAAATACCAGGCCGAATCAGAGATCAAACAAGCCAGCATAATCACCGGAATAGCGTACGCAACGTGCAGCTTATGTGCAGCGCTCATCGTTCCAGCAGCCAACATTACCGGCACGCTCGGTATCGGTAACCCACCCTGTTCAATCAGCACCCAGCTGAAGATCACGGCATATGTATGGTGTTCCAGCAGCCCCAGTACCGAATGCATGATTGCTTCCTCTTCCCCGCGTCACGAAGCTCGCATGGATGTATGCTCTGTACTCTATAGATGATCGCGCAATCGTGCCGGTGCATAAACTTAGTTTGTATAACCTTCTGCATCTAGGCAGACAAAAAAAGCGGGCAGCATACCGCCGCCCGCCTCACCTTGTCACAGCAACCTAGTTTTTCACGCGCACTGTGGGCTCAACAGACATACCAATACGCAGCGCATAGTCCTTGTTCTCCTTGTCCAGGTTCGTAAAGTTGATGCGAACCGGCACGCGTTGCACTACTTTCACATAGTTACCCGTTGCATTCTCAGGAGGAAACAGACTCAGCGAACTTCCCGTCGCGCCCCCAATCTGTGCCACCTTCCCAGTAAACTTCCTCCCGCCTAGAGCATCCACAGAGAGATCAACCTCTTGGCCCACCCGCATCTCGCTCAACTGCGTCTCCTTGAAGTTTGCTGTTACCCAAAGATCGGTAAGCGGCACGATGGTCATCAACGACTGCCCAACGCTCAGGTTGTCTCCCACAGCAACGCTCTTCCGGCTCACAATACCGGTCACCGGCGCTACGACCGTCGTATAGCTCAGGTTCAACTTCGCCATATCCAGCTTCGCCTGTGCCTCCTTCACCGCCGCCGCTGCCGCATCCGCACGTGCCTTTTCAGCTGCAATCTGCTTTGGCCCATTCCGCCGACTCTGATTCTCTTGCGACCTCGACTGCGCCAGTCGCTGCTGCATCAGCTCAACTGTGTCTTGCTCGGCCTTCACGTTCCGCTGCGCCGCATCCAGTGCGCCTTGATCCGCAGTCGCCTGCGCCACAGCCGCATCGTATTGCTGCTTCGAAATCACATCTTTCGCCACCAGCGGTGTATATCTATCCACATCCAGCTGTGACTTCAACGCCTGCGCCTTTGCCGACTGCACCCGCGCCACCGCCGCCTGAGCCTGCGCCTCTGCCTGCTCCACCGACGCCTGGCTCCCCAGCACATCAGAACCCGATGTCTGCAATAGTGTCGAGACCTGCACGTGCGTGATCGGCAGATTCGCCTGCGCCTGCTCATACTGCGCCTTTGCATCCGCTAGTCCTGCCTGCGCCTGTTCCACCGCCACCTGATAGTCCCTGGGATCTATTTCGGCAATCGGATCTCCCTGATGCACAAACTCCTCTTCGCTCACATACACATGTGTCACCTGACCAGACACGCGCGAGCTTATCTGATACAGGTTCCCGTCTACCTGCGCGTCGTCGGTATCTTCGTAGTACGTTGATCGCCAGTAAAATAAAGCCGCAGCGATCACCGCAATCAGAACTACCGCACCAATAATAATCTTCTTCTTGGAGTTCTTCTTCGGCGGAGTCTGTTCTGCCGGCTTAGCCTCTTCGCTCCCGGTGCTCTTTTCGCCTTGCGGCTTTATCTGCACCGTGCCGCTGATTTGTGCGGTCTGCTCGCCGCCACTCTCATGTTGGTTACCATTCTGATCGGCCACGCTTACTTCCCTCCCAGGTAATCTTTGTATTGAGTCGACGCCACACCCAACGCACGCGCCAGGCTGAGCTTGGCGACATTGTGCTGATACAACGCACTGATATATTGATCTTCCGCTTGTCGGTCTGTAGCTAACGCCTGCGATACCGAAAGACTGGTATCCACGCCAGCCTTGAACCGCTCTTGCGCTTCACTCAGCGCCTCACGCGCCAGATCCGCATTGCTCTGCGTCGATTCCACCAGCTTGGCCGCGGTCTGGATGTCCAGAATCGAGTCCCGTACATCCGCATTCACCTGCTGGATCTCATCTGACAGCTTCGCCTTTGCCTGATCTAACTGCGCACCTGCCACTTCTTCCTCGCCATGCGTCTTCGCAATCTGCAGAATCGGCGCAGACAGCTCTCCTTCAGCCATATATGTTCCATGCGAGTGACCGTACGTCTCGCCCTCATCGCCAAAGTTCCCGCTCACCTTCAGCGTGGGCAATTGGTCGTCAAACGCAGCCTTCTTCGACGCCGTTGCTGCCTTGGTCTGCTCCGCCGCTGCCGCAAGATCCTTACGCTGCTTCAGCGCCTGCTGAAACGCAGTCTCCGGGTCCGGCGTGTCCAACGCACGGAACGGATCCTCGTCGATGACCTCGAACTTCTGATCCAGCGGAAGACCGATCGCGCGCGCCAGCGCCAGCTTATCTTTTGCCAGCTCATTAGTCACAGAGATCAGGCTCTGCTGCTCACTCTGATAGTCCACCTGCGCGCGCAGCACATCCAATCGCGGACTCGTTCCTGCCTGGTGCGCATACGTCGCCTGGTCGAACGACAGCTTCGAGCTATCCAGTTCCGCCTGCACCGCCTTGATGCTCGCCTTATCCGCGACACACAGCAGATACGCATTGCCTACAGTCAGCACCACCAGATCGCGCGCATCCTCCGCATTCAACTTCGCCGCTTGAAAATTGTGCTTCGATGCCATATAGCTTTGGAAGGCCGTCAGATTTACAAGGCTCTGCGTCAGATACGCCCGCACGTCCTCCACTTGGAATGGCCCAATGATCGGATTGATTCCGGGAAACTTCAATCCATAAGCCGCCAGATCGATCTGCTGCACCGTGATCGACGCACCTCCCGTCACAGTAGGCAGCAGCGCTTGAAGCTGTTCGAGCCGCTCGCCACCCGCCTGCCTCTGGTTCGAGCTCTGCAGAATCAACCCCAGATTATTGCGCAGGCCGCGCTGGATCGCATCACCCAGGCTCAGCATCACCACATCGCTCGTCGCCTTGCCCTCAACCATGCTCCCATGGAACGTCGGATCGATTCCGCTCTGACTCGTACTCGTCGCACGGTCAATCGCCGGTCCAGGAGCGGCCAACTGCTGCTGCGCCTGCACCGCTGTGCCCAACTCCGATGACGCGCCCGTACCGCCGGTGCTGCTCTGCCCGGTCGTCATCTGAGCCGTGGCGAGTTGTGCAGCTCCCGCCAGAATCAGCAGCGCAGTCGCCTCCACCAGCGCCCTTGCGGACGCGCCTCTCTTTACTCGAATCATAGGTCTCATGCTAAATCGTTGATTGCGCTCTCAGCACACTGACTTCCATAGCGTTCTTTCTAATAACAGATGCGGACACCCTGTCTATGTATGCAAAAGTTCATCTCAAAATCTTTACGAGTCCTCATCGCCCTCCCAGCGTCAACGCGTCCCCGCATCCACGCTGCCTCCTTTATCCCGGATCGCACGTTCCTCGACTTAGAAAATCGATTAAGCCAAATGTGCCGATCCGCGTTTACACTGTTGCTCTGGACATCAAACGTAATCGAGGACTTCCATGTTTCTTGGCATCGACGTAGGCACCGGCGGAACCCGCGCTCTTCTCATTGACCGCTCAGGCAAAGTCCTTGCCTCGCACGCCGCAGCGCACGCCCCCATCCACTCCGAACACATCGGCTGGGCCGAACAAGACCCCGAAGACTGGTGGCGCGCCGCTCAGGAGGCCATTCGCGGAGCACTCACCGCCGCCGTCGCCGCTGGCCACACCACCCCCGTTGAAGCCGTCGGGCTCACCGGCCAGATGCACGGCTGCGTTATGCTCGACGCCGCAGGCCACGTCCTTCGCCCCGCCCTCATCTGGTGCGACCAGCGCACCCAGCCTCAATGCGACTGGCTCACCGAAACCATCGGCTATGAACGCCTCATCGAGCTCACCGCCAACCCCGCACTGCCCAACTTCACCCTCACCAAACTCCTCTGGGTACGCCAGCATCAGCTCGAAATCTTCAGCCGCATCGCGCACGTCATGTGCCCCAAAGACTACGTCCGCTTCCGTCTCACCGGCGTTTACGCCATCGATATGCAGGAGGCCTCCGGCACGCTCCTTCTCGATGTCGTCCACCGCCGCTGGTCCACCGAAGTCGCCGAAGCCGCAGGCATTCCCATGGCATGGTTGCCGCAGCTCTTCGAAGGCCCCGAAATCTGTGCCCACATCTCCTCCGAAGGCTCCGCCGCCACAGGGATTCCCGCCCGCACACCGGTCGCTGCCGGTGCAGGCGACCAGGGCGCCGGAGCCGTTGGCATGGGCATCCTCGCTCCAGGCTCCGTCTCCGCCACCATCGGTACCTCCGGCGTCGTCTTCGCCGCAACCGCCGCTCCCACACTCGATCCCAAAGGGCGCCTGCACACCTTCTGCCACGCTGCTCCCGGCATCTGGCACGTCATGGGAGTTACCAACGGCGCTGGCTTAAGCTTCCGCTACCTCAAAGACACCTTCTTCCCCACCAACTCCTACGACGACCTCACCGACCTCGCCTCTAACGTTCCCCCCGCCAGCGACGGTCTGCTCTGGGCACCCTATCTCTTCGGCGAGCGCACACCCCACCTCGATCCCGATGCTCGCGCCGCCTTCGTCGGCATTACCGCATCCACCACCAGCGCCCACTTTGTCCGCGCCGTCCTCGAAGGCGTCGCCTTCTCCCTCAAAGACACCTTCACTCTCTTCGCCGAACTCGGCATCCCCGTCGATCGCATCCGTCTCGGTGGCGGCGGCGCCCGCGGCCCGCTCTGGCGTCAGATCCAGGCCGACGTCTACGACCACGCCGTCGAACTCCTCGAAGCCGAAGAAGGCGGTGCCTTCGGCGCTGCCCTGCTCGCCGGCACCGGCATCGGTGCATGGCCGTCCGTGGAAGCCGCCTGCGAAGCCACCATACGCCCCGCTCAAGTCATCGCACCCCAAAACTCCGAGACTATGGCCGAAGCCTACCGCCACTACCGACGGCTTTATCCCGCACTCCGCCAGGTAACCGCACCGTAATCGGCCGCGCTCTCGAAACAAGCCTCCTATCGTCGTACGATTACAGTATGCGTTTTGTTCAAAGATCATTCTGCGTTCCCGCATTGCTCTCCGCAGCTCTCTTTATCGCAGCCCACACCACCCCTGCACAATCCGACGCAGCCCATTCCACCGCAGCCCAGTCCAATCCCGCCGTCATCCCCGCTTCGCGCCTCTCCGAACCGGCCTGGGCCGGCCACCATGCCGCCATCCTCGCTGCGCTCCCATCCCACACCGATACACAAATTCTGCTCATCGGCGACTCCATCACTGACAACTACAACAAGTCCAGCCCTCCATCCGAAGACTTCCAGCCCATCTGGCAGCAGTACTACGCTCCACGCCACGCTCTTAACCTCGGCTTCAGCGGTGACACCACAGCCAACGTTCTCTGGCGGCTCGATCATGGCGAAGTCTCCGGCCTCCACCCGAAGCTCGCCGTCCTCCTCATTGGCACCAACAACACCGCCCAACATCAATCCGCGCAGCAGACCGAAGCCGGGATTGACGCCGTCATCGCCGCCATCGAGCGTCATCTACCCGACACAAAAATTCTCCTCGTCGGCATCCTCCCTTCCCTCCTTCCCTCAAAAGACACCAACTTTGACGTCAACAGCTATCTCGCCACCCGCTACGCCAGCCACACCGACCCACGCGTCACCTTCCTGGACGTCGGCTCTATCTTCTACACACGCGGCACTTTAAATGATTCGCTATTTTATGATCCACAGCTGAAACCACCTGGCCCGTCTTTGCATCCCACTCCTATCGGACAGCGTCTACTCGCATCGGCTCTCGAACCCACAGTGGCAAGGCTCATGGGTGACACACCGGTCAAGCCAACACCGGTGCCTCTGCCGCTTCCTCCGAAACAACCCTGACCCCTTGATGTGCTTTTACTCGATCTCTCGAATCAACACGATAGGATAATCCGATGTCCGCTCCCATCCGTACTGCCGTCATAGGTTATGGCTTCGCAGGCCGCATCTTTCACTCGCCCTTCATCGCTGCCGTCCTCGGCCTCGATCTCGCCGCAATCGTCCAACGAAAAGGGGATAACGCCGCAGCGGATTATCCGCACGCAAAAATCCTTCGCTCCGCCGAAGAGGCCTTCGCCGATCCCACCATCGACCTCATCGTCGTCGCCACACCGAACGAATCGCACTACACACTTGCACACGCCGCCCTCAAAGCCGGCAAGCACGTCGTCATCGACAAGCCCTTCACAGCCACATCGGAAGAAGCGCTTACCCTCATCAACATGGCGCAGCAGCAAGGCCGCGTCCTTGCTCCCTTCCACAATCGCCGCTTCGACAGCGACTTTCTCACCGTCAAAAAACTCGTCGGCAAAGGTACTCTCGGCCGCATCGCGCAGTTCATCTCGCACTACGATCGCTACCGCCCCGTCCAGCGTACCGGCACATGGAAAGAAGCCTCCGGCACCTGCAACGGCCTCCTCTTCGACCTCGGTCCACATCTGGTCGATCAGGCACTCGCCCTCTTCGGCACTCCTAAATTCATCACCGCCAGCGTCCGCTCCGCCCGCGACGTCACCGCCATCGACGACGCCTTCGACATCATGCTCGACTTCGTTCTTCCCGGCGGACGCGGCCTCCGCTACGAGTGCAGCTCCACCATGATCGCCGCCGAGCCTGCGCCGCGCTTCCGCATTCACGGAACGCATGGAAGCTTCCTCAAGTACGGCCTCGATCCACAGGAAGCCGCCCTTCTCGCCGGAAAGCGTCCACCGCAAATCGATTCTCCCACCCCATGGCTGCCCGAACCCGAATCCGCCTGGGGTACTCTTGCTCTCGCCCCGGATCCCGCCGATCCATCCAGGATCAACCACACCAAACTACCCTCAGAGATCGGCGATTATCGCCGCTTCTATGTCAGCGTCCGCGACGCCATCTTCGACACCGCGCCCCTCGCCATTCCTGTTGCAGACGCCTTCCGTACCGTCAAGCTCCTGGAACTCGCCCTCGAATCCAGTCGCGAAAAACGCACACTCCCGGTCGACCTCTCAGGCGTAAACTAAGCTTGTATGGCTAACCCAGGTTCAACCACCAAGTCCAACTCGCTCGCAAAGTTCTTCATCGCAGGTGCCATCGTCGTCGCAACGGTCGTCTGGCTCGCTCTCTCCGCCTCCGGGAACGCGAAGAGCTACTACGTCACCATCGGTGAACTCCAGGCGATGGGCAACAAGGCCTACAAGGTCAACCTTCGCGTCGCCGGCAACGTGAAGCCCGGCAGCATCTCCCGCTCCGGCCCCAACGCCGACTTCACCCTCATGGAACAAGGCAAGACGCTACGTGTCGTCTACGAAGGTGCCGAGCCTCCACCCGATACCTTCAAGGATGAAGCGCAGGCCCTCGCCATCGGCACCTACGGACGCGACGGCACCTTCCACGCCACGCAGCTTCAAGCCAAGTGCGCCAGCAAGTACGCCCCCGCTAAACCCGGCGCCGCACCCACCGGCAACCTCGCCACCCTGGCTCCCAAAACCACCTGACGCAGGTTGCTAAAACGTCTGCTTCCCATCAGTGGTGATCTCGTCCACCACTGAAACAATAGTGCCAGCAGCTTCCTCTACCTTTGCCACGTCAGCAAGCATCTGAGGCCTCCTCATCCAATCTCCTGGCATCTGAAGCCCCCTGAAAACTTCCCGAACCGCGCTCGCCTGCGCTAACGTCTTATCAGACAGCATGACGCCACCATCCCACCATCTCGCAGCCCTCCTCACCCTCGCTGCGACCCCTCACCACGGCCACGGTGTCATGCACTTCTTCTTCCACCTCGGCCTCGTCGGCCTCTTCCTCGTCTCCATCGTCGACAGCTCCTTCGTCCCTCTTCCCATCCCCGGCATCACCGACATCATGCTCGTCATCTATGCCGCCGGCCACGCCAACCCCATCCTCCTCGTCGCCATCGCCACCACCGGCTCCGCCATCGGAGGCTTCCTCTCCCATGCCGCCGGTCAGGCCGGTGGCATGAAATTCCTCGAGAAACACGTTCCTCCCCGCATCCTTCATCGCGTCACCCACTGGATGGAGCACTACGCCATCCTCTCCGTCTCACTCCCCGCGCTGCTCCCTCCACCCATGCCGCTCTCGCCCTTCGTTCTTGCCGCCGGTGCCGTCTGCATGTCGCGCAAAAAATTTATGACTGCCTTCACCCTCAGCCGCTTCGCACGCCACGCCATCGCCGTCTGGCTCGGTATCAAGTACGGCCACGCCGTCCTCGCCCTCTGGGCTCACTTCTCCGCCAAGTGGGCCACCACCACCCTCATCGTCCTCTGGGCCATCATCCTCATCCCCACAGGCATTGCCATCTACAAGCTTTACAAAACTTCCCGCCAGCTCACCCCCACCAACCGCCCCGCCCCCTCCACCGCCACCCCCAGTAACACCTGAAAGATCGCCCCAAACACGCCGCCACTACCTCTGGTAAACTCTTTCTATGCCGGGTCCTACGCGACGTATTCCCGCCAACCCCGCCAGGTCCGGAAGGAAGCA
>JABBOG010000099.1 GCA_019351975.1 Acidobacteriota bacterium
CCACCGACGCCACCACCGTCACCCCCACCATCCCCGCAATCACCCCAAGCGACACCATCGGCCCAATCTCCACCCAACCCGCCGCCAGCATCTTCACCGCCGCAAACGCCAGCACCGCCGCCAGCCCATAGTGCAGGTACCGCAGCCGCGACAGCATCCCCGCCAGCAGCACATACATCGACCGCAGCCCCATCACCGCCATAATGTTCGACGTGTACGCCAGAAACGGCTCCCTCGTAATACTCAGCACCGCCGGTATCGAATCCAGCGCAAACAGCACATCGGTCAACTCCACCGCCACCAGCGCCAGCAGCAGCACCGTCACCATCCACTGGCCGTCTTCCTTCACCCAGAAGTGCTCCTGGTTCTCGCTCACCGGCCGCCACCGCGTCAACCACGCAATCCACCGCGGAGCCCGCGCCGGTTCCGCCTCCACAGCCTCCGGCTTCAGCAGCCGCACCGCCGCCACCAGCAGCACCGCCCCAAACACATACCCAATCCACCGAAACCGCTCCAGCAGCCCCAGCCCACCCGCAATAAACGCCCCCCGCAGCACAATCGCCCCGGCCACGCCCCAGAACAGCACCTTCGGCTGCCGCTCCGCCGGTATCCGAAACACCCGGAACAGCAGCAGAAACACAAACAGATTATCCAGCGACAGCGTCTGCTCCAGCGCATACCCCGCCAGATACTGCGTCGCTCCCACCGCGTGAAATCGCGGCACCACCAGCGCCGCCAGCACCAGCGCCGCTCCAACCCACATCCCCAGCGTCCACATCGCCTTGCGCCGCGCATCGCGCACAGCCCGATGCACGCCATACTCCGCCACCAGCAGAGCCACCACCGCCACATGAAACGTTATCCAGGTTGAGATCGGCATTATCGGTTCTTCTGGAAGCCTACACGCTCACCAGCCACCTCACGCCTGAATTCGCATCCAGCGGCGGCTGCATCCCCGCCGTCAGGCCAGTACATCATCAATATTCCTCGCCGCGATCTATCTCTTCGAGCCAAAACGAACCGTCTGCCCTGCCGGATTCGCTGCAACGGTGGTCGTCATCAGCGCTCCATCCGAACCTTCCGCCTTGCTCTGATCGCCCCTGCCGCCTTCGTGCCCCGATCGCTCGCCATACAGCTCGATCCGGTAGCTCCTCCACCACGGTTTGAAACGTCCCATCTGCGGCCCTATCCTAACGCTCACCGACCCGTCCTTCGCACGCGCACAGCTGAACTCCACCCGTGCAAACTCTCCCTGGCGATACGCAAAAGAGTGACCATCATCGCTGTACACCTCTCCGCTGCACGGCGCCGCAGCATCCGCCGCAGGATAAACCCGCAGCGTCAGCGGCCCATCCGGCACCTGCTCTGTACTCTGCGTTAACGGCTCCATCGGCACAATGCTTCCACCCCGAACATACACAGGCAACTGCTCCAGCACCGGCTTCACCGTCAACGCTACAACAGCCTTCAACTTGTCCCGCTGTTCCAGATCGACTGCCTCCCCGTTCGCAGCGCGCTCAAAACGTTCTCCCGTCCAGAAGTCATACCATGTTCCCGGCGGCAGATGCACCTCGTACGGCGCAATCTCCTCCGGCGATGGATTCGGTGCGACCAGCAGATCATCGCCCACCATAAACTCGCTGTCCCCCGCATCCAGATCGATCGGATGTCCATCCGCCGTCGCCCCCGGAAACTCCACAAACAACGGCCGCATCAACGGCACACCGCTGCGCGACGTCTCCTCCGCCGTTGTATACAGATACGGCAGCAGCTTGTACCGTTCTTCGATAAACCTGCGCCGTATCGCCTCCTGCACCGGCCCATCGACCCACACCTCATGCCGCCGTGTTCCCTTCGCAGAGTGATCGCGGTCGATCGGCTGAAACGCCGCAACTTCGATCCACTTCGTCAGCAGGTCCGGCGGCGGCGATCCCGCAAAGCCGCCAACATCCGCGCCCGCCATCGAGAACCCGCTTAGCCCGAGATTCAACAGCTGCGGCGTCGTCATCCGCAGATGGTTCCACGTTGAACTGTTGTCCCCCGTCCACGTCACCGCGTAACGCTGCCCACCCGCAAAGGTTGCGCGCGTCATCACGAACGGACGCTCATCGGGCCGCAGCGCCAGCAGGCCGTCATACGTCCCTTCAGAGTTCAGCATGCCATATACGTTGTGAATCTCCAGATGATTCGTCGTACGCTTCGCAAACCCCGGCATAGCAATCCGGTGTTGCACATCGTCCGGCATCGTCTTGGTTGGAGTGTTGAACACCGCCGGCTCATCCATATCGTTCCAGAATCCGGCAACGCCATCGTCCACAAACTCTCGAAACAACGTTCCCCACCACTGCAGCGTGCGTTCCTGCGTAAAGTCCGGAAATACCGCAGGCCCCGGCCACACATCCCCCACATACGTGCTCCCGTCCGGCAGCTTCACAAACTCATCTCCCGCCACGCCAGAGTCGTACGGTTTGTAGCCGATGCCAGGCTTCCGCGCAATGTGCAGGTCCGTGATCACCACCAGCTTGTACTGGTCTGCCGCCAGCTGCTTCACCATCTGCGGAAAGTGCGGAAACCGCTCAGGATCAGTGGTGAACGGCATATTATCCTTCTGAAAGTCGATATCCAGCCAAAGCACATCGCACGGAATCCGGTCAGCGCGCATCCGCCGTGCCACCTCCATCAGCTCCGACTCCGGACTGTACGAATACCGTGACTGCTGAAAGCCCAGCGACCACAATGGCGGCAGCGGCGTCGGCCCCGTCAGCCACGCATAGTCTGCGAGCACCTGCTTCGGCGTCGGCCCATACATTAGGAAATAATCGATAGGCCCATCCGTCGCACCGAAGCTGTACTCACTCGGAAGCTCGCGGCCAAAATCGAAGAAGCTGCGGTACGTATTGTTGAAGAACACGCCAATCGTCCGCCCTTGTCGCAGCTGCAGGAAGAACGGAATGTCCTTGTACAGCGGGTCCGACGACTCCTGCCAGCCGAAGTGGTCCGTGTTCCACATCGTGAACGCCTCACCGCGGCGATCGAGAGGCCCCGGCTTGTCGCCCAGACCGAAGAAGTGATCATCCGAACTCAGCTTCTTGTAGATGCGAAAGTCCTTGCCGCGATGCTCGATAGGCTCCGCATCCTGCTGCAGCACGTGGCCTTCCTTGTCCAGCACCGTCAACGCAAGATCCGGCCCTACCGTGACGCGCAGCTTCGCCGTCGCGAATCCACCCTTCTGCGCCGTTACCTCGCTGCTGCTGTGCAGCGACTCTGGCAGCACCGCCCACGACGCATCCTCCGGCTCCTTGCCTGCAGGCCACACCCTCACGCGCACCACGTCGTCCCGCAGCGCCGTAACCTCCATCACCTGCCCCGCGTCCTGCACGCGTATGCCGTGATCCAGAGAAACCACATCCGCCGCCTGCCCCTGCGCCGCAATCGCTGGCACCGCCAGGCACGCCACCATAAACCCCATGAGCTTCTTCGAAACCATCGTTGCTCCCCTACTCAACTTCGCACGGCGCGCACCGAAAGACCACACCCGCCCCAGCCAGATCGCCCTCTCCTGAGCAACGCAATTGAGCCGTCCCGCACATCGACGACCACGTCCCCGGCTCCGCCCTACGCAGCAGCCCGCTGATTGATCAGCTTCACCAGATCCAGAAACAAATCCGCGGAAACCTGCAAACTCGTCGCACTCAGCTTGTCCATCGTATCCTCTGCCGTATGGTGGTACGCGTAGTCCCCGGTCGATGCATCATACGGGCCATACTCATACGAGATCACGTCGAGAACCGGAACGCCACGGTCTTTGAACGGGATATGGTCGTCATCAATAGGCAGCGTATTCTTGAAAAGATAGTTGGAGTGACCCGTGTCCTTGCCTGCGCGCGCCAGATCGTCCAGCAGCCACGGCGTCGAATTCGTCTCCCGGTCGATATTCATCTTCTTCCAGCCCACCATATCGGCAACGATGAGCGCCTTGATGCGCGCAAGCGTGCCGTCACCGGACCACTGCGCCGCGATATGGCGAACACCATAGAGTTGATCGCTCCCGGCCATCCGGCTGCTGCCAATCGCCTCTTCGCCGTCGTCAAACAGCAACCACACCGAGTAGCCCTGCGGCGGATGCGTGCGATAGTACTGCCCCAGTGCAATAAGCAGAGCGGTCGTGCACCCACCATCATCAGCGCCCACAAAATGTATGTCCTTCAGCGGGTAGTTCGTCTCATAGTGCGACGCCAGAACAATGATCCCGTCCTTCTTTCCCGGAAACTTCACCAGCAGGTTATGCATCGTCACCGGCCCGATCGGCGTCCGCGCCGTGAACCGGTCATCCACAAAATCCCCCTTCGCCACCTCCGGCGCAAAGTGCGCCTTGATAAACGCCTCCGCCGCATCGTGCCCCGGTGACCCCACATACCGCTTCGGCGCAGCATCCACATACTGCTGCGTCAGCTTCAAAATCTCCTGCCCGCTCACCGCATGGCTCTGCGCACCCGCCGCCACCACCCCCGGCCCAATCACCAGCGCCGCCAACAGCGCCATCAACCCAGCACCCAGCCTCATCTATACAGTTCCCTTCAGGGCATCTTTCTTCCGCCGGTTCGGATGCACAAAGTACGCCACACCCACGCCAATGAAGTACAGCGCCAGCATCGGCGTTGCAAACAAGCACATCCCCACCGGATCCGGCGTCGGGCAGATCACCGCCGCCACCAGAAAGATCGCCATCACCGCATACCGGAAGTGCTTCAGCAGAAACTTCGCGTCCACAATCCCAAACAGCGCCAGGAAGAAGATCACAATCGGCATCTCAAACGTGATCCCCAGCCCCAGAATCACCGCCAGAAAAAATCCCGTGTAGTCGTCGATCGTAATCATGTGCGTAAAGTTTTTGCCGAAATCCTTGATCAGCACCACCATCGCGCCCGGCAGCACATACTTGTACCCGAACCACGTCCCCGCCAGAAACAGCCCCACCGTCGCTCCCATGAACGGCCACACATACTTCTTCTCATTCGCATACATGCCCGGCGAAATAAACAGCCACAGCTGATACAAAATGAACGGCGACGCCAGAATCGCTCCCCCCACCAGCGACGTCTTGATGAAAAAATTGATCGCATCCGTCGGATGCGTCATCGTCATCGTCAGCCCGATATCCACCAGCGGCTTCTGGATATACCCCACCAGCTTGTTATGGAAGATATACGCCACAATAAAGCCTGCAAACAGAAACCCCACCGACCAGAACAGCCTGCTCCTCAGCTCCTCCAGGTGCTCCATCAGGCTCATCCCCGGCAGCTCCGCACGCTCCTGCACCGAGCTCCTCGCACGGTCGATCAAGTCAGTTGACATGCGTCGTCACCTCCGCCGCATCCGTTCCCGTCAACGCCCCACCGCTCTCCGGCTCCGCCTTCGGCACCGCCTGCAGCAACTCCTGCAGCGCGCTCTTCCGCGGCCCACCCATCGGCAGACCCGTCTCCGGTGGCATAATCTTCATCTCTCCCGACGCCGCAATCGGCAGCGGCTTCCGCACGCCATCCACCACCTCATGCGTCGCCTTCGCCGTCTCAGGCTCCGTAATCGTCTCGATCGTCGCGCTCTCGCTCACCGTTGTCGCCGCCAGCACAGCCGGGTCTACGCCCTGCTCCGCATCCACCGCTGCCATATCCGCGCGCGCCGCGTCCACCACCTCTGACGGAAGCTCCGGCCTCACCGGCGCCGCCGCCTCCATCGCTGCAATCTTCTTCTGCCTGTCCTCCTGCTCCGATATCCGCAGCTCCTCTTCCATCTGCATCTTGAACTCATTCGACGCGCGCCGGAACTCTCCCACCCACTTCCCCAGCTCGCGCGCCAGCACCGGCAGCCGCTTCGGCCCGAACAGCAGCAGCGCCAGCACA
>JABBOG010000100.1 GCA_019351975.1 Acidobacteriota bacterium
ATCATGCGCCACCGTAATGGCGGATTCAAGCTGGGACGCAATACCAGCCATCGCCGCGCTTTGCTTCGCAACCTTGTTACATCGATTATCCTGAACGACCGCGTTCACACCACCATTACGAAGGCGAAGGCGTCGAAGCCGATCGTCGAAAAGATGATTACGCTGGGCAAGAATGGCAGCGTGCATGCGCGTCGGCAGGCGCTGGCGTACATGATGACGCCGGAGTCGGTGGACCGTTTGTTCAAGACTGTGGCACCGCGGTATGCGACGCGTCCGGGTGGATATTCGCGGATCGTGCGCACGGGACCGCGGCAGGGCGATGCGGCTGAGATGGCGTACATCGAGCTGCTGGATGCCGAGATTGAGTTGAATGCGAAGGCTGAGAAGCGCGCGAAGGCTCGTGAGAAGCGGCAAGAAGAGTTACAGAAGCAGCTTGCTGAGAGCGAAAACGAGCAGTCTACGCCTGGAACCGAGCCTTAGGCTGTACCTTTGCTGTAGTTCGTTGTGTTTTGTCAGTTTGGGAGAGGCGCATCCTTGGGATGCGCCTCTCTTTTTTACGCGAGTGCTGCAAACCGTTGGGCTGCACTGATGCCTGGATTGTCGAAGTAAGCTCCGTGGACGACGAGACGGTCTTTGCCGCTGCGCTTTGCTATGTACAGGGCTTCGTCGGAGAGGCGGATGAGGTGTTCGGGGGAAGAGATGGAGGGGCCGAGCGACGAGCTACCGATGCTCACGGTGATCTGGCGATCAGGCCAGGGGTGGTTGCGTACGGCTTCGAGCAGGGTGTGGGCGAATTGGGCGGTTTCGGACTCGCCGACACCGGGCAGGAGAACGAGGAACTCTTCTCCGCCGTACCGGACGGGCATGCCGCCGGGACGGGTGAGATCGCGGAGCAGCGATGCGAGGATCTTGAGGGCGCGGTCGCCTGCATCATGGCCCAAGCTGTCATTGAGCTGCTTGAAGTTGTCGACGTCGATCAAAAGGACGGAGAGCGGAAGGCCGGCGGAGTGGGCGCGGGCGAACTCGGCGGCGTGGCGTTCGTCGAAAGAGCGGCGGTTGAAGAGGCCGGTAAGGGGATCGGTGGTGGCCAGGTGTTGAAGCTTCAGGTTAATTGCGCGGGACGAGTCAAGTGCTTGTTTGAGCAGGAGCCGCTGGGCACGGAGGTGAATACGAGCGTTCACCTGCTGGCTGAGTAGCTGGAGAGCCCTGGCCTGGGGCGCGGAGAGGGTGCGGGGAACATAGTCGAGTACGCAGAGAGAGCCGAGAGGAAAGCCATCGGGGCTGCAAATGGGTACGCCGGCGTAGAAGCGCACGTTGGGATCGCTGGTGACGAGGGGGTTTTGGGTGAAGCGATGGTCGAGGGTGGCGTCGGGTACGAGCATGAGGCCACGTTGCTGAATGGTGTAGTTGCAGAAGGCGACGTCGCGGGGTGTCTGCTGCATGTTGATCCCGAAGGCAGCTTTGAACCATTGGCGGTGCTCGTCGATAAGAGTGAGCAGGCTGGATGGGGCTTCGCAGAGGGAGGCGGCGAATTGAACCAGTTCGTCGAACTCAGGCTCGGGGTCGGTGTCGAGGATGTCGAGGCGATGAAGCGCAGCGAGGCGGTCCGCTTCGGAGACGCCAAGCTTGAGGCCGGATGCGAAGACGTCCTCGGTCGGAATGGAGGTGTATTCGTGAAACACGGGTGATGACCTCGAATGTTGAAGTTGCAGGGTGCAACGATTGCTCTGCTTGAGAGGCATATCGGCAGTTATGAGCAGATCAAGAGATGTTGACGCGAATGTTTCCTGACAAATGTAGGCGTGGAGTTGAAGATGTGGTGTGGGGTACAGTGCGCTAGACTGGGGTGAACGGTAACGAAAGAAGGCTTTCCTAACGACATGCCGATTGTTGAATTGAAGAAGATACGCAAGGTGTATGACACGAAGGTCGCGGTGGAGGGGCTTTCGTTGACGATTGAGCCGGGGACGATGTTCGGGCTGCTGGGGCCGAATGGGTCGGGGAAGACGAGCTCGATTCGGATGATGATTGGGATGACGGTGCCGGACTCGGGGACGGTGAGCTTGTTTGGGCGGCCGTTTGAGCGGGGGTCGCTGCATCGGGTGGGGTATCTGCCGGAGGAGCGCGGGCTGTACAAGAAGATGAAGGTGCTGGACCAGTTGGTGTTTCTGGGGCAGCTGCACGGGTTGAGCGAGGGGACGGCGCGGTCGCGGGCGAAGGTGTGGTGCGAGCGGATGCAGATTGCGGACGCGATGGAGAAGAAGACCGAGGAGCTGTCGAAGGGGATGCAGCAGAAGATCCAGTTTATTGCGGCGCTGCTGCATGAGCCGGAGCTGATTATTATGGACGAGCCGTTCAGTGGGCTTGATCCGGTGAATGCGGAGCTGCTGCAGGATACGTTGATTGAGCTGCGCAAAGAGGGTAAGGCGGTGTTGTTTTCGACGCACCGGATGGACCAGGTGGAGCGGATGTGCGACGGGATTGCGTTGGTTTCGCGGGGCAAGCTGGTGCTGTCGGGATCGATGCGAGAGGTGAAGGCGGAGTACCCGAAGAACCGGCTGCATGTGGTGTTTACGGGCGACGCAGGATTTCTGCAGCATCCGGAGATTGAGGAAGCGAAGAACTACTCAGGTGTGGCGGAGATCAAGCTGCGGAGTGAAGCGGGAGCGCAGGCGGTGCTGGCGGAGGCGATGGCTCGGGGAACGGTGATTACGCGGTTTGAGGTGAAGGAGCCGACGCTGGAAGAGATCTTTATCGAGCGTGTGCGGGCGAGCTTTGGAGATGAGGAAGCACGAGGGATTGTCGATGCATAATATCTGGCTGATCGCGAAGCGCGAGTATACGGAGCGGATCAAGACGAAGGCGTTTTTGATTGCGACGATCCTGATTCCGACGCTGATGGGCGGGGGGATCTTTGGGATTGCGTCGATTGCGGCGCGGAGTAAGACGACGTCGCATATTGCGGTGCTGGCGTCGCAGCCGCAGCCTGCAGAGGATTTGAAGCAGGAGCTGGAGAACGGCAAAAACAGCAAGATGACGGTGGACATCCTGCCGGCGTCGACGTCGCATGCGGTGCTGGATAAGGAGATCGACGATAAGAAGATCGACGGCTACCTGGTGATTGCGCCGCCGACGAGCGGGGAGGACCGGCCGACGTTTGACTACAGGCCGAGGTCGTCGGCGGATATTGCGACGAGCGAGGCGATAGAGACTGCGCTGCACAAGGTGCTGATCACGGAATATTTGAAGGGAAGGGGTGTTTCAGCGAGCGAGACGTCGGCGATGATGGCACCGGTAACGCTGAATATCCTGGGGAAGAATGGCGAGCATGGGAACTCGCGGACGTCGTTTATTGTGGCGTATGTGCTGTTTTTCCTGATGTATATGGTTGTGCTGCTGTATGGGATGAATGTGGCGCGGTCGATCATCGAGGAGAAGACGTCGCGGGTGTTTGAGGTGCTGCTGGCGACGATCAAGCCGGATGAACTGCTGGCGGGGAAGATTCTGGGCGTGGGAGCGGTGGGGCTGACGCAGGTGGGGATCTGGATGATTGCGGCGGCGGCGCTGGCGGTGACCGCGGGAGCGACGAGCGGGATTACGCTGACGGTACCGCAGGTGGTGTTTTTTATTGTGTACTTTGCGCTGGGATATGCGCTGTATTCGAGCGTGGCGGCGGCGCTGGGAGCGATGACGAACTCGGAGCAGGAGCTGCAGCAGTTGAATATGTTTTTGATGCTGCCGCTGTTTTTGTGCATGGGAATGCTGCTGCCGGTGGTGACGAATCCGAACTCGCTGCTGTCGGTGTTTGTGTCGGAGATACCGTTTTGCGCGCCGCTGCTGATGGAGCTGCGGATCTCGATTTCGATGCCGCCGCCGTGGCAGATTGGGCTGTCGATTGGGCTGATTCTGGTGACGATCTATGCTGTGCTTTGGGTGTCGTCGCGTATCTATCGGGTGGGGATTCTGATGTATGGAAAGAAGCCGAACCTGCCGGAGATTCTGCGTTGGATGAAGTATAGCTAGAGGACCATCACTGAAGGCGTGGAAGAGCTGGCATGGAGATCGATCTCGTCGACTGCGCGGGTGATGTGGCTCATGTGGAGACGGTTCGAGCGCAGGTATGCGTGGTTGGGGGCGGCATTGCAGGGTTGACGGTGGCGCGGAGGCTGGTGGAACTCGGCGTGGATGTGGTGGTGCTGGAGGCGGGTGGGCGTGGGATTGAGGATGAGGGGCAGAAGGCTTTTGAAGCAGCGACGCTAGACGGGCATGCGCATGTGGGGACGAGCGAGGGACGGGTGCGGGCGTTGGGCGGGACGTCGTGGTGGTGGGGTGGGCAGTTACTGGGGATGTCGCGTGCGGATGCGGCGGGCTGGCCGGTGGGGTGGGAAGAGCTGAAGAGGTATACGGCGGATGCTGAGCGGATGCTGGGGGTGGATGCGCTGCCGTATGAGGCTGCGGAGTTTTTTGCGGCCGCGGGGGCTGTGGTGCCGCCGATGCTGGCGGGGTTGGGTGGGGTGGATGCGCGGGTGTCGAAGTGGATGGGGTTTTCGCGGAGGAATCTGGCGGCGACAATGGGGCGGGAGATGGCGAGGGATGCGCGAGTGCGGGTGTTGCTGCATGCGTCGGTGACGGAGCTGGTGCTGGCGGAGGATGGCGGGCGGGTGGAGGCGGCGGTGGTGCGCGCGCCGGGCGGAGCGCGGATGAGGGTGGAGGCGAAAGAGTTCGTGGTTGCGGCGGGGACGGTGGAGACGGTGCGGCTTCTGCTGGCATCGCGCAGTGTGATGCGGGAGGGTGTGGGGAATGCGAAGGGGCAGGTGGGGCTGGGGTTTCAGGATCACCTGACGCTGCTGGTGGCGACGTTTACGGAGGCGGCGCGGGAGCGTGTGCTGCGCGAGTGGAGGCCGTGGGTGGTGGGTGGGACGGTGCATAGTTTGAAGCTCGATGCGGGGCGGGAGCTGCGGGAGCGGATGGGATGGAATGCGGTGCTGGCGCATGTGACGGTGGATGAGGCGGAGGGGTCGGGTGTGGCGGTGGTGCGGGAGATGCTGATGGGGCTGCAGCGCGGGGAGCTGCGAAGGGTGCTGGGGAGGGATGTGGGACGGCTGCCGGGAGCGGTGATGGAGGCGTCGCGGTTGGCGTGGGAGGCGAAGGTGCAGGGGCGGAGGTTTGTGTCTGCGGGGGCGGTGGTGAGGCTGCAGTTGAATGCGGCGCAGGATGTGGGGACGGCGTCGAGGGTGAGGCTGGGCGAGGGACGCGACGCTTTGGGGATGCTGGAGGTGGTGGTGGACTGGAGGGTGTCGGAGGCGGAGGTGAGGACGCTGAGGGGGTTTGCGGAAATGCTGCGGGAGAGGCTTGAGGCAGTGGGGATGCGCGGTGTGGCGTGGGTGCCGGAGGTGTTTGACGAGCGTGTGGCGTTGCCGGGATTGGAGGATGCGAGGCACGCGATGGGCGGTGCTCGGATGGGGGTGGATGCGCGGAGCAGCGTGGTGGATGGGGAGCTGCGGGTGTGGGGTGTGGGAAATCTGTCGGTGGCGGGTGCGGCGGTGTTTCCGGATGGGGCGGCGCAGTTGCCGACGTTGACGATGGTGGCGCTGGGGCTGAGGCTGGCGGATCGGCTGGCGAGGGGGTTGCGGGGGAGCTAGTAGCGGTCTGCGTTAGGGAAGCTCTGATTTAGGTCCGAAGCATTTCCCTCCGTGGCTGAAGCCACATGATTTGGCGAGATTTACGGACGGGCTTTACAGGCTGCGGAAAAACCTCTGATTTCGTCTTATTGCATTCCCTGAGCGGATTGT
>JABBOG010000101.1:0-3619 GCA_019351975.1 Acidobacteriota bacterium
GATTTTGCCCGTAACTCATTTGTTTTGAAGATTTTGCAGCCACCCTCCAGCCAAAGGCATAAACATACCTGACTCAGCAACAGGGCGTGCACCGAACTGGTACACTTTCACGCATGAAGCGATGGCATCAGGTTTTGCTTTGGTTTGGCGGTCAGTTTGTTTGGAACTTGCTCACGAAGACGCCGCCATACGCGGACGCGGGAGCTGCGTATCGCTGTCTTTTTGCGATAGGGTACACGACCACGCCACTTCAACTTTTATCTACCGTGGTCGTAGTCGTGTTGATTTGGAAGCGAGGCATAAAACGCAAGTCTCTCGCCGAACGGCAGCGCGAACGATTAGGCGTACCGCTAGATCAAGATGTAGACTGAAGCACAAATAAAACCCCCGCCTGGCAGCGGGGTTACTGGTTTTTGGAGACAGGCGAGTCTCTACACGGATATTACCGTGCTGGAGATATCTATGCAAGACTTTCGCCCGCAGGGCATGAAGCTGCTAAGCAGGAATTTAGGGGCTAAAACCAATTCTCGAATCCATCTTCGGGCGGTTGATCCTGACGAATGGGCGCGAAACTTGCCGCCGTGTACGTGTGGGTTTTGTCGCACTGCGGACAAGTTGCCGTAAATTGCTCATCTTCTCCGATTGGAAGGATAAAGGCTAAATAAGGGTTGACATTCCCGATGTATGCGACGCGTTCGAAGCGCCCGCATTCGGGGGTGGTGCAACAAAGTGCCCAGTACATGTGTGCCATTGGGGCTTTCCTTTCCGGTCGCGCTACCATATTCGCATGGATTACAAAGCAGCACGCCACCATCGCACAGGCGGGTGCGGATGAAAAAACGCGAAATGCCGAGCTTGCTGGTGTACGGGCTGGCCTGTCTGCTGTCGGCAGGCTGCACGAAGCCTAATCCCATGGCGAGATCATCTAATCCAGAGATGCACCCATTGGCTTTACTTCAGGTAGACAAGCAGATTGACGTGTTTGACGCTGGCATGGAGAAAGAAAACGTCATACCGACCAGCGCCGATCAGCGCCCCACGTGGGTTGTTTCCGGTCGAATCAAGAACCATACGCGCTGGTTCGTTGAAAGCGTATGGGTCGAAGTTCATATCCTCGACAAGCAAACAGGGAGCGAGCTTGATTCAACGATCATCAAAATGGATCACTTGAGAGTGCCGCCGAACGATGGGGTGGTGGCTTTCTCTCAAGCAGTGCGAATCTTGCCTCCGGCGCGACCATGGACGTGGACATACAACGTAATCAGCGCTGCAACCGAGCCGTTACATGGTGACATAGGAGAGGAATCGCAGTAGTATCAAAGCAAATGAAAACCCCGCTGCCAGGCGGGGTCATCGCGATTCGAGCCATCTAAGCGAATCATCGCATGGAGTGTGCCCCGATGCAAGAGCCTACTAGCCCTAAGGTTCGTCCGCTTGCAGACTGCTTAACACTCGGCGAACGACTGAATCTAAGTCAATGGGTGGTTGATTTGAATCTAGAACTTCGCCGCATCGAGCGCGAAGTGTCTCAAAAGCTTGATGAACTTTACCCGCGACCAAAATTTTTGCAGTCTCCACCTCCTCTTTCCAGTCAGGGAGAAAATCGGCTTCACGAGCCAGCACAGCTCGCAGTGCTACCAGTTCAACCACTTGATATTCCATAAGTTCAAGCATTTCTAATGCAAGTTGCTCAATAGGTGTCAAGTATTTTCCCTTTCACCGCGCTATCATATTCGCATGGCGGCTCAATCGGACACGTCCCCGGAATACGACAAGTTCACAGACCTCGTGGACACGGTGCTGTCCGTCCCGAAGAAGGATGCGGAGCGGATCAGATATGAGCCGATGACCGAAGAGGAAAAGTCTCGCATCCTGCCGTATCTCCGGCGAGAGATTGAAGCGGACGAGCGCCGCCACTCACAGGTCATCCCCGACAAGTAGGCCGCGCAGGATACAGCGAATGTACTCCGGCGCGTCGATGACCCCTGAAGGGATCATGTGCGGGTGGACTTGCTGGATGTAAGCCGCGAACTTCTCTACGCTGCCACGAGAGCGCAGCGCCCAGAATTTGCGAATCCAATGCCGGTTGTGGTCAAGCGCAAGTCCGCAAGTCACGACTTCAGCATTGATGAATCGCCCACGGCCCTGACGCCTCCCGCTAAAACTTTCCCGCTGCCGTGGCGTTCTTCCCTGTAAGCTCCGCGTAGGTAAGCCGCAGCCCCAAGAGTTGATCGGCAACCTTGGCGAGCCGTTGCGCGTCCGAGACGCCAATTCTGTTGTTGAACCGAAAGGCCTGCTCGTCAATGTAGCGATCCAAGTGAAACGGCTCGACCGCAACGTAGGTTCCGGCCAAGTTACGCTTCATCAGGCTCCAGAAGTTCTCCAGGCTGTTCGTATGCACCCGCCCGTTGACGTAGGTTTCGGCGTGGTTCACCGTGTCATGGATGTACTTATGCTTGAGCGTGTCGTAGGCGACCGCTTGATCGGTGTAGACCGACGAGCCGTATTTGACGTTCTTGAGGATTTCCTTCTGCAACGTCTCGCGTTTGACGTTCGGCACCACCTTTGCGCGAACCTCGCGCGTCTCGCGGTCGATTATCCCAATCACTGCCGTCTTGTGATCGGCTTGGCCGAGAGCGAGCCGCCGCGACTGGTGCATGTTGCGTGGCTTGCCTCCGACGAAAGCCTCATCTACCTCGACCTCTCCACCGTCGTTGCTGCCCAGCTTGGTTCCCATGTCACGCGCCTTCATCGCCAGCCGGATACGGTGCAGCATAAACCATGCGGACTTCTGCGTGACGGCGATACTGCGAGCAATCTCATGGCTGGAAACCCCGTTGCGGCAGTTGGCGACCATCCACATCGACATCAGCCACTTGTCGAGCGGTATCGGTGAGTCTTCCATAATGGTTCCGACTTTGACCGAAAACTGGCATTTAGCGTGGCGCGTCTTGCACTGCCACACGCGGCGCTTGGCGATAAACGTAACCTTGTCGGAGCCGCAGGTGGGACACTTCACGACGCCATCCGGCCAGCGACGCTCGACCATGTAGGCAACGCAGTTGTCGGGATCGGCGAAGTGGACGATGGCCTGTTGGAGCGTCTTCGGTGAGTCAGTGAAGGACATAGCGAGCCTCGATGATGATTTGAGAATACAGCGACCGCTCGCTGTTTGTCAAGCGCGTTATGCTGCTAAGGTCTCCCGAAGGAGAGCCGTTCTCTATGGCGCTCTGATTCTGTGCATATCAACCTCCCAACTAACTCAAAAGTAGTAAGTTGCATGGGGGATCGTCGATGAGGGAGCGAGTTTTAATCGTGGGGGAAAATGGGGGAAAACGATGGGGGAGCAATGGGGGAAAATGGGGGAGAAAATAACGAGTGGGGGAAAACCTAGCCGCGCGTAGTTGGCCTATGCCCCGAGCGTAACTCGCTGGGCGGTTTTCCACTGGTAAGAACTCTGCGAAATGCCAAGTCGGGTTTAGACCCGTCTTTTGCTTCGCCAGTCCTCCATCGTTTCAATTCTCGATAGGTCTGGCGGGCAGCCCATGCAACATCGGCCCACTTTGCTCCGGGAAATTGCGCTTTGTAAGCATCCGCAAGTTCTTTTCGCGAAGGCTCT
>JABBOG010000101.1:3652-5787 GCA_019351975.1 Acidobacteriota bacterium
CTTGGGGGCGTATTTTCTCTCTCTGTGTCGGCTTTTCTGGAGCGAGCATGTGTCCGGCAGGCTGGGGTTGTGCCTCCATAGCGCCTTGCAGTGGTGCCTTGGTCGCGTTTCCAGCGTATTCCGCTACGACGACCCGAAAGAACACCTCTAAGCCATCCCGCATTTTGTCTATGCCTAGACTGTGCCACGTCAGCTTGGCGTCGGGCGAGACCGCATCAACCTCTTCCACCGCCCGGAGAACCCTGGACATGATCCGCGCCGCAAGGGCCTCTAGCCAAGCCCGGTAGTGTGAGTTTTCTTTGGGGTACTGTGCTGCCTCAAGCCGAAAGAGAGCCCCGGCGTACATCTCAAGTCTGTTGAGGAGCAGGAGAGGCGTCTTGGCTGGGCTGAGCGTGGCCGGGCCGGCGTAGTGGACTTGTAGGGTCTTGAGTTCGCGCCAATAGCTCGCGTCAACCTGCTTGGCCGCAAGTTCGATCTGTTCCCATTGGATTGGATGTAACGGCGGGCGGTCGCTCATCTCAGGAGCAACCAGTGTACTCAAATAGCGTTTTTGCGCGGCCTGCCGCCGCCGTGGGTCTTGCGCCGTGCGGCAAGCTCCCGGAAGTAGTCAGGGCCACGCTTGGCCGTTGTGAGGCCGCCTAGCTGCCCTAGCTGCCTCGCTGCTGGCAGTTTCTCCTCCTGCCGCACCAGCTCGTCCACCATGCCCACCACAAACGCCAGATTAGCCCGTACAGCGTCCAAGGGCGCTCCAGTAGCCAATCCCTTGTCGATGTCCAGCAGTCGTCTTTTGATCGCTCCAAGCGCCATATCGCCACATTAGGCCGGAAACCCTAGAAAAGCAAGCGGTCGCTGTTTGATGAGTCAGGTATGTTTATGCCCCGCCAAAATATTCAAAACAAACGACTTAGCAAAATCGCAAAATTGGAAATTTCGCCAAAACAGCAAGAGGCCCGCACGAATGCGAGCCTCGAAGCCATCATCGGTTTCACCCCAGCAGTAATTATTTCTTTATAGGGTCCCATCCATCGGTCCCAGCCAGCACCGCCTTAGGCGAGTACCGCGCCGCCTCCGCCGGGCTCAACTGGTGCGAGTGCGGGTCACGCGCCTTGGGGTTCGCCCCCGGCCCGGTCGACTGGTACTCGGCATAGAACACGGTGTTCAGGTAGTTCGTCTCACCCGGATGCCACTCCCGCCAGCCCGCCGGAGCAATATGAGCCCCCAGTTCGCTGTTCAGGAAGACCACCGACGCGTACGGCCGCCAGGGCCTGCCCAGAAAGACGTTCTCGACGCCCGGCTCAGCCGTCACATTGCAGCGGTCGAAGACGAAGACGCTCTGCTGATCCGCCTTGTACTTGCCCTGCGCCGTCAGGTAGCCACCCGCAGCGTGGACCGTGTTGTGGATCTCGCAGTCCTCGAAGACCGCGATGTCGTCGCCATAGATATAGTCCACGTTGCCGGCGATCAGACAGTGGTCGAAGTAGCTCCGAGCGACCCTGGTAACACACGGCAGGGAAGCATTCGCAGGCTGGCCAGTCTTGCTTGGCATCGTCCTGCTGCCAGACTCCCCGCACCCTGGCGCGCCCATATAGAGAGTGTCCTGATTGCCGAGGATGTGGACGTTCGTAAGCACGTTTCGGTCGCCCTGCAGGTTCAGCGCCTGCGCCTGCGAGCCGGCGAAGACCTGCTGGTGCGTTCGGTTGAAGTCATTCTCGAACGTGATGTTCTCGGCGTGGAAGTCGTCGCCCAGAACATGCACGGTGGCATAGCTCTCCTTCGTACCGCGTGTACCCTGGCTGGTGTCATCCACGATCACCGTGCGGCTGGGGTCGGCCTTGGCGCTGCGCAGCGTCACATGCGACTGCGGAATGATGACCTGCTCGCGATAGGTACCCGGCGCGATCATCACCAGCCCACCGGTCATCGGCACCTTGCGGATCGCCGCTGCCACCGAGTAGTAGTCGCCTGTGCCATCGGCCGCGACATAGAACGCCGGGTCAGCCGGAGGAACGATTTCGGCCGAGACCGGCGTCGCCATACGGTTGCCCTCCGCCTTATCCTCCGGGAAGGCAGGGAAGCGGCCTGCGCACGCGGACTCACCGGCCGCAGACGCAGTGCCTGCCCGATGAATCGTAACG
>JABBOG010000102.1 GCA_019351975.1 Acidobacteriota bacterium
GCAAAGCGCCAACGGCTACCAAAGCAACATCGCCACCACGCAAAGCGCCAACGGCTACCAAAGCAACATCGCCACCACGCAAAGCGCCAACGGCGCGACACATACCAGCCTAGGCCGAAGGCCTAGGTAGCCACAGCAGAAACAACAGAGGGCTGAAGGCCCGACATATAGCTCCACCCTGAGGCAAGAACATGACCCCCATCAACACCCTCACCTCCACCGCCGCCCCGCTCCCGCTCCCCAACATCGACACCGACCAGATCATCCCCAAGCAGTTCCTCAAGCGCATCGAGCGCACCGGCTACGGCGACTTCCTCTTTTACGACTGGCGTCGCATCCAGGACGGCCCCGAAACGGGGAAACCCAACCCCGACTTCGTCCTCAACAAGCCCGTGTACAAAGGCGCCGAGATCCTCCTCGCCGAGCGCAACTTCGGCTGCGGCAGCTCCCGCGAGCACGCCGCCTGGGCCATCAACCAGTACGGCTTCCGCGCCGTCATCGCCCCCACCTTCGCCGACATCTTCTACTCCAACGCCGGCAAAAACGGCATCATCCTCGTTCGCCTCACCGAAGACGAGGTCCAAACTGTCATCCAGCGCTCCACCGCCAACCCCAATCACCGCATCACCATCAACCTCGAAGCCCAGACCGTCACCGACACCGAAGGCTTCCACGCAACCTTCGACATAGACCCCTTCCGCAAGGACTGCCTCCTCAATGGCCTCGACGACATCGGCCTGACCCTCCTCCACGCCGACGCCCTCACCGCCTATGAATCCAAACACAACGCCGAATTCTGGCTCTCCCCCAAATCGCAAACTGTATAAGTCAGCCCGACCTCCAAGCGCTGAAGGCGCGCTACATACCAGCCTAGGGCAAAGCCCTAGGTAGATCGACAAAAAAGACCAAGGGCTGAAGGCCCGACCCATAGAAGCGCGAGGCACATACCCACATGACCAACACCACCGGCAAAACAAACTCCATCGCACTCACCGAAGGCCCCTCCCGCGCCGCAGCCCGCGCCATGCTCCGCGGCGTCGGCTTCAGCAAAGAAGACCTCCACAAGCCCATCATCGGCATCGCCAACACCTGGACCGAGATCGGCCCCTGCAACTTCCACCTCCGCGACGTCGCCGAGGCCGTCAAGCAGGGCATCCGCGAAGCCGGTGGCACCCCCATGGAGTTCAACACCATCACCATCTCCGACGGCATCACCATGGGCACCGAAGGCATGAAAGCCTCGCTCATCTCCCGCGAAGTCATCGCCGACTCCGTCGAGCTCGTCACTCGCGGCAACTCCTTCGATGGCCTCGTCTGCATCGCCGGCTGTGACAAAAACATGCCCGGCACCATCATGGCCCTCGCCCGCCTCAACATCCCCGGCCTCATGCTCTACGGCGGCTCCATCGCCCCCGGCCACATGCACGTCGGCGCCGACGGCAAAACCCCCGAACCCGGCACCAGCACCACCATCGACATCACCATCCAGCAGGTATTCGAGGCCATTGGCTCGCACGCGGCTGGAAAGATAACCGACGCCCAGCTTGAAGAGGCCGAAGCCACCGCCTGCCCCGGCCCCGGTGCCTGCGGCGGTCAGTTCACCGCCAACACCATGGCCATGGCCGGCGAGTTCCTCGGCATCTCCCCCATCCAACTCACCGGCGTGCCCGCCATGTCCGCCGAAAAATCCGCCGCCTCCCGCGCCGCCGGCAAGCTCATCATGGACCTCGTCCGCGCAGGCACCAATCCCTCCCAGATCATCACCCGCGAATCTCTCGAAGACGCCATCGCTGCTGTCTGCGCCTCGGGCGGCTCCACCAACGCCGTCCTCCATCTGATCGCCATCGCCAACGAGCTCGACATTCCCCTCTCAGTGGACGACTTCGACCGCATCTCCGAGCGCACCCCCTTCATCTGCGACCTCCAGCCCGGCGGCAAGTTCGTCGCGAAGGACTACCAGGACGCAGGCGGCTCCCGCGTCCTCGCCAAACGCCTCCTCGACAAGGGCCTGCTCCACGGCAACGCACCCACCGTCACCGGCAAAACCCTCCGCGACGAAGCCTCCGCCGCGCAGGAGACGCCCGGCCAGCAAGTCATCCGCGACTGGTCCAACCCGCTCAAGCAGACCGGCGGCCTGGTCATCCTCAAGGGCAACCTCGCCCCCGAAGGCTGCGTCGTCAAGGTCGCAGGCCACGAGCGCGTCTTCCATACGGGGACAGCGCGAATCTTTGACAGCGAGGACGCCTGCTTCCACGCCGTAGAAGCCGGAAAGATCAACCCCGACGACGTCCTCGTCATCCGCTACGAAGGCCCCCGCGGCGGCCCCGGCATGCGCGAGATGCTAGCCGTCACCGCCGCCATCAAAGGCATCCCCGAGCTCTCCAAAACCGTAGCCCTGCTCACCGACGGCCGCTTCTCCGGTGCTACTCACGGCCTCATGGCCGGCCACGTCTCCCCCGAAGCCCAACTCGGCGGCCCCATCGCCGCCGTCCACGAAGGCGACACCATCACCTTCGACATCCCCGCCCGCACCCTGACCCTAAACGTCCCCGCCGCCGAAATCGCCGCCCGCCTCAAATCCACCACCCCACCCGCCCCCCGCTACAAACGCGGCGTCTTCGCCAAATACACCAACTCCGTTTCCAGTGCCAGCAAAGGAGCCATCACCACCTAGCATGACGACTCTCGATACACATTCGCGAAGCTCGACCCTCACGGGAGGTGGCCAACCCATGCACTTCACCCCACCGAAGCATCATCGGTTCCTGCTCCTGGATGCTCTTCGTGGAATCGCTGCGCTATTCGTTGTCGCCGTTCACCTTCCAACCGCCCTATCTTTGCCTTTCACCGCCGAGGGTCAGTTAGCCGTAGACTTCTTTTTTTGCCTGAGTGGTTTCGTGATTGCATTTTCTTACGAGAAGAGACTTTCTGAGAGCGTTTCCTTCAAAGACTTCGCCATAGCTCGCTTCATCCGCCTCTATCCGATCTATGCGATAGGCTCTCTCATCGGACTTATCTTCAGCATTTTGACCTTTCGTTTCGCATTTCATAGCGACTGGCTTCAGATGCCTTGGTTAAGTTGGACCTACCTGCTCACTCTGGCCATCTTCTTGTGGCCAACCCGTCTCTCCTCCGCCGAACCCTCCTTCAACTATCCTCTCAACGTTCCGGCCTGGTCCATCTTCTATGAGATCGCGGCGAACCTGGCCTACGCGTCCCTCGTACGCTTGCGCATAGCTCGCAATTGGGTGCTTCTCTCTATCGTAAGCGTAAGCTTTGCCCTGCTCTTCGCGAACGTCGTAGCTGCCGGACGCCCCTTGGACTTTGGGCCCAGACAAGCCGGTTTCGGCCTGGGGTTTGCTCGTGTAGCCTTCTCTTTCTTTCTTGGCGTTCTCATCTACCGTGCCCATCGCCGCACGAGATCCTCAGAGGAGAAACGCACGCGGTGGTTCCCTTCGGTAATGATCACCGCGGCATTGCTCGTCATCCTCAGTGCGCCGTTCTCGCTGATGCACACGGGGGGCTTTCACCTCTTCGAGGCCAGCGTCTGCTTTCCCGCCATCGTGTACTACGGTGCCGCAGCACGGGTGCCACACAGCTTTGCACGTGTCTCCACCGTACTCGGCGAACTTTCCTATCCGCTATACCTCTTACACTTTCCGTTCATTTTACTGATGAACGCGCGGCGTTTCTTGAGCTTCGCTGGCGCACACGCGGCGCTTTTTCACTGGATTGGTTTCGTACTTATCTCGATCTTCGCCTTCGTCGCCTGGCAGGTGGGTGAGCACATCGAGCTCCCCATTCGCCGGGTCCTCACGCGGCAATATAACTCCTACAAGCAAGGATTAGCTCAAAGCTCGCCTAAAGCTTCCAAACAGAACACCCATAGCGCAACCTGAAGGTGCGCAGGAAGAACATCCACATGACCCACCCCACCTTAACCGGCTCCGAGATCCTCTGGGCCACCCTCGCCGGCGAAGGCACCACCACCGTGTTCGGCTACCCCGGCGGCGCAATCCTCCCCATCTACGACGCCCTGCGCAAGTTCCCCAGCATCCACCACATCCTCGTCCGCCACGAGCAGGGCGCGTCCCACATGGCCGACGGCTACGCCCGCGCCAGCGGTCGCACCGGTGTCTGCATGGCCACCTCCGGCCCCGGCGCCACCAACCTCGTCACCGGCCTCGCCACCGCCATGCTCGACAGCATCCCGCTCGTCGCCATCACCGGCCAGGTCTCCTCCAAGGTCCTCGGCTCCGACGCCTTCCAGGAAGTCGACATCACCGGCATCACCCTCCCCATCACCAAGCACAACTTCCTCGTCACCCGCGCCGACGACATCGCTCCCGCCGTCCGCCTCGCCTTCCAAATTGCCCGCAGCGGCCGCCCCGGCCCCGTCCTCGTCGACATCACCAAAGACGCCCAGCAAGCCTCCGCCACCTTCGACTTCGACGCCGCCGCGCCGCGCGCCTACCGCCCCCACCCCATGTTGCACGAGAAGCTCTCCGCAGCTTCCCCCGCCATACGCGCCGCACTCGACCTCATCCGCGCCGCCAAAAAACCCGTCATCCTCGCCGGCCACGGCATCGTCGAATCCGGCGCCGAGCGCGAAGTCCTCGCCTTCGCCGAACGCCTCCAGATCCCCATCGCCACCACGCTGCTCGGCCTCGGCTGCATCCCCGCCGCACACCCCCTACAGCTCGGCATGATGGGCATGCATGGCGAGTCCTGGGTCAATAACGCCATCCAGCAATCCGACCTCCTCCTCGCCTTCGGCATGCGTTTCGACGACCGCGTCACCGGCAACCTCGCCCACTACGCCCAGAACGCAAAGAAGATCCACATCGAAATCGACCCCTCCGAGATCAACAAAAACGTTCGTGCCGACGTAGCCCTCATCGGCGACCTCAAAGCCGTCCTCCATCTCCTCCTTCCTTTACTAACAACCAACAACCAACAACCAATAACCTCCTCCCCCTGGCTCGCCGAAATCAACGCCTCCAAAGGCACCGCCGCCGTCCGCGACATCATCAACCTCCCCGACAACGGCCACCTCTACGCCGCCCACGTCATCCACGACATCTGGCGCGAAGCCGCCGCCGCCAACCGCCTCAACGACACCATCATCGTCACCGACGTCGGCCAGCACCAGATGTGGGAAGCCCAGTACTTCAAGCACGAAGCCCCCCGCTCGCTCGTCACCTCCGGCGGCCTCGGCACCATGGGCTTCGCTCTCCCCGCAGCCATCGGCGCAAAGGTAGCGCAGCCCGAAAAAGACGTCTGGGTCATCGCCGGCGACGGCGGCTTCCAGATGACCGCCGCCGAGCTCTCCACCATCCAGCAGGAAGGCCTCGCCATCAACATCGCCGTGATCAACAACGGCTTCCTCGGCATGGTGCGCCAATGGCAGGAGACCTTCTACGACAAAAACTACTCCGCCAGCCCCATCCTCTCGCCCGACTTCGTCATGCTCGCCGCAGCCCACGGTATCGCCGGTGCCTCCGTCTCCAAGCGCAGCGACGTAACGCCCACAGTGACCCGCGCGAGGACCTCCGGCAAGCCCTTCCTCATCAACTTCCAGGTAGAAAAAGAAGACGGCGTCTACCCGATGATCGCCC
>JABBOG010000103.1 GCA_019351975.1 Acidobacteriota bacterium
CACCCGAAAATCCCGTGTCAACCCCCAAAACCACTCAACTCAAACAATCCAAAGGTGAAGAAACCTGCCGAAAGGATCCCCTCAACCTGCTACGCTTAAAAAGGCAGACAAACCATCCAACCAATAAACTCCCAGCCCCACCCAAAGCTAACTCCTTTGGTATGAAGATTTTGCCCGTAACCCATTTGCTTTGAAGATTTTGCAGACACGCTTCCGCCAAAATCCTCAAAACAAACAACTTAGCAGAATTGAAAAGTTGGGAATTTCGCCGCTTGAGCCTGAAACCGCCCAACGCAAGCCGCCGCACAGCCAAATTAAAGGTTCAAACCAACCCAACCAAGTTCACCCAACCGAAAGCACAAAGAGATCTCGCACCTATCAGCGAGAAGCCTCAGTCCGCCGCCCAAGCGTACCCTTGCGCCGCAGCAACCACACGAGGTACCACAGCACGCATAGGTTGATGACGAAGATTGCCCCCCGCGCCCAGTGCGGCCGACGCACTAACTCATACATCTCCCACGGCAGAAACGACACTGTCAGAATCAGCGTCAGAAACTCCGCCCACGTCCGCTCCAGCAGCAGTCCGATCCCCTCCGTCAACGCCACGCCCGAGTAGGCGAACGTCGCCATGCCGATCTCCTTCAGCCGGTGCGAATCGATCAGGTCGACCTTGTCAAGCACGAGTGCGACCGCCCGGCTCTCCGGGTCAAACCGCAGCTCCCTCGCCAGCCGCAGCACATAGTCGCCGAGGTCCTTATGCAGAAAGTGCACCGCACCCATGCCCAGCCCAAAGAAGAACGCCGACTTCGCCAGCTTGAAGATCGCAATCGCCAGCAGGCCTCGGTCATGCACCCCGTGCGCTCCATGCTCTGCTTCGACCGACGAAGGTGCCTGTGCTGAAGAATCGGGACGCTGAGTTGGAAGCGAGGTCATAGTCACTAGCTCAAGTTGACGGGCACCAGTCAGAATTGTCAATCTCGCCTCCGAAATCACGCCAGAACTGCCTTATCGGCGGCCGCTACACGAATCATCAACATTCCACCACGCTTCGTTTGACCCCAGCCAAAAGCACCATCCGATCGACGAGCTACATATTTATTGCCTAGGTACGATCGGAATGCAATCCACTCGAGCGGCGCTCGCGTAGATGCCTATGAGTGCCAGCAACGGCACAACAGAATCACAGACACATACCTGAAAGGAACACATCCATGAAGAAGTCTGTTCTCGCAGCACTGGCCGTCGCAGCGATTGCCATCTCCAGCATTGGCGCACACGCGCAGAAGGCCGATCCGACCGTGGGCGGCGCCGCCATGTACCCGACCAAGACCATCGTCGAGAACGCCGTCAACTCGCCGATCCACAAGACCCTCGTCGCTGCCGTCAAGGCCGCCGGCCTGGTCGACACGCTGAACAGCCCTGGCCCGTTCACCGTCTTCGCGCCAACCGATGAGGCCTTCGCCAAGCTCCCTGCCGGCACCGTCGACAACCTCGTCAAGCCAGAGAACAAGGACACGCTGGTCAAGATCCTCACCTACCACGTCGTCGCCGGTAAGATCACCGCCAAGCAGCTCGTTGCGATGATCAAGAAGGGCGGCGGCAAGGCCACCCTCAAGACCGTTCAGGGTGAAGACCTCACTGCCAGCCTCTCGGGCAAGAACGTCGTCCTGACCGATGCCAAGGGCGGCACGGCAACTGTCACCATCGCGGACGTCTACCAGTCGAACGGCGTGATCCACGTCATCGACACCGTCCTGATGCCCTAATCGCTTCTCCCCAGAACCAAACCAGCACGACACCAGATGCGCCCTCCAGCACGGT
Source organism: Acidobacteriota bacterium (assembly GCA_019351975.1). Lineage (GTDB taxonomy): Bacteria > Acidobacteriota > Terriglobia > Terriglobales > Acidobacteriaceae > Granulicella. The sequence continues at coordinate 1,822 of JABBOG010000103.1, forward strand.
CGGAGGGCGCATCTGCGTGCTCGCTGCAACGACATCTCGCACGCATCGCACAAAACAGTCTGCCTCACAACGGCGACCGAGAATCTTTCCCCTCATCAAATGCCGTCCAACGCGTTGCCATCACTTCCGCTATAACTGACCCATGCGCCACACCTACACCGCCGAGCAGTGGCTCCCGTATTCGATCGAGCGCGTCTTCGCATTCTTCGCAGACCCCGAGAACCTGCCACGACTGATGCCCGCCTGGCAGAAGGCACGCATCGAAGAAGCGGTCTTTGCGCCGCCTCCCCCGCTGCCCAACGTGCCTCGCATCCCCGGCGTCGCTGCCGGCGCTGGCACACGCATGACCATCAGCTTCCGCCCATTCCCCTTCTCGCCGGTCCGCGTGCCGTGGGACGCCGAGATCACCGAGTTCACCTGGTTTGAGCACTTCTGCGACGTGCAGCACCGCGGCCCCTTCGCCTACTGGCGCCACTGCCACCGGCTTGAGAGCCAAAGCCGAGACAGCACCCCAGGCACATTGCTGCGGGACGTAGTCGAGTACGAGCTTCCCCTCGGCCCTCTCGGCGACCTGGCCAACACGCTCTTCGTCTCCGGCCAGATGCGAAGCATCTTCGCCTACCGCCAAAAGCGCACCATCGAACTGCTGCCCCGCACGGTCCGATAACGCAGCACAAACCCTCTGCAACCCAAAGAAACCGCAGCTACTCGGCCATTAGCACAGCCAGCGTCCGCTCCAGCCTGACGCCGCGCGATCCCTTTACCAGCATGGCATCGCCCTCCTGCAGGTTCGCCCGCAGCCACTGCCCGGCGGCCTCGTTCGTCTCAAAGAAGACCGCCTCAGTCTTGCCGGAGCCACCGCTTGCCGCAGAGGCTCCGGCGACCAGCGCCTCCGCCATGCCGCGCACGCCCACCACCACATCGACCCCGAGCTTCGCCATCAGCCGCCCGCAAGCCTCATGCAGCGACCGCGACTGCTCACCAAGCTCCAGCATCTCGCCAGCGACCACGACGCGACGCGACGCTTTGGTCGCGACCAGCGCATCGACCATGCTGTCGAGCGCGCGCGGGTTCGAGTTGTAGCAGTCATTCACGATCTTCACGCCGCGCCACTCCAACACCTCGCCGCGCCGGTCGCCAGGGCGAATCGCCTCCACCGCAGCGACGCACTCCGCCAGGCGCATCTCACTCTTCAAACCGACCGCGATAGCAGCCAACGCATTCAGCACATTGTGCTGGCCGGCAAGCTGCAGACGCACCAGCGCCGTACCAACGCCAGCAACCAGGCGAAAGCGCAGCCCATCGAAGCCCATATCCACAATCGCCTCAGCACGCACCGTAGCCTGCGGCGTGGTTCCATACAGAATCGCCCGCGAGCCCATGCCGCGCGCGAATGAGGCGACATACTCATTGTCGGCGTTGAGCACCGCGATCCCATCCTCGGGCAGCCCGGCGATCAGCTCATACTTCGCCGCAGCGATCCCGGTGATGCCCTCCGGAAAGAACTCCAGATGCACCGCCGCGACGTTCGACACGACGCCCCAGTTCGGCTCGGCGATCTTCGCGAGCGCGGCGATCTCGCCGGCGTGGTTCATGCCCATCTCGATGACGGCGACCTCATGCTCGGGCTCAAGTCGCAGCAACTGGAGCGGCACGCCGAAGTGGTTGTTCAGGTTGCCTGCCGACTTCAGCACGCGAAACCGTGCGCCCAGCACCGCCGCGATCATCTCCTTGGTGGTCGTCTTGCCGGCCGAGCCAGTCACGCCGATCACGCGGCCGCCCCACATCCGCCGCACCGCGTGGGCCAGCCGTTGCATCGCGCCAAGCACGCAGTCTTCGCACTCTTCGAGATCGTTGACCACATCCGCCACACGCATCAGCCGCGAAGCATCGATCTCGTCCGATCCGATCCATCCGGCACGCACCACGGCTGCCGCTGCACCGTTGGCAAGCGCTGCGGCGACATAGTCGTGACCATCGACGCGCTCACCCTTGACGGCAAAGAACAGCTCGCCCGCACCAATCGTCCGCGAGTCGATCGAGTAACCAACGACCTCCTGATCGGTGAGAAAATCACCATCCGCATGTAAAAGATCCGCCACCTGGCCCAGTGTCAACTTCACCGATCCACCTCGTTCGCTTCAAGAATCTCTGCTGCCACCGCAACATCATCAAATGGCACCGTGCCATCCTTCAAGATCTGAACCTTCTCATGGCCCTTGCCCGCGATCAGCACGATATCGCCCGCCTTTGCCGCGCGCACAGCAATCGCAATCGCCTGCCGACGATCTTCTTCGACAAGATACTGCGCCGGCGTCTGCATAACGCCAGCGAGCGCCTCGGCGAGTATCTGCTGCGGGTCTTCGCTGCGCGGATTGTCGCTGGTCAGCACCACGAGATCGCTGCCCTCGCCGGCGGCTCGACCCATCTTCGGACGCTTGCCCTTGTCGCGGTCGCCGCCACAGCCGAAGACTGTAATCACGCGGCCGCCAGCGGGCTTTACCAACTCGCGGCCTAGCGCGATCAGGTTACGCAGGGCGTCGTCGGTATGGGCGTAATCGACCACCACGGCAAACCCAGCGCCGCCCGGCACGACCTGAAATCGTCCCGGCACCTGCGCTCCGGCTGCGGCACCCCGAGCGATCGCAGCAAGCGTCATGCCCCTGGCCCACGCAGCCGCACTCGCGGCCAGCAGGTTCAGCACATTCACACGCCCGGTCAGCGGGCTTTGCATCGCGACGACACCCTCTGGCGTGGACATCTTGAAATGCGTCTCACCCGCACGCATCGTGATGTCGGTCGCGCGAAAGTCAGCGCCTTCGCCCAGCCCATATGTGACGAGCCGCGAGCCAGGCAGCTCTGCTGCGAGCCGCCGCCCGTATGTGTCGTCCAGGTTCACCACCGCAACCCGCGGCGCGGCCGCACCCACGCCCTCGAAGAGCCGTCGCTTCGCGGCGAAGTATGCCTCCATCGTGCCGTGGTAGTCCAGATGATCCTGCGTCAGGTTCGTGAAGATCGCCACATCGACAGGGATGCCCCAGACGCGCTCCTGGTCCAGCGCATGCGACGACATCTCCATCACGGCCTCGGTCGCACCAGCGGCCACACCATCGGCGAAGGTAGCCAGTACGTCGCGCGCCTCAGGCGTCGTATGCGCCGAGGCTCGTACCTCATCGCCGACATGTGTCTCGATCGTGCCGAGCAGTACGCAGCGTCGCCCTGCACTCTTCAGCAATGCCTCGACGAGAAACGCCGTCGTCGTCTTACCATTTGTGCCCGTCACGCCGGTGACTGCGAGCCGCCCCTCAGGATGCCCGAAGACAGCTGCACTCGCTCCGGCAAGCGCGCGTCGCCCATATTCAACGAGCCCAACAGGAACGGTGCCGACCAGGCACTCATATACCTCGCGCGAATCCGTCAGCACAGCCACCGCACCGCGAGCCACCGCTGCCTCGACGTAAAGGTTGCCATCTGTCGCTTCGCCCCGTATCGCGACGAACAGATCGCCAGGCGCGACTTGCCGTGAGTCATAGGCGACACCGCGAATAGCCGCCGCAGATGGGCTCGCTGCAGATACGCTGCCAACAAATACACTCGCCTGGGCAGCCTCGAACGCCGCTGCTGGATAGATGCCATCTCGCATCCAACCATCCTAAGCGAAAAGGGCTTCGATCTAGTTCTTCTCGAGCGGCAGCGATTGTGTGTTCTGGTTCGTCAGGTCTTCGACCTGAATCGAGTTCGCCG
>JABBOG010000104.1 GCA_019351975.1 Acidobacteriota bacterium
TTTACCTGAAACCAGGCGAAAAGAAACGCGTGAAGGAAGCACTCGCACGCAAGCGCAACCGCAAGAAGGTGCGTAAAGAGCAGGAATAACAGCTTCGGTTGCAAGCGGTGATGCTTGCGACGCATGGAGCAAGGGCAGGGGAGGGCTTGAAAGAGCCTTCTCCTTGTCCGAACCGATCGATCAGCTTCAAAGAAGGCGGCGACGGCATACGGGCCTGATAGAAAGAAGACCAGGTTTAGACGCAAGAACCGGGCGCAACAGAGTAAGACCCTCGGGCTGCGTTTCATCCTTACCCCCGCGACGGGAAAAGGTGTCACATGCAATTTGTCGATCGTCTACTGAAGTGTATCGACTGTAAGAATGAGTTTGTGTTCACCGCAGGTGAGCAACTATTCTTCAACGATAAACAGTTTAAGAATGATCCAAAGCGGTGCAAGCTTTGCAAGGCAAAGCGGGCCGGGCTGGGACGTTCTGTGAGCCCGGATGGAGTGGCGGCGCTTCCTTTCTCGCGTACGGAGACTCGAGCAGAGTGCTCGGCGTGCGGGATTGAGACGACGGTGCCGTTCAAGCCGACGCAGGGACGACCTGTGTTGTGCCGGGCATGCTTTCAACTGAAGCAGGTTCCGCCGGCGGTGGCTGCAGTGGCCAATTTTGACTCGGCGGCGGCGCAGGTTGCGGCGGCTGCGGCTGCGCTGGATGAGGCTTTTGGCGGCAAAGCGGCCGTAGCACCACTACCGACATCCTCTGCGGCGACGATGGAGATGATCGCTGGCGGGCCGATGGCGGTTGAGGGCAAGACCTCTGAGTTGCCAGGGATACACGCAGACGTTCGCGCATAAGCGTTGACGGAGATGCGCGGGAGGGCTGCGGCGAAGTACACTCGCTGTGATGCATCCGGCAAAGACCAGCAGCGATGAAGATCTGGTGCGAGAGCGAAGAGCGCTCGGCGATCTGGAGCTGATTGTCTGTAGTGATGGCACGTATGTGCTGGACGGCGGAGCTATGTTCGGCGTCGTGCCGAAGACGATGTGGCAAAAGAGGATGCCGGCGGATGAGCAGAATCGGGTGCTGCTGGGGCTGAATACGCTGGTGGTGCGGACGGGGTCTGCGGTGGTGCTGGTTGAGACGGGGATTGGGAACAAGCAATCGCCGAAGATGCAGGAGATCTTCCAGAATGAGGAGCGGCTGCCGGCGTCGCTGGCGGCGGCGGGTGTGCGTCCGGATGAGGTGACGCATGTGGTGAATACGCACCTGCACTTTGATCACTGCGGATGGAATACGACGCTGGGCGAGGACGGTGTGGTTCGGCCTACGTTCAGCAATGCACGATACTTTGCGGCGGCGGGGGAGTTGGCGCATGGGCGGCTGCAGTTGGAGCGGGATCGGGTGAGCTATCTTGGGCCGAACTACGATCCGCTGCTGGCGAGCGGGCAGTTGACGCTGATCGATCTGCATGGAGCAGGAGGATTTACGCCGGGGGATGCGCGGCTGCGCGGGCCCGAAGCGCTGCCGGAGGCGCGGATCCAGACGAGTGCGGAGATTGCGCCGGGGGTGTGGGTGGAGGCGTTTCCGGGACACACGGCGAGTATGCTCGGGGTGCATGTGGAGGCGCGGGCGCATGGCGGCGCGACGGAGCGGGCGTGCTACATCGGAGACCTGATACCGACGCATCACCATCTGGATGCGACGTGGGTGATGGGGTATGATCTTGATCCGCTTACGTGTATTTCAGAGCGGAAGCGGTTTCTGGAGCAGGCGGTCGCGGAGGAGTGGGTGGTGGTGTTTCCGCATGACCATCAGGTGGCGACGGCGCGCGTGGTGTGGAATGAGAAGGGTAAGGCTGTTGCCAGGGATTAGGGATTAGGGATGTAGAGGTTGGAGGCGAGATGGTTGCAGCGGTGAAGGATGGGTTTGCGCACTTTGATCTGGCAGCGATGTCGAAGGCGGATGGGTATAAGTTGCTGGCGTCGGTGATTTTGCCGCGGCCGATTGCGTGGGTGGTGTCGAAGGATGTAGCGGGGGTGCTGAATGCGGCACCTTTTTCGTTTTTCAATATTTTGTCGGCCGATCCACCGATGGTGGCGATTGGGTTTTCGGCTGCGCCGGACAGGGATGGGAAGGATACGCTGGGGAATATCCGCGCGAAGGGTGAGTTTGTGGTGAACCTGGTGCCGGAGGAGCTGGCGCAGGCGATGAATGTGACGGCGACGAATGCTCCGCGGGGGACGGATGAGACGCGGCTGGCGGGGCTGGAACTGGCGGCGTGCGAGGAGGTGGATGTGCCGCGAATTGTGGCGTCGCCGGTGGCGCTGGAGTGCAGGTTGTGGCAGGTAATTGAGCCGGGTGGGACGAGCTCGATTGCGCTGGCGAAGGTGGTGCGGGTGCATGTGCGGGCGACGGCGTTTGAGGATTTGGCGCGGCTGTATGTGGACCCGTCGCAGATGCGGCTGATTGGGAGGATGCATGGCGGCGGAGGATATTGCACGACGCGGGATGTGTTTAATATTGATCGGCTGAGCTGGCCGCTGGCGGGGAAGGCGTGAATGTTATGGCTGATATGAGCATTGCCCAAGAGCCAGAATGGCAGTTTCCTGATTCACCTCACACGACAGCCTATCTTTCGCAGACGGTTCACGATGGGATTGAGGCTGTTGTCTACGTCTCACACGATGCAGATGACGGAGCTTGGCAGTTTTTGGGCGCAAGCATGTCCGATGGAGGAGTGCCCGTGCTGTCGTGCCTTCATCATCCTATAGATCGTGCCTTCATCATCCTATAGATAAAGACCCGAGTCTAGTGGAGCTCGCTGATCTTCGGATGGGATGGTGTGCAGTGCGGGAGAAGCCCGGCGAGTTATGGATTCGCCGTGAACTGACTGAGGACTAGTTCTAGAAAAAGTTAATCCTCTGGTCGGGAGCGCGAGGCGTAGGCGCAATTCATTCTGCAGGGCCAATATCGTCGATCAAAGCGATCACCTGACGGCGGAAAGCTGGCAACTTCGACTGAATAGCTGACCAAACATCGTCGTTATCGACGGTTGAATACATGTGCATCAGGACAGTGCGGAATGCAATAATTTTCTTTGAGTCTTCGATTTGTTGCATAGCGGCTGGATAGTGCCGCCGCATTTGCGCGAGGGCTTCACCGATGATCGAGAAGCAACGCTCGACAGCCGCCTGAACCAGATCGTTATCTTCATAAGCGGTGCGGTCCATGCCTGCTGTGAAGCGAAAGATCGAATCGGAAGCTTTCAGAAGGTCGTCGAAATAGAGTGCCAAACTACGCGGCATATAGCTGCTCCTGGGTAGCTGTGACCTCATCCAGGAAGTATGGGTTTCTGACACTTTTCCAAGTCAGGAGATCAACGCTTCTGCCAAACATATCGCGCAAGGATCCGATCAGAGAGGTCTTGTTATCGAAGTAGGCATCAGGCCCAATGCCATCTTCGAATTCGACGATGAAGTCGATGTCGCTGGTGGCAGGGTTGAAGTCGTCGCGGACGGCGGAGCCGAAGACGGCTAGGCGGAGGACGTGGTGCTTCCGGCAGATGTTGGCGATCTCTTCGCGTTTGGCGGCGATGAAGTCCTGCATGGCTGTCTCCTTTCGCTGTCGAAGGGCTCCTGCTGCGTAGTGTAATGGATTGAGGGGAAGCACAAAAGCCCCGCCTGAGCGGGGCCTGGTGTCGAGCGGAATCTGGTTAGGCGGAGACGGCTTCGGTCTGGGTGGCGATGATGTTGACGAAGCGGCCCTGCTGTCCACGGTTCTGGAACTTCACGACGCCGGAGACCTTGGCGTAGAGGGTATCGTCGGAGCCGCGGCCGACGTTGAGGCCGGGCTTGTGGGGTGTGCCGCGCTGGCGGACGAGGATGGAGCCGCCGGTAACGGTTTCGCCGTCGCCGCGCTTGATGCCGAGCCGCTGGGCGTTTGAGTCGCGACCGTTTTTAGAGCTTCCTAGACCTTTTTTATGTGCCATTATGCTGTCTCTTTCGTGCCGGTGACGGCGGAGCTTTGTCTTGCTTGAGGGCTGGCCCTCAGGGGCTGAAGCCCCGGTTCATCCATCTTCTATTGGCACGACTGAAGTCGTGCCCTTCGGTTTGTGCAAGCCTTGGTACTTGGCCTGGTGCGAGCCGTACATGCTCTTCATGCGTGCTGTCGGGCATGAAGGAGCACTTCCTTCGGCTGCGGCAGAGCCTTACTTGGAGTCTGCGTTGTAGCTGAAGTTGCCGACGAAGATCTCTTTGATTTTGACTTCGACGAAGCTCTGGCGGTGGCCCTGAAGCTTCTTGTACTGCTTCTTGCGCTTGTAGTGGAAGACGAGGATCTTGTCGCCGCGGCCTTCGGTGACGACTTCGGCGATGACTTTGGCGCCGGAGAGGTCGGACTCGAACTTGCCCTCGTTGAGGGAGACGGCGACGAGGTCGGAGAACTCGATGGCACCGTCGTTGTGCTCGGCCTTTTCGATGCGGACGGTGTCGCCGGGAGCGACGCGGTACTGTTTACCACCGGTTTTGATGACTGCGTACATAGCTTGGAACCTCTGGCAGGGCGTGGAAGGCCACGTGCTGCTTGTCTATTTTTCTCTTGCAGAGCTCTGCAAAATGTCTTGTCAGGGGGCGTGCCCGGCCTGGGAGCGAGAGGTCAGCGTTGGTTCTGCTGGATCGCGCTACACCGATGTAGACCCTTGTAGCTGAGAGATCCCGGCTACATTGCCAAACTAGTTGAGTTTACCGGGAAAGAGGGTGGCGGGTCAATGGCAGGATCGGGTGGAGTGGCAAAAATCGTTAGAATAGGACGCGCGGGTGGCGAGGCGAAGTACGAACGATGACGAAATCTTTGGATCGCAGCCCGGAAGCAGATGCAGTACGGGGAGCTGCTACGGGCTTTGGCGCGGGGTTTGAGTGGACGGTGCGGTGGGTTGTGGGGATTGTGCTGGTGGCGTCGGTGGTGGTGGGGATGGTGGGGACGCGGCGGTGGCCGCTGGTGGGGGATGCTCCGCTGCTGCACTATGGGGTGCTGTTGATGGACCACGGGAAGGTGCCGTACCGGCAGTTTGTGGAGATCAATATGCCGGGGACGTACGCGCTGGAGTGGGCGGCGATCCACGGGTTGGGGCGGGGTGCGGAGGGGTGGCGGGAGTTCGATTTCGGGCTGATGGGGGTATGCCTGGGGGCGATGGTGGTGATTGCGTGGCCGGTGGACTGCATGATCGGGCTGTATGCGGGGACGCTGCTGGCGCTGATCCATCTGCGGGATGGACCGGCGAACACGGGGCAGCGGGACCTGATGATGACGGCGATGCTGCTGGTGGCGGCGGCGTTTCTTTTGTATGCGATGCGGCGGGAGAGGATGTGGGCGGCGGCGTGTTTTGGGGTGTTTGCGGGGGCGGCGACGCTGATCAAGCCGTCGGGATTGCTGTTTGGTGTGGTGTTTGCGGGGGTGATGGTGTGGCGATTGTGGGGGATGGGATGGGCGAGATATCTGGCGGCGGCGACGGCTGGATTTGCGGTGCCG
>JABBOG010000048.1 GCA_019351975.1 Acidobacteriota bacterium
AGCTCGTTTACGAACATGGTGGTGATGGGGCAGTGCCTGGCGAATGCGTGGTCGATTGACGCGTACGAAGAGGTTGTGGCGCAGATGGTGCGTGCTGGAGAGAATCTGCTGGTGCGTGCTTCTGAGGAAGCCGAACGAATTGCCCGGCATGGATTTTCGCGTGCGTGTTTTGTGGGTACGGGAGCGTTTGCGGGCGTTGCCAAGGAGTCCGCGCTGAAGGTGCTGGAGATGACGGCGGGGCGGGTGCAGACCATGTCGGAGACGCTGCTTGGATTGCGGCACGGACCGATGGCCGCTCTCGATACGCGAACGCTGTTTGTGTGCTTTGTCTCGGGAGGCGAGCGGCGGGCCAAGTATGCGGCTGATCTGCTGCGCGAGGTTGGAGAGAAGGGCATCGTCGGCGAAAGAGTCGCGCTGGGACCAGCGTCGGCGCAGGCGGAGATCGCGCCCTACTGTGATTCATACGTTGCGATTGAAGAGGTTATCGACGACGCATACCGGCCGGTGGTGGATGTGATCTTCGGACAGATGCTGGGCTTGTATTTCTCGGTGGCACACGATCTGGAGCCGGATTCTCCGAGCCCTGGTGGCGTGATCAACCGCGTTGTGCAGAAGTTCAGGATCTACTAGCTACGAGTCATTTCAGGAGAGCAAGAGCGATGAGCAGCGTTCTGCAGGAGCATCTGGCGAAGCGCAGGCAGGGAGTTGCTGCCGGTATCAATTCTGTTTGCTCAGCGCATCCGTGGGTGATACGTGCGGCGGCGGAGCAGGCGGCTGCTGATGGATCGCTGTTGCTGGTGGAGGCGACCAGTAACCAGGTGAATCAGTTTGGCGGATACACGGGGATGCGTCCCGCGGAGTTTCGCAAATTTGTGTTGGGACATGCAGGCGCTGCGGGCGTTGGCGCGGAACGATTGATCCTTGGCGGCGATCATCTGGGGCCAAATCCGTGGCGTTCGATGACGTCCGCCGAGGCAATGGATCACGCAGCGGTGATGGTTGCGGAGTATGTGCGAGCGGGGTTCTCGAAGATTCATCTGGATGCGAGTATGGCTTGCGCGGATGATGCGGCACCATTATCGGATGAGGTGGTAGCGCAGCGGACGGTACAACTGTGCAAGGCGGCCGAAGCGGCGTGCGTTCGGGACGAGGCGCCGGTCTACGTGATTGGAACGGAGGTGCCGGTGCCGGGTGGAGCTACGCATTCGGTGCATGATCTGGAAGCAACATCGGTGGCGGCGGCGGCGCACACGCTGGAGGTGCATCAGCGCGCCTTCAAGGAGCAGGGATTGGGTCATGTATGGCCACGCGTCGTGGCGATGGTGGTGCAGCCTGGCTTGGAGTTTGATCATGATGCGGTGGTGGCGTACGACCGGCAGAAGGCAAGCCAGTTAGTGCAGTGGCTGCGCGCTCAGACAGAGGAGATTGTGTTTGAAGCGCACTCCACGGACTATCAACTGCCGGGCGCTTATGTGGAGTTGGTGGAGGATGGCTTTGCCATTCTAAAGGTGGGTCCGGCGCTCACGTTCGCGATGCGTGAGGCGCTGGATGCGCTTGAGGATATGGAGGTGCAGTTGATTCCGGAGAAGCGGCAATCGCACCTTGCAAGGGTGGTGGAGGAGACGATGTTGCGCGAGCCGGCGGACTGGATGCCCTATTACTCGGGCGATGCTGCTGCGCAAAAGCTGTTACGACGTTACAGCTATAGCGACCGGATCCGGTACTACTGGCACCGGCCGGAGATTGTTGCGGCGGTGGAACGGTTGATCGTGAATCTGTCGGCGGTGGAGATTCCAGAGAGCATGCTGAGCCGGTATCTGCCGGCGCAGTATCTGCGCTTGCGGGAGAAAGCGATCGGTGGCGATCCGGTTTCACTCGTCGTGGATAAAGTCCGCGATGTTCTGCGAGCGTATGCGGCCGCATGTGCTGCGAGGTGACGTGCCCTTAGCGGTGTGCGATCCATGGTGGTCCATGGATTCCTGCCGCCGTAAGACTCTTCTTTAGAGCTTTCCTTTTATTTCGTCATTGCATTTGCGAAAGCTGCAATGTAATCTTCGTGGAGCATCGAAGAGGTACGTTGAAGAATATGAAAGCGAAAAAGATGTCGAAGGGCCTGCGCGGGATGGCTGTTGCGGTGGATGCGGAGGAGCAAGAGCGCGGCGCCAATATGCTGATTGGGGAGCGGCGCCAGTATATTGTTGCGTTGGCACAGAAGCAGGGGCGGGTGCTGGTAGAGGAGCTTTCGCAGTCGCTGGGTATATCGCAGATTACGATTCGTAAGGACCTGGATTATCTGCAGAGTCGAGGAGCGCTGCAGCGGACGCATGGGGGAGCGCTGCTGCCGGGGCCAGGAGCGCTGTCGGACCCGTCATTGCAGGAGAAGGAAGGACTGCACTCGCAGGAGAAACAGCGTATTTCGGCGGCGGCTGTAGACCTGGTGAAGGAGGGGCAATGTGTGCTGCTGGACTCGGGCACGACGACGACGGCGATTGCCCGGGCGCTGAAAAAGTTTTCACATTTGACCATCATTACGAACGCGGTCAATATCGCCGCAGAGTTGAGCGGAACGGACTTTGAGGTGCTGCTCACGGGCGGTGCACTGCGCAAGAATTCATTCTCGCTGGTGGGCCCGCTCGCTGAGGATATGCTGCACGAGATTCATGCGGACGTACTGTTTCTCGGGGTGGATGGGTTCGACCTTGAGGTAGGCCTGACGACGCCGAATGTGATGGAGTCGAGGGTGAACCGCGCGATGGTGAAGGCCGCAACGACGGTGGTGGCCGTTTGCGATTCGACAAAGTTCAATCGACGCAGCTTATCGAAGATTGTTGACGCTTCGGCGATTCATCATGTGATTACGGACAGCAATCTTTCGACAGAGGTGGTCGAAGCGCTGCGTGGCATCAATATCAAATTGACGCTGGTGTAGATTGCGTTGTGGGTTAGTCTGCGGGAACCGCGTCCAGGGTGATGACCTCGAATGGAGCGAGGCGGACGGCGAACGGCTTGTACGCGTGGATCTCCTGCAGTCGATTGCTGTCCCATCCGGGGGCGTTGCCCCAGACGCTGTGGAGTTTGTAGGTAGTGGGATCTGTGGGCTGTAGTTCGAAGATTCTGGCTGCGTCCACGGTGAAGGTCTGGGCTGTGTTGGACGGATTGCGTAGTGTGAGAATGCCTTCGTGCGCGCTCCATGCAGCCCAACCATAGACCTGAAGTTGGTCAGGATCGCCGCCAACCCAATGTGTGTCCTTGAGTGTGTCTGCGTGCGCGCGGCTCCATCTTGCACTGTCCGCGAGAGTGTTCCAGTTCGCCTGCGAGAGGAGTGCAGGCGTGATGTACATCTCCTGTAGCTGCGTGCCGGAGCCGAAGTATGCGTGCACTTCATCTGCGAAGTCATTGTGCGGGTCAGAGGCAAGCCCCTCTGCCTGCTTCGCATAGATGATGCCGTGGAGCATGAGCGAGTTGAGCGGAAAGAGTGGACCTTTCTCGACGATGTTTTTGTAGGTCTGGGCATCGCGATAGGTGATCCAGCGCTGACGTTTGCTGCCCACTCCTGAGAAAGCGTGATCCTCGCCGCCGCGCCAGATGGAGTCAGCATAGAAGAGCCAGAAGGGCGAGGCTGTTGTGCCGGTTGTGAGGTTGACGAAGAGCTTTGGCTCCTGTTTCCGCAGCCTCTCGATGAGATGGATGGCGGCATCAAAGTCGCTGTCGAAGGCGCTGCCGGGGAAGACTCGGTCGGCGTTTCCGGTGCCGTCGAATTTGAACTGGTTCACGTGATATTTGTCGATCATATCGAGGCACGTCTGTTCGAAGCGATCGTAGTATTTGGGGCCAGAGAGAGCGTAGCCGTCGTCAAGGATTTCGAATCCATGGGCCCGGCCGTAGGCGATGCGCTCACGCTTCTGCTCCATGTAACCACCCCAGGGAGAGAGCCAGACGCCGATGCCAGCGTTGTATGTTGCAGCGGCGGCACCGGTCTTTGCGAAACCGTTAGGGAAGCCTGTGTTGAATTTCCATAAGGTATGGGGATCGTCCCAACCATCGTCGAAGAGGAATGAGTTGAGTTCGACGTGGCGCTTTCGAACGAGTTCCTGACCGAAGGCGTTAATCCGATCGATCGCGTCAGCCTCGCTGTAGCGGTTTTCGTAGCCGATGTCGTACCAGGAGTTGTAGTGCAGGAAAGGGTCGTAGGGTCGCGGACGCTCGTTGTCGATGTAGGTGAGGAAGGCGCGGCGCAACTGGTGTGGCTCGGATGTGCCTATCACTGCCGAGTATGTGATCGATTGCCCGGCCCGGAGTGGGAGTTGGCGGAAGAGAGATGTCCTCACCTCTGAGCCGGCCACAGTACTGACGGAGAGGGGGTGCTCAAAGCCGAAGAACATGTTGGCATCGACGACGGGTGAGCCCTTCACGGTGCCGTCGACGTGTGCGCCTCTGTCGGAGAACTGCAGCAGGCGAATCTCCGCGATAGGGACGTCGGCGCTGGTCGCAGAGATGCGGAGCAGCGTGCGCAGGTAGTCCGTGCCGGAGCGTGTCACGAGGCACCAATCGAGCTTTGCGTGTGCGGCGGAGGCGTCGAAGCTCCAGCAGGTTCTGGTCTCGGTTCGGCCCCCTACCTGGCTGCTGCTCAGGGCGCGATGTGGATCCACGATGCTTGTGCTATCAGTGATGGGTGTTGCAGACAGGGCGCTTGAACGCAGCTCTGTGTGGTCCTTTAGGACAAGAATAAAGGCCTGAGAAAGGATGAGGTCCCGGTTCGAGAGAGCGTCGTGGACGCGGATGTCATGGATGCGCTGGGCCTGCATCTGGACGTTCGCGGACAGGTGTCCAGCCTGAATCGCGTCGGGAGTCTTTGGAGATGCGTGGGCTGGAATGATCAGCATGGATGCAGATAAGGATGCTGCGAGAAACCCGGCGGAAAAGTTGAACATGAGCGGCCTCAACGAGCGTTGACACACGATAAATAATAAGACGAAATATAACAGAAATATCTTCTATTTCCTTTGATCCCAGAAGTGTTCTATATTTCTCATAAGATTCAGCCCCGAAAAGCAATGTGGGTGGATACAGCGTGCACGGGTTTACCACGAGAAAGAAGAGGATGATTATGGCGGAGGGGACCGATCAGGACAAGTTTATCGCCATGGTGTCGGCGAAGGCCCAGGTGACGTTGCCGCTTGGCGATTTCAAGCCTGTGACGATGCTCCACAGTGTTGCTCACGAGGTGTTGAAGCCGCGCTTTCCTGTGATTGATTACCACAATCATCTGGATGCGCAAGATCCTGTTGAAGTGCTGAGGGTGATGGATGCATGTGGAATCGAGCAGTGCGTCAATATCACGATGATGGTGGGCGATGCTGCTATCGCCCAGATTGAACGGTATCGGACGGCGGATGCACAACGGTTTTCGACCATTGGATGGATGGACTGGAGCGGAGCGGATTCGACTGATTTCGATGCGTTCGTAAGGCTGAGTCTTGAACGAATTGAGCGGTTAGCGCGGCATGGAATCGTAGGGTTCAAGGTATGGAAAGATCTGGGGCTTACGGTGCGAGACGCCAAGGGCGAGTTGATCCGGGTGGATGATGAGCGGCTGGCGCCGATCTTTGACCGTTGTGGAGAGCTTGGCCTGCCGGTGATGATGCACATCGGCGATCCGGAGGCTTTCTTTTTGCCGATCGACAGCCGTAACGAGCGGTATGAAGAGTTGGCGGCGCATCCTGATTGGAGCTTTTACGGGGCACAGTATGGCAAGGATGAGCTGCTGCAACAGAGGGACCGCGTCTTTGCGAGGCACCCGAAGACGACGTTTGTGGGTGCGCATATCGCGGAGAACAGCGAGGATTTGGAGCGGGTTTCGACGATGTTGGAGCGCTGCCCGAATGTGATGGTGGACATCAGTGCGCGGGCGTCTGAGCTTGGCAGGCAACCGTATTCGGCACGGCGGTTTTTTCTGCGGTTTGCGGACAGGATATTGTTTGGCGCGGACCTTGTTCCTGAGATCGAGATGTACCGACTGTATTATCGTTTTCTTGAAACAGAGGATGAATACTTTGAGTATCCGACGCATGCGTCCCGGCAAGGCAGATGGAATATCTACGGTCTGAATCTGCCTGAGGATGTGCTGAGGAAGATCTACCGCGAGAATGCATTGCGTCTACTGCCTGGGCAATACGGGCAGTCTTGATGATCGATCAGGCAGATGGATCGACCGAGGAGAAACTGACATCGATAACGGTATTTTATGGATGAAGTAACGCGCGCTACATTCGATCGATCAAGCCGGCGACAGTATAACTTGCTGTTGCTGTGCGTGGCGGGTCTGGGCGGCCTACTCTACGGAGTGGACGTCGGCATTATCGGCGGTGCGCTTCCGTACCTAGAGGCGACGTCGCACTTCGATGCGGGCCAGCTTTCGACCATTGTTGCGGCGGTGCTGCTCGGCAGCGTGATCTCGACGATCTTTGCAGGGCTACTGGCAGACTGGATCGGCCGCAAAGCGATGATGGTTCTAAGCGGCCTCATTTTTGTTATTAGCATTCCACTGATTGCGCTCTCTGAGGGATATGGGGCGTTGTTAGTCGGACGCCTGCTGCAGGGGATTAGTGGTGGTTTTATCGGTGTTGTGGTGCCGCTCTATCTTGCTGAGTGCCTTGTCTCGAAGTCGCGAGGGAAGGGAACGGGCGTATTCCAATGGCTGCTCACATTCGGCATCGTTGCGGCGGCGCTGATCGGCATGTACTACAGTTACCGAGTGCAGACGGTTGCCGCAGGGGGAGACGCGGCCGCTCTTTTCACGATTCAGAACGATGCGTGGAGGCATATCTTCTGGCTGTCTCTGCCACCGGGGATCCTCTTCGCGATCGGTAGCCTGTTTGTGGCGGAGTCTCCGCGTTGGTTGTTTCGCCGCGGAAAGCGGGATAAAGCGCTCGCGTCGTTGCTTCGCTCGCGCAGTGAGGACGCGGCGCATCTTGAACTTGCCGAGATGGATGCGATCGCCAGCGAGCCGGCCGCGGGAAGCAAGAAGGGCGGCAGCTTGTTTCGCCGCAAATACGTCGTGCCTTTCTTGTTGGCCTGTGTGATTCTGGCGTGCAATACGGCGACAGGTATCAATTCGATTATTGGGTATAACACGAATATTCTGTTGCAAAGCGGGCTATCGGATCTGAGCGCGCATTGGGGCTATGTGGGCTTTACGGGAGTCAATTTTCTAATGACGATCGTCGGCATGGCGCTGGTTGATCGGAGGGGCCGACGGTTTTTGCTCATAATAGGTACGGCGGGCGTGATGCTCTCGCTGATTGGGACTGCTGTGCTGTTTCGGCAGGCGGAGCGCGATACGCTACAGGTCGGACCAGCGATCCAGTCGATGGTCACGCCTGACAATGAACTGACGGTGAATTTTGACGCCAAGGAAGCGGCGAAGCTTATCGCTGCGGGCGGTAGCAGCAACGATATGAGCGTTGCTCAGCATGCTTCGTTGGCAGTGATCTATTCCTACGGCGGGTTCATGGGTGCGACGACGTATGTGCGCTCCGATGATGCTGTCGCGCAGCACATCCACATAGCACGTAGAGATGCTCTGCCTGCCAACCGAGTGGAAGCATTTTTCAAGAACCCTTTTGCCAGCCTGGATGAAGCCCGCAGGGCGCCGCTGCACATCGAGCGAGCGCGTATTGCGCGAATTCCACAAGCGTCGCATGGGCGCTGGGTAGCTTTGGGGTTGCTTGCATTCATCGCCTTCTATGCCGCAGGACCTGGAGTGTGCGTGTGGCTGGCGCTTTCTGAGTTGATGCCCACGCGGATCCGATCTGTAGGGATGAGTATGGCGCTGGTGTTGAACCAGTTGGTTTCAACGACACTGGCACTCGTGTTTCTGCCGATCGTCAGTAAGTACGGGTATGCGAATATGTTTTTTCTATTTGCCGCGTTCACGCTGATCTATCTGCTGACTGCCGCATTCTTCCTTCCCGAAACAAAAGGAAAGACGCTTGAGGAAGTTGAGCTGTACTTTGAGAGCGGGAGCTGGTGAGCTGCTGCACTTACGCGCAAGTAGTAGATATCGTGGATAAACAAAGGGGCAAAACGTAGAAGGGCGGGGGCCGTTGGGTTTTGCTGTGCGGATAGCTTACCTTTGGTCGATCAAGTCGGTCGCGCACGAATCTTTTCGAAATATTCTTTTCCTTCACTATTGTCTTGACAAAGCGCGTATACGCGAATAATCTCCAAAAATAGTAATAAATTGTAATACAAACGCATCTATTTCAGCTGTTGAAAGCTGGTTGTCAGCTTAGAATCCATTTGCTGATGCCACGGAGGTTATAGCCAATGAACGTTAACGTTGCGCAGGGAATTCCTTGCATTCATAGCACTTCCCGAAGCGGGGCTAATAACTTCTTGTGGTTGGGTCTCTTGTGCCTCACTCTGTTCCTTGCCGTCGGGCCGTGCCTCTTTGGGCAGGGAACCGAAGGCAATATCACCGGCACAGTGACTGCGGCCGATGGAAGTCCGGTGCCACATGCCGCGGTGAGCGTGATTAACGACGGGACACATTTTGCTCGTCTCGTGCATTCGGATGCAAAAGGATTTTATGCTGTGACTGCCTTGAATCCAGGCAATTACACCATTACGATCAATGCTCCCGGATTCTCTGTACTACAGGACCATGGGGTATCCCTGGCCGCGCAGCAGACGGTCCAGATTGACGGAAAGTTGAAGGTAGCGGGCAATAGTTCTTCCGTCACTGTGACAGCTCAGGAGCCGGTGATCGACCTGGATATGCCGTCGATCTCCAGCACGGTGACCTCGGAGGCGTTGAATGATACATCGTCCAATCTCCTCGGCACCTCGGACTCCACTGGCGACAGCGGGCTGCTCTTTTACACCACGCTTCTGCCTGGAGGTTCTCAGGCAGGTACGCTCTTCGACTGGTCTATGTACGGTTCGCGCGGCAGCGAGGCCTACTATAATGTGGACGGTATCAGCTCGAACTCTGTGCTTTATGGCAACATGGTGGGACCTTCGCTGCCGCCGTTTGGAATGGTCCAGGAGGTCGAGTACTCAGCAGTCAACAATAAGGCTGAAATGGGCCAGCTATTCAATATCAGCATGGTCACAAAGTCTGGTACGAACCAGTACCATGGCGATATATTTGAGAACTACAGCACGGCGTCGCTACAAGCACCTGGCTACTTTGCCGCCGGGAAAGTAGGCAACTATAGTCAGAACGATTTTGGGGCGGACTTGGGCGGGCCTGCGATCAAGAACAAGTTTTTTTTCTACCTGTCTTCAGAGTTGCTGCGCGAGAACACGCCGATCACAATCAATCCGTCGCTTCCGACCGCTGCATTTGAGGCTGGCGATTTCAGTTCGGTTTCGACACCGATTACCAATCCCTATGCAGGCGGGGCGCCGTTTGACTACCAAGGCAAATACAACCACATCGATCCTGCGCTCTTCAGCAGTGCAGCCTCGTATTGGCAGAATCTCTTCTACCCAACCACCATCCTGGGGCAGTCTTCTCTTGGACCGTATTCACAGAACGTTTATACGAACCGCTTTTATGGACGTGTGGACTATGCGTTCTCGCAGCGAAATACGATGTTCGCGCGAGTGGGATATATCCGTTCTTCACCGGAGGTGCTGGACAGTGGATTGCCGCCATCGATCACCGGCTATCGAGCGCAGAAACGGCACACCTGGCAAGGTGTTCTGGAGGACACATGGATTCTGACACCGCGCCTTATAAACGTGGCCGAGGTCGGTCTGACGCATACCGAAAATCACTTCGGCGGAGACCTTCAGGGACAGCCACTGATAAACGCACTTGGGATCAATGGCTTTCCGACTGTCTCCAACAGCATTACTGGTATCCCCTCTCTCTATGTCCCGGGATATACGTCGCCCTACCAGTTGCCCGAGAGCCAGCCAACGGAAGAAACCTTCCAATACATCGACCAGATCACGTATGAGCGAGGCTCTCATTCGTTGAAGGCGGGCATTGAATATCGACCCATGGAGGGGGACAATTACTTCTATCCGTCATTCGGGAGCTTTTCGTTCAGCTCGCAGTACACGGGGAATGCTTACGCAGATTTTCTGTTGGGGTTGCCTGATTCGACTTCATATACCTACTCAAGAGCTCCGGAGTATGCTCGCTTGTGGTATCTGAACACCTTCGTACAAGATGATTGGAAGATTAGGAAAAATCTCACACTTTTTTTAGGGGCCCGCTACGAGTACGACAGCCCAACTGTAGATAAGAACAACATCGTTGCGTCGTTCGATCCTGCGAAGGGCGCAATTGTTGTGCCCAGCCTGCAAATTGCGCAGCAGAACATCAATTCGGCCTTTCCTTCGCAGATTCCCATTGAGACGGCAGCAGCTGCCGGTATTCCTGATCGGTCATTCCGATATGCCTTCAAGACTGCGCTCTACCCTCGTCTGGGTTTCGCGCTACAACCCTTCAATTCGGATAAGACGGTCATCCGCGGGGGTTACGGCATCTTCAACGATGAGATCAGTGCGTCTAACTTCAACTACAACTATGGCGGTCCATTCGGCCTGAATGTGGCGTATAGCAATGCGTTCACGGCCAATCAGCCGTCTCTTACCTTCAACAATCCCATCAATACCTCAGTGCAGGGGAGCCTCGCTGGTAATGTAAGCACCTCATTTACGGATCCTCACTTCCGCAATCCTTATGTGCAACAGTTCAATTTGACGGTAGAACAGAACGTAGGCTTTGAGACCGGATTGCGACTCTCCTATATAGGAACGCGTGCAGTCAAGCTGGGATATGTAAATAACATCGATCAGGTTGCGCCGAGCACTACACCTTACAACCAAGCCAACAGCCCGTATCCACTTTTCTATTCTGTATATGAGTTTCAGAATGGCGGCTACGAGAATTACAACGCGATGTCGGCCGAAGTGATGCACAACTATCATCACGGCCTAAGCTTCGATGCCTCGCTGACTTGGGCGAAGAACCTGACCGACGATGATGATCTAGACACGAACGGGCTCGACGGCGGCGTGACCGCCGAGTATACAAATCATCTATCGCGCGAGAAGGGGAATGCGAAATTCACGCCGCGACTGGACTTCACATCGAACCTGGTTTATCAGCTACCGATTGGCGAGGGTGGTCTGCTGCTCAACAATCACTCACTTACATCAAAGCTCTTGGGCGGCTGGAAGATCAGCGCCGCGTTTCTTGCGGTAACCGGCGACTATCTGACACCGACCTTCGATGGCCTTAGCCCATCCAATACAAGTCCTGTGTATGGCACCAACACGCCGACACGAGTATTAAAATCGCTTGCACCGATTGGAACAAAGTCCATATTCAACTGGTTCAATCCGGCGGCGTTTGCAATTCCCGCGGCAGGCACCTTCGGCACTGGTCCCTTCGGTACCATCGAAGGACCCGACTCGAACACGTTGAACGCTGCGCTGTTCAAGTCATTCACAACCTACCGTGAACAGCATCTGGAGGTCCGGCTGAGCTTCACGAACGTTTTGAACCATCCGAACTTTGGCGACCCAATCGTCGATTTGTCGGTTCCACCGACGACCACTTTTCCGGGACAGGGCGTAGGTCAGATCAACGGGATCACAGGTCGTAGCTTCGCTGGTCCCAGGTCCGGTCTGTTCACCGCCCGGTACGTCTTCTAACTCGAGGATCGTTCGGAAGACGGACAACAGCGCAGATGTATTTTGAGTCTAGGGCTGACTTTAGTTCATGAACGATATCCTTTTTCTTCGCCGCGTTTCATAGTTGCTCCATGAGACGGCTGGACGTTCCAGGAAATTAATGCAGCGCAAAGGAGTGGCCTTGAAGCGATCAGTGATGAGGTGCAGATGGTTTTTGTATGCTCTTGTGTCGGTGGGACTGGCTGGTTCAGGTAGCCTCGGCGCGAGCGCGGTGGCGCAGTCGGCATCGGCCAATAGGGGGCAGGGGCTTGGATCGATTCGAGGAAGATCGCTTGCGGTTACAGTTGACGCGGATGGCTCTTATTCTATTGCCAAGGCCGGGAGTGCAGGCGCGGTGTTGCACTCCAGCGTAGAGGCGACGGTCGACGGCGAGGTGCTGCGGTCCTCTTCATATCCTGAGCACAAGACGGTGCAAGCGGAGTTTCACGATGAACTTGGGTCAGGTGTTGAACTGACCATTACTCATGCAGGTTTGCCTGACAAGCCAGATCTCGTGTGCAACATTCGACTGTACTCAGACCGGCCGTGGGGCGATGTAGCGGTCAATGTGCTTAACACGACAAATAAAGCAATTTCAGTGCAGGAGATTCGCAGCGTCGAGGTAGACGGCGCTCCGTTCATCGATCTGAGCGGACCAGCGGGTGCGGATCGAGTTATTTCAGATAGTTACAGTGAAGACAGGCCACAGCTCGCTATCCGCGATCTAGGTGACGCGCCCAAAGGAACGCTGCGAGCGGTAGGCAGCCAGCTTATCTATAACCGAAAGAGTGGAGAGAGTCTCTTTTTGGGTGCACTTACCACAGAACGGTTTCTAACGATCATGCACCTTAAGGAACGGGGCACGGGCGAGGATGCCAAGATGCTGTCGTTCGACGCAGAGTCAACCGGGACGACCGAGATCATGAAGGGGGAGTCGCTGAGGGATTCTCCGTCAGACGAGCAGGTGGACCTGAGTCTTCCTGTGGAAGCGGGTGCCAGATTGGCTTCCGAGCGCCTGATGTTTGCTGTGGGAACGGATTATCACGCACAGCTAGAGCAATACGGAGATGTGATCAAACTGCTGCACAAAGCTCGCGTCGAGACTCCAACGCCGATTGGATGGTGGAGCTGGACGGCCTATTATTTCGGGCTCAATCAGGGAGAAGCGATCACGAATGCGGAGTGGCTGGCCGACAATCTGAGAACCAGTGGCTATAAGTATTTTCAGATCGACGAGGGCTATCAGTATGCGCGCGGCGAGTACACGACTCCGGATGCGAATCTATTCCCAAGGGGGCTAGAATACGTTGCGGATGCGGTCCGTCGCGAGGGACTGACGTTTGGATTCTGGACGGCACCTTTTGAGGTTTCTGATCGGGCATGGGTTTATCAGAAGCACAAAGATTGGTTGCTGCATAACGCAGCTGGGCAGCTCATTCACATTGGCTATGTGACAGATCACAATGACCCGCTATATGTTCTTGACTCAACGAACCCTGGCGCACAGGAGTACCTCAGCCAGACGTACCGAACGTTTCATGATTGGGGCGTGCGCTTTATCAAGATGGATTTCATGGACGACACGTCTGTTGAAGGGGCGTACTACCGTCCTCACACTACAGCCCTTGAAGCCCAACGGATTGGCCTGCAGATCATTCGGAATGCTGTGGGAGACGACACCGTTCTCGACAAGGACGGCAGCACCATGCTCAATCCCGTTGGATACGTCGATGCAGGTCGCATCTCTCAGGACACGGGGCACACCTTCAGCGCTTCAAGAGATGCGGCTTCTGGGATTGCGGCGCGTTACTATATGAATCGCAATTTCTTCGTCGCCGATCCAGATGCTTTTACGGTTTCAAAGCAGACGGTGGATGACCAGTCGTGGCATGGAGGGAAGCGCCCGCTCAGTTTGGATGAGGCTGAGGTGTCGATTGCTTTAGCTGCGGTTTCAGGAGGTATGTTCGAGGAGGGTGATGATCTTCCTGCGCTCGCTGCTTCACCGGACCGGTTGGCGTTGGTGAAGAATCGTGAACTGATCGATATGGCGCGTCTGGGCCACTCGTCTATCCCCATCGACTTAATGACGTATGCCGCCAGCGATCTACAGCCCAGTATGTTTTTGCTGAAAGAGGATAAGCGTCAGTCGATCCTGACCGTTTTCAACTGGAGCGAAAAAGAACAGAAGCGAAGCATTCGCTTTCCTGATATAGGCTTGAAGGATCCTGCAAAATACCAGATCACGGAGGTGTTCGGAGACCAAAGCTGTTGTAGGGCGTCAGGATCCGCGATCAGTTTTACGCAGCCTGAACATTCGGTGCGGATGTTCAAGCTGATTGAAGTAGACATCCCGGTTACGCCGCCGATGTTCAAGATCCAGGCAGCGACGAAGGCCAAGGCAGGGGATGCTATAGCGCTTGACGCCAGCAGTACATCTGGCTACGAGCCTTTGCTCACATGCCACTGGGATTTCGGTGATGGTTCGAGTCTGGACGGACTCAGTGTTCAACACACCTATACAGAGTCGGGTGAGTACAAAGTGCGCGCTACTGTGACGGGGCTTGAGGGTGCCACGGATGCGAAGACTGTCAGCGTGAGGATTTCAGGAAGTGTTGCGACGAAGTTTGTTCCTGCGGATAAGAAGCGGCCAGAGTAGAAGTCGGCAACTTATCCGATTCACTGACACTTGGCGTGCGCGTGTCGAAAGAGCCGCGCGCAACACTAAGAAAGGACGCTCGACATGAATGCCACGGCTGAGATCGATAGGAGCGGTCCTGGTTTACGCCGCACGCTGAAGCTTCATCATTTGATTCTGTACGGCATTATTATCATCCAGCCGACTGCGCCTATGAGCATCTATGGAGTGGTCAGCAATGCAGCGCGCGGTCACGTCGTTACGACCATTCTTATCGCGATGGTAGCTATGCTTTTTACGGCTGTCAGCTATGGCAGGATGGCGCGCGTTTATCCCAGCGCTGGTTCGGCCTACACCTACGTTGGCAAGGAGATCCATCCTCTGGCGGGATACGTTGTGGGGTGGTCCATGTTGATGGACTACATGCTCAACCCGATTATCTGCGCGATCTGGTGCAGCGCGGCAGCGCAGAACATCCTGCCGCAGATCCCCTACGCTGCGTGGGCGGTGGCCTTCGTTCTGGTTTTCACCGGACTGAACCTCCGTGGCGTACAGACCTCGAGTCGCGTCAACATGATGCTTGCGCTGGGGATGAGCATTGTCGTCGTCATCTTTATCGCGTGCGCGATTCACTATATCGCTGTGGTGGCTAAGCCAATCGGTGGACAGTGGCTGCTGCCATTCTATGACCCAGCTACGTTCGCGCCCGGACGCATCTTTCACGGAACGTCGATTGCGGTGCTAACGTACATCGGCTTTGACGGCATCTCCACCATGTCCGAAGAGGTCGAAAACCCGCGTCGTAATATTCTTCTCGCAACGGTTCTCACTTGCTTCGTCATCGGTGTCCTGTCAGCCATCGAAGTCTATCTTGCGCAGTTGGTTTGGCCGGGTACCAAACCTTTTCCGCTAGCGATGGTGGATACGGCGTTTGTGCAGATTGCGCATCGCGTCGGTGGAAACGTTCTGTTTCATCTTCTGAATGCTACGTTGCTCATCGCCAATATGGGTTCCGGAATTGCCGCGCAGTTTGGTGCGGCCCGCCTGCTGTACGGAATGGGACGCGCTGACGCTCTTCCGAGGCGTTTCTTCGGCGCCATCAGCCCAACGAGCCACATTCCTCGTAACAATGTCCTGTTGCTTGGTGGCGTTACTCTTGTCGGAGCGTTCATGATGACGTTTGAGCAAGGTGCGGAGCTTTTGAATTTCGGTGCCTTCATTGCGTTTATAGGGGTCAACGCAGCTGCGCTGATTCACTATAAATATCGCACCAGGGAGAAGGTTGTCTTTGCTGCTCTATCGCCTCTGTGTGGCATTTTGGTGTGTACCTTCATTTGGTTCAATTTGAACCTGAACGCAAAATTGCTGGGGGCTGCATGGATCGTCATCGGCCTGCTTCTATACGTCGTCATGCGGAAGACGAGGGATCATCAGGCGGCTGACCTGCCGCTGTAGCACAGCGGGGCGGGTGATTTTTGTTCCTCGGGTGCTGCCGACGCGCTTTGGTATTCCGTGGGCCATTTCCCAAGCTGGGATGCGTAGACTTCTTTTGCTTCAAAAGGTGCAGCAACGCCTGGATCTCGTCTGAAACGCAAATAAGCGAAATGATAGGTTCCGCTGGTGAAGTTCTGTGGCGCTCATTGTATGGAAGAAAATTCAGGTTAAAAGATATTGCGAATCATTGTTTTTTGCAGTATTTGCTAGTGCATGCGGCTTTAATGGGTATTATCCACTTGACACGAGATATGTTTCACCGTAAAAGATTGATAATTGATTACAGACGAAATAAAAATATGTAATAAAGAGAAAGCTGGAGGCTACGGCATGTTCAAGGGAACTCTAAGCGCAGCGAAGTTAACGCCAATGGAAATGATCCACGAGAGTCAGCGCCAGGGACCGCGGGTTCTCCGTCGTGAGGGGCTTCAGTCATTTTCAATCGTCGTATTGCTTGCACTTTTCTTCGGAACGATGTCTGCGGTTGGCCAGTTTACGACCTCGCGACTAGGCGGCTTTGTGCAAGACAATAGCGGAGCGGCCATTCCGGGTGCGACTGTGACTGTTGAGCAGGACGGCACCGGTTATAAGCAGACAGACAAGTCCGCGGCGAATGGCGAGTATAACTTTCCAAGCCTTCCGGTAGGCAGCTATACGCTTTCGGTGGAGCTCCCAGGGTTCAGTACCTACGTTCAGCACGGGATTGTGCTTGCGCTCGGACAGGTTGCGACGCAGACGGTGTCGCTCTCGGTCGGAGCGGTCAGTCAGCAAGTCACCGTGCAGGGAAGTGTCAATCAGATAACAACCGACGACGCTGCCATCACGCAGGTCATCAATGAGAGAAGTATCGAAGGACTTCCTCTAAATGGGCGTGAGGCGCAGCAGTTGGTATTTCTGATTCCTGGCGCAGTGAACGTGAGCAGCCAGAATTGCGGTAACAATTGCGAGGGCGGTGTTCTGCCCGGAGAGCAATATGCCAAGGTAAACGGAGGCGGTGCGAACGGCGTGTATTACCTGCTTGACGGTGTGGACTATAACGATCCTTACATCAATGCCAACCTGCCATTTCCGAGTCCGGACGCGCTGGAGGAGTTCAATGTCCAGACCGATAATATGAGCGCAACGTATGGTAATGCGACCGGCGGCGTGGCGAACGTCGTCACGAAGTCAGGCACAGACCAGTTTCACGGCGACGCCTTCGAGTTCCTTCGCAACTATGCGATGGACGCGAAGAATTATTTCGCGACTTCACCGAACCCGCTGAAGCAGAATCAGTTTGGCGGCACAATCGGCGGACCGATCCTGAAGGGTAAGCTGTTTTTCTTTGGCTCGTATCAGGGGACACGTCAGAACACTGCGATCAACGGACAGATCGCCCAGGTTCCAACGCAGGCCGAACGCAATGGTGACTTCTCCGATCTGCTGCCTGAGGTTCTGACGAATCCGAATCCAAATTCGCCGTATCAATTCAACAGCAACAACCAGATTAATCCGGCAGCATTCGACCCGACTGCTCTCTTTCTTCTGAATCACATTCCTCTTCCCAACGATCCTGCTGGTGGCATCCATCAACTCCTCTACAATGGGTCGCCCTCAATTGAGGATACGGATGAGTACCTTGTCAAACTTGATTACAACCTTGGGAAGCATCACTTCAGCGGTCACTACTTCCAACTCAACTACAAGGTTCCCGTTATTCTTCCTCCATCTAGCAACATTCTTGCTGCAAACACGACAGACCCTCAGAACCTGGGTCTGAAGAATGTAAGTGTGGTCGATATCTACAGCATCACTTCGAAGACGCTGCTCAACAGCTACTTTGGTTGGACGAGCCAGACGGGCGAGACTACATCCGCTGCCCCGTTCAATATTGCTCAAGCGGGTTCGAACATCGCAATACCTACGAACTATCCGGCTACGCTCAACGTTGAAGTCGGTGGCGATTTCAACGTTGGGCTGCAGGCGGCCACTGGCGAATGGAATCGGGGTGACATCTCCGACCGTGAGATTGCCACGTTCATTCGTGGATCGCATGAGTTACAGGTGGGAGGCGAATGGCGGCGGATACGCACACCGATGGGAAATTCGTATCAAGCAGATGGCGAATACTTCTTCGACAATAGCCTTACTGGCGACAATCTCGGTGACTTCATGCTCGGCAATGTGTCGAGCTTCACCCAGGGCGGCGGCCTCTATTTGAACTTTACTGGAGATGAGTGGAGCTTTTTCGTGCAGGATAACTGGCAAGCGACAAAGCGACTCACAATTAATGCTGGCCTGCGCTGGGATCCGTTCATTCCGTACACCGACAGCGAAGGACGCGTCGCTTGCTTTGTTCCAGGCGGGCAATCTGTTCGCTTTCCGAATGCTCCGCAGGATCTGCTCTTTGGAGGAAGCAACCATGACAGCGGATGCCCGGCTTCTTCGATCTACGATAACCTTAGCAACCTGGGTCCCCGTTTAGGCTTTGCGTATGCTCTTACGCGCGATAACAAGACGAGCGTTCGCGGCGGCATCGGCTACTACTACCAGTCACCCAATACGGTTGCTTTTCAGGATGTCGTTGGGGTCCCACCTTTCGCGCCGATCGTGAACATTCAGGATACGAACTTTACGAATCCTTATACGGCTGCGGGTGTTGCCAATCCATTCCCCGGGTCATTTGGCCCCACCAATCCAGGCTCAAACGTGACGTTCCCGCAGAATATCTCCTTCACGCAGATCTTCGACCGGCATTTCCGTGTGCCGATGATCCTTTCGTACAACCTGACGGTGGAGCGCGGATTTGGAGCAAGCTGGTTTCTCCGAGCAGAGTATGTCGGCAACCATGGCAGCCATCTGGGTGGAACGGGCGACCAGGAGGCTGGCCTTCTGCAACTCAATCCGGCAATTTATATCCCGGGTCAATCATCGGAGAGCAATGCTCAGCAACGCCGCCGGTATCCAGCGTTTGGCTTCGTTGACGCCATTAACTCCGGAGTCAACAGTAATTACAACGCAGGCCAGGTTGAACTCGAGAAGAGAATGAGTCATGGGCTTTCTTTCCAGACGAATTACACGTGGTCGCATGCGTTGAACGATTTCGGGCCGAGCGGGGAGCCCGGAGGTTTGGCAAGCAACACGTGTGCCTGTGGCCGCTCGCTGGATTATGGCCCTGACGCTGGCGATGTCGCAGATGCGGTCAGGTTATCTGGTGATTACGCACTCCCTCATGTTGGCGTAAAGGGCATTGCGAATAGTGTGATCAATGGCTGGAGTCTGAACTTCATTGCTAACTGGCAGACAGGCTTTCCGTTTACGGTATTTGCGGAGGACGATAACTCGTTCTCCAGCATTGGAGCCGATCGTGCCAATATCACGGTTGCAACTGTCAGTGAGACGAAGCTGAGCAATGGCCGTTCGCACGCCGCGAAGGTCAACGAATGGTTCAATACCTCGGACTTTGCGCCTAATCCGGTAGGGACATATGGAAACATTGGCAAGAATTCCTTGCGTGGGCCGAGGATGTTTGAGAGCGATATGGCGCTGCTCAAGACGGGCAAGGTCGGCAAGCGCGTTGGGTATGAGTTCCGAGCGGAGTTCTATAACGTCTTCAATAACGTGAATTTTGGCAATCCAGACGCAGGTTTACTGGACAGCAACTTTGGAGCTCTATCATCCGCAGGTGATCCTCGGATTCTGCAAATGGCGTTGAAGGTGATCTTCTAGGCCCACATTACTGCGGCCTGCTTGTACGGAACGCCAGCGTTGCATGGTACGGGCTCGCCCCTTTACCTTCAATGCTGGCGTTCTGGCGTCAGTTGGCTTGTTCTGGTTCCGGCGTGATGGAGAGGAGGTTTGCGTTGGATGTGGGGACGGTTTCAAGAGGCGGCTGCGGGGAGGTCGGTGTGAAGAGGAAGAGTCCGGCGATGACAACGAGAAGAACGGGGATGCAGAGGATGGAGCCTTCGGGGCCAACGGTGCCGCCGCTGTAGAGCTTAGGACCGAGGGCGTGCGTGGCGAAGAGGCGGCCTTGCATGAGTCCTCCGGAGTCGGGGACGCCGTAGAGGAAAGACTGGGACCAGTCCCATGTGGTGTGGAAGCCGATGGCCCACCAGAGCGAGCCGGTGCGCCACAGGGCAACGACGAGAACGACGCCGGCGAGGAAGACCTGGAAGAGGCCGAGGGGGTTTTCGCCAGCGTTGTGGGTGTGGGCAAAGACGAAGAGCGCGGAGGTGAGGAAGGCGGCGATCCAGAAGGCGATGGCGCGGGCGTGGCGGGGTGCGATGCGGTTGCCGATGGATACGAGGCCGCGGGTGAGGGTGAATTGAAGATAACCGCGCATGGTGTACTCCTCCGTGAGGCCGACCAGAAAGAACGCGATGAGCTGGATGGCTCCCCAGAAGAGGATGGAGGTACCGTGGTCGAGCTGGGAGTCGAAGGTAAGGAGGTGGGAGGCGTGGAGGATGAGGATGAGGAGGCCCATGGCGGCGAGGCCCCACAGGGCTCCGATGAGGAAGCGCTCGGGGGAGCGGGTGCCGCCGAGTCCGAAGGCGGAGAGGCGGCGGTGTTCTATGACGGACATGAGCCAACTGAGAAGAAATAGGATGCCGAAGGTAAAAGCTTCGCCGACGATCATGCCGGACATGGGTGCGGGCCTGGATGGGTCGGGTTTTGTGGAGAGGGGCTCGATGGGCGGCGCGGCTTTGCCGGTGCGCGCGGCTGCGACGTCGGCGGCATGCTGGCGCTGGACTTTGACCTGATGCGCGACGCCGAATCCAAGGGCGACGATGAGGGCGATGATGCCGAAGTAGATGAGAAGGCTCCAGCCGGCGCGGAGCCCGAAGGGTCCGTAGAGGATTCGGTGAGCGGCAGATTGGGGCGATGCATCGTGCCCGAACTTGTGCGCGTGGGGCGAGGTGGGGGAGGGATTTGGGTTTAGGTCCATGATCGGATGCTCCGTGGTGGTTATGGAGATGATACGTGGAGGGAGTTGGGCTGTGTCGGATATGCTGGGTGGTAGATGGAAGGCTAGAGGGTGAGTGGGTTGGAGTGCAAGGTTTTTTATCACGACAAGTGTTTCGATGGAGCATGCTCGGCGGCGATGTTTACGCGGTTTCGGCGGGGGTGCGTGCCGGACGGTCGTGATCTGGCGTTCGAGTATCAAGGGCTGGTGCATCGTGCTGGACCGATGTTCGAGGATGGTTGGTGGGGCGCAGGTGAGAATGCGGTGGTGGACTTCAAGTATTCGCCATCGCAGAGGTTGACGTGGTGGTTCGATCATCACCAATCTGCATTTGGGACGGCAGAGGACGAGGCGAAGTTTCGAGCGGGACAGGTGAATCCGGACGGCACGCCAGGTCCGCTGGCGATGCGGCAGTTCTTCGATGCGAGCTATGTGAGCTGCACGGGGTGGATTGCGCACATCGCGGCGACGAAGTTCGGGATGGATGTGGCACCGCTGAAGGAGCTGATCTACTGGGCGAACATTGTGGACGGGGCGAAGTATGAGAGTGCAAAGGCGGCGGTGGAGATAGCCGAACCCGCGATGAAGTTAACGATGGTGATTGAGAGCGCGCCGGATGTGGATCGAGCTTCGATCTCACGAAAATTTATACCGTTGCTGACGGAGATGCCGCTACAGCAAGTGCTGGAGCAGCCGTTTGTGCAGGAGGTGCTGGGGCCGTTGATGGAGCGGCACTGGGCTGGGCTGGAGCTGATTCGGCAGCGCGCCGTGTGTAAGCACGGCGTGATAACGTTCGATATTACGGACCAGCCGACGGAGGGATATAACAAGTTCATTCCGTACTACCTGATGCCGGAGGGGACGTATACTGTGGGGCTGTCGAAGTCGAGCTTTCGGACGAAGGTGAGTGTGGGCACGAATCCGTGGACGACGAAGAAGCCAGAGGCGTTGGCGAATATTGCGGCGATCTGCGAGCGGTTTGGCGGGGGAGGTCACGCGCGCGTGGGGGCCATCAGCTTTGGGGTCGATCAGGTGGCTGAGGCGCAGGCAGCAGTACGTGAGATTGAGGCGGACTTAGCGGCCAGCTTTTAAGCTGGTCGCTATACGCGCATGAGAGGTAGTGCGCTCGACTTGTGTGTCTGCTGTGGTTAGTGGGGGTGGAGTTTGGTGATGTCGTTGAAGAGGATGAAGGCGGCAAAGAGGATGATGCAGACGAAGGCGACCTGATAGACGAGCTCTTTGAAGCGCTGATTGACGTCGCGGCGCATGATGCTTTCGATGACGAGGAAGAAGATCATGCCGCCGTCGAGTGGAGGGATCGGGAGCAGATTGAAGATCCCGAGGTTGAGCGAGATGACGCTCATGAGCTCGAGGAGCGGCCAGACGCCCATCTGGGTGGCGATGTCGATCTGCTGGGCGATGCCAACGGGTCCGCTCATCTGCTTGACGGAGACGTGGCGTGTGAAGAGGCCCTTGACGATCCTGAGGATCAGCATGGAGCCGTTGAGGTTGTCTTTCCATGACTGGGCGAGGGATGCACCGACCGGAAGGCGCTGGATGTTTGCCGGGGGTGGGCGGTAGGTGAAGCCGAGACGATACTGCGTTTCAGCACCGGGCGTCTCCATCTTCTCGGGCGTGGCTGTGAGGTTGATGGGATGACCGTTGCGGAGGACCGAGAGGGACGAGACGGCGCCGTGGCTGTCCTTGAGGTAGGCGAGGAGAGCGTAGACGGAGTGGGGGTGGAGGCTGTTGATCGCGACCAGTTGGTCGCCGGCCTGGAGGCCTGCTCGGGAGGCGGGGGAGTCGGGTGCGACGGAAAGGACGGAGACAGGGCCGTCGTCCATCTTGGGAATGAGGCCGGCGAGCATGATGTCGTTTTCGCTGAAGTCGCCGCTGTTGTTGCCGATGGTGATGAGGCCAGTGTGGGCTTGACCGTCGCGGGTGAAGGTAATGGGGATGGGGCGGCCGAGGTTGAGGGCTGACTCGTCGAGCACCTGCTCCCAGTTGGGATGGCTGACGCGGTTGAAGCGGGTGATCATGTCGCCGGCGGTGAGGCCGTCGCGAGCGGCAGCGGTGTGGAGGGGGACATAGTCGAGGACGGCGGGGCCGGTGAGGTACTGATCGACGTCGTGGTGATAATGGGCGACGAGGAAGAGGAGGAAGAAAGCAAGGAGGAAGTTGCAGACGGGGCCAGCGAGGGCGATGAGAACGCGCTGCCAGCGGGGTTTGGAGGTCAGGTCGTCGTGGGCGTAGTTGGCGGGGTATGTAACGAGGTTGTCGGAAGTTAGCGCGGTGCCATCCAGGGGAGCGCCGTCGCCTCCCATTTCCCCCGCCATTTTGACGTAGCCGCCGAGGGGTAGGACGGAGATACGGTAGTCGGTGGTGCCGTATTGGAAGCCGAAGAGGCGGGGGCCGAAGCCGATGGAGAAGATATCGACGCGGACGCCGCAGAGCTTAGCGACGACGAAGTGGCCGAGCTCGTGGATGAGCACCATGATGCCGAGGACGATTGCGAATTCGATGATGACGAGGATTAGGTGCATGAAGAGTGCGATAGGCCTTTAGTGTTGATGTGGCGATGAGCGCGGGGCCGGGGGATGACGGAAGTATACCGATGTTGGATGCAGGTGGAGATAATTAGGTACCGAGGGCGGTTCGGTGGCGTATTCGCCCTTGATATTCCTGCAACATACGAGGGCAGATCGAGGAGAACCGATGGAGGGTTCAGTTCCTTCCGTTGGCGATGACCTCGCGGGCGAGGTCGCGGGCGTGCAGGTCGGATTGGAGCACCTCGGGGATAGACGCTGGGCTGGACGCTTTCGTGAGCGATAGAACGCGCTCAATAGTGCACGGGATGCCGAGGAAGGGGAGCTTGCCGTCGAGGAATGCGGCGACAGCGATCTCGTCGGCGGCGTTGAGGGCGATGCAGTGGTTCTGGCTGGCTGCGGCGGCCTCGTAGGCGAGGCGCAGGCAGGGGAAGCGGGCGAAGTCGGGGGGCTGGAAGTCGAGATGGGAGAGGGCGGCGAGGTCGAAGGTGAGGGGGGTGTGGCCTTCAACGGCGATGCGCTGGGGCCAGGAAAGGGCGTAGAGGATGGGGAGGCGCATGTCGGTGACGGAGATCTGCGCGAGGATGCTGCCGTCGATGTACTCGACGAGGGAATGGATTGTGGATTGAGGATGGACGGTGACTTTGACGCGGTCCGGGGGGAGGTTGAAGAGGCGGCAGGCTTCGATGATCTCGAGGCCTTTGTTGAGCATGGTGGCGGAGTCGACGGTGATGCGCTGACCCATGACCCAGGTGGGGTGCTTGAGCGCCTGGGCGGGGGTGATGTGCCCGAAGTCGACGAGGGGGGTGTTGCGAAAGGGGCCGCCGGAGGCGGTGAGCCAGATCTGTTTGACCTCGGCGGCGGTACCGCCGCGAAGGCACTGGTGGATGGCGTTGTGTTCGCTGTCGATGGGAAGAAGATTGACGCTGTGCTCGCGGGCGGCGGCGAGGATGAGGTCGCCAGCGGCGACGATGCACTCTTTATTGGCGAGGCCGACGGTCTTTCCGGCGAGAACTGCGGCGTACGTGGCTTCCAGGCCGGAGACGCCGACGATGGCGGAGACGACGAAGTCGACGGCGGGGAGGGTGGCGACGCGGACGGTACCGGCGGTGCCGTGGAGGACTTCTATACCGTTGATTCGGGCGGCTTTGAGCTGCGCTTTGAGCTGGTCGGCGAGAGGCTCCGTGGCGACGGAGATGAGTTTGGGACGCCAGCGCTGGCACTGGGCGAAGGCGACGTCGAGGTTCGTGCCGACGGCGAGAGCGATGGGGCGGAAGCGGTCGGGGTAGGACTCGCAGAGGCTGAGGGTGCTCTGACCGATGGAGCCGGTGGATCCGAGGAGGGCGATGTTCTTCACTGAACTAGTTTACGTCCTGCGCGGAGGGCGGGGCTTTGATGGGTGAGTTCGCGTGGATGATTTTTGCGAGGGGGATGGTCAGGGTTCCGGCGAGATTTGAGGCGGGATCGTAGACGCCGCCACTGAGGGTGGTGGTGGTTTTGGGGACGCCGATGGTGAGGCTGAGGTGAACGCCTTCGGAGAGGAGTAGAGCGTATTGGGTGGGGGTAATGTCGAGGTTGACGCGATTTGCGATCCAATTGAGGGCTTTGCCGCTGGGATTCGTGGCAAGGAGGGTGATGTTGAGGGTTTTGTGCCGTATGCCGTCGGATGCGGTGCGGAAGCGGAGGCCGCGCGCGGCGACGATGAAGGAGACGGTGTAGCAGGTGAGAGGGGTGTCGGGTGAGTGGTTGTCGCCTGCGGAACAGTGGGTGCCGGTGTCGGGGGGGGCGGGGGTTGGCTGAACGATGAAGGCGAGGGGAATCTCGGTGGAGTCAGGTTCGCCGGGCTGCAGGTAGGGGCGGAGGGGATCGAGGTTGGGCTGAGGTTCGCGGGCGGGCTGGGTGGTGGCGGTGAAGTAGCCGCGGCGGTAGGCGAGGTGGGCGTGGGGATGATCTTTGAGGCTGACGGTGATCTTGCGGAAGTGATCCGCGGGGGCGGCGGCGGCTGGAGTGTAGGAGAGGGTGTAGTAGTGCGAACTGGCTTCTGCGACGCGCTGGAGGGCTTTGTGGAGGTCGTTGGTGTTGTAGAAGGCTTCGCCGCCTGTGTCTTCGGCGAGCTGGTCCATGATGGCATGGTCTCCATTGCGGAGATTGGCACCGTTGTTGAGGCTGGCGATGGATTGCTGCTGGATAGCGTAAGCGTTTTGTCCTGTAAGCTGCGTGTCGACGTCGAAGAGAGAGTCGTTGGCGAGACCTTCGGCGGCGAAGGGGTAGATGGCGACCTGTGCCGCGGCGAGAGCGGCGTCGGTCGTGCGGGTCTCGTCCGCGAATCCACGTTCGACGGTGGAGGGATTGCCGAGGGCCCGATTGGGGAAGATGTAGGAAGGGAATGCACCGGAAAACCAGATGACGCTCTTGCGCCCCGGGATTCCGGCGAGGTATCGCGCAAGCTGCTGTAGCGCACCGAGGGTGATGAGGGCACGTGCGCTGTCTTGGGAAGCGGTCTGCTCAGCCAGGAACTGCTGCAGGGTGGCGTTGACCTGGGTGGCGACGGTTTGTGCCGTGGACTCGGTTTTGGAGTCGAGCAGTGTGGAGGCTTGCGGGCCGGAGCCGGACTTGAGGTCTTGCAGGACGGAGCGGAGAACGGTGGGGTCGTCGGTGAAGTTCTGGATGGAGCGAAGTTGCGTGCCGAGGGTGAAGATGGCCATGGGAGTGCCAGGCTGAAGGTGCTGGAGGGAGTTGAGCATCTGCTTGCGGACGAGGGCCTGGTTGGACAGGGGCGTATTGAGCGAGTCGAAGAGAAGGACGATGGGCGAGGCGGTGGGTGAGGCTCGGGGAAGGTTGGTGAAGACGTTGGGTGGCAAGGGGGTTAGCGGAGGTTGCGGATGCGGGTCGGGATGCGCTTCAAAGGTTGTGATCTGTTGCGGATGGCCATCTTCGGAGAGGGTGAAGTCTTGTTGGGCCAGGCCGGTGATGGGCTTTTGGTGATTGTCGGTGACGACTACATCGACGATGACGGTGCGGGCGCTGAGGGTGAGGCTGGGTGCGCTGGCTGTGGATGTCTGGGCGAGGAGAGGTACGGTGGACACGCGCGCGAGGAGGATGCAGCTCAGGATGAGGAGGCTGGAGGAGCGCAGCGCGAGGGTGCGAGGGCGATGGGCCATGCGAGAGCTAGTGTATGCGTCGGGTTAGCGGGTGGTCGAGGGTTGGCAGTCTACCCATATCTACCCGCAAGGAGCGCGGGTAGATATGGGTCACCCGCTTCGGTGGTGATGCTCGGGGATTTATGACATGAAACGGTAGTGCGACTATGGTATGCGTACAGGACAAGGTTGATGGGAGAATGGCGGTGTTGGAGGCGACGCCTTGAGTGATGTATGGGGCAATCCGGAGTCGATGGGGATTCGTGACGGGGTGTTGTGGGTCAGGCCGCGCATTGGCCCGTTGCGGCAGATTCCATTGGCGCACTTGCGACATCTTCGGGTGATCCTTACGCGCGGCAGGGATGGGAGGATTCAGCGATGTCTGGAGGTGGATGCGACGCGGTTGGTGCGGGTCTCGATGGAGGCTGAGGGGGTGGAAGAGGTGCTGGCGGTGCTGGAGCGCTGGACTGGATTTGACCGTGAGGCTCTGGAGCGTGGACGGACGGAGGACGCGCCGCAATGGATTGATGTTTGGCGGCGCGAGCTGGTCGTGAACGCGATGCTGCTGAACGAGTCGAGCGAGATGGCGCTGCGGGAGTTTGTGGTTGGACCGGTGTTGCTTCCGTGCGAAGGTCGTGCGTTGGAACGGCAGCTTTTGTGGGAGACGACGTTCGACGCGATCTTGGAGATGCCAGGTACGCGCAGGATCGAGAACGAACTAGGAAATCTGGAGCTGGAGGTAGGGCCGGTACGTTTGTGCGGTGTTGCGATGCAGTCGTTGCGGGTGTCGTGGCCGACGCGGCGACATGATGTGCCGGTAGACGCGTGGCGGTCTCTGGTTACTGTGGCAACGGTGTGGGGGCAGAGCTACTGGGTGTTGAAGGAGCACCTGATGGCGATCTTTGGGCCGCAGGACCCGGATTGGGGGTCGTATGAGCGCAGCGACCAGAATAGCCAGAGGTGGAATGCTGATGGGTTGTGGATGCAGCTGGTGACGCTGCACGATTCGGAGCTGCGTGCGGCAACGGGGTATTGCTCGGTGAGTGTGATGAATCTGCGGCGGTATGCGGAGTATCTGGAGGATGGATATACAAGATCGCTGGGTGAGGGCGGGCGGGATGCTTTGCAGCTAGAGCTG
>JABBOG010000049.1 GCA_019351975.1 Acidobacteriota bacterium
CTGCGTGCTACCCTATCTCTGCCCATGATTTTCTCGAAGGATTACGTCAGCTACCTCGCTCGCCAAACCAGCAAACATCTCGTGGCAGCGAAGATGATCAAGACCGACAAGCCTGCGCTGGTCGACGAACGTCTCGCCACCGCCCTCATCGAAGAGCTTGCCCTTGAAGACCGCATCAATGACGAGGTTCGCGTCATCCTCGAGGCCTTTCAGGACGACATGCTCAAAACAGGAGCCAGTTACCCCGAAATGTTCAAAAAAGTGAAGCAGGAACTCGCTCGCAAATACAAGGCGGTCCTATGAGCGCCATGCGCGGAGCACCCGACATCAAGTCGTCCAATACCACCCGCATCTCCGACGACAAGCTCAACAAACTCGCCCATACCGTCGCCGATACCCTCGCCGATATCAAAGAAGTAGACTTCCTCGAAGACCGCAACACCATCCGCCAGGAAGCCCGCAAAGCCCTCACCAAACTCCTCCTCGAAGAGGTGAAGATCGATGCTGCCGCACGCCAGAAGATCGCCTCCCAGCGCCGCATCATCCCCGAAGGCTCGCAGGAATGGGACATCCTCTACCGCAAGTACTACAACGACGAAGTCAAAAAGCTCGGTATCTAGCTCAAAAACATCGTCGGTATACCGTCGACGTTTCTCACCCGCAGCGGACATCCGTATCTCATTCCCTCGTCCCGATACACCCCACCCCAAAGATCCTGTCAACGCCCCGCGCCTCTGGAAAAACGCCAAACCCCCCATCAACACTGGCGATCAATCTTTCAGGAAGTTGGCATACTCACCCATTTGCACTTGCTACTCTAGATACAGTCAGCAAACCTAAAAGAGACTCACAACCCGACAGGCACTTCAACCGTTCCTGAAAGGGCTCACACCTCTCCGATGCTTCGTTGGTGTCATCCCCGCAGGGAAGCCGCATCGGCTCTCCGCTGCACCAAAACAGGGCCCACTCTAAGTCCCTTCGTTTGAAGATTTTGCACGTAAGTTCCTTGTTTGCAATACTTTGAAAGCAGCTTTCGCCTCTAAACCGAACAAACAAAAGCATTTGCGCCCCAAAAGTGAAACCTTGGGGGGTGGGGGGGGCCGCCACCTCGGCCGTCGCCAGTCGGAACCTACTCCGTCCCCATCGGCTTCGAGTCCTTCTCGATCGCGTTCAGCACAACGCTTTTCGTCAGTAGCTCCGGCAAAACATCCGCATTTGAAACCTTCCCCGGAGGGTACATCACATACGTCGGCACGCCACTCCGTCCCACCGCTGCCAGCTCCTTCGTGATCGTCGGATCGTACTGCGTCCAGTCGGCCTTCAGCAGCTTTACATGGGACTTCTCCAGCGCATGCTCAACGTCCGCCGACTTCAGCACAGCCTTCTCATTTACTTGGCAGCTCAAGCACCACGCCGCAGTAAAGTCGACAAACACCGGATCGCCCGACGCCCGCGCCGCCGTGAAGTTCGCCTCGGTATAAGGCTGCCAAACCAGCCTGTCCACCTTCGGCTTGTGCAACGGCAATGCGAGCGCAATCGCAATCAACACCACCGCCGCCACCGCAGAACTCCACTTCGCCGGCCACCGTCCCAGCGCCCATCCGGCGATAGCAAGCACCAGGAAGCAGGTCAGTAGCCACACCATCCGATCAGCGCCATTCGGCGCATAAAGTTGCGCATATACCCACGTCAGCCAGATCGCTGTCCCAAACAGCATCACCGACGTTGCCTGCTTCAGCGTCTCCATCCACGCTCCCGGCTTCGGCAGAAAGCGTGTCCACTGTGGCTGCATACTCAGCGCCAGATATGGCAG
The DNA here is from genome assembly GCA_019351975.1 of Acidobacteriota bacterium. Classification (GTDB taxonomy): domain Bacteria; phylum Acidobacteriota; class Terriglobia; order Terriglobales; family Acidobacteriaceae; genus Granulicella. The sequence goes on from JABBOG010000049.1 coordinate 1,814, forward strand.
CGCCAACCCTAGTGCAAGCGCCGTGAATACCACAAACGTCAGCCAGCTAGGTGCGGCCAGCGCAAACCCTACCGCTGCACCCATGAGCGGTCCCATGCACGGTGTCGCAACCACCGTCGCCAGCACGCCCGTAAAGAAGCTTCCTGCCAGGCCTTGCTTCTGCGCCAGTCCGCCTCCCGCGCTCGTTAGCGACAAGCCGAGTTCAAACTGCCCGGCCAGGCTCAGGCCAAGGAAGAACACCAGCGCCGCCAGAACCGCGACAAACCCCGGCGACTGCAGTTGGAACCCCCACCCCAGCTCGCGCCCGCCCGCCCGCAAAATCAGCAGCGCCGCAACAATGATCCAGAAGCTCACCATGATGCCCAGCGTGTACATCAACCCATGCGCCCGCTGCCTGCTCTTCTCCTCGTGCGAGGAGTTCACCAGTGCCAAACCCTTCAAAAACAGCACCGGAAACACGCATGGCATCAGATTCAGCAGCAGTCCGCCCAGGAACGCAAGTCCAATTGCGCTGAACGCGTTTAGGTCTGTCGCCTCGTTGGTGGCCGCATTCTTTGCTGCGGCCGCAGGCGGTGCAGCGACGACTCCCTGCGTCACAGGAATCTCGACATCGTAAGCCTCGGTTGAACTCAGCTCCACCAACGCATGCAGCGTCTTTGGCAGTGCCGTCACTGTCCCCGGATGATCTAGATCGTCCGCACGCTTTAGCCAGATCTTCACCCCATCGGAAGTCGGCTCAACCGGCTGGTCTGCCGCGTTGTCAATCTCGTTCTGGTCATAAGGATAAAACTCCGCGTCCTGCTCCCGCGTTCCTGTCTTCAGTGTCACCAGAATTTGCTTCGCTCCAGCCACCGCCGAGACACTCATCGTCCGCGGCAGCGGCGCTGGCAACGACGCCAGCGACGACCCCAACGCGCCCACCGCCGAAGGCTTCGGCAGCGGTCCCGGAACCACGTCCAAATCAAGGCCCAGGTGTGCCTTGCCCGGCAGGCACACACTGCTGCATACCAGCCATGTCACCCGCGCATCCAGATGCACCTTGCCTGGCTTCATCGTCGGCGAGGCTGTAAGCATCACCGGAAACGCCACGCCGTCCTCATATCCAAAATCCATCAGCGGCCCTAGAGGCAGCCGCGTCGGAGGAGGGAACTGCATCGGCCCCGCCGTCATTCCCGGTGGCAGCGTCCAGGTAATCTTGGGCGCCTCCCCGGAGTCTCCCGCATTCACCCAGTACACGTGCCAGTGCTCCTCGATCGTCAGCACCAGACCCGCCTGCAGCGTTCCACCCACTGCAATCTTCGGCGACAGGGTCGTCAACTCCGCCGTCAGATGATTGGCCTTTACCGGCCCCGGTCCACCGTCGCCCACCTCTTTGATCTGCGAATTCGCCCGAGCGCCCGCAGCGAGCGCAAACATTGCCATCAGCACTGCGGCCAGTCCTCGGCCTCGAGTCCAAATGTGTTCCATCATCATGAAATCATTGTAGAAGCATCTCAAAGCACATGCCGCGCCGTCGATGGAACAATCGGCGCCACTTCACCGTATCCTCTACTGCACGCAACGCGGAGGTTCAATCATGATCTGTTCAGCCTGTGGCAACGAAATGAACTCCGGAGCACGCTTCTGCAGCAACTGCGGCAGGCCCTCCATGGCAGTTCCACCCGTAACCCAAACCGCACCGCCGACCGCCGTCGGCTATACAAATCTCTTCCGACCACGCGCCGGTCGCGCTATCGCTGGTGTCTGCGCCGGCTTCGCCCTGCACTACGGATGGGATGTTGTGCTCGTCCGTATCCTGCTCGCCGTCATCGTAGTCTTCGGCTGTGGCACGCCGATTCTCGCCTACTTTGTCGCATGGATCGTCATGCCCAACGAGCCCCTCTACCTATCCGCTTCTACCAGCACAGCAGGCAGCGTTTAGCTCCATCAAAACGGGTACCATGGATGTGTGACCTCGCCAAATCCTCGTCCATTCACCTATATCCATGAACGCCTCACTTGCTCCGGCGCTGACCTTACCGACCTCGCTGAGCGCTTCGGCACACCGCTCTACGTCTACTCCGCAGACGCTGTCATCGATCGCACTGCCATGCTGCAAGCCGCGTTTGCACCGCTGCCGCACACCCTTTGCTATGCCGTTAAAGCCAACTCATCGCTGGCCATCCTCAAGCTGCTCGCCGCGCAAGGCTGCGGCTTCGACATCGTCTCCGGAGGCGAACTCGAACGCGTCCGCCGCGCTGCTCCCAACGCTCTTCCTCACGTCGTATTCTCCGGCGTCGGCAAGCAGCTCTGGGAGATTGACGCGGCCCTCCATGCCGACATTCTCCTCTTCAACGTCGAAAGCGAAGCCGAACTCGAACTCCTGAGCCAGCGCGCACAAGCACGCAACAAGATCGCCAGAATCGCTCTCCGCGTCAACCCTGACGTATTCGCCGAGACCCATCCCTACATCTCCACGGGTCTCCGCGAGCACAAGTTCGGTATCGCCATCGAGCGCGCCCGCGACGTCTACCGCCGCGCCGCGGCCCTTCCCGGCATCGACCCCGCCGGTGTCAGCGTTCACATTGGCTCCCAGATTCGTTCCGTTGAACCCTTCGCCGAGTCGCTCCAGCGCGTCCGCTCGCTCGTCGAAGACCTCCGCTCCGACGGCCTCAACATCCGCTTCGTCGACGGCGGCGGCGGCTTTGGTATCGAGTACGGAACCGCTGCCTTTGACCCCGCAGCCAGCGTCTCCGCCTACGCCTCCGCCCTTTGCCGTATCCTCGACGGTCTCGGTGCGCATCTGCTCCTCGAACCCGGACGCTTCCTCGTCGCCCAGGCCGGGGCCCTGCTCACCCGCGTCCTCTACACCAAGCAAAACGGCACAAAGCACTTCGTCATCACCGACGCCGCCATGAACGACCTCATCCGTCCCGCGCTCTATCAGGCGCATCATGAAATCCTGCCGGTCATCGCCACCGACCGCCCAGCGCAGGTTGCCGACATCGTCGGTCCCGTCTGCGAGACTGGCGACTTCTTCGCCCGCGACCGAACCCTCCCCGAGCTTCTTTCCGGCGATCTTGCCGCACTGCTCGACGCAGGTGCCTACGGCATGTCGCTGGCCTCGCACTACAACACCCGCACCCATCCCGCGGAGGTGCTCATCGAAGCTGGCGACGCTCGCCTCATCCGTCGCCGCGAAACGCTCGACGACCTGCTCGCTACAGAACTCACATAGCTCTGCCGCGTTGGAGAGACGCAGCCAAACCCATCCCTCTGCGTGCTACAATTTTGTTCGACGAAGCTGTGCGGCAGACCGTGTTTACGGCCTGTTTTTGCACAGTACGATTTCATAGCAGCAGAGGTTCCGCAAATGTCCGGCCACTCAAAATGGGCGACAATTAAGCATAAAAAGGGTGCGCTGGACGCCAAGCGCGGCAAGATCTTCACTCGCCTGATCAAAGAAATCACCATCGCTGCCAAGGGCGGCGGTGGCGACCCCGATGGCAATCCCCGCCTGCGCGGTGCCATCGCAGCTGCCAAGGCTGAAAACATGCCCGCTGACAACATCAAGCGCGCCATCCAGAAGGGCACTGGCGAGCTCGAAGGCGCCAACTACGAAGAGATCACCTTCGAGGGCTACGGCCCGGGCGGCGTAGCCGTCATCGTCGATACACTCACCGACAACCGCAACCGCGCCGTCTCCGAGATCCGCTTCGCCTTCTCCAAGAACGGCGGCAACCTCGGTGAAACCGGCTCAGTCGGCTACATGTTTTCCAAAAAAGGAGTGATCGTCGTAGCCAAGACCTCCGCAGACGAGGAAAAGCTTACCGAGATCGTCCTCGATGCTGGCGCAGATGACCTGACTGACGAAGGCGAAAACTGGGAGATCCTCACCTCTCCCAAAGACTACGAGGCCGTCATGGCCGCGCTCACAGCGGCAAAGATCAAGCCGGAGCACGCCGAAGTCACCATGATCTCCTCCACGTACACCAAGCTAGAGGGTGTGCAAGCCACCCAGATGATGCGTCTGCTCGACGCCATCGAAGACCTTGACGACACCCAGAACGTCTACTCGAACTTCGATATGCAAGAAGAATCGGTGACAGCCTGAACGTCCGTCCAAACACGAACGCAATCCGAAAGCCGCCACCTCGATGGCGGCTTTCGATTGTAAAGGAGATGCACATGCACCTACGACGCGCCGGTCTCTGCGCCCTCCTCTGCGCGGCCCTTGCGTTAAGCGCTGCCGCCGTCGCCCAGACGATCACGACTGCAACGCTCCCCGACTCTCCCGTTGCCGCCGTCGCCAACACAATGCCGTGGGAGTACGGTGCTCTCTTGCAAGGCGGCGTCGGCCTGGAGCAGCGGACGAACTTCAGCTTCCTGCTCGCCGGCGTCCATCTCGGCAAAGTGCTCACCCCCCAATTCGGCACCGGCATGCTGCGCGGTAACTTCGAATACTCCGTCGAAGCATTCCCCTTCTGGCAGTCCTCTACTCCAAAGTTCCAGCGCATCAACTGCGTCGGCGTAAACGCTGGCTGCTCTGCTCCGTACACCGTCGGTGGAACTTTTACCGGTGTCAGCATCACGCCCATACAAATGCGTTGGAACTTCACCGAAGGAAGGCGCCTCATGCCTTGGATTCAGGCTGCAGGCGGCATCATTTGGACCAACCACAAATACCCCGCAGTCGGCGACCTCAACCCAGCCGACCCTACCCAGACCGGCCCTACAGCCGATACCAGCGTCTGGAACTTCACGCCTCAGGGCGGCATTGGCGCACATTACTTCATCAAGCCGCGCCGCTCCGTCGACTTTAGCGCCAACGGCGTCCACATCTCAAGCGCCAGCCTCGGAGACAAAAATCCCGGCGTCAACGTCAGTCTCCAGCTTTCAATCGGATACACCTGGTGGAAGTAGCGAAATGAACATCGCACGAAGCCCATTCGACGAATCCAACGACGACCGCATCGTCGAGTGCGTTCCAAATTTTTCAGAAGGAATGGACCGCAGCAAAGTAGAACAGATCGTCCGCGCCATGCAGGTGGACGGCGTGCACCTGCTCGATTACTCCCTCGATGCCGCGCATAATCGTTCCGTTGTCACCATCGCCGGCGCGCCCGACGCAGTCGTCGAGGCCGCCGTCCGCGCCGCCGGCAAAGCTGCCGAATTGATCGATCTTACCCAGCAGATTGGCGTTCACCCACGCATGGGCGCCGCCGATGTTATCCCCTTCGTCCCCGTCAGCGGTGTCTCCCTGGTGCAGTGCGCCCTTCTCGCCCGCCAGGCAGGGATCGCCATCTGGCGTAGATTCGGCGTTCCTGTCTACTTCTACGAAGCTGCAGCGTCGCGTCCCGATCGCGTCAACCTCGAAGATGTCCGCCGAGGCCAGTTCGAAGGGCTACAGCGAGACTCCCCACACGACACCCGCCGCCAGCCCGACATCGGCGGCCCGGAGCTGCACGCCACCGCAGGCGCAAGCGCCGTTGGTGCACGTAAGTTCCTCATTGCATACAACATCTACCTCGCCGCCGGTGGCAGCACGGAAGCTGTCAGCCTGGCGCGCTCCATCGCCAAGGAGATTCGCGCCTCCGGTGGCGGTCTCTTCGGCGTCAAAGCCATGGGCGTTCTCGCCAACGGTCGTGCTCAGGTGAGCATGAATATAACGGATTTCCAAAAAACGCCGATGACTAGATTACACGCAGCAGTTTCCGAGATAGCGGAGCGTCACGGAGTCGATATCGCAGAAGGTGAGGTCATCGGTCTGATCCCCGAGCAAGCCTATGAGCCAAATGCGGATTGGGTTCGTCAAACACTCCAGTTCGATCCCGATCTAAAGGTTCTGGAACGCCGATTGAAACATCCGCTGAACTGGCCGTAGCGTATTTTCATTGGGTCGGGTAGATGCGCAATTTGGGAAACAATATAATCAGGTGCAGTTGGCACGACTTTCAGGAGCAAACGTGAAGATTCTCGGTAACTTTCAGTACGCAATGTCCCTCGCTGTACTGGCAACCCTCGCGATGGTACCCACCGGTGCGCGCGCCGCTCAGTTGAGTGGCGATGCCCGTTCGTCCGTCCCAAGAGATGTTCAACAGATCATCGTCGTGGACTATCGGCAGATGCAGAACTCGCCGGCCGCCATGCAGCTCAAAGACCGCGTCCTCCCGCCTGAACTTAAGCACCTGGAGACGGCGCTCCGCAACTCCGGGATGCAGGTTGATCAGGACGCAGACACCCTCGCCTTCGCCTCGTTCCGTCTGCCCGGTTCTTCCACCAACGAAAATGACTCCACCGGATCGCGTATCCTTGGAGTGGCGCAGGGACAGTTCAACACCCAGGCCGTCCTCGCCAAGTTTGCAAAAGACAAAGTAAAGCCTAAGATGTTGCGCAACAACGCCATCTACCCAATGGGTTCTGGCGGCATGAGCGTCGTCTTCCTCAATCAGACCACCATGGTCTTCGGCGACAAAGACGCCATCAAGGCAGCCCTGGACGCTCGCGACGGTCTTCAGCCCAACTTCCTCCAGAACTCCGACATGATGAGCGAGATGTCCGCCGTTGACTCCCAGGCCGTCTGGAGCCTCCTCGATCAAAAGGGCACGCAAACGATGATGAAGAGCGTTCTCGGACAGGCTTCCGGACTAGCTGACTACGATACGGTAAAGAATCGCATGAAGGACGCCAGCTACACCATGGATTTCAGTAACGGCGTACGTTTCAACATGACCGTGAATATGTCGGACACCGTCACAGCAGCCATGGCCGCCACGCTCATGCAGGGAATTGCGCTCATGAAGAAAGCGTCCGGATCCCCGCTGGAGAAGACCGCGGTCGACGATACAACAATCAACTCGAACTCCGGTGTTCTTACCGTCTCCTACTCCTCGTCAGACAGCCAGTTCGCCGGTCTTCTCACGTCACCATTGTTCCAGCAGGTCGTCAAGTAACACTCGGCTTAAGCTATCCGCGGCGTCCGTCCTTTTGGCCGCCGCGTGGTAGTCAAGCCAGTCTAAGCTTTAACGCTCTTTGCAGGCCGAACCTCTACGTTCGGCATCTTCCCGGACATTTTGCATCGTTCCATCACAGCCGCGCGCAGTCGGTTCGACAGCTCCTCGGGCAACTCGTACGTTTGGTTGCCTCGATAGACATCGATCGTCTTGCGCGTCGTATCGACAACAACCTCACAGTGGTGGCAGCTTCCAAGGTGCTCTTTCACCTCTGCAAGCAACGACGGATCAATATGACCATCGAAGTAATCGGTCAGCTTCGCGAGAAAATCCGTGCAGTTCACTTTGAAACCTCTTTGTTCTGCCGGAAGTATCGGCTAAGCCGCTCGCGCAGCTGTAGCCGCGCTCGCAAGAGCCTGGACTTGACTGCAGGTACGCTCAACCCGAGCGCCTCTGCGGTCTCTTCCGTCGATAAACTTTCGATGTCGCGAAGTGTGAAAACGGTTCTAAAACCTGGAGGAAGTCCCGCAATTGTCTTTCGAAGGATCTCCGCCAGCTCAGACTGCGAGTAGTTCTGTTCAGGATTAGGTCTCCACTCAGCAAAATCCCTCGGAATCGACCCCTCGTCCGTCTCCACATCCTGGTCCATCGACACAGTCTTCGAAGTCTTGCGCTTGCGCAGACGCATCAGACTCTCGTTCACCGCAATCCGCACCAGCCACGTTGAAAACTTGGAATTGCCCTGAAACTGATCGAGCTTCTGAAATGCCTTGAAAAAGACGTCCTGCGTAATGTCTTCGGCATCCTCGCGGTTTTGCGTAATATGATTCGCCGTCCGAAAGATCTGGCGCTCGTATTGCCGTATCAGCTGTTCAAACGCTGCGGTGTCGCCTGCCTTGGCGCGCTCTACCAACGCAACGTCAGGATGAATCTCAACCGACTCGGTAGAAATGTGCTCCTCCCCGGACGGAAGAGGCATGCCGGCGATAAAAGGTGTTTGAGCTGCCATGATCTTCATTTTACAGGAGCATGGTTTTGATCGTTGCCGCGCACGCCAGTTATCTTCAGTGGTTCACCCTAACGCAGATTGTGCAAGCGTTGACTGCTCGCTCGCCGTAGAGTCAAAGTAGGTGGAGCAGAGGATCAATGAAACTGGGGTTGGGTCGTACAGTTGTGGCTTTATTAGCGAGTGGTTTGATGTTTGGCAATGCGCTTGCTCAGTCGAACGCAGGTACTGCGCCAAACAATAAATCCGCGGCCTCACTAAGCCACAAAACTCGTAGTAAGACTCGCACGACATCATCCGCGTCTTCGGAAAAGACCCACGCCCCGCGAATGCGCACTGCTGCGGGCAAAAGCCAGATTCATCACGCCACCTCAACTCGGTCGCTGTCTGCCCGCCGGCGTCACGCAACGCTACATCACGTCGTCCTCCCGCGCCCCACAGCGGAAAGCCGTCGCCTCACGGTTGCCTTCACCGCATCGGCACAGCTTCGACCCATGGCGCAGCAACTCGTCCTACAGCGCAGCCCAGCCGCGTTCGCCGGCGTCACCGCCTATGCGGCGTCCCACCCCGGCGAGGCCGCCGCCGCTGCTGAGCTGGCCATCGGCCACGCCTACATGCTGGACCGCCGCTACGAAGAAGCCGAAAACGCCTTCCGGCAGGCCAATCTCCACGGTGCCGCGCTGGACGACTACGCCGACTACCTTCAGGCCGAAGCCGCTGTACAGGGGCATCGGCCGCAGGACGCCATCCCGCTTCTCCAGAACTTCGCCGATCGCCATCCCGGAAGCCTCTTCGACCCTTCCGCGCCGGTCCTTCTCGCCAACGCGTTCGTTGCAACCAACAATCCTGCCGCGGCAATAGCCCTCCTGCAGCCCCTGCAAAACGAGCCGCAGGGGAGTCACACTGACTTTCGCCTCGCCCTCGCCAAGGCATACCAGGCAAATGGCAACTCCACGCAGGCAGCGACGCTCTATCGTGCCTTATATCTTCAGGATCCTCTCAGTCCCGAAGCCGCATCCGCAAAGAATCAGATGATTGCGATGAACATCCCCCTCACCGCTGCCGAGCGTAAGCAACACGCCGACGCGATGTTCAACGCAAAGCAGTACGTCGTGGCCGAGGAAGAGTACCGTTCGCTCCAAAAAGACGACAACGATCTGAGCCCCTCAGACCGCGACGCTCTCGATATCTACGCCGCAGTCTGCGATCTGCGCCTCAAAAAGCTGAGCCGAAGCGATGTAGAGCACCTGCCGGTCACAGGCGATGACAGCGCCGCCTTGAAGATGTACCTGCAGTCCGAGCTCGCCCGCAACGTTGGCGACACAGACGGTCACGATGTCATCGTGCAGCAACTCATGGATCACTACCCGCAAAGCCGCTGGCTTGAAGAGGCTCTCTACTCCGGCGGCAACATGTACCTGATTCGGCAGGATGACGCAAAGGCGACCACCGATTATCTCGCGCTCGTGCAGCACTTTCCGCACAGCACTTATGCTCCAAGCGCCCATTGGCACGCCGCCTGGCTGAACTACCGCATGCGGAACTATCCCGAAGCCGCCCGTCTCATGGACGAGCAAATTGTGAACTACCCATCGGGCGTAGAGATCCCCGGCGCACTCTACTGGCGCGGACGTCTCTACGAAGATGTCGAGCACAATCCTGCTCAGGCGCTGAACTACTACAACACACTCAACGCTACCTACGTCAACAGCTACTATGCCATCCTCGCCCGGGAACAGACCGCAACCATCGGCCAGCAGACAGCCGTCGCACCAGCGCCCGCACTCTCCTCCGTACGCAGCGTCGAAGATCCTGAACTCACCGATGTCCTACCCGAAAACGATCCTCATCTGATCAAGGCCCGTCTCCTTGCCAACGCCGCCCTAAACGAGTACATCCGCCCCGAGATTCAACTCAGTGAAACCTCAAGCCAATGGGGTGCACTTGCTGAAGCCGAGATCTACGAGAGCTTCGGCGAAAACACCCGCGCGCTACAAGCCATGAAGCGTAGCAAGATCCCCTTCTTTGCCCTGGCCGTCGACGAAGTGCCCATGGCCTACTGGCAGCTCGTCTTTCCTCGCCCTTACTGGAACCAACTTGAAGACGACTCTCGTTCCAACGGCCTCGATCCCTATCTCGTCGCCGCTCTGATCCGCCAGGAGTCTGAGTTCAATCCCAACGCCGTCAGCCGAATGAACGCCTACGGCCTCATGCAATTGCTCCCGTCCGTGGGCAAGTCTATCGCCAGAAAAGACGGCGTTCGCCACTTTTCCACCAGCGAATTGCTGGATCCCTCCGTCAACCTCCGCCTCGGCACACAGGATCTCCGCAAATCAATCGACCGATACGACGGTAAAGTCGAATATGCTCTTGCTGGCTATAACGCAGGCGATTCTCCCGTCCATCAATGGATGGCCTCCAACAACTACAAAGACATTGCCGAGTGGGTCGAATCCATCCCCTACACTGAGACCCGAGAGTACGTTCAGGGCATCATCCGCAACCGCGAACTCTACCGTGCCGTCTACGGCAGGCACGAATCTTCCAACAAAACCGCGACGGCCGTAGCAGAGCCCATACCTCACTCATGACGTAGCGCCACGACGGGATCCATCCTCGCGGCGCGCAACGCCGGCAGCAGTCCGGAAACGATCCCCACCAGCGCCAGAATCATGAACGAGATCACCATAATCTCGAACGAGGCGTGCAGAATAATGTCTCCATCATGGTTTTCCGTCTTGTACATCGCAGAGTACAATGGCATCGGCGGAACCACGTACGTCGTTGCATAGGCAACCACCACCCCAATCAGTCCCGCCAGAAACGTCAGCACAAAGCTTTCCAGCAGAAACTGCGCAAGAATGTCGCGCGGCCTTGCTCCCAACGCCTTCATCAGGCCAATCTCTCGCGTCCGCTCTGTCACCGACACCAGCATGATATTCATCACACCGACGCCGCCCACCGCGAGCGTCATCGCTCCGATGATTCCCAGCAGCACCTGTAGCGCCACTGAAAACGCGACCAGTTGCTTGCCGTCATCGATCGTGTCCCACGAGCCAATCGCCTTATCGTCGCGCGGATCGAAGTGATCCCGCTGCGCCAGCACGGTCCGCACAGCCTGTAGCGCGCGCAGATGCAGCTCCGGCGACGACGGCTGGAACACGATCGAATCCGGGTCGCGCTTCTGCCGCAACGTTCGCATCGTGTCGAATGGAACAAAAATATTCTCATTATCCGGCCCGTTATTGGACGAGTCCTGAATCTTGTTCCGCAGCACGCCGATCACCGTGAACGGCTGGCCTTCCACCTGAACCACCTCACCCACCGGCGGATACCCGTTGAAAAGTTTCTCCGCCGCATGTGCTCCAAAGATAATGACCTGCCGATGGTCGCTAAAGTCTGCGGCCTCAAAGTATCGTCCTTGGTCTACATCGAGTTTCCGCATCCGACCATACGGCAAGTCCACCGCCTTGGATTGAATCATCACAACCTTCGGCCCGTACTTCACGCTGAACGCGTCATCGGACTCGCGCGAGATCGCACTCAGGAATGGAAGCGAGCTGCGGATCGCCTCCATGTCACCGTCCTTCAATTTGATCTTGTGCCCAGACCTCTGTCCACCCGCCTGCATCGACGTCTGTCCGCCCCAGATCATGATGACGTTATGCCCAAACCCCAGGAACCCTTCCATGACAGCATCCCCAATGGCTCGCCCATAGCTCAGCAGAAGCACTACCGTCACCAGCCCCCATACGATGCCGAGCATCGTCAGTCCCGATCGCAACCGGTTGCGCCGCAACGATTCCACCGACTCTGTCAACGCCTCTGCGATATTCATCCTAGTCTCCCCCCGCTCAGTCCGTCCGCAGGCATTCAATCGGTGTCAGCTTCGCCGCCCGCAGCGCCGGGTACGTTCCCGCAAACACCGTAATAGCCGCAAGCGTAATCAAGGACGCAACAATAGCCATCGCGGAGATCACTGGATGCGGCAGAAACTGTGGCAACGGCAGCAGTCGCATCGTTACGATCATTCCAATGCCGCACAATAACCCAAGCGCTCCGCTCACCATCGTAATAATCGCCGACTCCACCAGAAACTGGCTGCGGATGTCGCGCGCCGTCGCTCCCAGCGCCTTACGCACCCCAATCTCTCGCGTCCGCTCCGACACCGCAACAAGCATGATATTCATCACCCCAATCCCACCCAGCGCAAGCGTCAGCAGCGCGACCGCAGCAAAAAACATCGTCATCACATGAAAGATATTGTCGGTAAACTGCGCGCCTTCCAGCGTATCCCACGCCCAGATCGCATCCAGGTCCGTCGGGTCGAAGTGGTGCCGCTTGCCCAGTACCTCTCGCACCTCGCGCAGCGCCGCAGCATGCACCGCAGGTAGCACCGGCTGTACCACGATGTCGCTCACAATCCCGGGAAAGTCGCCTTTATCGTCCAGCGGAAAATCGCGTTCCATCGCCGAAAACGGCACAAAGAGCTGCGAGTTGTCCGGCCCGGAGCCATAGCTGCCATTCTGTTGCTTGCTCGCCAGCACCCCGACCACCGTATAGGGATATCCCGCGACAATAATCTGCTCTCCCACCGAAGGCTTGCCCGGAAACAACTGCCGATTCGCCTCTGCTCCAAGTATCGCAACCCGCGCGCCGTCTTTTTCGTCCTCATCCGACATCAGCCTGCCCTCCGAGAGGTGCAGCGACCGAAAGTTCTGGTACGCAGGCCACACCCCGCGCACCGCTCTGTCCGCTGCATTCCAGCGGCTCACCTCATTTACGGTACGCAACAGCTCCGGCGAGATGTTCTTCACCAGCGGCGCACCCTGCTCAATCGCCACAGCATCGTCTACCGTCAGTGAAACATTGCGTCCCGCCGCGTACCCACCCGATGGCATCGCCGTCTTACCTGCAAATAAGATCGCAATGTCCGTACCAATTGACCGCAGTTGGTTCCGCTGATCGATGCCGAAACCAATCCCCAGTCCCACCAGCAGGATCACCGATGTGATTCCCCAGATGATGCCGAACATGGTCAGAAAGCTTCGCAGCTTCGTGTCCCACAGCGCGGAAATCGTTTGTCGAAAGATCTCAAGAATGGGCATGAATGAGCCGCCGTACATCCGGCGTACAAACTGATACGGACACACACGCCTTCAGGTTCCGTCGCCGCACCACATTCCGAAACTCGGATGTCCCAACCGTGTTGGAGGACAACCCCGAACTCCGCGTGTTGCAACGCCGTAGCAGAAGCCCGCTCGGAGCAAGCATCTTGTAAGCTCGCACGAGCTTTCCCGCTGGTCCGATGGAAGCACCTGGCCAAACAGTCCAAAGTCACTATCCTCCCAGCAGCTAATTGCGTGGCAGAAACATCTTCCTACGATAAAAAGCCATCCATATTAAAAGTAACGTCGGACGGTGCACGGGCGATGACGGAATTTAAGTTGCCAGGTTGAGGTAGCTATGCTGAGCCGTTGCGAGATAACGAAGACAGAGGTTTTGATATACACGGTCCCCACGGACGCGCCAGAGTCAGATGGGACCTTTGCCTGGGACAGCACAACGATGGTACTGGTGCGGCTGTGGGTTGGAGATGTATGGGGTATCGGATATACGTATGCGGATGCCGCGGCGGGGGCGATGACGCACGCACTGCTGGATAAGCTGGTCCGAGGGCGCGACGCATTTGACCATGCGGCGGTGCTGCAGGAGATGCATCGGCAGATCAGAAACTCCGGTGAGGTTGGTGTAAGCGCGATGGCGATCGCGGCGATAGACAACGCGCTGTGGGACCTGCGGGCGAGGCTTCTGGATGTGCCGCTCGTCAGTCTGCTCGGATCGGTGCGCGAAGGAATTCCGGTGTACGGTAGCGGGGGCTTTACGTCCTACGACGACGCTCAGTTGATCGAGCAGTGCAGCGGATGGGCCGCGCAGGGTTTCGGCATGGTGAAGATGAAGGTGGGAACCCATCCCGCAGACGATCCGCGGCGCGCTAAGGTGGCGCGGAATGCAATCGGGGACAGGGTAAAGCTGTTTGTGGATGCGAACGGCGCCTACACGGTGACACAGGCAATTGAGTTGGCGCACAGGTTTGCGGAGCAGGGTGTTCGGTGGTTTGAGGAGCCGGTGAGTTCGGACAATCTGGAGGGGCTCTGCGCGGTGCGCTCGCGTGCGCCGCTGGGAATGGATATCGCTGCGGGGGAGTACGGATATACGGCCTGGTACTTCGCGCGGATGCTACAGGCCAGCGCCGTGAGCGTGCTACAAGCGGACGCTACGCGTTGCGGCGGCATCAGCGGATTTCTGGACGCGTCGGCGTTGTGCTGGGCCGCGAACATGCCGCTGTCATCGCACTGCGGTCCAAGTATGCACTTGCATGTCTGCTGTGCTGTGCCGAGAGCGATCCACATGGAGTTCTTTCACGATCACGTTCGAATCGAGCGCATGTTCTTCGATGGGTTTTGCGAGCCTGCGAACGGTGTAATGGTTCCCGACAGGACGCGTGCCGGAATGGGTCTGGAGCTGAAGGAGAAAGACGCAGCACGGTATTTGGTGTGAGTGATTACGCGCGACAGATTGCCTACGCGTGCATGGAATCGACGCGCCGCAGGGCGCCCTACCTCGAAGGAGTGATGTGATGGCAAAACAAGTATCGGACCTGATCGTGGAGCGGCTGATTGAGTGGGGCGTGGATACGATCTTCGGATTTCCCGGAGATGGCGTGGATGGTTTTTTCGAGTCTCTGAGGACACATCAGGACAAGCTCCGATTCATTCAGGTTCGACATGAAGAGGCGGCAGCTTTCGCGGCGGTCGGGTACGCCAAGTACACCGGACGTATCGGCGTGTGTTGCGCAACCTCTGGCCCAGGAGGGATACATCTGCTGAACGGCTTGTACGACGCGAAATGTGATCAGCAGCCCGTGCTTGCGATTACCGGGCATACGTTCAGTGACCTGATCGGTATGGATTACCAGCAGGACGTGGATCTGGACAAACTGTATATGGACGTTACGGTGTTCAACGAGCGCGTGATGTCAGCACCCCACGCTGTGAACTGCGTCGATATGGCCATTCGTGCCTCCTACGGCTACAGGGGAGTGTCACACATCTGTATCCCAAAAGACATTCAGGAGTGGGAGGTTTCGAACAAGCATCGTAGTTCGGCAAACGTGGCCCACCATAGTGCCGACTGGAGCGTGCCGTCTTCGGCCAAACCTGCGCAGTCGCTTATTCAAAAGGGCGCCGACCTCATCAATGACGGGTCGAAGGTCGTGGTCTTCGTGGGACGAGGAGCCCTTGGGTGTCGCGAAGAAGTGGCGCAGCTCGCGGAAGTCGTAGGCGGCCCCGTAGTGAAGGCCCTGTTAGGAAAGGCAGTCCTGCCGGATCGCAGCCCTTATACCACTGGAGGAATCGGGCTTCTAGGAACGGCGCCATCCGTGGATGCAATGCAGGAGTGCGACACGCTGATCATGATCGGCACCAGTTATCCATACATGGAGTTTTTGCCGAAGCCTGGGCAGGCAAAGTGCGTTCAGATTGATATTGACCCAACGCGCATCGGGTTACGGCATCAGGTGGAAGTGGGCCTGATCGGCGATTCCAAAAGTATTCTGACGGCTCTCCTGCCAATGTTGAAGAAGAAGAATAATCGGTTCTTGCGGAAGTCGCAGGACAGGATGAAGGACTGGAACAACCTGATGGAGGAGCGAGGGACGCGCAAGGACATGCCCATGAAGCCGCAAGTGGTGACCTATGCGCTGAACAAGCTGCTGAACGACGACGCAATTGTCTCATCCGACAGCGGAACAATCGCAACCTGGACGGCGCGTTACGTGGAGATGCGAGGGTCGATGAAGTTTTCGCTGTCGGGCTCGCTGGCGACGATGGGGAATGGGCTACCGTACAGCATTGGCGCGGCCGCAGCCTATCCAGGACGGCAGGTTGTGTGCGTCGTTGGCGACGGCGGCCTGACAATGTTGATGGGAGAACTCGCAACGATCGTGAAGTACAAGCTGAACGTCTGCGTCATCGTAATCAAAAATAATGTGCTCGGCCAAATTAAGTGGGAGCAGATGATTCTGGAAGGGAATCCGGAGTACGGCGTGGAGTTGGAGCCAATTGACTTCGCGCTGGTGGCTACGGCCTGCGGCGCGAGAGCCTTTACGATCGAGCGGCCTGAAGATGCGGAGAGAGTACTTCGAGAAGCCCTGTCGCAGAAGGGTCCCGTACTCGTGCAGGCAGTGGTCGATCCAAATGAACCTCCGATGCCAGGGAAGATCACGACGGAGCAGGCGCTGAAGTTCGCGAAATCGCTGGTCCGCGGACAGAAAGATGCGATGAAGATCATCAGAACGGTTGCGGAAGATGAAGTGCGCGAGGTGATCTAACGATGTCGAAGGAAGCTTCAGGTTTAGAGGCGGCGGGTACGCACGATCTTGAAGTCGTGCGCAACCATATAAGAGAGGGGCGGTTTCAGCGCAGCCTCTCCCTGCTCACCGCCGTGACCAGTATCGTAAGCGGACTTGAAGTCGCATACGAACACTATCGCGGCAGCTATAGCCGACGCGTGATGTACACGCCGGTAATCTTGAGTGTCTTGTTGGCGGTCGCCGGATTCGCTGGGTTCTTCAGCAAGCGTGCGGCCAGGACGGTGCTGCGTTGGGTCGCGTTTGTGACGCTTGTGGACGCAGGAGTAGGGTTCTATTTTCATGTGCGAGGTATCTATCGCAAGCCTGGCGGATGGCGGTTGCCGATGACGAACATGATCATGGGACCACCAGTGTTCGCGCCGTTACTGTTTGGCACAAGCGCGTACCTCGGCCTCATTGCTTCGTATCTACAGCGTGAAGAAAGTCTGCATGCAGATCCTGACGCAAATGAGGATTCATGGTTGACGCGTCTCCTCCCGTCGGCTGCAGGCAGAGAGTTGATATCCGAAGAACAGGATATTCGGGAAGGTAAGTTCCAGCAGCAGGTAGCAATTGTTGCCGGCGTGAGCGCCTTATTGAGCGGATTCGAGGCTTATTATTCGCACTACAAGAACAACTTCCGATATAAGGCTCAATGGTCTCCGGTGGCGATCGCGCCAATCCTTGCGGGAGTTTCTTTCGCATCGACGAAGAACAGAAGATGGGCCGCCACGGCGCTGCCGGTGATCTCTGCGGTGGCGGCGGCGGATGCGGCGGTGGGCTTTTACTATCATGCGCGCGGCGTCTTACGGCGGCCGGGTGGGCGTAAGCATCTGCTCTACAACATCATGTACGGGCCGCCGATCTTTGCACCGCTATTGTTCGGCGCTGCTGGAATGTTGGGCGGCCTTGCAAGTCTGCTGCGACGGAGGAATCGATGAAGCGCTTTGAAGAAGTAGATCGAGCTTTGTGTCCCGTTGATCCAGATACAGGAGAGGTGCTCGAGCCGCGCGCGCAACCAGGGTACTACGCGGGGTTCAGTACCTTGGCCCAGCGGGCCTTCTGGGATGAAGCAACGCGCAAGGTAGTTGATAAGCGGGTGAAGGATGCGCCGCAGCGGCGTTACTTGTCTGAGCAGGCATGGGAGTTCTGGAGCACCGTGTTCGCACACCTCATTCCACAAACCGATCGCACACCCGAGCGACAGATCAACTTGGTGGCGGGACTCGATCACCGGCTGGAGGTGAACGAGACCATCGGGTATCGATATGAGGATATGCCGCATGATCGCGTGGTGTATGCCTGGGGCATCGACGCGATTAACGCGGAGGCAAAGCACCGGTACGGTGGTGAATTTATGGTGCTGCCTTATCGGCAGCAGGACGTTGTCCTGAAGGCGCTTCACGACGGAAGACCTGAGGCTGCCAGCGATATCTGGAAGAAGATGTCGGTGCATCGGTTTTGGCAGATGATCATGGGCGACGCGATCGAAGCGTACTACGCGCATCCGTGGGCATGGGACGAGATTGGCTTCGGTGGGCCGGCGTATCCGCGTGCCTACACGCGGTTAGAGCGAGGCGAGCCGGAGCCATGGGAAGTAGAGGAGCAGAGGTACGCGTGGGCTGCGCCTTCAGCGTCGGTCTCCGATGAGGTGAGGTCAGTATCGGGACACCACACAGAAGCGGGCCAGCACAGCTTGCTGGACAAGGGAGGAGTGCGTTGAAAGAACCACTTCTGGGAGCGTTTGAGGAACACAACAAGCGCAAGCACATGGTTGGGCCGCTGCAGCAGATCCATGCGCCCATGCGGCGGTTTCGAGACTATGAGGAAGTTGACTACGTGATCGTCGGCGTCGGTTCCGCAGGCGGTGTATTGGTGCAGCGGCTGGCACGTGCAGGCTTCAACGTCGTCGGCATCGAGGCAGGGCCGTTCTGGGATACCGAGCACGATTGGGTGAGTGATGAGGTAGGATCGCATGACTTGTACTGGACCGAACCGCGGGTCACAGGTGGAAGCGATCCGCTGGCTCTTGGAGCGAACAACTGCGGTAAAGGCGTGGGCGGAGGTTCGGTGCACTGGGCTGCATTTACGCCGCGACTGCATCCATCTGACTTCGAGGTGTACACGCGCGATGGCGTAGGCGCCGATTGGCCGATCGATTACGCAGATATTATGCCGTATTACGAACAGCTCGAATTGGAGATGCCTGTAGCTGGACCGGCCTACTATCCCTGGGGGCATCCCCACGGATATGCTTATGGCCCGCATCCGATGGGAGGCGTGGGAAATGCTCTGATCAAGGGCTGTACCGCTCTCGATATTCCGGTTTCGATTGGTGGGCCGGTCGCGATTCTCTCGGGCTCCCATGGCGACAGGCCACACTGCATCTATCGTGGATTTTGCATCCAGGGATGCAAAGTTGGAGCGAAGGCAAGCACACTTGTGACTCACGTTCCGGACGCGGTGAAGACGGGAGCTGAGATTCGTGACCGCAGTATGGTCTCTCGCATTGAAGTCGGAAAGAATGGGCGTGTGACAGGTGTGCACTACTTCGATATCGAAGGCAATGCACACTTCCAAAAGGCGAAAGCGGTGATAGTTTCCGGGTACGCGATTGAGACACCTCGTTTGCTGATGCACTCAGCGTGTGCTGGTCACGAGCACGGCCTGGCAAACTCAAGTGGAACATTAGGCCGCTACTTAATGGCGCAGGCGGGCAATGTTGTGATGGGAAGATTTGACCAGCCAGTCCGCATGTACAAAGCTCCGCCAGCACATGCGCTTACAGAGCAGTTTTACGAAACAAATGCAAAAAATGATTTTGCCCGTGGATTCGCAATACAGACCGTGGGGCCGCTGCCTGTGGCCTTTGGCAAGCAGATGATCGCGGCGAAGAAGGCCTGGGGATGGGGTCTGCGCAGGGAGATGATGGACTACAACCACTGGGCGACCTTTGGCCTGCTAGGAGAGATCCTGCCATGGAATGACAATCGCGTAACGCTGTCCGACGACAAGGACAGATTTGGACTGCGAGTCGCGCATGTAAGTTTTAACTTGCATGAGAACGACAAGAACCTGATCAAGGCCGCGAAGAAGAAGACTGAAGATGTAATGTGGGCCGCAGGTGCGGAGCAGGTCGTGCAGGAAGCGCGATACGCGCATCTCGTCGGCGGTTGCAGGATGGGAAAGGACGCGCGCACTTCTGTGGTCGACAAGTTTGGCCGCACGCACGACGTGGCGAACCTGTTTGTGTGCGATGGCAGTGTCTTTCCAACGCAGGGCTCGGCAAATCCTGGGCTGACGATCCAGGCTTTGGCAGCGCGCACGGCGGACTATTTGATCGAACAAGGTGCGGCCATCTTCAACAGCAACAAGCGCGATATGGCGACGCCAAGGTTGCGGCGGGAGTTGGCACCACCGGCGACTTGGGGGAAGGGCGTTCCGCGATTGAAGTAGGAGCCGCCTTCGATGTCTCTACACAGAGAACTCGAAGCGTCGACCGCCGTATTGGCGCTATCTCCAGTGGACCTTCATCAGCATAAATGTCGTCGCTCCGGTGCAACGCCGCGGCCGCCCCGCCACTCTCAACCTTCGTACGATTCGCAAACGTTCGCGGCCATCCGCCGCCTAAGGAGCAACACATGAACAGGATCACAAAAATACTTTGCACCGCTGCATTGGGCTGCGCCGGAGCTATGGTCTCCGTCTCCGCGCACGCCGCGGTAACCGACTCCGACAAGACCTTCCTCACCAATGCCTCGCAGGGCAACCTCGACGAGATCAAGCTCGGTGAGCTCGCCGAGCAGAAATCCACCAACCCGCAGGTAAAGTCCTTCGCCCACACCATGATCGTCCAGCACAAGATGTTGCAGGAGAAGATGGCTCCGTTCGCGCAGCAGTGGAGCATCGTTCCACCAACCACGTTGAACTCTGACGACCAACAGGAGTTTGACAAACTCAGCGGTCTCTCCGGCTCCGACTTCGACAAGGAGTACATCAGCAACGCCGTGCAACAACATAAGCAAGCCCTCGATGCCTTCAACCAGGAGATAAGTTCCACCACGGACCAGCAGTTCAAGCAGGCCGTCATGAAGGGCAAGAGCGTCGTCGCCGCTCACCTGAAGATGGCTGAGGGTCTCGAAGCCAAACTCTCCAAGTAACACTCACCTCATCCCTCCGAAGGCCCCCAATCAAGGGGCCTTCGTCTTTTCCAGGAACATCCCACCCGTCCCCGGCGTACCATAGCTATGTGACTCTACAACGCACTCTCTGTGGCGCTGCACTGCTCTTCTGCACGCTCTTCGGTCGCGCGCACGCCGAAGCCCCCGACAAGCTCCCCAAGCCCACCAGCTACGTCAGCGACTTCGCCCACGTCATCGACCCCGCCTCCAAAGAGAACATCGAGCAGCTCGCCTGGCAGGTCTACTCCCGAGCCCACGCCACCATCGAAGTCGTCACCGTCGACTCCCTCGACGGCCAGAACATCGATGAGTGGACCTCCACCCTCGAAGACCACTGGAAGGTCGGTCCCAAGTCCTCCGATCGCGGCGTCCTCATGGTCTTCGCCGTCCACGACCATAAAGACCGCATCGAGGTCGGCTACGGCCTCGAAGGCATCCTTAACGACGCCAAGGTCGGCGACATCCGCCGCAGCATGAACCCCCTCCTCGAACAGGGTCAGTACGGCCCCGGCATCCAATCCGGCGTCCAGCAGATAGCTACCGACATCGCAGCCGACGCCAACGTCGCGCTCACTCCGCTCCAAACCACCCAGACTCCCGTCCAGTACGCCCAACCGCACCACCACACGAACTGGGTCGGCATCATCATCTTCGTCGTCTTCATCCTGCTCATGTTCCGTGGCGGCGGCGGCGGTGGCGGCGGGTGGCTCTGGTTCCTCCTCGGCAATATGATGGGCGGAGGCTTCGGCGGTGGCGGTGGCGGCGGAGGTTTTGGCGGCGGCGGCAACGACGGCGGCTCCAGTGGTGGTGGCGGCGACTTCGGCGGAGGCTTCGGTGGCGGCTCCGGCGGCGGCGGTGCCAGCGGCGACTGGTAAATACACGCATTCCAACAAACAGAGGCTCTAAACTACATGAACACGATAGAAGCGAGAGGAAGTGGATCGATGAAAGCTCTTTGGGTAGTTCTCGGCGTAATGGGTGTCCTGCTGCTCGTAGTCCTGCTTGGTTTCGGCAGCTACGTCTCCGCCAAAAACCAGATGGTCCAGATGAATGAAGACGTCAATCAGGCCTACTCAGAGGTCAACATCCAGCAGCAGCGCCGCCTCGACCTCATTCCCAACCTCGTCGCCAGCGTCAAAGGCTACGTCAAGGAAGAAGAGGTTGTCCTCACCAACATCGCCAACGCTCGCGCCGGTGTCATCGCCGCGGGCTCCAACCGCGCCAGCAGCATCAACGCCAACAGCCAGCTCGACATGGCCATCAGCCCGCTGCTCCGACTACAGGAAGCCTATCCGAACCTGAAATCCAACGAGCAGTTCATGCGCCTTGAAGACGAACTCGCCGGTACCGAAAACCGCATCGCCGTCGAACGCCGTCGCTACAACCAGGCCCTCGAAGCCTACAACGTCTACGTTCGCCAATTTCCCAACAGCTTCTGGGCCAACATCGCCGGCTTCCACTACCGCGACGAGTACTTCAAGGGAAATCCCAACAACAACGTCGCTCCCACCGTCGACTTCGGCAAGTAGCCCCGACTTGCTACGGTACCGCAGGTGCGCACACCGCATCCTTCACCTGCGGTACCAGCGCCGTCAGCAGTGACGTAAACTGCACCTCCACCCGCCGCCCAATCTCCATCACGTCCTGATGGTGAATCGCGCGGTCCACCACACCCGCCGCCATATTCGTCACCAGCGAGATCCCCAACACCTCCAGGCCCATGTGCCTAGCCACGATCACCTCATGCACCGTGCTCATCCCCACCAGGTCCGCCCCTAGCGTACGAAACGCCCGAATCTCCGCCGGCGTCTCGAAGCTTGGCCCAAGCACCGCCAGATACACGCCCTCCGGCAGCGCAATCTTCTGCCGCTCCGCCTCCGCCCGCGCCATCCCTCGCAGCCGCACCGAGTACGCCGCTGACATATCGAAGAACCTCTGTCCCGCGGCTCCGCCCACCCCGAAGCGCGGCTCATTGCGCCCCGCCGCAGCATTGCTCCCCGTCAGGTTGATGTGGTCGCTGATCGCCACCAGCGTCCCCTCGGCGTAGCTCGTATTGATACCCCCCGCAGCGTTCGTCACAATCAAAGCCACACATCCCAGCAGCCCCAGTACCCGCGTCGGAAACGTGACCTCCTCCATCGAGTAGCCCTCATAGGCGTGCACTCGACCTTGCATCACCGCCACATCCACTCCACCAATCGTTCCCAGCACCAGCTTTCCGGAGTGCCCCTCCACAGTCGAGACCGGCCAGCCCGGTATCTGGCTGTAGTCGATCACCGTCGCTCCCTCCACCTGCGTCGCAAAGCTTCCCAATCCCGACCCCAGCACAATCCCCAGCACTGGCGTCGCAGCATGCATCGCGCGGACAAAATCGGCAGCAGCGCACACGCGGCTGTAAAGATCGGGCAGGGAACGGCTCGCGGAATCAGGCATCATCTCTCAGGTCTCTCCAAACCATGCTATCGCGCCGAATTCCATTGCCATCCACTCCTCTTTGTGAATACCATTGCGCCCATACGAGATTCAGAGCCGCAACCTACTCCTTCGCATCTCCAGGTGAACCATGAGCCATATCCGTCTCCTCATTGGCACTCACAAAGGCGCCTTCATCCTTACATCCGATGACCAGCGCGAGCAATGGAATATCGCCGGCCCCCACTTTCCCGGCTGGGAGATCTATCACCTCAAGGGCTCGCCCGTCGATCCCAATCGCATCTACTGCTCCCAATCCAACGACTGGTTCGGCCAGCTCATCCAGCGCTCCGACGACGGCGGCGAAACCTGGTCGCCCGTCGGCAACAACTTCGCCTACGAAGGCGTCGCCGGAACCCACCAGTGGTACGACGGCACGCCGCACCCCTGGGAGTTCAAACGCGTCTGGCACCTCGAACCCTCTCTCACCGACGCCCAGACCGTCTACGCCGGTGTCGAAGACGCCGCTCTCTTCCGTTCCACCGACGGCGGCCAGACGTGGCAGGAACTCTCCGGCCTCCGCCGTCACGGCACCGGCTCGGCCTGGCAGCCCGGCGCCGGCGGCCTCTGCCTGCACACCATCCTTCTCGACCCCAAGAACGAAAAACGCCTCTACATCGCCATCTCCGCAGCCGGTGCCTTCCGCACCGACGACGGCGGCGAAACATGGAAGCCCATCAATCGCGGTCTTCTCTCCCAGTACATCCCCGACCCGGACGCCGAGGTCGGCCACTGCGTCCACCACATCGCCATGCATCCCTCACGTCCTAACGTTCTCTTCATGCAGAAGCACTGGGACGTCATGCGCAGCGACAACGCCGGTGATCTCTGGCAGGAAGTCAGCGGCAACCTGCCCACCGACTTCGGCTTCACCATCGACGTGCACGCGCACGAGCCCGAAACCATCTACGTCGTCCCCATCAAGAGCGACTCCGAGCACTTTCCTATCGACGGCAAACTTCAGGTCTATCGCAGCCGCACCGGTGGCACCCATTGGGAAGCACTAACCAACGGTCTGCCTCAGAAAGACTGCTACGTCAACGTGCTGCGCGACGCCATGGCCGTCGATAGCCTCCCCCAATGTGGCGTCTACTTCGGCACCACAGGCGGCCAGGTCTACTGCTCGCCCAACGGCGGCGACACATGGACTACCATCACCGAAAACCTGCCCGCCGTGCTCTCCGTCGAGGTGCAGACCCTCCCATGACCCTGATGATCGCGGCGATTCCATGATCCGCTCGATGATCCGCGTGGATCTTCCATCGCACCTCTGGCGATTGGCAGGTCTGCCCTCGCAGGTCGTGCAACTGGAGGTTCAGGAGCCCACGCTGCGCGGCGTCCTGAACGCCCTGGAGGCGGCCTACCCCATGCTGCGCGGCACCATCCGCGACCAGGTCACCGGAGTACGCAGAGCCTTCCTGCGCTTCTTCGCCGAAGAGCAGGACATCTCCGCCCTCGGCATGGACGCACCTCTCCCACCCTCTGTCGCCACCGGCCACGAACCCCTCCTCATCATCGCCGCCATCGCGGGTGGGTAGGCTGACGATCCACCCCTCTCAGCAGCCCACCAGAGCCCGCGTAGAGCAGGGAAGCTTCACCGCTCCCGGTCAAAGAGCTTCGAGGATAAAAGAGCCAGTGCAAAAACATTCGCTTCATGGGCTCGGCGGATCGTCGACCACGCAACGGCTGCGTCCTTAGATATCTGCATAAATTCTTGCGCGGTTACTTTGGTCCAGGTCGTCTCAAGATCGTAATCTGCATCATGCCGGGCCTCCTGCAACCTGATGAAGGCTCGCGCAACCGTCTGTAAGTCAACCGATACAGCCGAACCAAGTAGCGAAGTAATCTGCTTTGGTGCTTCAGCAGTCGAAAACATCCCACAAACTCTTTTCATTTCGCCATGATCGAACCACCGTTGCATCTTCCGAGTGGCATTGATGTTCATTTGGGATCCAATAATTGCCGCTGCTTCCGACGTAAGCAGATGAAACAGCGCGTAATAGGAAGTCGAGACCGATCTGCGAAGACTGGCTTGTTTCGGACGACGCCTTTCGCGCGTGGAAAGATGTTCCGCTAAATTCAGTAACTCTGAGGCAAGGCTCATGCAGCTTGCTCTAATCGTGTATACGCAAACCCGCCGATACCGCCGTTGACGAGAGCGCTTGTGATCTCTGAAAGGAGAGATGACAGACGGCGAATCTCTTCACGTCCTATCTTCGCTTCGTCCTTCACATGGAATGTGATAAAAACCGCGGGGTCTCCCGTATGGTCGAGACCAAACCGCGTATCGAATCGTTCGATCTCTTCAGGAAGCACGAAGCGTGCAAGGATTTCCCTCACACGTTCTTGATCGATCGCCACCATGCTCGCGCCCGTATCCATAGCCTAAGTATAGCTCCTGCCTGTTACCTGATCAGCATACTCACGATGCTAGCCGACATCAGATTCGCCATTGTTCCCGCCAGCATCGCGCGCACCCCAAGCTGCGCCAGATCGTTCCGCCGGTTCGGCACCAGCGCCCCAATCCCGCCAATCTGCATCCCAATCGAACCCACATTTGC
>JABBOG010000105.1 GCA_019351975.1 Acidobacteriota bacterium
GGGGTATTTGAGGGGTTGTGTAAGGTTGTGCAGAGGGAGGGCGCGAGTGTGAGGGTTTAAGCCAGTGGAATGGGGTTGGTGTTGCGGTTTTGTCGGTGGAGGTGGAGGTGGAGGTGTCGATGGCGAAGACGATGAGGAGCGGGGAGGCGAGGTCGGCGGCGGGTTGGGTGTGGAGCTGGATGTTCACATGGATATGGTAACGCGTGCTCCATGGGGAAGCGAGGAGTGGGGCATCGCGGAGCCTGCTGGGAGAAAGGGGGAAAGAGTATGGGTGATGCGAGATTCGCCGGGGTCCTTCGACTGCGCGATTGCACAGAGCGCAATCGCTTCGCTCAGGATGACAGCGTGGGGGTTTACGACAGAGTGGGGCTGCATGACAGGCGTGGGGGGCTGCTCAAGTCGCGGAGGGCTGTTGCTACACGCGCGGTGCGGGGTGGGTGAAAGCTCTACGCGCGGCTAAAGGTGAATGCGGTGCCCCACCCATGACGATGAATCCGTGATGGGCGGGGCACTTGGGTTTGGCAGCCTGTGGTCAGGCTTTGACGACGGCGCCGTCGACGACCTTGACGGGGTCGAGGAAGGGCATGGAGGCGCGGAGGGGAGCGCCGACCTTTTCGATGGGGTGGTTACGTTCGGCGTCGCGGTACTTGGCGAAGCCGTGGCGGCCGGTGTTGTTTTCGTTGATGAACTTGGCGGCGAAGCTGCCGTCCTGGATGTTGGAGAGGAGCTGCTTCATGGCCTTTTTGGTATCGGCGGTGACGATGGGGGCCTGGGCTTCGTAGCCGCCCCACTCGGCGGTGTCGGAGATGGAGTAGTTCATGTACTCGAGGCCACCGCGATAGAGGAGATCGACGATGAGCTTGAGCTCGTGGAGGACTTCGAAGTAGGCGAGCTCGGGCTGGTAGCCGGCTTCGGTGAGGACCTCGAAGCCGCACTTGACGAGGGCTGCAGCGCCGCCGCAGAGGACGGCCTGTTCGCCGAAGAGGTCGGTTTCGGTCTCTTCGGTGAAGGTGGTTTCGAGGACACCGGCGCGGGTGCAGCCGATGGCCTTGGCGTAGGAGAGAGCGAGGGACATGGCGGTGCCGGAGGCATCCTGCTCGACGGCAACGAGGGCGGGAACGCCGCCACCTTCTGTGAAGACTTCGCGGACGCGGTGGCCGGGAGACTTGGGTGCGACGAGAGAGACATCGACAGTGGCGGGAGGCGTGATGGTGCGGAAGCGGATGTTGAAGCCGTGCGCGAACATGAGCGTGACGTTGGGCTTCATGTTGGGTGCGATGTCTTCGTGGTAGACCTTGGCGGCAGTCTGGTCGGGGGTGAGATTCATGATGACGTCAGCCCAGGCGGAGACTTCGGCGACAGTGCCGACGTGGAGACCGGCGAGCTCGGCTTTGTGGGCGTTGTGGGAGCCGGGGCGGAGGCCTACGCGGACATCGACGCCGGAGTCTTTGAGATTGAGGGCGTGGGCGTGGCCCTGCGAGCCGTAACCGATGATGGCGACTTTTTTCGCCTGGATGAGGGAGAGGTCTGCGTCTGCGTCGTGGTAGGTCTTTGCCATTGCGATCCTTTTCTTGGGTACTCGATGTGCGCGTGGAGTACAGGTGCGTGCGTGATGTTTGCGAAGCTGCGGTTGACGTGATGCGATGTTCTTTCAGTTTGATTTTACCCGGTGAAGGTAGGTGGTGAGGAATTGTTTGGCATTGCATACGAAAGCCCCGATCTCTGGTGTGAGATCGGGGCTTGAAGCGTACTGTCTGCGGAACGCTTGTTTCGGTTGGAGCTGAGGAATTAGCGGGTGTGGGGTGAGGCTGTGCCGCCGGTGGTGGAGCCTGAACCTGCACCGCCGGTCGCGCCGGTGCTTGTACCTCCGCTCATGGTGCCGTTGGTACCCATGCCGCCACCGTGGGTGCCGGTTGTGCCACTGGTGCCCATTCCGCCGCCGTTTTCAGTGGCACCGTTGGTGCCCATTCCGCCGCCATTCGCTCCGGTGGAGCCGTTGGTACCCATGCCGCCGCCGTTTTCAGTGGCGCCGTTGGTGCCCATTCCGCCACCGTTCGCTCCTGCGGAGCCGTTGGTTCCCATACCGCCGCCGTTGGTGCCCATGCCGCCAGCAGCGCCTGCGGAGCCGTTGGTACCCATGCCGCCCGCACCTGTTGCGCCGCTGGTGCCCATACCGCCTGCACCGCCTGTGCTACCAGCTTGACCACCGCCTGTCGCGCCACCGCCAGCCGCACCGCCGCCAGCTGCCTGCGGAGCGACGATGAAGGAAGCCGGGCTATGTGCCACGGGTTGCGCAAAGATGGGACCTGAGAGGAAGAGAAATGAGGAGATGCTAAGAACTGGAACAATGTACTTTTTCATGATGTGACTCCTTTTGGATTTTTGGCCTGAGGATGTCGAGTGGGAGCGTTCGTAATAGGGCCCGCACGGCATTAGCGACCGTGTAACAGCCTTGTTAGAGCGAGGGATAGAGTTGGGGGTTGTCTTTGGGAAGTGGTTGAATTTATTCGTCGAACTGGTTAGGAATTGTTTCGTCCTCAGGCAACGCGTCAGGGTCTAGTAATGGATCGTGATCGGTAGATGGGAGACCTGACTTTGTGCCAAGAGCTTTGAGGACGCGGGTGGTGTGGTGTCCGCGGCGCATGGCCATGCGGCCTGTGCGGGAGACTTCGAGGACCTGGTAGCCGGACTCGCGAAGGACCTGGAGGAGACCTTCGATCTTGCTGGCGCTGCCGGTCATTTCAAGCATGATGGACTCGGGTGCGAGATCGACGACGCGGGCGCGGAAGACTTGTGCGAGCTCGAAGATTTGGGAGCGGGAGTGGAGGCCGTGCGGCGCGGTAGGGCCAGCGGCGACTTTGATGAGGCAGAGCTCGCGGACGACGGCTTCGGAGCGGTTGACCTCGTCGACGTCGACGGTGGTTTCGAGCTTGTAGAGGGAGGCGCGGATGCGGTGGGCGGAGTTCTCGGGGGCCTCGCAGACGATGGTCATGCGGGAGGTGTCGGGGCGCTCGGATTCGCCGACGGTGAGGGAGACGATATTGATGTTGAGGCGGCGGAAGAGGCTGGCGACGCGGGTGAGGACGCCGGGTTTGTCTTGAACGAGGGCTACGAAGGTGTGGAGCATGGGTGGGCTCTTAGCTGCTAGCTCTTAGGTGCTAGCTGGTTGAGGTGCGAGGAACTGCTCGGTGCGAGGACGATGGTTATTTCTTAAGGATGAAGGTAGTGGGGGTCGTGGTTGCAGTTAGGTACAGGCCTTCATCGGCGTTGATGTTTGAGAGATCGAGGAGGAAGACACCGTAATCCGAGTAGAGCGTGAGGCGAGTTTGCAGGAAGTACGTCTTGCCTGCGTCTACGTGGAGCGTCATGAGTGAATCCAGTGGGGGAGGAAAAATGGCGTATCCGGCTCCTGCGGCGCAGAAGTGGTGATCGCCGGCGGGGATGGACAGGAATGCGTGAGAGAAGCCGCGGGTGGCGGTGAGCCACTGTCCGTCCATGCCAAGGCGGATGGTGGATGCGCACCTGAAACAGGAGACGTGACCCGGGCGAAGCTGGAGTTGGTCTTCGATGACGACGATGGTTGCGTTACCGGCAGTAGGGGCAGGAATGGATCCGCTGCCGGAGGTCTTCACTTTGAAGTGGACGGATGAGGGACCGCATGCGGCTGGGAGCGTTTGAGCGGGAGCGGTGGATTGCGCTGCGAAGGCAGTGGCGAGGAGTAGAAGGAGCAGTGTCGGAGGTTTCATGTGTCGTACCGTTCTTGAGCGATGTTAGCGGGTGTAGGGGGCGTTGGGGTTCCAGAGTTCGGTTTGGTGGTCGGGGTTGGATGGGGTGGGTTGGAGGAGGACGCCGTCGTCCCAGTCGTGGTGGGTGCCGCCGCCGAAGGTGTAGTCTCCGGCGGCGTGATAGCTGGCACCGCAGGGGAGCTTACCGTCGGTGTATTTTTCAGGGGCACATTTGGGGCCTCGGTAGATGTGGAACCAGACCATGGGGTCGCGGGCGTCGACAGCTTTTTGAGGGATGTGGAGGGTGTCGAAGGTGTGGGTGTGGGCGGCGTCGCGGAGTTGGTAGATGATGGCGGCGATTTGGGTGTCGGTGGCGGTGGGCGTGGTGACGAGGGTGAAGGAGCCGTTGGTGGCGTGGAAGAGGTGGAAGGGTGGTGGCGGAGTGGTGGGGCGTGGTGGGTATTGGGTGGTGGGCTGGGCAGTGGTGATGTTGGAGGTGGTGTGGATGGGGGTGGAGTTGCAGCCAGAGAGCAGAGTGAAGCTCATGACGAAGATAAGCGCCAACGGAGCGTCCAGATACCGGGCTGGGGTGAAGCCCCAGGGATTGTTGCCCATTGCGCGCGAGGGCTGAAGGCTCGACTTATAATCCGCATTATGCCCCAGTCGTTGAGTTTCATGCTGGTCCACGTTGTGTTTAGCACGAAGGATCGTCGGCCGTTGTTGCATGAGAGTGTGCGAGTGCCGCTGCATGCGTATCTGGCAACCGTTGTGCGCGATAGGAAGTGCGACTGCTTCCGCGTCGGAGGTATGGCTGACCACGTTCACCTGGCCGTGCGGTTGCATCCGACGATGAGCCTGGCGAAGCTGCTGGAGGAGATAAAGACCCACTCGTCCAAGTGGATGAAGGCGCAGGGCGTGGAAGGCTTCGCGTGGCAGAGGGGATATGGTGCGTTTTCCGTGAGCCCATCTGACGCGAGTGCGTTGACTCAATACATCGAAGGACAAGAGGCCCATCACCGCAGGCGAGATTTTCAGGAAGAGATGCGGTCGTTTTTCGAGAAGTATCATGTTGTCTTCGATGAACGGTATGTTTGGGATTAGCGGTGATGAGTCGGGCCTTCAGCCCTTGGGTTTGTGGTGGGTCTGAACCTAGGGCTTCGCCCTAGGCTGGTATGAGGCCGCGCCGTTGGCGCTGTTGATGATCGTTGGTTACATGCTGAAGTCCATAGCGATTCCGAAAATGCATCTTCCTATGTAGATTTTGGTCCAGAAGAAAGCCGCATCTCGGTCGAAATTCCGGCCAGAAAACTTCCAATATGCGGCTCGCGGGCATGAAACATACTATGCTGACAACCACATCCATCAATATTTGCCGGAGCTTCGCGCGATATTGTGTGTTGCATCATTCGTCCTCCGCGGTTTCGAGCAGGGGGTTGTGGTGGGGGCGGCGGACCATTTCGTGGAGGGCTGCGCCGGGGGCGATCATCGGGTAGACGCCGTCCTCTTTTTCCA
>JABBOG010000050.1 GCA_019351975.1 Acidobacteriota bacterium
TTGATGACTTCGGTGGCCTGGATGACGCCGACCAGGCCGGGAAGGATGCCGAGGACGCCGCCTTCGGCGCAGGAGGGGACCAGGCCCGGCGGTGGCGGCTCGGGATAGAGGCAACGGTAGCAGGGGCCGGCTTCGGTGGCGAAGACGCTGGCCTGGCCTTCGAAGCGGAAGATGCTGCCGTAGGCGTTGGGCTTGCCTGTGAGGACGCAGGCATCGTTGACGAGGTAGCGGGTCTGGAAGTTGTCGGTGCCGTCGGCGATGACGTCGTAGTCTTTGAAGATTTCAAGTGCGTTGGCGGACGTCAGCATGGTGTTGTGCTTGACGACTTTGATGTTCTTGTTGAGGCCGTTGAGCATGATCTCGGCTGAGTCGACTTTGAGCTTGCCGACGGTGGCCTGGGAGTGGATGATCTGGCGCTGGAGGTTGGATTCGTCGACGACGTCGAAGTCGACGAGGCCGAGGGTGCCGATACCGGCGGCGGCGAGATACATGGCGAGCGGGGCGCCGAGGCCGCCGGTGCCGACGCAGAGGACGCGCGCGGCTTTGAGCTTCTGCTGGCCTTCCATGCCGACTTCGGGGAGGATGAGGTGGCGGGAGTAGCGGGCGATCTCTTCGTTGGAGAGCTTGGGAAGGGCGGTTTCTGTGGTGGTGGGCATGGTGTCCTTAAGTGTAGCGGCGTGGCCGCATCTCAACGGCGAGATATGGGGCACACGAGAATGAGATGACGCGTGATCGCGCGCCGATTCTTTGGATGAGGGAGATGCGATGGGGAGGCGGTTGGCGTTCTCGCGCTAGCGACAACAACCATCGGCCATGGAGGGAGTACCGCCGGCAATGCTGGGGATGATGGTGAGTTCGTCGGTGGGTGCGACGGGGCTGTCTTCTTTGGCGGGGAGGTAGCGGACGTCTTCGTCGTTGAGGTAGAGATTGACGAAGGAGCGAAGCTTGCCTTCGGGTGTGTAGAGGTGCTGCTGCATGGCGGGGTGCGCGGCGGTGAGTGCGGCGAGGGCTTCGGCGATGGTGGTGCCATCGACGGAGACGGTCTCATGCTTGTCGGTATACGCGCGCAGCGGTGTGGGGATGTGAATCTGCATATATTGATTATCGCTTAAGCCGATGAGTGATGGTGTTGCTGGCGAAGACGTGCAGTGCGCATAGCGGGTGCGAGGGAGACTGCGCGCAATGTTGTGTATCTGAACGATGTTTCATGCCGCGTTCAATGGTTTGTAACGCTCAACTCACAATACTGATCATGCTCAAGCACTGTGGCCGGCTGCTGTAAGAGCGGCACAGACTTCTGAAAGAAAGTTGCGCGAGCTGATGTTATTTTCCGTGAGGTTCCATGAAGACAATGCGTTTGATGATGAAGATCTGTGTCTGCTTCTCACTGCTGCAAATCGTTGCGACAGTGGCAGCATTCGGTCAAGGCAGTGCGAGCCTGCGTGCGAGTGTTTCGAATCCTTCAGGAACACGAATTGCTGGAGCGCGTGTGGCGCTCACGGACGAAGGAACCGGAGTTTTGCTCAAGAGTCTTACGGGAGCTGACGGGTCGTTCACTATAGCGAACCTGGTGGCGGGAACGTATGATCTCGCGGTGACGATGAATGGATTTCAAGATTACGCGCAGAAGGGAATCGTGCTGACGAATGGTCAGGAACTGTCGTTTCAGGTGACGATCAGGACGAACTCTGTGGCGCAGTCTGTGACGGTGACGGCGGAGGGATCTCCTGAGACTTCGGTGACACAAGCGACGATTTCGCGCAAGGAGATTGCGGGGGTTGCGGGGCCGTTTGGAAGTGCGGCGCAGGCGTTGACTGCGGCACCAGGCGTGTTTGTGTATGGATATGGTGGTGTAGCGGCGACGGCGCGCAGTGAGGTTGTGGTGCGCGGCATCAAGGCCGGATGGTCGAGCGTGAATGGAGACGCGCTACGCAACGGGGTCACGTTTCTGTTCGACGGGATACCGATGAATAATATGATCTCGAATAACGGTCAGTGGCAGACAACGCAGATTCCGATCCTGGATATGATCTCGGACATCAATGTGGACTATGGACCGGGAGCGCCATCGAACCGGTTCTTCGACAGCATTGGCGGAACGGTGAACTATATTCCGACGCAGCCGAAGCTGACGCCGGGCGCATCGATTGCGTTTGGAACGGATTATGGCAGCTACAACACTTCGATCTCGCACTTCATTGCGAATACTGGTTTGCATAAGGGGTGGTCGGGTCTGCTGGCATTTGGATATGCTTCGAACGACACGTTTCGTGTAGGAACGACGGGCATTCCGACATTCAATGCGCCATCCTCGGGATACGCTGCGTTTGTAAAGGTGGAGCATCCGTTTGAGAACGGTACGATCAGCCTCGGATATTATCACGGGCGCAATACGGAGTTTCGGCCGAACTTTCTGCCGCTGGTGCCGATCACACCGGCATCGAATAACAACTACGGAGACGCTGTGACGACGGCAGGGTTGTATGGACCCGATCAGCAGTCAAACAATCCTGAGCCGGCTCCTGCGAACGCGCAATATTACAGCCAGGCGACGAGCGGGTTTTACTCTTCGCTACAGGAGAGCTTGTGGTATAAGCACATCAAAACGCAGAGCGATATTCTTTACGGAAAGCTGAACTTACAGCTTTCGCCGCGTCTGACGATGAGTTCGGATATGTGGTTTCGGCATGGATACCGGCTGCATGATCGGGTTGTAAACTTCTACGGTCCCAACTATCCGGTTGGTCATGAGTACTATGATCCTACTTCGAACACGATCGGCAACAATACGCACATGGTGTTGGCGCTGCCCCACGATCAGGTGACCATCGGCGGCTATTGGATGCACGGGGACTATCAGAACCCGGTCGCGACGTTCAATCCTGCGCTGGGTACAAGTGTCACCAGTCCTTCCTTCTTCAACAGTGACCACCTGTACAACGATTACGGATTTCTCTTTCTTCAGGACCGTATCGACCTCTTGAATAAGAAGCTGATTGTTACGCCTGGAGCGGCTGAGCAGTTGTTCCGCACGGATTACTTCAATAATGGACTGGCGCAGTTTCCGAATGGCAATCCTGCGAACGATCCAGAGCAGGCGCCTGCAACGCACAAGAACTTTCTGGAGTTTTCACCTTCGGTGGGTGTGCAGTATCTGGCGCTGGACTGGTTTACGATTCATGGGAACTACGCCATTACGTACCAGAATCCAACCGACTCGGCGTTTGGTGCGAACCGGCCAACGACTGGCGTGAACATTGCGCTGTTGAAGGCTACCAAGAGTGTGAATGGTGAGGGTGGATTTCTGGTGACGAAGTGTCCGCTGGCGATCATGGGCACCTGCTCGCTGGATGCGACGTACTTCCATGATGAAATCACCAATATCAATATCGTGACGCAGTTGGCGCAGGTATCGCTGCCCGCTTCGGTGGCGCTTGCATCCGCGGTGTACAACGGCATTTCGCTGAACTTCGATAACGCGCCCACGAGCTACTTTCAGATCCACGGAAACGCGATCATTCAGCACGATTACTTTCTCTCGTATCTACCGAGTGGATCAACTACGAACTACGGAGGATACCCGATCTCCAATTCGCCGCGCTACACGACGAACCTTGGGTTGACATCCGTGGTGAAGACGTCGAATCACAAGATTGACCTAACGCCAGGGCTGTGGTGGCAGTATGTCGGACAGCGATATCTGTTTACCAACGTGACGAATGCGCCAACGGAGCAGACGGTACCGGGGTATGGTGTCGTGAACTTCAATATGGACGGGACGCTGAATGGATTGCTGCCGGAGTGGTTCCAGAAGAAGCCGGTAACGGTATCGTTTGGCGTGGAGAATCTGCTGAACAAGGAGTACAACCCGACGGCGTACATCACGAGCGGAGGGTACTTTGGAACCAGCTTTGGAGGGTACACGCTGGTGGATCCGGGTGCGCCAAGGGAGTACATCGTGTCGCTGAACTTCGGCGTGAAGTAGTCGCAGCAGATGTGGGCCTTGAGGGCAGAAGCGGCGCGGACAGAGGTTTGTCCGTGCCGCTTTGCGCTACAGAAGCTGGATGGGTTGGGGGGAGAAGGCTTTGGTGTCTTCGGAGGTGCCGGTGAGGAGGAAGCTTTTGGTGATTTTTGCTGTGCCTTTTTCGATGGCGGTGATGACGTAGGCGCAGCCGAACCAGTGGGCTTCGGCGAAGTCGGTGGGGGACCACTGGGCGGGGTGGTCGGGATGAGAGTGGTAGAAGCCGACGATGTCGAGGCCCTGCTTGCGGGCTTCGCGCTGGGCGGCGATGAGCTCCTGGGGGGCGATGTTGTAGCGGTTGTGGGCGCTGTCGGTGCGGGTGTTACCGGCGCGGATGAGGTGGTGGACGGTGAGGGTTGGCTCGCCGTCGGCGCTGTCGGTGGATCTGCCGAGGAGGATGCCGCAGCACTCGTGGGGGTAGGTTTCTTCGCCGTGGGAGCGGAGTTGGTCGTAGAGAGATTTGGAGAGTTGAAGGCTCATGCGCGTTGACCTACCCAGCGGCCGCTGTCGACGGCATCGGCGGCGGCTTCTTCTTCCGTGGGTTCTGACCAGAAGCGTTCGCTGAGGTACTTGTCGGCGGAGTCGCAGAGGATGGCGACGATGACGGCCTCGCGACCGGCGCGAGCCTCCTCTTCGGCGATGTCGAGTGCGGCCGTGACAGCACCTGCGGCGGAGACACCGACAAGCAGACCCTGCATCTTGCCCAGGCGTCTGGCAGTGATGTAGGCGCGCTCGGTGGGCATGTCGATGTTGCGGTCGGCGAGGTTGGGGTCGTAGATGGGCGGGACGATGGCGGTGGCCATGTGCTTGAGGCCTTCGAAGCCGTTGAAGGGGGAGTCGGGCTGCATGGAGACGCACTGGATGGCGGGATTGAGTTCGTGGAGGCGGCGGGTGGTGCCCATGAAGGTGCCGGAGGTGCCGAGGCCGGCGATGAAGTGGGTGACGCGACCTGCTGTTTGCTCCCAAATTTCGTTGGCCGTGGTGTTGTAGTGGGCGCGCCAGTTGTTTTCGTTGCTGTACTGGTCGGCGTAGAAGTACTTTTCAGGCTCGGCGGCGGCGAGGGCGCGGGCTTTGCGGATGGCGCCGTCGGAGCCGTCGGCGGGGTCGGTCCAGATGATCTGCGCGCCGTAGGCGGCGAGGATGTTTTTGCGCTCGGGGGAGACGTTGGAGGGCATGCAGAGGGCGACGGGGAAGTTCATGGCGGAGCCGAGCATGGCGTAAGCGATGCCGGTGTTGCCGCTGGTGGCGTCGAGGAGGGCTTTGCCGGGGGTGAGGAGGCCTTTGCGCTGAGCGTCGGTGACGATGGCGGAGGCGGCGCGGTCTTTGACGCTGCCTCCGGGGTTGACCCACTCGACTTTGCCGAGGAGCTGGATGCCGGGGAGGTGCGCGGTGAGGCGATCGAGACGGATCAGCGGCGTGTTACCGATGCGGTCGAGGAGTGCAGTACCGAGGATCTTGGTGGAGGCTGAGGTCATGGTGTCAGGCATGGGTCGTTGTGCGTTGAATCGGGGTATGGAGATGTGCGACAGTTAGTTGAGTTTAGCCGATGCGGTGTGCTGGCGATGGTTTGCTGGCAGGGCTGCGATACTGGATTGCAGAAGGACGCATGCGGCAGAGGATTTGAGACGATATGGCAAAGGCGAAGAAGGTTCCTACGTTTGATGATGTGCTGGCCACACTGGGTGGCGAGAAGTTTGATGTTTCACCGGCGACGGAGGGTTCAAATCGTGCGTCGGGAGCGTACCGGGTGAGCAAGGACGGGTGTGCGGCGGAGATTGCGCCGAGCACGGAGAAGCATACGCCGGTACGGCTGCTGGCGAGGGCTGGATGGGTGCTGAATGGCGAGATATCGCGGATTGTGGACAGGGGATATCAGAAATTCCTGCAGACGAGCATGATGGAGATTCCGGCGACGGCGGACCATCTGCGGACGCTGCACCACTTCAATGAGCAGTTGAAAGAGGCCCTGGGCGCGCTGATTCTGTATAACGAGGCGCTGGGTACGACGAGCGACATGTATGTGTATGACCGGGTGAAGGGGCGCGACTAGAGCGATGGCTGCGCCGGGATAACGATGGCTGCGCCGGGATTTGGAGGAGTTGGGTGCAATTAGGGGTTTTTACGCCGGTGTTTCAGGACATGTCGCTGGATGCGATGTTGATGGAGCTGAGGCGATATCCGGCGATCCAGATGCTGGAGATCGGGACGGGGGGATGGCCAGGGTCGAGCCATCTGGATCTGGAGGGGCTGCTGGCGGATGCGGGCGCGCGGCGGAGCTATCTTTTGAAGATACGGGATGCGGGGCTGGGGATCAGTGCGCTCTCGTGCCATGGGAATCCGGTGCATCCGCGGGAGGAGATGGCGCGGCGGGACGACGCGGTGTTTCGGAAGACGGTGCGGCTGGCGGAGATGCTGGAGGTGCCGGTGGTAGTGACGTTTTCGGGGTGTCCGGGAGGATGCGCGGAGGACCGGACGCCGAACTGGGTGGTGGCGAGCTGGCCGCCGGAGTATGCGGAGGCGTTGGAGTGGCAGTGGGAGCAGCGGCTGATTCCTTATTGGAAGGATGCGGCGGCGTTTGCCGGGGAGTGTGGCGTGAAGGTGGCGCTGGAGGCGCATCCGGGGTTTTCGGTCTACAACACGGAGACGCTGCTGCGGCTGCGGAGCGAGGCGGGAAAGGCCGTCGGGATCAATCTTGATCCGAGCCACCTGTGGTGGCAGGGGATGGACGTGCCGACGGTCATAGCGGCGCTCGGAGATGCGATCTTCCATGTGCATGCGAAGGATGTGGCGATGCAGCCTGCGATGCGCGACCGGAATGGGGTGCTGGATACGAAGAACTATCGGGAGATGGAGAAGCGGTCGTGGGTGTTCCGTTCGGTGGGCTGGGGGCACGATGAGCTGGAGTGGAAGCGGATTGTTTCGGCGCTGCGGATGGCGGGATACGACTCGGTGTTGAGTATTGAGCATGAGGATGCGCTGGCGTCGATCGGCGAGGGGCTGTCGTCGGCGGTGGCGATGCTGTCTCGGGTGGTGCTGAAGGAGCCGCCGGTGAAGGCGTGGTGGGCGTGATGGGTGCTGCCGGGAAGCGTCAGGCTTTGAGGGATTTCATATATTCGAAGTCGATGCGGAGGGCGTCGAGGGGTGGCATGTCGAAGCCTTCCTGTTCGACGTAGAAGTGCTTGATGTTGGTGTCTTTGGCGGCGGCGAAGATGGGGCGGTAGTCCATGGTGCCGTGGCCGAGTTCGGCCGGGGGCGGTGGAGCGACGACGGAGGCCGGTGTGCTGGTGGGCTTGAAGTCTTTGACGTGGAGCAGAGAGATGCGGGTGGGGTAGTGGCGCAGGTATTGGATGGGATCGCCGCCACCGACCTTGACCCAGCCGCAGTCCATCTCGAAGGTGACGAGGGCGGGGTTGGTGAGGCGGATGAGCTCCTGGAAGGGGACGACGCCGTTTTGGGGGGCGAACTCCATGGTGTGGTTGTGGTAGCCGAACTTCATGCCGGCCTTGGCGACTTTTTCGCCGAAGATGTTGAACTGATCGGCGTTGAAGCGGTAGTCGTCGAGGGTGAAGGAGCGGACCTGGGTGGCGAAGGAGTGGTCCTTGAGGCGTGAAGGATCGCGGAGGCCGGGGAAGGAGCAGATGATGTACTCGGTGCCGAGGGCGTGGTTGAAGGCGATGGTCTGATCGAGGGATTTGGCGAGGTCGTTGTAGCTGTAATGCGCGCCGACGCAGGTGAGGCCGGCGCTGGACATGGCGGCTTTGACCTGCTGCGGGGACTGGTTGTAGAAGCCCGCGGCTTCGACCTCTTTGTAGCCGATGGCGGCGACCTGGTAAAGGGTGCCTGCGTAGTCTTTGGCGAGCATCTCGCGGACAGAGTAGAGCTGCAGGCCGATGGGCAGGCCCCAGAGTGAGGCGAAGAGGTTTTTGGTGGCGAAAGCGGCAGAGCCGAGGAGGACGGTGGCGGCGGAGTTTTGCAGGAAGGACCTTCGGTTGCAGCGTGTCATGAGGCGATTCCTTGGATGCGGCGAAGTGGTGCGAAAAGGCGCGGGACCATGCTACATGGACTTGGGGTGCACTGGCTCGGTCAGGGTTGCCGGGATGCAGCGCGAGGCATGTCCCTCCGGGGCTTAAGCCCGTACTTTTGTGGGGTTACGGACGGGATGAAGCCCGTCCCCTTCAAGGGGGGTCTTGAAGGGAGGCTGCTTAGGGCTGCCAGCCGCCGCCGAGAGCGCGGTAGAGGTGGACGACGGCGTCGAGTTGCTGGCGCTTGATGCGGGCGGCTTCGATGCGGGCGGTGATGAGGTTCTGGTCGGATTGGATGACTTCGAGGGAGCTGCTGACGCCTGCGTCAAGGCGGGCGGAGGCGAGGGTGGAGGAGTCCTGCGCGGCGGCGACGATGGTGGCTTGCTGGGTGCCGATTTGATCGGTCTGGGCGCGGTAGGTGAGGGCCTGGGCTACGTCGCGGAAGGCTGATTGGACGGTGGCGACGTACTGCTGTGCGGCGATGTTGCGCTGGGCGTCGGCCTGCAGGATCTGGGCGTGGATGCGGCCGCCGGTGAAGACGGGGATGTTGATGGCGGGCTGGAGCAGCCAGGTGGCGGCGTTGCCGCTGAAGAGATTGTGGAAGGCGGTGCTTTCGAGGCCGCCGCCGGCGGTGAGGCCGATGTTGGGGAAGTACTGGGCTTTGACGACGCCGATGTTGGCGTTGGCGGCGATGAGGTCCTGCTCGGCCTGCTGGATGTCGGGGCGGCGGGCGATGAGAGAGGAGGGAAGGCCGGGGGCGACGGCAGGAAGGGACTCGGCGGCGAGGCTTGAGGCGCGCTGGATGGGGCCGGTGGTTTCGCCGAGGAGGGAGCGGATTTCGCTCTCGCGGTCGTTGATGGCTTGCTGGATGAGGGCGATGTTCTGGTGCTGCTGCTGGAGCTGGATTTCGGCGAGGTGGACGTCGGGGAGAGCGGAGACGCCCTGCTGGAGGCGGGCCTGGAGGAGCGCGAGGGCTTGCTGGTGCAGGGTGAGGAGCTGGTTGGAGGCTTTGAGTTCCTCGTCGAGCTGGAGGAGGTTGAAGTAGGCGGTGGCGACGGCGGCGACGAGGGAGCTGCGGACGGCGTTGCGGGCGGCGTGGCTGGAGAGGATGGTGGCGCGGGCGGCCTGGTCGGCGCGGCGGTATTTGCCCCAGAAGTCGATCTCCCAGGAGGCTTGTGCGCCGAGGATCGTGGCACTGCCGGCGGGATTACCGGATGTGCGGTCCTTAGGGAGGCCGATGGGGGAGATGCGCTGCTGGGTTTCGTTGAGCTGAGCGTTGATCTGGGGTTCGTAGCTGGCGCGGAGGCCGAGGAATTCGGCTTGTACGAGGTCGACGCGGGCGGCGGCGATTTTGATGTCGGGATTGTCGGCGAGCGCCTGGCGGATGAGGGTCTGGAGGTCGGGGTCGTGGAAGAGGTTCCACCAGGCGAGGTCGCCGAGGCTGGCGGCTGATGTGGTTGCGGGGGCTGCTGTGGGAGCGTAGGCGCTGGGGAGAGGGACGGCGGGGCGATGGTAGTTGGGGCCGACGGTGCAGCCGGTGAGGAGGCTGAGGGTGGCGCCAAGAGCGATGCAGCGGGCGAGCGAGAGATGGGGAGCGCGGGTCATGCCTGTGCGCCCTCGGCGTGCGGTGGATTGGATTGATCGGGGTGGGAGGGTTGCTGCGTTTGGTGGCGGGAGGCGAAGGTTTCGATAGCGACCCAGAAGATGGGTGTGACGAAGATGGTGAGGAGGGTGGTCATGAGCATGCCGCCGAGGACGGCGGAGCCGAGGGTGCGGCGGCTGACGGACTCCGCTCCGGAGGCGAGGACGAGCGGCACCATGCCGAGCATGAAGGCCATGGAGGTCATGAGGATGGGGCGGAAGCGGAGTTTGGCGGCGGTAAGGCCGGCTTCGAGAGGGGACTTGCCTTGCGCGCGGCTCTGGGTGGCGAACTCGACGATGAGTACGGCGTTTTTGGCGGTGAGGCCGATCATGGTGACGAGGCCGACCTGGGCGTAGATGCTATTGTCGAGACCGCCGAGCCAGAGGGCGAGATAGACGCCGAGGGCTCCGGTGGGGATAGCGATGAGAACGGAGAGCGGCGTGAGCCAGCTCTCGAACTGGGCGGCGATGACGAGGTAGACGAAGACGAGGGCGAGGATGAAGATGGGGGTGGATTTGCCCTGCGCCTGAACCTGCTGGTAGGCCATGCCGGAGAAGTCGTAGCCCATGCCATGGGGAAGGCTTTTGGCGAGTTTTTCCATGGTGTGGAGGGCTTCGCCGGAGCTGTGGCCTTTGGCGGGGCTGCCGCTGATTTCGATGCAGGGGTACATATCGAAGCGCATGATGACGTTGGGGCCGGTGGAGGTGCCGAGCTTGACGAGGTTGGTGAGCGGCAACATCTGCGAGCCGTTGGCGGGGGAGGTGCGGACGTAGATGTCGCGGATGCCTTCGGGGCTGGAGCGGAAGGCGTCGTCGGCCTGGATCATGGTCTTGTAGATACGGCCGAAGCGGTTGAAGTTGTTGACGATGAGGCCGCCGAGCTGGATCTGCAGGCTCTTGAAGATGCTGTCGATGGGGACGCCGAGGGAGTTGGCTTTGTCGCGATCGACGGTGACGGTGATCTGGGGGACGTCGACGCGGACGGTGTTGTAGATGCTGTCGAGTGCGGGCTCGGTGGCGGCTTTGCGGGAGAGGGTTTCGGCGACGTTGGCGAGGTGCTGGATGCTGCGGCCTTCGCGCTCCTGGAGCTCGAAGGTGAAGCCGCCGGCACCGCCGAGGCCGGGGACGGCGGCGGGAGCCTGCGGGGTGATCTCGGCGTCGGGTATGTCGCCGAGTTCGGCGGCGGATTGGCGCATGAGGGCGTTGACGCTGAGGCTGGATTTGGTGCGCTTACCCCAGGGGAGGAGAGCGACGACGAGGGTGGTGGCGTTGGGCTGCTCGGCGTCTTCGAGGAAGGTGTAGCCGCCGAGGGTGCTGACGTACTGCACGCCGGGCATCTTGAGGATGCGTTGTTCGGCGATGCGTGAGATCTGCTCGGTGCGGTCGAGGGGCGTGCCGTCGGGCATGGTCAAGGTGATGTAGAAGTAGCCCTGGTCCTCGTTGGGGATGAAGCCTTCGGGGACGCGGAAGGCGAGGAGGGTGACGCAAGCGACGATGACGCCGAGGGTGATGAGGCCGAATCCCCAGCGGCCGATGATGCGCTGGAGGAGGTTGGCGTAGGCGGTTTCGAGGCGGCAGAAGAGGCTGTCGAATTTGGAGGAGATCCAGCGCAGCGGGCCTTTGCCGTCCTCTTGTTTTTTGAGGAAGAGGGAGCAGAGCGCAGGGGTGAGGGAGATGGCGACGAAGGCGGAGATGAGGATGGCCGAGGCGAGGGTGAGCGCGAACTGGCGATAGAAGGAGCCGGTGATGCCTTTGATGAAGGCGATGGGGATGAAGACGAAGCTGAGGACGAGGGCGATGGCGAGGATGGCGCGGCTGACCTCATGCATGGCTTTTTTTGCGGCGTCGGTGGGGGAGTCGCCGTCTTCGATGTGGCGCTCGACGGCTTCGACGACGATGATGGCGTCGTCGACGACGAGGCCGATGGCGAGGACCAGGCCGAAGAGGGTGAGGAGGTTGATGCTGAAGCCGAGGACGGCGAGAACGCCGACGCTGCCGATGAGCGAGACGGGAACGGCGACCATGGGAATGACGGTGGCGCGGAAGGTGCCGAGGAAGAGGTAGACGATGACGAGGACGAGAAAGAGAGCGATGACGAGGGAGGTGAGGACGGCGGTGATGGACTGGCGGATGTAGAGGGTGGTGTCGAGGGTAACGGCGTACTTGAGGCCGGCGGGGAGGTCGGCGGCGAGACCCTTCATGGTCTTGCGGATCTTGCTGACGGTCTGGAGCGCGTTGCTGCCGGAGAGCTGGTAGAGCTGGATGGAGGTTCCGGGAAGAGCGTT
Source organism: Acidobacteriota bacterium (assembly GCA_019351975.1). Classification (GTDB taxonomy): domain Bacteria; phylum Acidobacteriota; class Terriglobia; order Terriglobales; family Acidobacteriaceae; genus Granulicella. Next base: position 11,970 of record JABBOG010000050.1, read on the forward strand.
GATGTGCGAGAACAATCCGGTGGCACGTGCACCCAGGTCTGCGTGGCTGAAGTCACGCATGCGAAGGATGGAGCCGTCGGGGGTCTGGCGGACGATGATGTTCTCGTATTGCTGGGGGGTGGTGAGTTCGTTGTTGGCGACGACGTTGTAGGCGTCGCGGGTGCCGGGTGCGGCGGGGGATGCGCCGATCTGGCCGGGCGGGGTTTGGGTGTTCTGGGTGGTGAGTGCGGAGGCGACGTCATCGGCTGTGATGCCGAGGCCGGCCATGCGGAGGGGATCGAGCCAGAGGCGCATGGCGTAGGTGCGGCCGTGGAGTTCGTAGTCGCCGACGCCGCTGGTGCGAAGGATGGGGCCGAGGAGATGGATCTGTGCGTAGTTGCTGAGGTAGAGAGAGTCGAAGCTGCGGTTGGGGGAGTAGAGCGAGACGAGCATCAGGGTGGTGGGCGTGCGCTTTTTGACGACGATGCCGTTCTGCACGACGTAAGGCGGAAGGACGCTTTCAGCCTGCAGGACGCGGTTCTGGACTTCGACGGCGTCGATGTCGGGATTGCTGCCGGGTTTGAAGGTGGCCTGGAGGGTGTAGCTGCCGTCGTTGGAGAGACGGGAGGACATGTAGAGCATGTCCTTGGCGCCGTTGACACGCTCTTCGATGGGGACGGCGACGGTGTCTTGCAGGACGGTGGCGGTGGCGCCGGGGAGGGTGGTTTTGACGGTGACTTCGGGGGGCGTGATGTCGGGGTACTCGGTGACGGGCAGGGAGAAGATGGAGACGGCGCCGGCGAGGACGATGATGAGGGAGAGGACGGCGGCGAAGACGGGGTTGTCGATGAAAAAGATGGAGAGCTTTTTCATGAGGCGGCGTCCTGTGCGGAGAGGTTGGTGAGCTGGGGCTTGACCTTGTCGCCGGGCTTTACTTTTTGCTCGCCGCCGATGATGACGATGTCGCCGGGGGAGAGACCTTTTTTGACGATGTAGGCGTCGCCGGAGCGGGATTCGGTTTCGATGGTTTTTTCAGCGACGATGTTGTTGGGGCCGACGACGGAGACGATCCGGGTGCCTTGTGCGACGCGCACGGAGGAGACGGGAACGAGGAGGACGTTCTGGCGAGATTCTACGTCGGCGTGGATGGTGGCGTATTGGCCGGGACGGAGCTGGTGGCGCGGGTTTGGGTAGAGGAGTGCGACCTGCACGGTGTCGGTTTGGAGATTGGCAGCGCGGGAGAGTGCGTAGAACTTTCCGGGCAGGGGATAGGCGGAGCCGTCGGCGAGGATGAGCTTCCACTGGACGCTGCGGGGATTGTTGGTGCGGGTGGTTGGGGGGAGATTATGGAGGGATGAAGGGGTTTGGGGCGCGAGGTACTTGAGGTAGTCGGCGTCGGAAACGGAGAAGTCGACGCGGAGGGGATCGGCGCTGGAGATGGTAGCGAGGGGCTCTGGGTCGGTGGGCGTGGCAAGGGCTCCGGGGGCCATGCGGCGGATGCCGACGGTGCCTGCGATGGGCGCGCGGACCTGCGTGTAGGTGAGGTTGAGTTGAGCCTGTTCGAGGTTGGCCTGGGCGATCTGCTTGTCGGCCTGGGCCTGCTGTAGCTGTGCGGCGGCGATGGAGGCCTGGGCGAGGGCGTCGGTGTACTGCTGACGGGGGACGGCGTTGATGGTGGCGAGGGGAGCGTAGCGGCGGACGTAATCCTGCGCTTTGGCGAGCTCGGCGGTGGCGCGGGCGATGTCGGCGTCGGTGCGGGCACGCCGTGCGGTGGCGGCGTCGAGGAGGGTTTGGAAGGGGCGGGCGTCGAGTTGGTAGAGTAGTTGGCCCTGGCGTACCTGCTGGCCGTCCTGGAAGTAAAAGCGGAGGACGGGAGCGGTGATCTGGGGGCGGATGTCGACGGTGAGGAAGGCGTTGGTGCGGCCGACGTAATCGCGGAAGACACGCGTGGATTGAGGTGCGAGCCGGATGGCGGAGACGAGGGGAATGGGCTTTTGCGGCTTTGGGGAGGGTTTTGCGCAGCCGATGGCGAAGATCGATGCAAGGAGAAACGCGGCTTTGGAGAGGCGCGCGAGGCAGGGGCGCGAGGTTGCGATGCGGGGATGGTCTTGTTGCTGGTTGCTTTGTAGCTCATCGACCATCCGCCACTTCCTGAACAAAGTAAACCTCCGACGTCGCGGCACAGGGCCGCCCGTTCTGGGACTGAATCTTTGTTTGGATGCGAAACGCGGCTGAGATGCGGTGCGATTATGGGACCGGTGGCGGGTCGTTGTCGAGGAGGGATTCCATGGCGCGCCCGATGAGGAGAAGCAGAGGAGCGGGGCCGCAGTGGAGGGTCGCGAGGCTGATCAAGCGGCAGGAGATGTGGGTCTGGCGGGGGGTTGCGATGTGCGAGATGGCGCAGCAGGGCATGTCCGGGTTGACGTGGGCGTCGGCGAGCTCGGAGGCGATCCGGGCGAGGTCGCGACCGGGCATGTAGATGACGAGGGTTGCGTCGTCGGGTATGGGGCCTGTCCAGAGGGGAGTGGAGCCGATTTTGTCGGCGGCCTGAGAGGCGGTGCAGAAGATGAGTTTGGAGGCGCTGGCGCGGTCGGTGAGGGGAAGACCGAGGACGGCTCCGGCGGCGAGTGCGGCGGTGACACCGGGGACGATCTCGAAGGGGATGGAGGCGGCGCGAAGGGCGGCGATCTCTTCTCCGGCGCGACCGAAGACGAGTGGATCGCCGCTTTTGAGGCGAACGACGGAGTTGCGCGTGGTGGCGAGTTCGATCATGAGTGCGTTGATGCCGGCCTGGGTGATTTTGGGTCTGCCGCAGAGCTTGCCGACGTTGGTGAGCGTGACGCCGGGGTGTACGAGGTCGAGGATCTCCTGGGAGATGAGGCCGTCGTGGAGGACGACGTCGGCGGTTTGCAGCAGGCTGGCGGCGCGCATGGTGAGCAGGTCGGGATCGCCGGGGCCGGCACCGACGAGGTAGACCGTTCCTTTCTGTGCGGGTTTCATGACTCCTCTTTGCGGTGGGGCTGGGATGTTGCGGTGGGCTGGACGTTGCGGTGGCGTCAGGACAGCGCTGGATTCGATTTTAAATGAATGGCAAGGGTATCGAGGTCGGCGAGGTCGGCGAGTGTGAGGTGGTGTGCGCCGAGGATGTTTGCGAGTTCGGCGCAGGGGCCGTGCTGCTGGGCGGCGCTGTCGGTATCGACGAGGACGGCGCTGGTGTGGATGTGGCGGGCGGCGAGGAGGGCTTCGTGCCAGGGGTCACCGTTTTGCGGGGCGACGTTGGCGTGGCCGTCGGTGAGGAGGATGAGGAGGGTGGATGGGGTGAGGTAGCCGCGGGCGTGCTGGAGGGCGGCGGCGAGAGGCGTGCGGCCACCGGTGGGGAGGTATTCGAGGGTGTCGAGAGCGTCTGCGAGACGTTGCGAGGGTTCGAGGACGGTCTGGGCGGAGGTTCCGCGGAAGACGATCATGCAGACTTCGTCATGCTGCCTGAAGGAGCGATGGAGGAGGCTGGAGATGGCCCCTTTGACGAGGCGCATGCGCTGCTGGGCGGCGTGCGAACCACTGGAGTCGATGACGAAGAGGAAGCGAGTTCCGGTGTGGGGCTTGCGAATGCGCTCGTGGAGATCGGTGAGGCGTGGCTGTAGCTGGCCGGTTTCGAGCAGGGCGTGGTTGAGCGTGGCACGGAGGTCGAGTTCGATGGGGATGTCGGTCTTGCGCGTGCCGGTGATGGGCCCGGTGCTGGAGGCTTTGGAGGGTGTGCTGCCGGGAGTGTTTTTTGCTGGGTTGGAATGGATGTCGAGGGTTGGGGTTTGGAGGTTTGCGGGCGCGAAGATGCGCTCCTGCGTTGGGTTTTGGGATGGAGGGGGAGGCTGTTGGGGGGTGTTGGTGTCGGTCGGCTGCGGAGTGTGCGGCTGCGGAGCGGGCGGCGGCGAGGAACGTTTTTTGTCGGCGGTGCGGTGGGCGAGGGCGAGGGGGAGGACGGCGTCGATGTGATGGGGCTGGACGTGGGAGTCGCCGGAGAGGGCTGCGTGCGCGACGGCGGCGCGGACGACGGCGAGATCGGCGCGCATGGAGCGGATGCCGAGGTCGCAGATGGTGGTGCTGATGTGCTGCATCATGTCGCTGGAGCAAGCGATGGTGGGAAGCATGGATCTTGCGGCGGCGATTTGCGACTGGAGGATGTGCTGCGCTTCGGACCAGTCGCTGGCGAAGAGGGTTGGGTCGCGCTCGAAGGCGATTCGGCGCTGGGTGACGAGCTGGCGTTCGGGGGGGTCGAGTGGAGCGTGCACGGTGACGGAGAGGGCGAAGCGATCGAGGAGCTGCGGGCGGAGGGAGCCTTCTTCGGGGTTCATGCTGCCGAGCAGGATGAAGGCGGCGGGGTGGGTGGCGCTGAGGCCTTCGCGCTCGACGATGTGGATGCCGCTGGCGGCGGTGTCGAGGAGAGCGTCGCCGAGATGCGCGGGGAGGAGATTGATCTCGTCGATGTAGAGGACGCCGCCGTGGGCTTCGGCGATGAGACCGGGTTTGAGGACGGGATCGCCTTTCAGTGTGCGATCGAGGTTGAGGCCGCCGAGAAGGCGGTCTTCGGTGGCGCCGATGGGGAGGTTGATGAAGGGCGCGGGCGAGGGAAGAAGCGCGGCGAGGGCGCGTGCGGTGGTGGTTTTGCCGGAGCCTTTATCGCCGCGAAGAAGGACGCCGAGCCGCCAATCGACGGCGGCGAGAAGGAGAGCGAGCTTCATTTCGGGCTGGCCGACGATGGCGGCGAAGGGATATGCGGGCGGCCTCAATGGACGACCTCGGGTTTGGTCTCGCCCTGGGCTTCGAGCAGGGTTTCGGCGTCGCGGAGGACGCCGCGGAGGGCGTCGAGAGTGTGCGGTGCGGGATGCTCCCAGAGCTCGCGCTTCGCGGCTTCGAGGAGGCGCTCTGCGATGGCAGAGAGAGCCCAGGGGTTGGATTGGGCGAGGAAGTCGCGCATGGCGGGATCGAGGGCGTAGTGCTCGGCGAGGCCTTCGTAGACGAAGTCGGGAGCGATGTGTGCGGTGGCGTCGAAGCCGAAGATGTAGTCGACGGTGGCGGCGAGTTCGAGACCGCCTTTGTAGCCGTGGCGCTGGATGGATTCGATCCACTTGGGATTGACGACGCGGGAGCGGTAGACGCGCAGGGCCTCTTCGCGGAGGTCGCGGACTTGTGCGGAGTCGGGGCGAGAGGTGTCGCCGAAGTAGGCTTTGGGCTGGGCTCCGGTGAGGGCGCGGATGGAGGCGATCATGCCGCCGTGAAACTGGAAGTAGTCGTCGGAGTCGAAGATGTCGTGCTCGCGATTGTCTTGATTGTGCAGGGCGACCTGGATGGACTTAAGGCGCTCGGTGAAGATGGGTTGGGCATCTACGCCGTCGCAGCCTTTGGCGTAGGCGTAGCCGCCCCAGGTGAGGAAGGCCTGGGCGAAGTCGTCGTCGCCTTTCCAGTTACCGGTTTCGATGAGCGGAAGAATTCCTGCGCCGTAGGAGCCGGGACGGGAGCCGAAGATGCGGTAGCGGGCCTGGGCTTCGGCCTCGTGCACGGGTATGTCGTGTTTGGTGGCGAGATCGGCGAGATAGTGCTTGCGGGGGAAGTTCTGGTCGAGGGGTTCGTCGAGTTCGACGAGGGTGGAGATGGCTTCGTCGAAGATGTCGATGAGGTGGGGGAATGCGTCGCGGAAGAAGCCACTGATGCGGAGGGCGACGTCGACGCGGGGGCGGCCGAGCTGTGTGAGGGGGATGACTTCGATGCCTTCGAGGCGGCGTGATTGGGGGTTCCAGAGGGGCTTGACGCCAAGGAGGGCGAAGGCCTGGGCGATGTCGTCGCCGTGGGTGCGCATCTGCGATGTGCCCCAGACGCTGAGGCCCATCATCTCGGGGTACTTGCCTTCTTCTTTGTGGAAGCGGGCGACGGCTTCGCGGGCGAGTTGCTGGCCGACGCGCCATGCGGCCTGCGAGGGAAGTGCGCGTGGATCGACGGCGTAGAAGTTGCGGCCGGTGGGGAGGATGTGCGCCATGCCTCGGGTGGGAGCGCCGGCGGGGCCTGCGGGAATGTATTTGCCTTCGAGGGCGTCGAGGAGGTGCTTGATCTCGTCGCCGGACTGTTCGAGTTTGGGAACGAGGTCGTCGCAGGCGAAGGTGAGAGCGGCTGCGATGGCTGGGGTTTCGAGGCCGAGGACGGCGCGCTGAACGTCGCTGATGAGTGCGCTGCGGAAGCCGAAGGTTTCGAGCATGGTGTAGAGGTCGAGGGCGGCGCGGTCGAGGATTTCGAGAGCGTCGGCGTGGGTGTGGCAGGGCTGATTGAGGAGCTCGCGGGAGGGTTGGATGCGCTCGCCGGGCGTGTCGAGGAGTGTGGTGAGATCGAGGGCGAAGGCGGAGGCGAGGCTGGCCTGCAGGCTTGGAGCGGAGGCGTTGGCGAGGCGTGTGAGGGAACGCAGCATGTCGGGCAGCGGGGGCATCTGGCCGAGGATGTGGAGGCCGTCGCGGATTTGAGCCATGCCGAGCTCGCAGAGGTAGCCGTCGAGGTCTTCGATGAGATGAGCGACTTCGTTGCCGTTCATGGTGGAGAGCTGCGTGGGAACGCCTTCGGGGGTGAGGGTGTCGTCCCACTCGTGGCTGTGGTCGCCGCGCTCGCGGGTCATCATGGTTTTGAGGTCGAGGTCGGCTTTGAGGTTGGTGCTTTCGACGAGCTGCCAGATCTGCTGCTGGAGGTAGGGAAGTTTGACAGGATCGAGCTTTTCGACGGCGTAGTACTCGTTCACGAGCTGGTTGAGTTCGGCGAGGGGGCCGTAGGTTTCGGCGGAGGTCATGGGAGGTGTGAGGTGATCGACGATGACGGCGTGGGCGCGGCGCTTGGACTGGCTGCCTTCGCCGGGGTCGTTGATGATGAAAGGGTAGACGAGCGGCATGTCGCCGAGGAGGAGGTCGGGGAAACATTCGCCGGAGAGGCCGATGCCTTTGCCGGGGAGCCATTCGAGGGTGCCGTGTTTGCCCATGTGGACGATGGCGTCGGCGCCCCAGCCGCCTTCGGATTGTGGCGTGGCGAGCCAGCGGTAGAAGGCGGTGTAGTGGTGCGTGGGGGGGAGATCGGGGGTGTGGTAGATGGCGTCGGGATCGATGCCGTAGCCGCGCGGCGGCTGGAGCGCGACGAGGGCGTTGCCGAGATCCATGGCGGCGAAGAGGTAGTCGGTGTCGTCGCCCCATGGCTCTTCTTCTTCGATGGAGATGACTTTGCCGGCGATGGTGGGGAGGAGTTTCTTGTCGGTCTTTTTTGCGGGCTTGATGCTGGGGCCGTGATCTTGAGGCTGACCCCAGAAGTCCTGCATGCGGCGTGCGGGACGCTCGGGAAAGGCTGCGTAGAGGTTGCGGTATGCGGACCGGGAGAAGCGCAGCGCGCGCGCGGGGTCGAGGGGATAGTTGTTGTCGTAGGTGCCGCGGCCGAGGAGATGCTGCATGAGCTCATCGGAGGTTTCGGGCAGTGTGGCGATGGTGTAACGGCGAGCGCGCATGGCGCGGAGCGTGGTGAGAAGGCTGGCGGGAGTATCGAGGCCGACGGCGCCACCGACCTGTGAGGCTTTGGCGGCGGAGTTGGTGAGGACGAAGGCGATGCGCTTGTCGGGGTTGGATTTACTGCGCAGGGCTGTGAGACGCGCGGCGATTCCGGCTACGCGCGCGGTGCGGTCGTGGTTGGCGAGATAGAGGCTTTCGCTGCCGTTTTTGCTGCGTTCTTTGAAGGAGAAGGGAACAGAGATGATGCGGCCATCGAACTCGGGGATGGCGACGTTCACGGCGGTGTCGACGGCGTTGAGGCCGCGACGGGAGCCTTCCCACGCGCCCTGCGGCATTTGACAGGCGATGGCCTGAACGATGGGGATGCCGAGTTTCTCGAAGGAGGAGATGGCTTCGCCGGGCTGTGAGATGGAGCCGGTGTTGACTTCGCCGAGGGCGAAGGAGAGGGTGGTGATGAGGACATCGGCGTGGCCTTCGATGAGCTTGAAGACGGCGGGGCGTCCGTCTTCTTTGGCTTTTAGGCTGGAGGTGAAGATGCAGCGCGGGTTGACGCCCTTGGCTTCGAGCGCAGCGGAGAGTGCGTCGATGAAGGCGGTGTTGCCGCTCATGAGATGCGCACGATAGAAGAGGACGGCGACGGTGGGTTTGGCGGGGTCTGCCTGACGCTCCCAGTCTTGATCGGTGGCGGAGGGAGTGTCGGGGAGATAGATGCCGTGCTCGGGCATGGGAGCGGCGGGGGCGTAGCCGTATCCGGTGAGCATGAGGCGGTCGGAGAGGAAGCGGAAGAGTTCGGCGAAGTTCTGAACGCCGCCGAGGTTGAGGTACTCGGAGGCACGCTGCATGACGTCGGAGGGTATGTTGATGGTTTCGGAGAACTCAGAGCTGTTTTCGCCGCATCCGCTGACGAGGACGAGGGACTGGCCGCGTTCGATGCAGGCGGTGCGGAGACGGTCGAAGCCTGGGATGCAGCTGAGAGGGCCGTGGCAGCGCACGATGATGACGCGCGCCTTGGCCATTTCTCCGTTGATCATGACGGTGAGCTGATCTTCGTTGCGCAGGGCGTTGAGCGAGAAGGCGCTGACGAGGAGCTCTTTGGGAAGGAGTTCGGAGGCCCTGATGAGAGTGAGGAGATCGGTGTCGGCATGCGAGAGAAGCATGATGGAGCCGTTGGATGCGGGAGCGGGGTTGGTGAGGCTGGCCGCGGTGATCAGGGTGTCTGGCTTGCGGACGTCCCAGTCGTAGTAGTTGAAGATGAACTCGCTGAGCTCGGATGGGGGTTGGAGGAAGCGGTCGGCGGCGAGCATGGCGTCAATGTAGTCGTAGATTTGACGGACCTGCCAGGGGCTGTTGACGGAGTGGAACCAGACGGACCGGCCATCGAAGACGAGGCTTACGACGTTGGCGAGAGCGCAGGGGCCGAGGCAGCCGCCTTTGGTGAGGTGGACGTGCTGGCGAATCTTGCGGCTGAGCCACTCCTGCGTGTAGACGTCGACGGGAACGGCAGCGTAGCCGCGCTCGGTGATGCCGCAGCAGCAGCCGGAGTAGCAGTAGGTGAGGTGAGCGCGGTGCTGGACGATGTTGAAGGCGCGGCCATCGGCGCGGACGACGCGTTGGCGGAAGGAGTCGGCCATGTCAGGCACCGATCCGGAGCGCGGGAGTAGCAAGGAAGATGGACGAGTGGCGGGATGGGTGACGGGTCAGGCGCATGGTTTCTGTTCTCCGCAGAAAGTGCAATGATCCCCGGGCAGGTTTCCTGGCTTCGAAGCGGCAGAGGGTGTGGCGCCGGGCCTCCTCCTTCCCCGGAGTGCTTCCGAGTGGATGTGCGTGGAGGCTTGAACTTCGTTTACAGTGGCGGGACCGCACCGGTATTGCACCGGACTTCCCTTTTCAGCCCTTGCGGGCACCTTGGGTCTGACTCAGTTGTACCACGGTGGCGGAGCGGGGAGATGGGATGGTCTGATAGATTAAGGGAAGATTCCGCGGGTCCAGAGAAGCGTGCGTGGAAGCTGACGGAGCGCGGCAGCGGCCTGCCGTTGTGTTTCGTGGATGGACCTCGTTGCTGTCGGAAGCGTTCGGAGGATGCGCGCGCAGGCTTGTCGTGATGGAGCGCGAATTACGGTCCGTTGGGAAAACTGTCGGGGCAAAAGACTTGAATTCTGGTGCGCGAGAGGCGGAGCCGGTGGTTCTGGTTCGAGCTTGGACGTTTGGTTGATGATGAGGTGCACTTGCTCGGATTGATATCGATGATGGCTGCGACTGACCACAAGGTTGGCGCGTGATGAGGGTCGGAGCAGTGTTTTGCCCGGGTATTCTGCATGCGGTTCCGGCAAAAGATGGGCTGCTGCTGCGTATACGGGTGCCGGGCGGTTTGCTGCGCGCGGAGCAGTTGCGGAGGATCGCGACGCTCGCAGGAGAGTTTGCCGATGGGTGGTTGGAGATTACGTCACGAGCGAATGTGCAGCTTCGAGGGGTTGGCGCTGACGATCTTGGTGGTGTTGTAGAGGGGCTCACGTCGGTTGGGCTGCTTCCGTCGGCGAAGCATGATCGTGTGCGCAACCTTGTGACGAGCCCGCTGGCGGGGGCGGATGCGACGGAGTTGATGGATCCGCGACCGCTGCTCCTGGAGCTTGATCGACGACTGCGGCTCGATGATGCGCTGGCGGCGCTGCACCCGAAGTTCGGCTTTGGAGTTTATGGGGGCAGCAGGCGGTTTAGCCGCGAGCGCGATGATGTCGGACTGAGTGCCGTGCGGGTGGGAGAGATGGCGTTGCTGGAGCTCTCGTTGGCAGGCGATGCTGTGGGATGTGCGGTGCTGCCGGAAGACGCCGTTGATGTGATGCTGTGCGCGGCAAATACATGCCTGGAGCTGGCTGCTGCATTTGGTGTGTCGGCGCGGATGAAGCGTGTGTTGGGAGTTGCCGGTGGACTGGAGCGGATGAAGGATGCTCTACAGCAGTGGCTTAGACCTTTTGCAGGGCAAGGGTTGGGGGCTGCTGTGGATGCGGTGCCGTATGGTGTGCGTGCGACGTCGGAAGGTGAGCGCGTGAGTGTTGTTCCGTGTGTGCCGCTTGGGAGGATGACTGCGGCGCAGGCGGAGGGAGTTGCGGAGATCGTTGATGGGTGCGGCGGAGATCTTCGGTTGGCTTCGTGGCGTGGTTTCGTGGTGGCCTCCGTGCCGGTGCGTGGGGTGGAGGGAGTTGTTCGCAAGCTTGATGGGTTGGGATTACTGCTTGATGGAGCGGATGGGTTTCAGGGTATTGCTGCGTGTGCCGGCAGTGAGGGTTGTGATGCTGCGCTGGCGGATGTGCGCGGTGATGCGGTGAGGCTTGCAGGGGTGCTTGCGGGGGGCGCTGTGATGCAGGATTGGACTGTGAATGTTTCAGGATGTGAGAAGCAGTGCGCGCGACGGCAGGGGGCCAGCGCGGACTTGATTGCGACGGAGGCAGGCTACAATTTGATCGTTGGCGGTCAGGTGGTAGAGCAGGATTGCTCTTCGGCAGAGGCTATTGACACTGTGGCTGCGCTGCACCGGAATTTGAGCGCTGAGGTTGTTGCACGATGAGTTATGTCAAAGATGGCGCGGCCATCTATCGCGAGTCATTTTCGATCATTCGGAGAGAGGCTGATCTGTCGGCATTTCAGCCGGACGTGGCGCGCGTGGTTGTTCGCATGATTCATGCCTGCGGCATGACAGATTTGCCGCGGTATGTGGAAGCTTCCGAGGATGCCGCCGCTGTGGGTGTAAAGGCGCTTCGCGAGGGTGCGCCGCTGCTTTGCGATGCGATGATGGTGGCGAATGGAATCACGAGAGCAAGGCTGCCGTCGAGTAATGAGGTGATCTGCACACTGCGGGATGAGCGGACGACAGAGATTGCGGCGACGTTGCAGACGACGCGCAGTGCTGCTGCTGTGGAGTTGTGGCGGGATCGACTTGCGGGGTCGGTTGTTGTGATTGGGAATGCGCCTACGGCGCTCTTTCATCTGCTTGAATTGCTCGGGTCGGCGGGGGAGAACAAGTCTTTGTATCCGGCGCTGATTGTGGGTATTCCTGTGGGATTTGTTGGTGCGGCGGAATCGAAGGCAGCGCTTGCGACGAATGCGTTTGGGATACCGTTTTTGACGGTGCATGGGAGGCGAGGTGGCAGCGCCATTGCAGCGGCGGCGGTGAATGCGCTGGCGAGTGAGGACGAATGAGCGCAGATGCGCGTGTGGGGCAGTTGTTCGGTGTTGGCGTTGGGCCGGGCGACCCCGAACTGATTACGGTGAAGGCGCTGCGCGTGGTGCGCGAGGCGGGCGTGATCGCCTATCCCTGCGCGCAACACGGACAAAGCAATGCTCGCGCAGTGGTTGCAGCAGAGCTTGTTCATGGGCAGATTGAGATGCCGATGGTGTACCCGATGACGACGGAAACGACGGACCACCCGGGAGGTTACGAGGTGGCGATGTCGCAGTTTTACGATGGTATGGCGGAGGAGATTGCAGGGCATCTAGCGTGTGGACGCGATGTGGCAATCCTGTGCGAGGGCGACCCGCTGTTCTATGGCTCGTATATGTATTTGCATGATCGGCTGGCGCACAGGTTTGAGACGCAGGTGATTCCGGGTGTGCCGTCGGTGATGGGGGCGGCGGCGCGGCTGGGAACGCCGCTGGTGCGCCGGGACACTGCGTTCACGGTGCTTCCGGGGACATTGTCGGAGGATGTGCTGACGGCGAAGCTGCGTCAACCGGGCGCGTTTGCGATTATGAAGCTGGGGAGAAACTTTGCAAAGGTGAAGCGCGCGGTTGATGCTGCGGGACTTGCCGATCGCGCATTGTTTATTGAGCGAGCGACGATGAGCCGGGAGCGCATTGTTCCACTTTGCGAAGTCGATCCGATGGACGTGCCGTATTTTTCGCTGATGCTGATTCCTGATACGAGCCAGGCGGAGCGTGAGGAGACGGTTCGCGGTGGGGGATGGATTTCGGTGGTGGGTCTTGGGCCTGGCGCGGATGGTTGGATGACGCCGGAGGCGCAGCAGGCGTTATCGGATGCGACCGATCTGGTGGGGTATCACACGTACTTGAACCGTGTGCCTGTGCGGTCGGGCCAGCGGCGTTTTGGATCGGATAACAAAGTGGAGGCGGATCGCGCTAGGCTTGCACTAACGCTTGCAGCCGAGGGCAGACGTGTGTGCGTTGTGTCGTCGGGTGATCCGGGTATCTTTGCGATGGCGGCCGCGGTGCTGGAGTGCGTGGACGGTGGGCCGCAGTTATGGCGCGAGCTTGATATTCGGATCCTTCCTGGGGTATCAGCGATGCAGGCGGCGGCGTCGCGAACGGGAGCGCTGCTGGGTCATGACTTCTGTGTGCTGTCGCTCTCGGACCGGCTGAAGCCGTGGGAGATTGTGGTGAAACGGCTGGAGGCTGCTGCGTCGGCGGATTTTGCGATCGCGATCTACAACCCGATCTCGTCAGAGCGGCTGTGGCAACTGGCTGAGGCGCGTTCGATTGTTGCGAGGTATCGCGGACCGCAGACGCCTGTGGTGGTTGCGAGGAGTGTGGGGCGGTCAGATGAAAAGGTCATCGTCACTGATCTGGAACACTTCGAACCATCGATGGCGGATATGCAGACGATTGTGCTGGTTGGTTCGTCAATGACACGCGAAATCGCATTATCTGGTGGGAAGAAGTTGATTTACACCCCGCGTAGTTATGCGGGCGGGGGCTGCGAAGGATGATGGCGGTGAGGCCCTGGCTATGGATCGTTGGCATTGGTGAAGACGGCTACAACGGCTTGAACGCGGAGGCTAAGCGGGCGATTGCGTCTGCGACGATGCTCTATGGCGGCAGCCGTCATGTGGCGCTGATTCCTGCAGCAGGTAGCATGGCGGAGCGTGTGTGCTGGCCATCGCCAATGGCTTCAGCGGTGCAGTACATTTTGGAAGAGCTTCGTGGAAAGACGACGGTGACGGTGCTTGCGAGCGGCGACCCGATGCTGTACGGGGTGGGTGTCACGTTGACGAAAGAGCTGTCGGTCGAGGAATTTCGTGTGGTTCCGCAGGTCTCGGCGTTTTCACTGGCGTGTGCTCGACTGGGATGGCCGATTGCAACGACAACGCTGGTGTCGCTGGTACATCGTCCGATAGAAGAGTTGCTGAGGAATGTTTGTCCTGGGGAGCGGCTGGTTGTTTTTTCTGAGGATGGGGAGACGCCGTTGGGTGTGGCGCGGCTTTTGACGCGGCATGGATATGGATTGAGCGTGATGACGGTGTTTGAGTCGCTGGGTGGCGGGTCGGAGAAGGTGACGACGGAGATTGCAGCCAAGTGGCCGGAGACGCAGCGTGGCAAGCTGAATGTGATCGCGCTACAGTGCATTTCGGATGTGGGCGGTATGCAACTTTCAACTGCGCCCGGCTTGCCGGAGGATGCGTTCGAGAGTGACGGGCAGATTACGAAGCGAGAGGTGCGTGCGGTAACTCTTGCTCGGCTGGCTCCGATGCCTCGCCAATTGTTGTGGGATGTTGGTGCGGGGAGCGGGTCTATAGGGATTGAATGGATGCGGATGCACAGAACGTGTCGTTGTATCGCGTTTGAGCTTCGAGGGGATCGAGCGGCCAGGATTCGGGAGAATGCTGTGCGGCTCGGCGTGGGGGACTTGAAGATCGTTGAGGGCCGTGCGCCGGATACGTTTGCGGATGTGGAGTCTCCGGGCGCGATTTTTATCGGGGGCGATGTAAGTAATGAAGCGTTGTTCTCCGGCTGTTGGGAGAGGCTTGCGGGTGGCGGACGGCTGGTTGCGAATGCGGTGACGTTGCAGAGCGAAGCTGTTCTTATCGCGCGACACGCGATGTATGGGGGAGATTTGATGCGTATGATGGTTTCGCGAGCAGATGCGGTTGGCGGTGCTTATGGATGGCGGCCGATGATGCCGATTACGCAGTGGACGGTGACGAAGCCATGATGCATTCGAGCGTAGAGGATGGATTTGCGATTGGATTTGGATGCTCCACGCGGGCGACCAGCGAGGACATTCTTGATCTCATCCGTGAGGTAGTTGAGCGGGTGCCGTCGGGCGCGATTCTTGCTACGCTTGACCGCCGAGCCTGTATTGGAGGACTGGTTGCGGAGAAGCTGGGGCTTAGACTACAGGTATTTCCGGCCGCTGAGTTAGCCCGCATTAAGGCTGTGACGACGCAGTCTTCACGTGCACTTGCTACGACGCGGACTGCAAACGTTGCGGAAGCAGCAGCACTGGCATCATTGGGGCCGGAGGCGCAGCTTGTGATGCCGAAGACGAAGGGGCGCCTTTGTACGTGCGCTGTGGCGGTCATGTGCGCAGGGGTACTCGCATGATGGTGCACTTTGTGGGCGCGGGACCGGGAGCCGCTGATCTGATCACGGTGCGAGGCCGTGATCATATACGTAACTCGCCAGTGTGTTTGTATGCCGGGTCGCTGGTGCCGAAGGAGATTCTTGAGCATACTCCGGCTGGAGCTCGGGTGGTGGACACCTCCGAGATGAATCTTGATGAGATTGTCGCTGAGATTCGCGATGCTTATGACAAGGGTGTTGATGTTGCGCGCGTTCATTCGGGAGACTTGTCTATTTGGAGTACGCTGGCCGAGCAGACGCGACGGCTGGAGCGTTTGGGCATTCCATTCGACATAACTCCAGGGGTGCCGTCGTTCGCCGCAGCTGCTGCAGCGTTGCAGCAGGAGCTTACGCTTCCGCATGTTGCTCAGACAGTGATCCTGACGCGAACTTCCACGAGATCTAC
>JABBOG010000106.1 GCA_019351975.1 Acidobacteriota bacterium
CAACCTGCGTCGTCACATACACGCCCGTGTCCATCGCCACATACACCGTGTTCGCGTCGTTCGGGTCGACCAGCACGGCGTTGGCCGGTGCACCCGGCAGGTTGCTGCTGATGTTCGTCCACACGCCGCCGCCATTGGTCGAGCGGTACACATGCGGCGCATTCACGCCATTGCCCGCAAAGCCCATCACCGTCGCATATACCGTCGCGCCCGTCGCATCATGCGGATCAGCCACCACCGACGAGATATCGAATCCCCCAGGATTAAAGACCTCACTGTCCGCCGTATCATTCACCACCAGAGACGTCGCCAGATCGACCCACGGTGTCGTCCCCGAATCCGTCCCTCCGGTCGTCGTGCTGAACAGATGGCCCGCCAGCCCCGCGCCGCCATCGAGCGTCCCCGCCATGCCCGCATACAGCACAGCCGATCCCCGGTTTGCAACCGTCCCTGTCGCACTCGCCACCCCGCCCACCGCCAGCGACCGCGTCAACACATTCGCCGCCGTGCAGCTTGCATCCAGCGTGCTGCCCAGCTCCGTGCTCAGCAGATTCGCCGCAGTCCACTGGCCACCGTTCTCAGCCGGGCCGCGCCACACCCGGCACGTCCCGATCACCACACTCGTCGGCTCAGCCGGATCAAGCAGCCACGGCGCGTCCAACACCGCAGCATCGTTAGCCACCTGGGCATTCCCCACGGTCGGCGTCCCCACAAACCCCGCACTCAGGCAGCTCGCACCGCCGGCGCAATAGTTCAGCGTCACCCCCGGCCCATTCGAGATATACCAGTTCGTCGGCGTCACCGGATCGATCGCCACCGTGCCACCCTCGCCTGAGGCAAGCTGCGGCCAAAGCGCATCGGTCGTCGCCGCAGCCGTCCCAGCCGTCCCATTCGCACCCAGCCCCACCAGCAACGTATTCGCGTCCGTCGGGTGCTGTGCGAAGCTCACCACCTCGGCCAGCGAGCCCAGCGCCGGGTTCAGATTGTCGAAGTGTGCCGCGTCCGTCGCCGCACACGGGCTGCCCTGCTGATTCACACCATCAGTTGAGCGCCAAAGCCCGCCATCGTTGCCGACAAACACCAGCGGACCACCGTTCGCAAGCGTTGCAATCGCGTGCTCCGCAGGCGCCACCTTCGCCGGCGAGCTGCACCCGTTCTCCGTATTCGTCGTATTGCGAAAGACGCACCCGCCAGCCAGCGAGCAGCGAAAGAGATCGACCGTACCGGCGAACAGCAGCGTATCCGTCCCGCTCGCCACCGCAGAGAGCGCAAGGTTGTAGTCGCCCTGCGGAATAGCGCCCGAGGTCTCAAGCGGCGCAGCATTCAACCTGTTCGCAAAACTCACAGCAGGCGAAGCACAGTTGGACCCGGCCAGCGCACACACATCCTGCCAGATGCCCTGGTCGGCATGGTTGGCCGCAACCGTAAACGCGAACGTATCGCCCGTCGTCGGCTGCACCGCCAGTGCCCCGCGAAAGATTGGGCAGTTCACACTCCCCGTCGTCCCTGGCGAGGTCGGGCACGCCGCCGCAGTCAGCCCCGAGCCGGGCTGCGCAGCCATCCGGCTCCACGTCATTCCATCGGTCGACTGGTAGTACCCGTGGTATCGCACCGCTGCGATAAACATCTGCCGCTCCGGGTTCCACACTACCGCCGTCGCCGCATTGCCACCCGCATCCTGACCGGTCGGCAGAGGTTGCTGCACCACCTGCGCGCCGTCCATGATCGTCGCCATCTGCCACGTCACACCCGCGTCGGTCGAGTAATACAGCCCGCGAACGCTGTTCACCGCGTCCTCCGCGTTCACAATCGTGCCCTCCGCCGAGTCCGACAGCGCCGCCACCACCAGCCCACTCGTCGCCGTACTCCACGCAAACCCCGCGAACCCCAGCCCAAAGAACGTGTGATTGCCCGCCGCCCCATCGAGCGACTGCTGAATCAGCGTCCACGTCAGCCCGCCATCCGCCGACCGCAGAATCCCCACACCATAGTAGGAGTCCGTCGCGTCGTTCGGGTCGCCCGTACCGGCCAGCACCACGCCCGGCGATCCACCCGGCGCCACACTCAACGCGCCGATGCTCAACGAAGCACTCTTCACCGGAGACCCCGCTTTCGGGCTGTAAGCCGCCAGCGTATCCGTCAGCGGCACAAAGCTCACGCTCGCCGCCGGCCCCGCCGCATTCGTCGACTTCCAAACCCCGCCGCCCGTCGTGCCCACATATACCGTATTGCCCGTCGTATCGCCCGGGTCGATTGCAATCGAGGTCACGCGCCCAGTCACCGCACCATAGGCAAGACTTGCCACCTGTGCCGGTCCCACCGCCTGCCATCGAGCGCTCAAGGAAGCGGGCTGCGTATTCGCTACAGGCGAGCGCGCCGCCGAGCCCTCACCCGAGCCTAGCGAAGCGCCAGCCAGCCGAACCTGCCGCTCAACCACCATCGCCTGATGCTGTCGTCTTGCCGCGTCCAATGCAGCAGCAGCCGTGCCGCCACGAGCCGTCGTCCGGCCAGCCAGGAACCGTCGTGCCTGCAAGCGATGGTCTGCCCTCTGGCTTAAACTCCCTGTCGTCGCCTGCACCACCTGAGCGGCCAGCCCGTTCCCACCCACCACCAACACAGTAAGCACGAGCAGCCGCAGAAGGGCATTGCCATCCCAGCCAGGCAGAGGTCCATCAGCAGAAGAGCGCAGCAGCACAGTATCCATACGGTTCGACGATGCGGTGGTTCACCCGAAGCATCTACCTCGATGCTGCAAGCGAAATCCGGGTCAGTCAACGCAGATCGCAGGGAAAAGAACAGTGCAGAACAGATGGAGTTTCAGAACAGGATTAGAACGTCTTCATCGAAGCCAAGGCAACTCTGCGGTCACATCCATGCCAACGACAAAACGCAAGCCAAATCAGCGGAAACAGGCAGCAAGCCGACACACGCCACCGCACCCCTCAACCCGCCTCAGCAGCGAACCACCTTAGCCGAACGGACATCTCTGGTTGCGTTCCTTGAATCTACCACTAGCCGCGCTTCGCGAACGATCGCCTCATAGTTGTAGACCGAGTGGTCGGTCGCGATCACAACGCAATCGAACTCGCCCACCTGTTCCAGCGGCGTCGAGCGCATCTCGAGGTCGTACTTCCGCCCATGACCCACCGTCTCGAAGAACGGATCGTTATAGGCAACCGTCGCCCCGCCACGCTGCAACAGCTCGATCACCGTCAGCGAAGGCGACTCGCGCAGATCATCCACATCGCGTTTGTACGCCACACCCAGCACCAGCACCTTCGCCCCAGCGAGCGTCTGCCCGCGCTCCACCAGCGCCCGCTCGACCGTCGCCACAACATGCCCCGGCATCGCCTCATTCACCTCTCCGGCCAGCTCGATAAACCGCGTCTGCATCCCGAACTGCTTCGCCTTCCAGCTCAGGTAGAACGGATCGACCGGAATGCAGTGCCCACCCACACCAGGCCCAGGATAGAACGCCTGAAACCCGAACGGCTTGGTCGCAGCCGCAGCGATCACCTCCCAGATGTCGAGCCCCATCCGCTCGGCCACCTGCTTCATCTCGTTCACCAGCGCAATATTCACCGAGCGGTAGATATTCTCGAGCAGCTTCGTCATCTCCGCCGCCGCCGGCGAGCTCATCGGTACCGTCCGATGAAAGATCGCCCCATAAAGCGCTGCCGCCGCCGCAGACGCCCGCCTGTCCACTCCGCCAATCACCTTCGGCACATCGCGCCGCGGCGTAATCAGATTGCCGGGGTCTTCGCGCTCCGGCGAGAACGCCACCATCACCCCATCCAGCACCGCCGCATCCGCAACAGCATCGCGCAGCACCGTCAGCCCCTTCTCCGCGCCATGCCGCTCAATCGTCGTGACGACGATCTCTTCCGTCGTCCCCGGATACGTCGTACTCTCCAGCACCACCAGCTGCCCGGCCCGCAGGTACGGAGCCAGCGACTCCATCGTCGCGACCACATAGCTCATATCCGGCGTATGGTCTGGATAGAGCGGCGTCGGCACACAGATCAGCACCGCATCCACCTCGGCGATCCGCGCAAACTCCGTCGTCGCCTCAAACCCCACCCGCTGCGCTGCCGCAATATGCTCCGGCTCAATCCGATGGATATAGGACTGCCCCGCGTTCAGCCTCTCCACCTTCGCCGCATCGACATCGAAGCCCGTCACCCGGAACCGTTCCTCCGCAAACAGCAGTGTCAGCGGCAGCCCCACATACCCCAACCCGATTACGCCTACGCGCGCCGTCCTGTTGCGGACGCGCTCCACCCACGCATCCAGCCGCATCGCTTCGATCATCACACCTTCGGCCGCAGTCTCGATCGCCTTACTCTCCCATCGTGTCCAGATACCAGGCCACAGTTCGCCGCAGCCCCTCTTCAAACCCCACCACCGGCTTATAGCCAAACGCCTCCGCCGCAGCCGAAACATCCGCCAGCGAATCGCGCACATCCCCCGCCCGCACGGCCCCGTAGCTTGGAACCCCGTCAAACTCAAGAAGTCGCGCCAGCACGCGAAACGTCTCGTTCAATGTATGCCGCTCACCGCAGGCCACATTGAACACCCGGCCCGCAACCTTCTCCGCCGGAGCCGCCACCGCCAGCAGGTTCGCACTCACCGCATTGTCGACATAGGTAAAATCGCGCCCCTGCTCCCCGTCGCCAAAGATCACCGGCGTCTCGCCCCGCATCATCTGCAGGATGAACCGCGCCATCACCCCTGAGTACGGCGAATCCGGCACCTGTCGCGGCCCAAAGATATTGAAGTACCGCAGGCACACCGTCTCAAGCCCATACACCTGCCAGTACGAGTGCATGTACAGCTCGCCGGCCAGCTTCTGCACCGGATATGGCGCAATCGGCTGCGGTTTCATCGTCTCCACCCGCGGAAACCCCGGCTGATTCCCATACGCCGAAGACGAAGCCGCATACACCACGCGCTTCACTCCGCAGGCTCGCGCCGCCTCCAGCACATTGAACGTGCCGTTCAGGTTCGCCTCGTGGCTCGGCCTCGGGTCCTTCACCGAACGCGGCACCGAAGGAAGCGCCCCCTGGTGCAGCACAAAGTCCACACCCTCGGTTGCCCGCATCACAGCATCCGCATCCCTCAGGTCGCCTTCGTGGAAGTCGATCCGATGAATAATCCGCGACAGGTTCCGTCGGCTGCCCGTTGAGAAGTTGTCGAACGCCCGCACCG